>RRBB01000998.1:0-439 GCA_006543605.1 Rhodococcus sp. WS4
GGTTCTGGTAAATGTATTTCGAGAAAATCCCGTGCGGTTTCGGGTGTGAACATAAAGGTTTTAAATACCGCATCATGCGGGGAGGAGGTTGTTGATTCGGTCATGGTTGTCCGTCACCTGATATTTATGATGACGCGACATTACGGTTATCCCAGGCCTTTGACATCTGCCAGTTTCAGCCTTTGCGAGACGTTTTCAGAGGAATTTTCACTGCGTTGCAACGCATACATTGGGCACGGAATCGTGTACGCAAAAATGCCCGGTAACCACATGCTTACCGGGCATCAGAAAGGAGTTTAAGCCAGCGCCTGGGCCAGTAGCGTAATCGGATGTTCGCAGCGAAGACTTGTGGACATCTCAATCTGCCATTTACAGGTTTCGCAGTCGGTGACCACCAGATCTGCGCCGCTTTCTTCTATCTGGCGGAACAGTGGTGCGC
>RRBB01000999.1:0-439 GCA_006543605.1 Rhodococcus sp. WS4
GGAGCGCGAGAAACAGGCCTGCCTGCGCCTCCACCTGTCCCGCAATCGTGCCAGCGAACGCCTGGAGCGCGCCGTGCGCGACGAAGTCGAGCGCCTGCTGGGTGCCCGCGAACGCCAGGGGGCCGGCTGGCCGGAATGGGTCAGCGCGGAGCTCTGCGTGGCGGACGACCCGCTCTTCGTGCGCAAGGTGGTGGCGCGCCTGAAAGCCGCGGTGGACTGGCAACGCCAGCGCGCAGCCTGAGCGTTGCTCGCTTCAGGCCCCGCTGCCGTCGCTCCCGGGCGCGCGATGATGCTGCAGGGCGCGCTGGCGATGGCCGGCGAGGATGTACCGGTAGATCAGTCGTGCGAGCGGCTCCAGCTCCATTTTCTGGCCGTTCAGTGCGGCGCCGCACAGCGCCAGCTTGACCCGCTTGCCGCCGGCCACCGCGCGGGCTTCGGG
>RRBB01001000.1:0-439 GCA_006543605.1 Rhodococcus sp. WS4
CGTTCATTCGAGCCTTCAAACGCGCCGTCGGCGTCACCCCGGGCGTCTGGCGAGCAAGCGTCCACGAACCGCGCTGACCGGAGGTGATGCACGGTCGGACCCCGACCGCATATCGTCGCCGTACGAACAACTACGCGCAGGCATCCTCACTGGCCAGCTCGAGGCGGTGCCGAGAGACGCTGTGCCGAGGAAACCAGGGCTCGCCGGCCCGCGTCCAAAGCGCGCCCCCCGTGGTGTTACCGCCGGGTGACATACCGGTACCTCTAACTCCCTCGGAATTGGATCTGTTGGACCGGTCGGATCGGGTCAACTATACCTTGATGGCTCATGAGCTTAGCGCGTGTCGGATAGCGGAAAAGTGCCTTTGACCTGGGAGAATGTGGGCTACTGAAGGTCCAGATTCGGCCAGTTCGAGAGGCACTTTTCCGGTGAAGAACTC
>RRBB01001001.1:0-439 GCA_006543605.1 Rhodococcus sp. WS4
CTTCTCGGCGCAGCCGAGGCGCATCGTCCGCTCTTGAACCTGTAGCTTTGCCACCGGGCCCGGTACAATCCGGGCCTTGTCGTTTTTGCGTTATTTCTGCTCCGGGGCCTTCATGACCGTATCCTTCGTTCACCTGCGTCTGCATACCGAATTCTCCCTGGTCGACGGCCTGGTCCGGGTCAAGCCCCTGGCCAAGGCAGTGGCAGGGCTGGGCATGCCGGCGGTGGCGGTCACCGACCAGAGCAACATGTGCTCGCTGGTGAAGTTCTACAAGACCGCCATGGGCGCCGGCATCAAGCCGATCTGCGGGGCCGACATCTGGCTCGCCAGCCGCGAGGAAGATGGCCCGCTCAGTCGCCTGAGCCTGCTGGCGATGAACGCGAAGGGCTATCGCAACCTCACCGAGCTGATTTCCCGCGGTTGGAGCGAAGGCCAGCGC
>RRBB01001002.1:0-438 GCA_006543605.1 Rhodococcus sp. WS4
CTTTACCCGTCTGATGGAAAGCCGTGATCCGCAACTGGCGGCGATTTCTGCCAAAGCAATTAAAGAAGCGCGCTATCACCTGCGTTTTAGTCGTGGCTGGCTGGAGCGACTGGGCAATGGTACTGACGTATCAGGGCAAAAGATGCAGCAGGCCATCAACAAGTTGTGGCGTTTTACCGCCGAACTGTTCGATGCCGACGAGATTGATATTGCACTGAGTGAAGAGGGTATTGCGGTTGATCCACGCACTTTACGCGCAGCGTGGGAAGCCGAAGTTTTTGCCGGGATCAACGAAGCCACATTGAACGTACCGCAAGAGCAGGCGTATCGCACTGGCGGTAAAAAAGGACTGCATACCGAACACCTTGGACCCATGCTGGCAGAAATGCAGTATCTCCAGCGTGTCTTGCCCGGTCAGCAATGGTAACAGAGGAGATG
>RRBB01001003.1:0-438 GCA_006543605.1 Rhodococcus sp. WS4
GCCCTGCACCAGCCACTGGCGATGGACCAGCCAGGTGCGCCACAGGCGCTCCAGGGGATAGTCCGGCAGGCACGCCTCGACGTCGCAGCCCAGCTCGGCGAAATCGCCCAGCGCGGCTTCGCAAAGCTCCAGCACGCCCTCCTCCATCGGCAGGTAGCCGGCGTAGTCGCCGAGCCAGCCGAGCCGGGCTCCGCGGAAGTCGCGCCCGAGGTCGTCGGCGAACCTGCGCGGATCGTCGCGCAACGACAGCGGACAGCGCGGATCGTAGCCGGCCTGGGTGGCCAGCAGCCGGGCCAGGTCGGCCACGCTGCGCCCCATCGGGCCTTCGGTGGCCAGTTGCTGGACGAACAGTTCCGGTTGCGGGCCGTGCGGCACCCGTCCCTGGGACGGGCGGAAGCCGTAGACGTTGTTGTAGGCGGCGGGGTTGCGCAGCGAACC
>RRBB01001004.1:0-438 GCA_006543605.1 Rhodococcus sp. WS4
ATTCTAAACTTCTCGTGTCCCGTGACCTTTAGCCTCAATCGCCCCAAGTCTCGAGGCCAATGCGGTGGTTCTGCATCTACACATACCTCCTCCAGGCAATTTTCTCCAGCTCAGTAGATACTACTACAAAGATACATCCAACCATCGCTTATCATGGTCACGCCCGTTTACTGCATTTTATCGGGTAGCGCCGTACACTGTGTTTCTGTTGATGCGTTCAGCTCCAAGGAACCGGAAAAATTGGCGAGAAACCCCGAAGTTGACGTGCACAAGGACACGCCAGTACCACTGAACTCGTTGAGCCCAGCACTGTTGAACATTAAAAACAGGAATTTGCTATTCACGCTCAACAACCCTTCACTTTCAGATCTCGAGCTGGAAAACTATAATACGTCAGACCGCAGAACGTCTAATGCACTGTCTTCAGAGGAGGAAAAG
>RRBB01001005.1:0-437 GCA_006543605.1 Rhodococcus sp. WS4
GATGGTCGAGGTTGCCGGCTTGTGCCGCAGGGCGCCGGCATTGGAAATGATCCGGCCGGCCGGGATGGCGCCGTTGCGCAGGGCCCAGAGGAAGCGCCCGTACCAGTGTTCGCGGGAGGCCTTGTCCTCGACATCGGCAAGGGCGCCGGCGACGCGTTGCCAGGTACCGTCGACGCTGGCATCCACCGGCGTACCGTCCTTGCTCTTGAGCCGGTACTTCTTGTCCCAGATATCCTGCGACGCGTCCTGCAGGGCGATGGTCCCGCGTTCGGTGCGGGGACTGCGTGCGTCTGTCTTGGCCATCCGCTGATTAACCTCCCGATGGTTGTTGGGGCGTCCGAAGCCGGCCACCGTACGCAACATCTAGTTATCCGTACCTGACGGGAATCAATATCTTGTGTCAGGCAGCAACAGACAACCTTAGTCATCGGGACGCC
>RRBB01001006.1:0-437 GCA_006543605.1 Rhodococcus sp. WS4
TCGGACACCTCCTCCGTCGGTGGAGCAACCTGCCCCACCGACAGAGCCTGGAACACGCGGGATTATCCCGACCCGAATTCATCCGGAGATGCCCCCACCTGCATCAATACCGCCGCTTCGATACCCGCATCGGGATAATTCCGGGGTCGGGATAAGTCGAGTAATCCCGATCTGTTATCTGGGGTAATGAGCGTAAATTTGTGTGTCTACGCTGGTAGATCGTTTGCGTACGCGTCTGCAAGAGGAGCGTCAGGGTGCCTTGGTGTCGTGGAGGGCGCTTTGGGCGCCGAGGCGGCGACGTAGTTCGAGATTCTCGCCGTGTGCGGCCTCGAGCGCCTGTTGGAGCGCGCCTATCTCGTCACGGTGACGCCGTTTGAGTTCGGTGAGCTGGGCGGTGAGGGTGCGGACGACGCTGCTCGCAGTTCCGTCTCGGGTCG
>RRBB01001007.1:0-436 GCA_006543605.1 Rhodococcus sp. WS4
GGGGGTGGGGTGTGATCGCTGGGTCGGTGGTGAGGATCCAGGCGAGGGTGTCTTCGTTGTGCCGGGGCCGGTAGGCGAGTCCGTCGAGGTCGGGGTCGGCGGCGCGGATGGCGTGGGCCCAGCGGCGGGTGGTGACGTAGTGCCGGGCTTCGCATTTGGTGAGCCAGAGGTCTTGTCCGACCGCCGAGAGGTGAGGTCCGTGGAGTGCGGCGGTGGTGAGGGTGCGGGTGACGGTGAGGGCGGTCAGGGTGCGGCCGGTCACGGCGGAGGCAGGAACGATCCGGGCGATCGATGGGTCCAAGGGGAGGTCTCGGCAGATGGTTTCGGCGATCGCGCCGTCGGGGCTGTTGGCGATGTAGAGGTAGGCGTAGCTGCGGCCCGAGGGAGTCGAACCGGCCGCCGGCGAGTTCGTCCGGTTGGGCGGTGGGGTTCGGGG
>RRBB01000100.1:0-37428 GCA_006543605.1 Rhodococcus sp. WS4
GACCGCTACGCACCCACCCGATGACCGGCCGCCACCGACTTAGGTAATACACCCCGACCACACCAAAACCAGCTCCCACCAGCGCTAATCGCACCGAAGCCACAGCTATCTAGGAAACTCCCGCTAGGATCTTGCCGCGGCCGCCGTCGTCATCGGCGCTGCGGATGAGAATTACCCGCTGCGGATGAGAATCACGGATCCTGGTCAGACTGAACCGAGAACAGTGGCAGTCGTTCGTCCATTGCCGACGGTTGGAACTCGACGCGTGCCGGCTGCCCGGAATGGGTCGGAATATGCCCGGCGATCCACGAGTACACCCAGGGGCCGTCGTCGAGTGCGACGATCGCGATGGTGCGCGAGACGAGACTGTTCTGGGGGCCGTCCAGCTCGCGATGCATCACCTTGGACGAGACGATGGACCCGATGCCGCTGGAGGGCACCGATTCGAGATCGACGCCGTGGCAAGCCGAACACGCGGCAATCAAGGGCGCCAGCAATGTGCCACAATTCCTGCATCGTTGGATCGCCAGAGTGCCATCGCGGCGGGTCATTGCGCCCGCCCTGCACTGAGGCCGATGCGCATACTCCTCATTCGCTCGAGATGGAGCGGATCGTCGAGAGGCCATCTGCCAGGATCCGCCACAGCAAATCGACAAGAAATCGGGTTGTGTGAGGGGACGTTGGCGGGCGGCAGGGCTGGTGCTGTTCTGCGCCAGGGCTGTTCTGCGGCATATGCGGCTTGGAGTGGTGAAGTAGTTGGGCTGGGGTGTGTTCTGGTGGTGGGGGACATCGGACGCCTACATTGCGATGGTGATAGTGGGGTGTCCCGCTGATGAAGATGTCGGGCGGGACTGCTCGAGCGGCCGATGAATACATCATTCGGTCGTCGGATATTGCGGCATTCCCCCCGTGGATATGCCGCGGCGCGTTGTGAGGTTCAGCTGGCATCTTGCGCGAAAGTCTGTATCAAAGATCTCCTTTCGGTCGGTCCCACGTGAATAGCTAGTGGCTGAAGTGGCGGGTGTGGAATCGGCACGACCCGTCATCGGGGATGGCCGCCAGTGCCTGAGCTAATCGCTTCCCACCGGCCGGCCACCCATCGCATCGACAAGAACTACTCAACTCCGCACGCGGAGCACCGACTCACCTCGAGATGCCCACTCGTCGCGAAGCCTGACCACCAGTGAGCGGCTCCTCAACCACCGGATCCGTCCGTGACAGGGCCGCATTGTGTGTGGCGGGCGACCACCCTAGGTAGGAGCGGGTGAGCGCTGATGTGAGAAGGAAGTTGCCAAGCGCCCGCTTACCTACACCGGGCATGAGGATGCGGAGTACTGCGAGGAACGCATATACGAGAAGAGTGGGCATTTCGGGGCCTCGAGTTCGTTGTTCAGCGAGATCCCGAACAGGGGGATCTGGTCGTATCGATGTTCACGTGGTGGTCGGTGGTCGGTGGCCGGGCGCGGCGTCAGATCTTCGTGGTCATTGCCGTGCGATTTCCTGTTTGCGGAGCAGGAAACGTTGTACCTTTCCGCTGGGTGTCTTGGGGAGGCTCGGCACGAAGTGCACCCGCCGCGGGTAGGCGTGCGCGGCGAACTTTCGTTTGACGAGCGTCTGCAGCTCGGCCTCGAGTTCGTCGTCGCCGACCACTTCATGGCGGAGGACCACGAACGCCTCGAGTACCTCACCACGAAGCTCGTCGGGCAGTCCGACCACGGCGGCTTCGATGACATCGTTGTGAAGCACCAGTACGCTCTCGACGTCGAACGGGCCGATTCGGTAGCCGGCCATGATGATGACGTCGTCGTCGCGAGCGGAGAAGAAGTAGTTCCCGTCGGAGTCGACCAACCCCACGTCACCGGTCAGGTACCAGCGACCATCTTCTGTGTATCGCTGCGCCGTTTTCTCGGGGGCGTCGATGTAGCCGGGGAACCACAGCAGCGGGCTGTTGACGGTGTCGATCACCACGCGTCCCATCGTGCCCGGGGATGCGAATTCGTCGGCGTCGTCGGCGAGCACCGTGCAAACGAATCCCGGCAATGGCTTGCCCATCGACCCGGCCGGCACATCGGTGGCGAGCGCATCGTGCCAGGCGTTGGAGATGAACATGCCGTGTTCGGTTTGCCCGTAGTGATCGTGTACCTCGACTCCGAGAACCTCTTTCGACCAGCCCACCACGTCGGGGGTGAGCGGTTCGCCCGCGGACGATGCGCGCCGCAGACTGATTCCTGCGGGAATCGGCGTCGGGTCTGCGCGAAGGCTGCGGTACACGGTGGGCGCGGCCGCGAAGTTCGTCACGCCGAGTCGTTCGATGATCTGCCAGGTCAGCGGTGCGGAGAAGCCGGCATGCAGCAGGACGCTGCACGTCCCGGATGCCAGGGGCGCCAGGATCGCGTAGTACAAGCCGTAGGCCCAGCCGGGGTCGGCGGCGTTCCAGAAGACGTCGTCCGGCCGGGCATCGAGCCCGAATTCCAGGTAGGCGTGGAACGACGCCAGGGCACGCACCGGGACCGGCACGGCCTTCGGAGTGCCCGTTGTCCCGCTGGTGAACAGTTGCACGAGCAGACCCTGGCCGCCCACGGCGACGGCGTTGCCGCGGGGGTCGTCCGGGGTGTATCCGGCAAGAAGGTCGTCCAGGCGTAACTGCGCCGGGTTCTCGGTGCTGTCGGCGGCGATCACCAACCATGGCGCGTCGGCCGGAATATCCTCGCCGGGTTGGAGTTTGTCGAGCTGGTCGGCGTCGCTGACGACGATCTTCGCTTCGCTCGATTCCAATCGGAACCCGATGGCGGGCGGTGCGAACGCGGTGAACAGTGGAACATGCACCGCACCTCGGCGCCAGATGCCGAGCAAGACAACCACCAGCTGCGCGGACTTGCTCATCAACGTCGCGATGCGATCGCCCGGCTCGATGCCCAGTTCGGCCAGTGCGGCAGCGAACTGCGCCGACTTCCGCCTCAAGTCACCGTACGTCAGATCCGTTGTTGTCAGATCACTCTCGACGACGGTGAAGGCCACCTTGTCGTCGGGATGGCGGTCACATAGCAGCTCAGCGGCGCACGCCTGAGGGGTGTCGTACTGCGCCAGCAGTTGCCGGATGCGGTCGTCGGTGTCGCTGGAAATGGTGGTCTCTCCTTGATCGTCTTGTTCGTCAGCAGTGTGAGGGCCGAGTCCGAGACCATCTGCAGTCCTGGAAAGGGCCCGCACCACTCTGTAATCCCGGGCGGCCGGTCGGTAGTCGGCCACGTCGAACGCGGTTGCGGGATCCAACTGTGCAGACACGAATATCACCGGCGCGCCGTCCACGCACGTCCCAAGTGAATGGTCAACTCGCGTTTGAGGTCCCGGATGCGGGGCAGATCGGATGGTGCAGGCCCCAGCGTAATCCGAAGCAGCTCCAGGTATCTCTGGCGCGTGACTCCGAAGTGTTCGAGAAGTTCCGCGGCACTGGAACCGCCGTAGGGCGACCACCGTATCGCGAAGTCGGTCATCCACCTGCCCTCAGCTGTCGACGTTCCCGTCTTCAGCAGGATTTCGTATAGTTCGCGGCAGCGCGCCAGCGTCCCCGGACCGAAGACCTCTCCTATGGGCAAGCGCCTTTGCCGACCGTGTGTCTCGGCAAGGCATGGACGCTGGATGGTCGGAATCTGCCACCGGCGATCGGCCGTGTCAGCGGAACTGCTGATCGCACCCGAAACGGCGGGAACAGAACCCGCGGTCGTGGTGTTGTCCATTAGTTCCCTCTCGTCTCACGCTCCTCCACAAAGAAGGGCGTCTCGGTGGCAGCGGATCGTTCTGGGGCATCGCCGGAGTTTCTTATCCGTGCTCTGACGATTCTTTCAGCACACCATCGGCGTGTCTTGACGCACAGCGACAGACGTTTTGGCATCGAGCGACACGTCTGGCGATCGGATGCATGAACTCCCAACATGCTGCGCAGCCGAGCGTCGAACGGTGGCTCTGCTGCTGCGATCGACCTCCTCGCGTTCGGCCATTCCACCGGGCAGATGCCGCGGTCGCGCGACGCACGGCATCTGTCCGGGTTGCTACTTCTTGAGAATCACCGTTTTGGTTTCGGTGTAGGCGTCGAGGACCGCGCCGCCGTGCTCACGTCCCCAGCCGGACTGCTTGTACCCGCCGAACGGCAGGGCCGGGTCGAGGACGTGGTAGCTGTTGATCCACACGGTGCCGGCTTTGAGTTGTGCGGCGACGTTGTGTGCCTTGGACACGTCCGAGGTCCAGACACCGGCGGCGAGCCCGTAGTCGATGTCGTTCGCGGTGCGGACGATGTCGTCGACCTCGTCGAACGGGGCGACGGTGACCACGGGTCCGAAGATCTCTTCTTTGACCACTCGCATGGTCGGGGTGGTATCGACCAGGACGGTCGGTTCGACGAAGTATCCGACGTCACCCTTGCGGCCGCCACCGGTCAGTGCGGTGGCACCCTCGTCCCTGCCGCTGTCGAGGTATCCGAGGACCGTGTCGAGTTGCTTCTGCGACACCAGGGGGCCCATTTGGCTTTCGGGGTCGAGGCTGTCGCCCACCTTCAGGGTGGAGGCGATTTTGGCGACCCCTTCGACGACTCGGTCGTATACCTTCGATTGCACGAACAGTCGTGACCCCGCCTCGCAGGCCTCGCCCTGGTTGAAGAAGATGGCCATTGCCGCCCCTTCGATGGCGGCGTCGATGTCGGCGTCGTCGAAGATGATGTTGGGGGATTTTCCGCCGAGTTCGAGGGTCACCTTCTTGAGGTTGCCGCGGGCCGAGGAGATGATCTCGCGTCCTACCGCGGTCGACCCGGTGAAGGACACCTTGGCGACTCCGGGGTGGGCGGTGAGGGCGGCGCCGACGTTCTTCCCGTCGCCTTGCACAATGTTCACCACACCGTCGGGCACTCCGGCGTCACGAAGCACCTCACCGAGCAGGGCTGCACTGAGCGGGGTCTGCTCGGCAGGCTTGAGAATGACGGTGTTACCGGTGGCGAGCGCGGGACTGAGCTTCCAGGCTGCCAGCAGCAGCGGGAAGTTCCAGGCGACGATCGCCGCGACGACACCGACCGGCTCGCGGACGGTGTAGGCGAAGTAGTCGCCGGGCGCTGCCGTGGAGGTGACGGGGATCGTGCTGCCCTCGAGCTTGGTGGGCCACCCGGCCATGTACCGGAACCAGTCAGCGGACAGCGGAACGTCGACCAGGCGCGCGTAGGTCAGCGGCTTTCCGTTGTCGAGTGCCTCGAGGAGGGCGAACTCTTCGACGCGTTCTTCCAGAAGGTCGCCGACCCGCCACAAGATTTTGCTGCGCTGGGCAGGAGTCATACGGCCCCAGGGCCCGTCGAGGGCGCGACGAGCCGCTGCGACCGCACGGTCGACGTCCTCCGCGCCGCCAAATGCAACCTGGGCAAGGGATTCACCGTTGCTCGGGTTGAAAGAGGCGAACGTTTCGCCCGACGCTGCCGACACCTGTTTGCCGTCGATCAGATGCAGGACCGGATTGCTCAGGAAAGCCGAGACCTGGGTCGAGGGTGCAACGGAAGTAATCGTCATTGCGTGCTCCTTAAAGTTGTTCTTGTCCTGATGGATTGAGTCGTGATTGCCGGGGCGGGATACCCGATCCGCGTCTCCGTCGGCATCTTTTTCCAGGGTCGACGGTCCGGCTGCTCCTAGCTTTGGGTGTGTAGTCGAACGGTAGTTCCGGCAGCGATGCGTCAACTGTGTAAAAAATGGACGGTGTCATCGGTGATCTTCAGCGCGCGTAGCCGGTTGTAGAGGGTGGTGCGGGTGACCCCGAGGAACTGTGCCGCCCGCGTCTTGTTGCCGTCGAAGCGGCGCAGCGCTTCGATGATCGCGTGCCGCTCGGCCTCTTCCCGGCCGGCGAGGGAGGGCACCGGCCGCAAACGATATTCCTTGGGCAGATCAACGATCTCGATCGCACCGAATGGTCTGTTGGCGAGAGCGTGACGCAGGACCTCACGCAGTTCTGGAATATTTCCCGGCCAGGGTTGGGCCGTCAGCAGGCGGACCGTTGCGGGAGCCAATCGATGGGTCCGACCCGGCTGAAGAGCATCGATCACCGACTGTGCCAGCACCGGAATTTCGTTGCGCCGCTCGCGCAACGGCTTCAGCGCGACAATTCGGCGACAGCGCCGCACCAAGGACTGAACGTAAGCGGGAAGCCACGCCTGCGGATTTCCCGTGAGAACAATCGGCACGCTGTGATGACCGGCGCTGAGCGTGCGAGCCAGAAGGTCGACCAGATCCCCGGGCAGGACATGGACATTGTCGACGACAAGCCCGCCTGCGCGCTCCGCTATTGCAGCTGCAAGCCGCCCGGCCCACGCCGTGGAATCCCCGACGAGGCAGTCAAGTGCGTCGATCACAGTAACCGATGTCCCGTCGAGGAGAGATCTGGCTACCGTGCTTCTGCCGCTCCCAGGCTCACCTTCGACGAACACGCTGGCGGTTGCTGCGGCCGCCGCTGGCTCGGCGCCCACGAAGTGACCGCGATTCGCAGGCTCTGCACCCGATGCATCTCTCGGTACGGAGCGCGGTCGAAGCCGGAACACTGCGCCGTGCGTTACGTCCTGGAGCCTGTCTACCCGGGCCGTGACCATTGCTCCGGACAACAGGACTACCGACTCGACCGTTGAGGCCCCCCGGTGGGCAGTAGAGCGGGCAATCTCGCGCATCGCCTCGAGGTCGAGGTCGAGGTCTTCGACCATCGCCAACGCGGCGGTGCTGGCCAGCATGACGTGGTCATTGAGCGCAACAATCGCCCGGCCCGTCCTGCAGGCTTCTCGGAAGGCCCGGAACAGCCGCGAATCGGCCGGCCGCGACGTGTCGATCAATCGCTGTTCGATGTCATCGACGACCCGGGCGAGGGTCGGCGGAAACAGGGGGTGAGCATCGTCCGGATGCACCGTGATGTTGAGAACACCCTCGACTCTTCGGGTGACGGGGTGCAGGATCGGCAGGCCGTAGCAGGTGAAGCCGCTCAGGACGGCCGCAAAGTGCTCGGCGCCGTGCACCCACATCCCGCTTCGAACTTCGGCGGGAGTCCCCAGCCCGTTGGTTCCGACATCGGATTCCTTCCACCTCGAACCTGTCACTGCGCCGGCGCGCTGGAGTGTGCTGTCGATCGTCGGCCGGTCGCACCAGCGTCCGACGATTCGACAGTCCGCATCGGCGAGAAGCAGGCTGTACGTCAGACCCGCCAGGTCACGGGCCACGCCATCGAGCGCCGGTACGGCCGCGGTCAACAGTCGGCTCGACGACTCGAAGTCGCTGATCTGCAGGCGCTCGAGGCCCATCTCGTGAGTGAGTCCCGCGAGCTCCGATCGCTTCCACGACGCAGCTATCTCCGGGCGCAACAGCTTGTCGTTCGCACGGGACGAGTCCGTCATCTGTCACTCCTTCGTTCAACGGGCCATCTCGGCCAGGAGATGACGCCGGACCGATCTGTGCCTGCGCTTGTCGCCGAACTCCAGTTGGGGTTTCCCTGTCGGCGTCTGTGCCCGATGTCCTGGACGACCCCTCCACTTGACAGGGAGGTCCGAGTGCGCAGAATGTGATGGCATACGTGCTGGTCCTCGGCACGCTGGTCGTGCTCAGCGCAGGAGGGATACACGTGCCGTACTGGTCCACCTCTGGTCTGGGTGTGCAGGATCAGGCGAGGTACTGGGGTGATGTCGTCTGTGAGGCCTTCACCCCGCTCTACCCCCGCCGCGGGCGGGCACATATCGATCACAGTGCCACCGCCGAGGGAATACCGGGGTGGGTGCGGTCGGAACCACTGGCAAGTACCAACGGCGCCGAAATCGCCTCCTGCACCCAGCTCCTGACGCACGGACCCGCGGAGGTCCGCCGAGCACCGCAGGAGGTGCTCTTTGTCAATTTGCAGCTGTCCGGAACCTGCTTCGGCGAGCAGGATGGCCGCCGATGCATCGTCCGTCCGGGCAGCTTCGCCATCTTCGACACCACACGTCCCTACACGCTCGAATTCCGGGAGCCGTCGAACGAACCCAACTGGCGAGTCCTGTCCTTCCGGATTCCCCGTGAACATTGGCACTCGACGGTTCGTGTCGATGACGCAACCTCATGCGCCATCGACACGAACACCGGTCCCGGCCATGTTGTGGGAACGATGATGTCAGCCCTGTGGAGCGAACAGCCGAACATGGATGACATCACCATGAAAGCACTCGAACGGTCGTTCACCGACGTTCTCACCGCGGCAACCTCGTCCAGGATGGGAGCATTCGCGACATCCGAGGACGAACGACGTGATGCGGCGTTGCGCCGGATTGTGCAGCACTACATTCGCGCGACCATCCCCCTCGGCCGCGTCAGTGCGGAGGGAGCCGCACGGGAGGCCGCGATCTCGGTGCGAACCCTGCACCGGTTGTTTCAGGCGGTCGGAACCACATTCTCAGCGTGTGTCCGAGACGAGCGGCTCCAAGGAGCGATGAGCGACCTCGAGGTGGCACCGGATTCGGTGATGTTGAGTGAGATCGCCACCCGCTGGGGATTTTGCGACAGCTCCCATCTGACCCGCACATTCCAGCGTCATCTCGAGTGCACGCCCACCCAGTACCGGGAAACTCACCGGATCGCGGCCGTGCCGGCTCAGATAGCTGCGATGCCTGCTGAGGACTCCATGGGGTCGTAGTCCGCGCTCTTGAGCAACGCATGCAACTGTCGGCGCCGTACACCCATGTTGCCTCCGTCGTAGACGGGGAAGCACAGGACGTCCTCCATGATGCCTGCGATCGGTGTCTGGTCGCCGTACGAGTTCACCCCGACCATCCGCATCGCGTCGTAGACCACCTGAACGGACAGCTCGGACGCGAAAACCTTGACCATGTGGCCGAGTTCTTCGTCCGCGCCGTTGGTCTTGTCGTAGAGATCGCAGGCCTTCCAGGTGAAGTATCTGGCCGCCTCGATCCGAGTCTTGATGTCGACGAGCATGTAGCCGACATTCTGGTAGTCGATGATCGGCACCGGACCGGACCGCTTGTCGGTCTTGGCGAACTCGAATGCGTAGTCGAATGCGGCTCGCATCCGGCCGACACAGGCCGCTCCGATGATGGACGAGGTCCAGTTGAAGGTCTTCCGGGAGATTTCGATGCCGTCCCCAGGAGCGCCGATGAGGTTACCTGCGGGTACGCGAACATCGGTGAACGTGATACGGGGAGAGATGGTCGCCCGGTGGCCCATCGTGTCGATGTATGACTCGACCTTGATGCCCGGAGTATCGCCCGGGACGACGATCACCGCTAGCGATTCCTGAGGAGGAAGGGTGAGATCGGTGCGACACAGGACGCTGATCAGCGCGGCGCCGTTTCCGTCGAATCCGCATCCGTTGGTGGTGAAGTGCTTGTCACCGTTGATGACCCATTCGTCTCCGTCCAGTCGGGCGAAGGTCTGTACACCGGTGGAAGGGTCGCTGGAGTCGAAGTTCGCGCCGCCGGAGGTTTCGGTGAAGGCCCACGCCGCGAGGAGCGGTTCGCTCCCGGCGAAGGGCGGCAAGAACTGGGCCTTCTGTTCCGCGGTTCCGAAGTGGATGATCGGCTGGAGTCCCAAACCAGTGCCGAGCAGTGCAGTCGGAACATTGATATCGACGCGTGTGAGTTCCTCAGCAGCTAACGCGAAGTCGAGCGAAGACATGGCCGTTCCGCCGAACTCCACGGGCACGAGGGCCTTCAAGAAGCCTGCATCCACCATGTCCTGATAGAACGGCTTGATCGCCGCAAACCGGGCCTCGGGTGTCGGCAGAGGAGCTATCACGCCCTCGACGAGACTGAGCCGGTCGTCGGCGAACGATCGTGCGGCCTTCTGCAGACCGGTCTGTTCCGGGCTCAGATCAAAGTTGATGGCCATTGCTGTCAGCTCCTCCATGTTTGGAATATTACGAACGTGTGAACCCGAACACACTCGGGTGCCGACACAATGGTGTCCCGTCACGGACGGCCACAGTTGGATCCCCGCGCCAACTAGTTTGGATGATCGCGCCAGATAACGGACGGAACTACGAAGTGGTAACTAAGTAGCTGTGTAGCAGAGAAGTTCGGTGCTGCTCCTCGCGCACTCGCCGGTTCGGGTTCGGCCGGACGCAGCGTTGCGGTGGTGGACCGAATGACAGAGCAACCACAACCGGATCGGAGTCCCACACGAGGCGGGTTCTCAGCGGACGAGGGTGCCGCGGCGGTACTCGCGGCCACCCCACACACCGGACTGGCGGGTAGCGGCCGCGTAGGCGCGGCACGTCACGGCGATGGGGCAGCGAGCGCATACTCGCGCGGCGTCGGAGAAGGAGCCGCTCGGGTCGGGGAACCAGCGCGGCAGCGGTACCGGCGCGATCGAGTCTGGTGGTCACGAGGGCCCCTTCACGTCGCGGAGGCAGGCGGCGACCTTCTCGAGGCCGTCGACGGCACGAATGGACGGGTTCATCTCGGCCGTGCAGGGCGATGTACCGCTGGTTCCGCACGGCGTCGAGATTCTGTGTCACGGGATCGGATTCGAGGAAGGCGACCTTGTCGGCCAGCAGGTCTCCGGAGAAACGGTTGCGCAGCAGGTCACCGAGGACGAGGACGTCCGGGTTTCGTTCCACGACGGTTTCCCAACCGACCGCCGCCCAATCGTCGGTGAGATCCGAGAACACGTTGGTGGTGCCGACCGTGGTGGCGAGCGGGTTTGCCGAAGCGCAACCTCGCCAGCCCGCTTGCCGACTTCCGTGGCCCGGCCGGGCGCATCCGCGCGGTCGCCGCCGCCATCCGTACCGGACTCGCGCGGGGCGCCGATCCCGACCGCATCGAAGAGCGGATCCGGTGTGCCGAAGCGGCCGGACTTTCCCTGACATTGTGGTAGCGCCAATCCACACCAGCAATATTGTGGAGAATCGTAATAGTTGTCAGGCGATGAAGAATTCGCTCAGGCCCGTCGTGCTTGAGGCTCGGTGATAGGCGATTTAGCTGCGGACGGCGGGGACGGTTCCGCAGGGGGACAGCCTCGCTCTACAACAGCTCCCGATTATGGTTAGGGTAACCAAAGTTGAGAGGACCCTTCCTATGTCTCCCACGTTGAGCCGCCGCGCCATGCTGTCGATCAGCTTCGCGACCCTTGCCGGGATAGCTGTGGCCGGATGCAGCGGCGCCGACGCCTCTGACAGCGAGGCCGGTGACGGCACCGCGGGTCACGCCGAACCAGGCGCCTTCCCGGTCACCATCGAGCACAAGTTCGGGTCCACAACCGTTACTCAGGCCCCGACCCGCATCGCGGCGGTGGGTATCGGCGACACCGACGTGCTCCTCTCTCTCGGGCTGACCCCCGTGCTGGTGCCGGTGTGGAAGGGCTCGACGGACGACGGCATCGGAGTGTGGGCCGATCCGAGCGTTCACGGTGACGTACCCGTCGCCCTCGCCGACACCACCACGAAGTTCGACATCGAGACCGTCGCGGCGTCCAACCCGGACCTGATCATCGCGGTCAACAACGCGATCGACGAGAGCATCTATCAGCAACTGAGTGCGATCGCGCCGACGGTGTTGCACGCCGCCGACCAGACGGACTGGGTGCTGCCCTGGCAGGAGGTCACCACCCGGATCGGCTCAGCGGTCGGACTTCCGGCGCAGGCGAAGCAGGAAGTACACGATATCGAGAGCCTCATCGTCCGCACCCGCGACGCGAACCCACAGTTCGCGGGCAAGACGGCCGCGCTCGTCATTCGCTGGAGCGACGGGAATCTGCGCGCATTCAGCCCGGCCGCCGCACGCGCGCAACTGCTGACCCAGCTGGGTTTCGACACGCCTCCGGCGTTGAAGGGACGGTTCGAGAACAAGCTCAACGTCGAGATCTCGGCCGAGAACTACGATCTGCTCGAATGCGACTACCTCCTGTTCGACAACTACGAGAAGGTACGCAGCGACATGGAGTCCCAGCCCGCGTTCACGAATCTGAGTGTGGTCCGAGATGGTGGTCTGATCAGTTTGGACCCGATCGTCAGCGACGCGGTGTCGATGCCGAACCCGCTCACGATTCCCTTCGTCCTGGAGGAGTTCGTCGCCAAGATCAACGAGACTCCGGCCGCGCGGCGATGATCCGCACCAGGGCCGCGGGAATCGCCGCTGTCGCAGCATTCGCACTCGTGCTCGGCGGGTGTTCGAGCGCCCAGGACTCCGAATCGCCGACAACCAACACGGTTGCACCACCCACGCCCACCGGTGACTTCGTCGCCCCACGAGCAGTCCCCGAGGGGATGGACAGCGGAAAGCCGGACGGCGAATTCCCGCGCACCGTGACCCACTTCCAGGGCGAGACCACCCTCGACGCCGAGCCCCAGAAGGTGGTCGTGATCTCCACCGGCCAGGCGGATGCGTTGCTCTCCTTCGGTGTCGTCCCAGCCGGGTCGACGAGAGGCGACGGCGCCGAACTGATCCCGCCGTACCTCCTCGCCGCGTACCCGCAGTACCGGTCCAACCTCGACCGCATCGTCGACGCCGGCTGCCGATTCACCCCCAACTACGAGGCGATCGCGAATCTCGCCCCCGATCTCATCCTGATGAACACCGCAGGCAAGGACGCCGATACGCTCTTCGCGCAACTGTCGGCCATCGCACCGACGGTCGCGACACAGGGGACCGGCGTGTACTGGAAACAGGACTTCCTCCTCGCCGCCGATGCGCTCGGACGGACGGAACAGGCGCAGTCCCTGCTCGACACCTTCCACACGGACGCGGCAGCGGTCGGGGCGTCGCTCGGCTCGGAGCCCACGGTGTCGTTCACTCGCCAGAACGGAAACAGGATGCGCATCTTCGGGATTCCGTCGTTCACCGGAAGCATCGCGCAGGATGCGGGTCTCGCACGCCCTGCCTCCCAGGAGTTCGACGAGACGTCCCGGGACATCAGCGAGGAAGAACTGACCGTCGCCGACGCAGAGTGGATCTTCTATGGCGTTCAGGGCGGCGATTCGTCGACGCTGACGAAGGCGCCGCTGTGGCCGGAGCTTCAGGCGGTCCGGGCGGGTCGGGCGATCCCGGTCGACGACGACGTGTTCTACCTCAACACGGGTCCGACGGCTGCGAGGCAGGTTCTGACCGTCCTGAAGGACACCGTGCGGCAGAGGTGATTCCGGTCCCGGCTAGGGTGACGGCTGTGCTGCGTGCCCGCCCGCTGAGCGCTCTCGCTCGCTCGCTTCGACTGGCCCGCGTCCTTCCGGCGCCTGTTCGCCTGATCCTCGTGTCGATGGTCCTGTTCAATGTGGGTTTCTACCTGGTGGTGCCGTTTCTTGCGGTTCACATGTCGGAGGATCTGGGCCTGGCGAGTTGGGCGGTGGGACTCGTACTGGGTCTTCGCACGTTCAGTCAGCAGGGTTTGTTCTTCCTCGGAGGAAGTCTCGCCGACCGCTTCGGTGTGCGGCCGCTGGTGTTGCTGGGGATCGCGTTGCGGGTGGCCGGCTTCCTGGTGCTCGGTGTGGCGACGACGTTTGCGGCGATGATCGCCGGGGTGCTTCTGGTCGGGCTGGCGGCGGCCCTGTTCGCGCCCGCGGTCGAGGCCGCGGATGCGGCGTTCGGCCGGCAGTTGGAGCAGGACGGCGTGCTCCGCCGAACCGAACTGTTCGCGCTCGAGCAGATGTGCAGCCGCCTCGGAACGGTCGTCGGTCCGGCCCTCGGTGCCGTGCTCCTGGTGGTGCCGTTCGTGTGGACCGCGGTCGCGGCGGCCGTCCTGTTCACAGGACTGTGGGTGGCATTCGCGATCTGGCTCCCCGCCGAGGTGTCCACGTCGCACCAGCCGTCTGCCGGCGCGCCCGGCAGCCTGCGGCAGGTGTGGCGGACGGTCCTGACCAATCGCGCCTTCCTCGTGTTCGCGGCATTGTGCGGAGCCCAGTTGGCGGCGTACAACCAGCTGTATCTGATGCTGCCGGAACAACTCGAGCGGGGCGTCGGATCGCAGGCGGCACTCGGCTGGTTCTTCACGGGCGCGGCGCTTCTCGTGATCTTCGGGCAGTCCCCGGCAGTCGCGGTCGCGAACCGGCTGGGCCACCGCACGTCCACCGTGGCCGGAATGGCGGTGATGGCCGCATCGTTTCTCGCGCCGGTCCTCACCGTGCTGTGGGCGCCGGGTTCCGCGGTGGCACAACTCGCGGGGCTGATCGTCTGGGTCGGCCTGCTGCACCTGGGACAGATGCTGATGGTGCCGCCGATGCGTGACACGATCGCGATCCTGGCAGATGAACGCAACCTCGGGGCACACTTCGGGATGCTCAATACACTCGGCGGTGTGCTGACCCTCCTCGCCTCGTTGGGAGTCGGGAGGATCTACGACCTCGTCGACGACGGCGCGGCCGGGCTCGCGACACCCTGGTGGGTTCTCGCCGTGGCGGTGGCGGCCGCGGCGGCCGGACTGTGGTGGTGGACCGGCCGAACCAGCATGACTCGTCGTCCGGCCGCGAGCTGATCCGACTGCCCGGCTCCAGGATGTGAGGAACACTGAGCGGGGTGAGTACGTCCCTGGCGAATCCCGGTGTCGGACTGGCTGTGCTGTGCACCGTGATGGTCGTGTGCGCGGCGGTGGTCTACCGCTTCACCCACCTCGGTAGCCCACTGGTCGTGCCCGGTGCGGCGATTCGAGGTGCCGCTCAGGATCTCACCCCACCGGCGGTTGAGTCGGCGCACCGACAGGTCACGGACCACGAAACCCTGCCGGGCGTTGGAGCGTTTCTTGAACACCGGGTACCCGGCCCGGCGGGCGAAGAAGTTGGCGAACGCACGGTCGAAATCCCGCAACGCACCCTGCTGCACCACAGTCGAACCGGCACGCAGCCAGGCGTATTCACGCCGTGCTTCGGTCAGGTCAGCGGCCTGCGACACGTAGTTGATCTTCTGCCGGAAATGACGACGTGATGCCGTCCACCAGGAACGCTGCTCCAACCCGAGGTTGTACACGAAACGAGCGTGATCTTAGTACATCACCAACACATCGAGCTGCGCACCCTCTGCAGGGTAGACGCGCTGAACGATGCTCATGCCCGACATACTCACACGCATCACCGACAACAAACCGAAATGCACTCGCTCACCCCGCCCTCACGGACGAAGTCTGCGCTCGCAACCCTGATCAAGCTTCCGTCGAGGGTGACAACGCGCTCGGACATTCCCAGCTGTGGCCACGTCGTCGCGACCTCGATCGGTCCGGCGGGAGGTACGGGTACCAGCAGGTATTCGCCGCGGACCGACCCACGTCGTCCGTCCGCCGAACGCAAGTCCAGCAGTTTGTTTCGTGTCTTCTGCGCGGTGGTGACGGACGTTCCGTCCGCGAAGCCGAGACCAAGGAGTAGGGGTTCGCTGAAGTGGGTGAACTGGGGGCGCCCATCGAACGAACCGAGGTGCAGCGAGAGATCCGGATGCTTGTAGCGGGCGTCGATGGTGAACATCATCCCGAACGAGTACACCCTCACCGCAGACAACCACACGACCGCGTCGTCAGTCCGATTGAGGTCGAGTGAAATCGGAAGGTCGACGGGTCGTTCGCTGCGTAGTGCCTCGTCGAGACCCTTGTACGTGTACCTCACTGTTCCTTGCCTGTCTTCGCGCTCGTGGGTCCGCTCGTGGTCGGTGCGATTTCGGAGTCAGGAGGGGTCCCCTCGGTGGACATGCTGTCCAGCATGGCAGAACCAGAGGGCGCGGTGGGCCGCGAGAACTGGTGCCTGTGCGCAACGGCGAAGATCTGCCGGCTCTATGCGTGGCGGTGCCTCTCCTCAGCGCGCACGGCCGCGAAGGACGAATCCGCGTGCCGTCGGCGCCTCACATCAAGATCGCGCCGTCAGGCGGTGTGCCACCGGACCACCGTGTTTGCGCCGAGTACTTCGCACCCTGGGTGATTGTTCGATCGAGCGTGGATTCGGTGAGGTCGATGTCCGACAGGACAGCCTTGGTCAGGTCCGCGCGGGTGAAATTCGCAGTGCCGACCTCAGCCGCGGTGAAGTCCGCGATGGTGAGGTTGGTGTCGGTGAAGTCGGTGTCCCTGATCTCCGCACCGATGAATTTCGCCTCGACAAGTTGGGCGTCAGTGAACTTGGTTTCGCGGATTGACGCATCGGTGAAGTCAGCTCCATTGAGGTGCCCATGTGTGAGATCGGTCCCGTGCAACAGCGTCTTTGCCAGCTTGGTGTCAGACAGGAAGACCCATGCAAGGTTTGTCCTGTAGAGATTGGCATCAGTCAGGTCGGCGTCAATGAGGTCGGTGCCGCGCAAATCCGCGTCCGAAAAATCAGCACGCATGAGCTTGGCGCCGGTGAGATCGAGTGCGCACGTGCGCCAGTTCCGGGGATCCTCCTTGGTCCGCGACTTGAGCCGGTGCGCTCGAATGGTGGCGATGATCGAAGCCCTGACGGTGTTCTCTTCCTCACGCTTGGCACGCTTCTCAGTGTCGGTGGTGTCCTCACCGCCATAACGGGCCGCAGTGTCTGTGCGAAGGTACGCGCACAGCAGGTCGATACAGACTTGCCGTTCGGTGTCGTCTCCGAACCCGTGCCAGTCATCGGCGAGTGCTGCCAGCGCGTACACGCCGGCCATCCTCATGGGGAACTGAGGTGACCCGAGGAGTTCGGCGGCCTCGGTGTACCTCTCGCGGAGTGCTCGTTCGGTGGTGTGCCGGAATTGTTCCTGGCTGAGGACGAGCGCGCCGGCGGCTGTCTGCTGAGCGAGTGCGGCTGTCATTTGCGACTTGGCGGACACCTCGAGCGCTTTCGATGCGGTGGCCTGCGAGTCTTCGGTGCTGCGTTGACGTCGGTACGCGAGCAGTGCGGCACCACCCAAACCGATCACTGTGACCATCGTCAACGCCGTTCTGGCGGCGTTGAAGAGCACGTCACCGTTGACGTCGGCGGCCGCGGTGAAGAAGCGGTCGCTGCCGAGCGCGGTTTGAGTCCATACGAACAGGCAGAAGAACAGGACGCCGAGGAGCAGGGTGACGACGATGCCGATCGTGACGAGCCATCCCAGACGTAGCGACGGACGAGGTTCTGCGGCTTCGGGCTGGCCCGCGCGTTTCGGTTCTTCTCGCGCTGGCTGGTCTGAAGTATGTGTGCTCACATCGCGCATTCTCGCGCAGCAGCGAACCGGCGCATTCGCCGCCACCGCGCTGTCCAGCGGGGGAGTGGCCGCGTCAGATGATTGCGCCGATTCCCGGAGGGCGACTAGAGCGTGTCTGCTTAATGTTTGATGCTTGATGCTTGATGCTTGATGCTTGATGCGTGATGCTGGGTATGTGTTGCGCGCCGATGAGATTTCCGATGACCTGTGGGCTGTGATCGAGCCCGTCCTACCCGCACTGGCGGGCCGAAGGGGGCGTCCGTGGAACGACCACCGGTTGACCCTGGAAGGAATCGCCTGACGGTTCCGAACCGGATCACCGTGGCGCGATCTGCCCGAATACTTCGGCCCGTGGCAGTCGATCTGGGAACGGCATCGCCGCTGGTCCGACGACGGCACCTACATCCGGATGTTCGCCGCGGTGCGGGCGGCAGCCCCCGAACGAGAGGAACAGCTCGAACGTCTGCTGTCGATCGACTCAACGATTGTCCGCGCCCACCAGCATTCGGCCGGCGCCCTGACCGGTGCGCACACAGGGGGCTCGGTCGAATGACAAGAATCTGGCCAACGAACCCGCCGACCACGCACTCGGCCGCTCCCGCGGCGGGCTGAGCACCAAGATCCACGCCCTCACCGACACCTTCTGCTGCCCGCTGACGCTGCTGCTCTCGCCGGGACAGGCCGGCGACAACCCCTACCTGGCGCCGCTGCTCGACGCGCACCGCGCCCACGACACCGCAGCGTTCCGCCTGCTGGCCGACAAGGCGTACTCGCACCCGAGCACCCGAAAGAACCTGCGGGAACGCAGAATCTCGCACACCATCCCCGAACGCCGCGACCAGAAGCGACGTCGCAAGGCGAAAGGATCGGACGGGGGCGACCGCCGGCGTTCGACAAGGACCGCTACCGCGAACGCAACACCGTCGAGCGTGGTTTCGGGCGTCTCAAGCAGTGGCGTGGCATCGCCACTCGCTACGACAAGTACGCCACCACCTTCCTCGGTGGCGTAGTCTTCGCTGCGCTCGTCATTCATCATCGCGTCCGTAAATAGCAGACACGCTCTAGTCCGTCGAAAGCACCCGAGCGACCGATCCAGGTGGCGAAGTTGTCGATGCCGAGAACAGGTGAAGGTAACAGCACCTCGGTTGGCTGCTTTGTGCGACGGACGGGCTCCGAGCTGCGGCGCTTTGTCAGCACCGAAATCCATGGGGATGTCGCTGGGCCTACCCGCAGTTGTGTTGGACCAATGTCGAGGTCCATCCCCAATGCCAGGCGCGCAAGCGTGAGTGTTGGGGAAATCGCCAAGGAATCGCATTCGCGGAGGGTCATCGGTTCCGTCAACTCGAAGAGGAACCACACAGACTGTCCGTCGCGCGAAATGCTCACGGAACCCACTGTTCCTCCTTGTGCGGTCATCCCGTCTTCGAGATGGGTCCACCACCGAGGACCGTCGAGTTGGAAGCGCACTGCGCTGAAGCGTTCATCGTGACCGTCGACATGCGCGCCGTCCAAGACGTAACGCACGCGGAAGCTTTGAGAGGCCACACCAGCTGTTCCCATCGCGTCGACGAGCGTGACGTCGCGGCCGGCGTCGAGGACTCCGTGGACGGTGATGGGGGAGAAGTCGGCTACTACATCCTAGGGGTCCCCGGATTGCGTCCAGTGCGTCTCACCGTTCGGGAACATCATCATCGTGACTGCGCGCATGTCGACCAAGTCGATGGTCTCTAGTCGTGCATCTGTCTGGGCTCGGACAGTGAGTTCACCGCGGCGCCGACGATCAGGTGCTTCGGCTGCCCAGAAGTCGACTTGAAGGGGAATCTGGCTTTCTGCGTCCGTCGATCGTTCCGCAGCCAACTCCATCGGCCCGGGTTGCGCAGGTGCTTGTCGGTTGGCGCGGGCTACTCGCTTGAGCTGAGTCGGAACCCTGCTGGCCAGGCACTTGACTGCCGCCTTCAATCGCTTCTGCATCCGAGAAGTCAACCAGGTTCGCAGAGGGCAAGTTGATCCGAGATGGTGGCCAGTTGGCTGGGCTCTGGGAATTGGGGGTCCTCAGGCGTCGCTGTCGCTGTCCTCGGCATGGTCCTCGTCGTCGTATTCGGGGTGCGTCCCGCCGCGAATCGCGATTGCGCCGACGATCATGGAGTACTCGACTATGAGGGTGGCGATGAGGGCGAGGATGAAACTGCCGCATTGAATGCCGACCAGCACCCCGATCGGTGCCGCAACGGCAGAGCCAACCACCGCTGACTTCCATAGCCATCCCATTCTCCCCATGCCGGTACCTTAGCTGAACGGTCGCCCAGGAGGGTCTCCGCATGTAGGCGACAAGGAGAAAACCCGGGGGTGAGGCCCCGCCTCAAAGGGGGGATGGGAGGCGCGGCCTCTACACGGGGACTCGATGGGGGTCTCGGCCCGTGCGTCGATCACAGTCGCGCGCGGTAGCTCCACCGTTGCCAGGCGCGCCACCGCTTAGACCCGCCGACGGATCGAATGCGTCACACCAGGCGCTTGCTGGACTATTCGGTCTTGGTGGGAATATCGCGAATGGCGATCGGCTCCGGAAGCTTCCACCGAACGAGCGGGGCATCGTTCTGGTAGGCGTCGCCGTAGAGGGCCACCTCGGTGACGGACACGTCATCGGTCAATTTCGAACTGGAATTGAAAGTGATCAGGCCTTCTGCGCGAGAATCGATACTCGCCGTCCCGATCTCGGTGGTGACACCTTGGTCGTTGAGACCCTTGACTCTGTCACTGCTCAACGTCCGCACTGCCCAGTGACTTGGTGACGCGACGAGCGCGCCTGATTCGACCGTGACAGCGATCGGGAACGCCAGAATCCGACTGCCCCACCTTCCCTCCACCACCACGGGTTCCGCCACACGGACCAGCGCAGTGAATCCTGGGCCGGTGATGCGCTGGGCTGCGCCCACCTCGTCCGGCTTGTGGGTCGTGACCCCGCCCTGCGTGGCAATCGCCGCCGACGATGTCGGTGCAGTCGTCAGGGCATCGCCTGAAGTCTGTGTCGTACTCGACGAGGCGCTCGAGGTGTCGGGCGCGCTGGCGGACTCGTCGTTGCTGCACCCGGCGACGGCGAGACTCAATGCGGCGCAGACGGCTACCGCCGACATCTTGGTGTGGTTCACGGGTGTCCTTGTCTTGTGATTCGGATGACTGCTGTTGCTCATAAACGAGCTTGCCTGAGAAGTGATGCAGGTGTTGCGATCCAGCCAGCGCTGCCGTGTTCGTCCTCGTCGCCCCTTCCCGCCAGTTCGTGCGCTGTGTGTGTTCGATGAAAAAGGGACACCGAAATAGCTGCACAGCGCCAGTGTGAAGCGCCCACAGCGACTGGAGAACCGCCCGGATACGGTGCCGGACACCACCACAACTACCAGTGTCGGAAGGTAATCGGATGACTGCACACATGCTCTTCGGCGTGGAATGCGCCGTGCGGGGCGGGCGTGTGGCCGCTGCTGGCGGCTCAATTTCCGCTCGCGGATCTGCTGTCCGGTTGGGTGGCTTCGAGTTCCCCTCAGTTGATCGGCCTGAGAACCGATCGTGGGTGAGCAGGGACATGGACGTTCCGGATGAGCGGAAGGAACAGACGAGGTGATGGTGACAGGACGAGACAGCCTAGGCATAGACGACGAGGACGCTGTCGACGAGGCGCTCGAGATCCCCGCACGAACATGGTGGAGCAGCACTTTCCGCCGCGGCCCGGATCTTGCGGCACGGATGGACGAGGCAGTCTCAGCGGTCCGCCCGCCGCGGACCATTCAGTACATCGCGGTGCTCGGAGGAAAAGGGGGCGCCGGTAAAACCACTACATCGACAGCGTTGGGCTCCGTGTTCGCAGCCAAACTGCGCGAGCGGGTAGTAGTGGTGGACGCGAACCCGGACAAGGGAACGCTGAAATTGAAGATGCCGATGGGGCAGCAGTGCCCGCCCGCTGCACTTGCTGGCCGGGCGCACCGATCAATTTCACAATCATGCCCAGCTCAAGAGCAGGATCGTTGGCGATCTGTACAGCGGAAGTGAACTCACCGTCACTTGCTCCGAGGTCCCCCTCAACGATGACCCGGGTGAAGGCAAAACGAAATGGCGTCGCCTCGCTCAAGCCGTCAGTAGCAACCAGGCGAAGAGCCGGAATGGAAACGCCCTCGTCAAGCTCGTGACAGTCGCCATGCGGCCGGATCGCACAATCTCCCGCAAAGTCCAGGCTGACGACGCTCGCGACCGACTGACACAGTCGCTGGCCCTTGCCGGATTGAAGGTGCTTGATGACGGCAGAGTTGCTCGAGCGCCACAGGCTCGCACTGACACCGAGGCGTTGGACCGCACCGAGCATCTGCGCAATCTACTTACCCGACGAAACACACACGAGGCCGTCCTTGCAAACTGCCGACCCGAGCTACTACGCGCGGACTTCTACGAAGCTGTCTTCGAGGCAATCAAAGGACTGGGCAGCAGAATCCGCCAACTCTCGATGGCAGACGGCGACGGCTACAGTCTCATCGACACCGCGATGTGCGGGAAGGATCCGGTCTTGGCCATCAACAGGCTTAAGACTCGGACAGAACGCGACGAGCAACAAGGCATCGCGAACCTCGCCAAAGGGCTATTCAGTGCCGTCCCCGTTGCCCCGTTGCCCCGTTGCAGGGTGGCCGCGGTAGCGGATTTCGTTGGCGTAGTGGTCTTCGGCGTCCAGGCCCCGGTCCGGTCGAAGAGTGCGAGTCGGCGCTCGAGGGCGAGGGGGACCCCGAGTGGGCACTGGTACCTGGTCGTCGTTGCCTCCACGCTGCGCCGATGACGACTCTGTCACCTGCGTCAGGATGGCAAGCTTGGCGGTGGGTTCGCGTTCGATGCCGGTGGCCACGTCGATACCGTTGCGATCCGGATGCGACGACTTACTCTGCGGTGCAGTGGAGTCCGCGTGCCAGGCGCCGGTTGTTCGTAGAGGCGGCGATACCCGGGCGCGGGTGAATCCGGCCCTTCTGGGGTGTTACTGACAGATGACATACCGGTACCTCTAACTCCCTCGGAATTGGATCTGTTGGACCGGTCGGATCAGGTTAAATATAGGAACCACACACACCGTCAGTGTGAACGCGATCACAGAGCGGCATCGGTGCGCGTGCTGGAGTCGACGCCCACTTCCCCGGCGGCCGCACAAGCGCACTGTTTTCCTGAAGAGAGGTTTTCACCCCATATGGCTATCTACCTGAGCATGCAGCGCGTGCGGTTCTCCAGCCCGGACGCGTACGAGAAGTTCAAGGTGGTTTTTGCCGACACCCGGCATCACCTGATGAAGCTGCCCGGGTTCTTGCATCTGACCTGGTGGGAGCACCCCGACGACCGCATGTGGTTCAACGAATGCAGCTTCTGGGCGAGCAAGGAAGCCCTCTACGACTGGCACACCGACACCTACCACAAGCATGCCAAGGCGTGGGCGGCGAACGGCGCCATCATGGAGGACATCATCACCAACTTCGAGTTGGTGGGGACCCGGTTGCTGCGAATTTGTCCGTGCTGCAACGAGCTTCAGGACAAGGTTTACGACCTCGGGCAGGAACAGGCGGTGCTGCGTGAGCAGTGCCCGAACTGCGGATTCCATTTCCCGTACATGACCGAGCAGGAGTCGAGCTTCGGGGTCTTCAAGGACCTGGCCCCAGGTCCGGTCTCCATCAACGGCAAGGAATCGGCCGCCGCACCGGCGCACAACTAATCCTCACCTCGTCGATGTTTCATCCCACCGCGCCCACCGGGCACCCACTGAAAGGACATTGGAAATGACCACATCACTTGTCCGGAAGATCGAGTTCGGTAGCCGGAGCACCAACCCGGATCAGTGGACCCGTTCGAGTGGGTCGAGCCCAAGCTCGGCCCCCAGGTCAAGGGCGAGGTCGTCATCATTCGGACCGGCAGCACCTCCGGCGCTCAGCAAGCCGGCCTGTGGCGCACCGGGGGTAGGCCGATCTGGAACGCGGTCGCCTCGGCGGGGACATCGGTGATCTCTGGAAGCGGCATTCTGCGGGTGCCGGCGATCGCGCGGCCGCGGCGCGAGAGCTTGCCGGTACCGTCGTCGGTGCCGGCACCGGTCCAGGGAGCGTGATTGATGGTGAGCATCTGTTCGGGCAGGACGTCGGCGACGTAGGTACCCGATCCGGGGCGGCGGTCGAGGTATCCCTCGGCGTCGAGCTGCTCGAATGCGGCGAGGACGGTGTTGCGGGAAACTCCTACTTCGGCGGCGAGGCGGCGGCTGGCCGGCAGCGGCGATCCCGCTTTCAGTTGGCCGCTGAGGATTCCCGCCCGCAGCTGTTCGTAGAGGCGACGGTACGCCGGAGCGGGTGAATCCGGCCCTTCTGGGCTGTTACTGACAGATGACACACCGGTACCTCTCACTCCCTCGAAATTGGATCTGTTGGACAGCTCAGATCAGGTCAACTATAGGAACCACACACAGTGTGAACGTAGTCACAGAGTGGCGTCAGCACCATCCGGTTGAAGCGCTTCTTGCACCTGACCTGGCGGGAGCACCCGGACGACCGCACGCGGTTCAACGAGCCCAGCCTCCGGGCGATCGAGGCAGGAACGGCCCATCGCGAGAGTCGACGACAACAACTACGGCTACACGGATCTCAGAACACACCTAGAGAGAAGGAAAATGACCTCCACGATCAACCCCACCGCGGGACTTTCCCCCACAGTGACGGACTTCCTCAGCCGACCGATCGAGCACCTGATCGACGGATCGACCGTGCCTTCGGCAACGGGCGAAACGTTCGCCACGGTCAACCCTTCTAACGGCACCACCCTGGCGCAGGTCACCCGGGGATCATCGGCGGATGTGGACCGCGCCGTCGCCGCGGCACGCACGGCCCTCGACGGGCCGTGGGGCCGGTTGACCGCTTCCGCGCGCAGCAAAATCCTCTGGCGGGTCGCCGATCTCATCGAAGAAAAGCTCGAGGAGTTCGCGATCCTCGAGGCCATCGACAGCGGCAAGCCCGTCACCTACGCCCAGTTGGTCGACGTCCCGCTGGCCATCGATTGGTTCCGCTACTTCGCGGGCTGGCCCACGAAACTCGAGGGCACCACGATCCCGGTCTCTGCGGTCGCGACTCCGGGCGACTACTTCGCCTACACCGTCCGAGAGCCGGTCGGTGTGGTCGGGGCGATCATCGCGTGGAATTTCCCGCTGCTGCTCGCCGCCTGGAAGCTCGCGCCGGCCCTGGCCGCGGGCAACACTGTCGTCCTCAAGCCCGCCGAGCAGACCCCGCTCAGCGCGGCCCTGCTCGGTGACGTCTTCCGGGAGGCCGGTGTTCCCGAGGGTGTGGTGAACATCGTGCACGGTTACGGCGACCAGGTCGGTGCGGCACTGACCGCGCATCCCGGGGTCGACAAGATCTCGTTCACCGGATCCACCGAGGTCGGCCGGCAGATCATCGCCTCTGCCCGCGGCAACCTGAAGAAGGTCACCCTCGAACTCGGCGGCAAGTCCCCGAACGTGATCTTCGCCGACGCCGACATCGACGCCGCCATCGCCGGCGCGGCGAACGCGATCTTCTTCAACCAGGGCGAAGCATGCGAAGCCGGGTCCCGGCTGTTCGTGCAGTCCAAGGTCTACGACCGGGTGGTCGCCGGTATCGCCGAGGCCGCCGCGCAACTCAAGGTCGGTGACAGTCTGGCTGCGGATACCCAGCTCGGACCGCTGGTCTCGCAGCAGCAGCTCGACCGCGTGCTCGGATACCTCGACAGTGGCCGCGCCGAGGGCGTCACCGCTGTTGTCGGCGGTACCCGCAAGGGTGACGTGGGGTACTTCGTCGAACCCACGGTGCTTGTCGATACCAAGCCAACCATGAGAGTGGTCAAGGAAGAGATCTTCGGACCCGTCGTGACCGTCGCACCGTTCGACGACGTCGACGATGTGGTCC
This sequence comes from Rhodococcus sp. WS4, assembly GCA_006543605.1. GTDB lineage: Bacteria > Actinomycetota > Actinomycetes > Mycobacteriales > Mycobacteriaceae > Rhodococcus_F. The sequence goes on from RRBB01000100.1 coordinate 25,012, forward strand.
ACGCCGCCAACGACACCGACTATGGACTCGCCGCCGCCGTGTGGACCTCAGACATCGACAAGGCCCACAACCTGGCCGCGAAGTTCCGGGCCGGCACCGTGTGGATCAACAGCTACCACATCCTCGATCCCGCACTGCCATTCGGCGGCTACAAGCAGTCCGGTTGGGGCCGCGAACACGGCTCGTCCGCCCTCGACGGGTACACCGAAACCAAGACCGTGATCCTCAAGAAGGGATAGCAGGCCACCACAGAAGCCGGGGCCACCCGCTCCGGCCTCTGCGCGCCCTGCACCGGCAACGACATGCATCCATCAGACGCGAGTAGCGATCCCGTCCACGAAATGCGGCGGCTTGCCCCGCGACCCCAGCCACCAGGGGTGTCGATCTTCCGGGATGACGACCATATGCTCGTCGGCCTCGCGGTCACCTGGCTTCCCTACGGGGGACCTCCCCCAGAGGAAATCTGGCTCCGCTTCGGCCTCAAACCCGACCAGTACTGGAGCCGCCTCTGCCACCTTTTGGCGCTAAATTCTTGGCGTCGCCGTCTCGGTAGAGAAACGGTTGAACAGATCCGAACACTCGCCCTCGCACATTTTCATCCCACGAGCCAGACGGCCGACCCTACGCCGACGACGTGACAGCGCCGATCGGGACACGCCCCTCGATCGGTGGCGAGTGAGCGAACCTTCGGTGAGTCCTCGATCCCGACTCTTCTCGCACCGATGGAGTCCATGGCAGTCGCTCGGTACGCGAGGCGGGTGCGACGAATCCTCCAGTCATCCAACGAAGGAATGAAGCACTGTGGTGGCTACCGCATTCACACTTCTGCGTCCCCGAGACAACGACGCCCTGCGCGGCGAGTTGCGTACCATCGCCGCACACGGCGCCGTGCCCGTCGTCTTCGCCGGCGAGGTCCAAGACGACATACTGCGGTTGAGCGAATTCATGGGAATCCGCACCAACGGGCTGAAGGGATTGTCGATTCCGCCGAACTCGGGCCTCGGAGGACGCGCACTCGCACGCCGCGCCCCGATTTCGGTGCACGACTACCGCCGCTCCGCTGTCATCACCCACCACTACGACCGGGTTGTCCTCGCCGAAGGCTTACGTTCGGTCCTTGCGGTACCTGTGGTGGTCGGCGGCCGGTCGCGGGCGGTCCTCTACGCGGCAACCCGCGATCGCGTCCCGATCGGCGACCGCGCCGCCAACCTCGTCGTCGCAGCGTCCCGACGACTCGGCACCGAGATCTCCATCCGCGACGAGGTCGATCGAAGACTGAAGATGCTTGCAGCCCTCGATTCGGCCGAACGGGGCGGCGCCACTACCGAGGAACTTCGAGACATCCACGCCGACCTGCGAGCGATGGCACACAACGTCGCCGACACCACCGTACGGTCGCGGCTGCACCAATTGTCCGAACGGATCGCCGCACTGAGCTGTCCGACCCACACCGCCGCCCGCCTGAGCGATGGCGTGCGCCTGACCCCTCGCGAGATCGACGTGCTCTCGCACGTCGCGCTTGGCTGCACTAACAGCGAGGCAGCCCAGAGGCTTTCAGTAGGTACCGAAACCGTAAAAAGCTATCTACGTAGTGCGATGAACAAGCTCGGGGCGCGCTCACGTCAGGAGGCCGTTGTCACCGCGCGCAAGCTCAGGCTACTGCCCTGAGTGACCGCGCGATACCACGACGATGACCATGCCCTCGAATGCATACCCGTGAGCCTCCCTCAGGCTGAACAGCTGTGCCGGATACGCCAAAGCTGTCGGCTCGGATGAATGCATAGACGGACAGAACAGGATCCAAGAAGCCAGGGGTGCCCGGCAATACTCGAGAACGGCGGCGGGCGCCAAGACTGCCCCGGGGGCAGGGACGACATGGCTCTGGAGTTGCTGGACTATCGGCTTCGACAGATCCTGCAATTGCGACTCAACTGCAGAAACTACAGGAGCAAGCCTCCCAGGCCTCAACCACACTGCGTGAATCACTGCGAGCCCTTCGTGCATCACCGTCAGCCCTGGCCTACTCGGTGGCACTGCGCACAGACTGCACCCGCCCTTACCGAGGGTACAAGGATCCCCGCGGAGCTCCTCATACTCGACGACCGCGACTTGCTTCACCGGGATTTCGCCCAAAAAAGGGGCGCGGATGGCATCGATGGTGTTTCGGTTCCGCTCGGCATGGGATATGTTGATGTGGATCGACCTATTCGGGTGGGATTCGCTCAGAGACGAGGACAGTGCGATGGATGTCGGTGATCAGCAGAGCCAAGAGTTGGTGTTCGCGGCGCTCGCCGATCAGGTGCGCCGCGAAATCCTCGACACCTTGGCCTCGCACGGCGAATGCAGTGCCGGATTCATTAGCGATCACATTGCCTCGGTGGGACGCACAACGGTATCGGCGCATCTGAAGGCGCTCAAGATGTCAGGAGTGATCATCGAGCGTCGATCGGGGCGTAACCGCTTTTTCTCGATTGATCCTGCCGGCCCAGCCAACGACGCTCTACAATTTCTCCGTGGTGTTCTCGAACGTTCTCTACTGTCGCAGGCGTCGAGTGATCCCCCCGGCGAACGCTCCGTCGGTGCCGCGGAGTCTGGAACTCGTACCCGTAGACGGGCGTGAGAACGCAAGCCCCGTCGATTTCGTCGTGACGACGGTGTCGTGATGTCCGGTCTGTCGGTTACCGCCCAGATACACGTATCGTATTCACCGGCTGTGGCATATCAGCAGTTTCTCGACGGTGATCTTCTCGACCTCGAGTGCACCCGGATGGTGGTCGGCGCGGCGGTGTCTGTGTCTCTGCCGGTGGGCGGAGAAGGCGCGGCAGGTGCACCGATCACGCTGTTGGGGCACGTCGCGGCGGTACGTGCCGGCCGATCGGTGGTGATCGTGCACCATCAGCCGTGGCGCGGCCGTCTCACTCTGCGATTTCACCCCGACGGCTCCGGCACACGCCTGATCCTCGAGTCCAGTTTGGACCAGGACGGTGTGGCATGGTTGGCGCACAAGCGTGGTTACGGGCCGCCCGAGCCGCTGCGACCGGATCGCCATCGTGTCGGGCTTCTGGTGAGCAAGTCCGGTTCTGCCGCCGTGTTCGCGCAGGCCACCGAAACTCTCGCGCAGATGGCTGTCGACGACATCAACACTGCGGGCGGTGTTCGGGGTGTTCCGGTGGAGTTGTTGATCGGTGACGATGCCTCCGACTCTAGGGCGGGCGCGGCCGCTGCCCGCAGACTGTTGCGTAGTGGATGCCGCATCATTTTCGCTTGCGTGACCTCCGCCACCTTCAACGCTGCCGCCGCCGCTGTGCAGGGCACGGACGTAATGTTGGTGCATACCGTTCTCAACGAAGGTGGGCGAGAGGCCCCGGGAGTCTTGCGGTTGGGTGAGCGCCCGTTGGCTCAGACGCGACTCGGCATTCCGGCACTGATAGCCGAAACCAGCGCTCGGACGTGGTTTTTCGTCGGGCACCGGTATTCGTGGTCTTTCGGGGCCCACTGGGCGGCGCGGCGCGTGGTGGCTGAGAACTCCGGCTCGGTTCTCGGCGATACCTACGTCCCCTTGGGCACCACGGACTTCTCTTCCACCATTGCTGCCATCGACGAATCCGGGGCGGAGTTGATTCTGTCGTCACTGGTCGGCCATGACGAGGTCAGATTCGAGCAACAGTGTTTCGAGGCGGGACTGCGATCGCGGACGCGCACGTTGGCGTTGGTGCTCGACGAAGCCACACAACAGCTGATCGGCGATTCCGCCGCCGAGGGAGTGTGGGCAGCGTTCGCGTATTTCCAGGGCGCGACGGATACATACCGTGACCTCGAAGCTCGCTACCGAGCAGTGCAGGCGGGGCCGATGCCGCCGATGAGCTCGTTGTCCGAAACCACCTACGAGGCGATCACCGCGTATGGGCGGATTATGGCCGACACCGACATCGAACTCGACAACAAGTCGCTGCGGCACCAGCTGATGTCGCAGTCGATGGAGCCCCTTGGCGGCAACGACAGTTCCTCGCGCAGGCACGGCGAAATCACGCACCGGGGCATTGTTCTCGCAGAATCGTGTGGCGGTATCTTCCGGCCCCAGTAGGCAACGCGCATCCCAGTAAGACCTGTCAGTTTATGTGTCGCTACCCATTGACATGTGCGCCGCACACCGATTACATTTCGGCATGACGGCAGACGCAGCTCGTTGGCGGAACTCCGTGTGGCGTGGCGAGGTGGCCGATGGCGACAGTCATGTGCGCCGAACCATTGTGAAGCGTTTCATCTCAACAGTCGGGATCGTCTGCCGGGCCCTACATGGCGCAAAGTTCCCGAAACACAGAATTTACGTGTCGATATGTCGGTACTGATTGACTCTTTTGAGGAACGGTCCTACGGTCGACTCCAGGTGATCGTCTGGCCGATTCGAGCACCGACACCGTAGAGGTGTCGCTGTGCACAACTACACCCCCGCCGAGGAGATGACATGACAGTTTCACGTCCGGATCCGGACGCGATCGGTTCGGCAGCAAAGCATTTCGGGCTGGGCTTCGACGCGGCGGACCGCGAGGAGTTTGCCGGTCTGGTCGACGGCGCGCTCGGCTCGTACGATGTCGTCGACGAGCTGTACGCGGCAATCGCGCCCACGTCTCCGGATCGCGAGCACCGCTTCCTCCCCGACACCGACAATGTGCTCGGCGCCTGGTACGCAATGACATCGATCACCGCCACTGCTCCGGTCGACGATCGCCTTGCCGGTAAGCGGGTGGCAATCAAGGACAATGTCGCCGTTGCCGGGGTGCCGATGATGAACGGCTCTCGCACCTTGGAAGGCTTCATCCCCTCCCGCGATGCCACCGTCGTGACCCGCTTGCTCGAATCCGGCGCAGAAATAGCGGGGAAGTCGGTATGCGAGGATCTGTGCTTCTCCGGTTCGAGCTTCACACCCGCATCCGGGCCGGTACGCAACCCGTGGGATCCCACCCGAGAGGCGGGCGGATCATCCGGCGGCAGCGGCGCTCTTGTCGCGAACGGCGATGTCGACATCGCCATCGGCGGCGACCAAGGCGGATCCATTCGCATCCCGGCGGCGTTCTGCGGAGTAGTGGGCCACAAGCCCACCTTCGGGCTCGTCCCCTACACCGGCGCATTCCCGATCGAACGCACGATCGATCACCTCGGACCGATCACCCGCACCGTCGCCGACGCAGCGCTGATGCTCTCGGTCATCGCCGGACGCGACGGCAACGATCCTCGCCAACCCAACGATCTGACCGCAGGTGATTACACCCTCGGCCTCGATACCGGAATCGAGGGCCTTCGCATTGGTATCGTCACCGAAGGTTTCGGCCACGACAACTCGCAACCAGAAGTCGATGCCGTAGTGCGCGCGGCTGCGCATCGTTTCGCAGAAGTCGGCGCCGTCGTCGACGAGGTCAGTATCCCGTGGCACCGACACGCGTTCCACGTCTGGAACGTCATCGCCACCGACGGTGCCGCCTATCAGATGCTCGACGGCAACGGGTACGGTCTGAACGCAGACGGCCTCTACGACCCGGAACAGATGGCGTACTTCGCTTCTCACCGTGTCGAGCATGCCGACGAGTTGTCCGAAACGGTGAAACTTGTTGCACTGTGCGGTTATCACGGAGTCAACACCCTCGGCGCTGCCAGCTACGGAAAAGCACGTAACCTTGTTCCGACAGCCCGCGCCGCATACGACACCGCGCTCGACTCCTACGACGTGCTGGTGATGCCTACCGTGCCCTACACCGCGGCCGAGCTGCCCGGGCCCACTATCGACCGCGCTACCTACTTGACCAAGGCGTTGGGCATGGTCGCCAATGCCGCACCACTCGATGTCACCGGCCATCCGGCACTGTCCGTGCCCGCAGGTCTCGTTGATGGTCTGCCGGCAGGAATGATGATCATCGGCAAGCACTTCGACGACGCGACCGTCCTCCGCGTGGGTCACACTTTCGAAGAACTCCAAGGCGGATTCCCTACACCATTGTCTGCCGCATCACTGGCCTCCACCTAGGGCTACGCGAGATCCAAAAACGTCACACGGTCAACCGAACTCAGCACAGGAGAATCACATGAACGGAGTTTTCGACCTCGGCGGCACCGACGGAGTCGGCACCGTCGTCGTCCCCGACCACGAACCGATCTTCCGCGCGGAATGGGAGAAGGCAGCCTTCGGCATGTTCTCCATGTGCTTTCGCGGCGGCTTCTTCGGAGTGGATCAATTTCGGTACGGGATGGAGCTGATCGACCCGGCTGTCTATCTGAGGTCCCCGTACTACGAGCACTGGATCCACACCGTCGAATACCACGGCGAACGTACCGGTCAGCTCGACATTGACGAGCTGGATCGCAGGACCGAGTACTTCCTTGCCAACCCCGACGCGCCGCTGCCTGAACATGCCGATGACCCCGAATTGCTCGCCTTCATCAACGCCGTCGTTCCTGCCGGCGCACCCGCAAAACGCGAGAGCGACAAGATCGCGCGCTTTCAGGTCGGCGACACGGTAAAGGTTCTGCGTGACTCCCCTCGTGGGCATACCCGCAAAGCCCGCTACATTCGCGGCGCAACCGGCGAAATCGTCTTGGCGCATGGCACATTCATCTACCCCGACACGGCGGGAAACAACCTCGGCGAGTGCCCCGAACATGTTTACACCGTCCGCTTCGAGGCGGACGAACTGTGGGGCAGCGACGCGGCCGAACCCAACCAGGCGGTGTATTTCGACGTCTGGGACCCCTACATCGAACTCGTGACGACCACAGGAGCGCAATCAGCATGAGCGAAAAAAATCGCAGCGAGGAAGAGATCGCGGCGCGGGTCAAAGCGCTGGAATCGATGTTGATCGAGCGAGGTATCATGACCACCCAGGCGATCGACCGCCTCGTCGAGATCTACGAAAACGAGGTCGGCCCACAGCTTGGAGCCAAGGTCGTCGCCAAAGCGTGGTCCGATCCGAAGTTCAAAGCCCGGCTTCTCGCCGACGCGACCGAAGCATGCTCCGAACTCGGTATCGGCGGACTGCAAGGCGAAGATATGGTCGTCGTGGAAGACACAGACCAGGTGCACAACGTCATTGTCTGCACCCTGTGCTCCTGTTACCCGTGGCCGGTGTTGGGACTGCCACCGAACTGGTACAAGGAACCGCAATACCGGGCGGCGATCGTGCGCGAGCCACGAAAGGTTCTCTCGGAAAGCTTCGGGTACACCGTCTCCGACGACGTCGAGATCCGTGTGTGGGATTCGAGCAGCGAAATGCGGTACTGGGTCCTGCCTCGGCGTCCCCAGGGCACCGAAGGATGGACCGAAGCCCAACTCGCCGAACTGGTCAGCCGCGACTCCATGATCGGTGTCGGTCCCACTGCCGAGGCACAGTCATGACCGCCTCGACAATTCGTCCAGACACAGCAGAGCTGGCAGAGGAACGCCGCCGGGTGGAAAGCCTTGTCGGCACTCTGTCCTCGGTTTCAGAAGGCGATACGGCGTTCACCCAACCCTGGGAGATACGCGCCTTCGCGATGGCGGTCGCCGCTTACGACGCCAGTCAATTCGAATGGTCTGAATTTCAAAACTCCTTGATCGATTCGATCAGTGCGTGGGAGGAACGTAGCGGCCGGTCCGGGGAGTCGTCGTGGTCCTATTACGAGCATTGGCTGGCCGCGCTGGAGGACCGCCTCGCGGGCAGCGGACTTGTCCGCGACGCGGATCTCGACGAACGGACGCGCACGGTGCTCGCGACCCCGCCCGATCGCGATCACCACAAAGCCCACCTCGAGCCGGTGAGCATAGATCCGGCCCGCACGCCCTGATCACGCCAGGCTCTAGGACGGCAGATCGAAACACAACGATTCGATCTGACTCTGCCCGGTCCCACCCCCCTGACGTCGGCGGAGACAGGCTGCGGTCCGAGATTTCCTGCTTGCGAGCATCTCTAATTCATCCACGTTCGAGGACTAGGCGATGACGGGGAAGCTGTTCGGCACCAGCGGCGCCGCTGCCGACGGCCCCACAGGGAAATCGGCACATCCGGCGGCTCCCGATCCTCCGAGCTGCCGACTCCACGCGCACTCGGTAGCGACGACGTCCCGGGCGGCGTAGCCACCGGAATCGACCTGACAGCTCGTGCATCAGGGCGCTGCGCACCACCTCCAATCCCATGGTTGTCCTCGTCGATGAAACCTCGAGACAGCACCTCACACCAGTTGGAAAGCGAACGGCACATGACCACCATCAGCGCAACACCCGACACAAACCTTCAGAAGGTCGCAGCATTGACGCTGATGATCGCGACCGTTCTGTTGGCCATGCTCACCCTCTACCTCGTCGGCTTCGACCAGGGAGCGATCTCCCGCAGCGGAATGCTGCTCCACGAGGTCCTGCACGACGGCCGCCACCTGCTCGCTGTGCCATGTCACTGACGACCTCTGAAGTGCCCGATCGCTCGACACTGTCAGGATCGTTGACGCAGTTGGTCATTCGCGGCCTGATCGCCGGATTCATCGCCGGACTATTGGCCGGCGGCATCGCCTACGTCACTGGTGAACAGCACATAGACGCAGCCATAGCCATCGAGGAATCGCATTCGATGGCCGCCGACGGGCACGACGCCTCGACGAGCGCGACCGTCAACCACCACGAGGACGCCGAACCGCTCGTCTCCCGAGATGGCCAACGCGCCGGACTGTTCCTGGCCACGGCGCTGGCAGGCGCCGCTCTGGGCGCTATCTACGCCTGCGTCCTCGCCACGACGGGCAGACGATCCCGCCTGTCCGCGACGGCGTTGATCACACTCGTCGGGGCGGCCGGGTGGTTCGCAGTGGCAGCTGTCCCCTTCGTCAAGTACCCCGCCAACCCACCTGCGGTCGGCGACCCTGACACGATTACCCAACGCACCCTTCTGTGGTTCGCCATGGTGTTGTTGGGACTGCTCGCCGTCGCCGTGTTTGCCTACACCCACAAGGTGATCAGCGCGCGTACGACATCCCCTCTGGCACCCGCCGCAGCGGCCGCACTCCTCGCCTTAGGGACCGTTGTCACAGGGTATGCGTTCGCTCCGGTGATCGATGAGGTTCCAACCGACTTCCCAGCGTCGCTGCTGTGGCAATTCCGAATGTCCTCCGCTGCCACGCAACTGACGTTATGGGTGGCTCTAGCTGGACTGTTCGCACTACTGACCGAACGGACTTCACGACTCAACCCTGTGAACTAATCCAACCTATGTCTAGGAGACACAATGAATGAGCAAGAGAGCCTGTACGACCGCTTGGGCGGCCTCGAGTCGGTCAAGTTCTTGGCCCGGGTCTTGGTGACACGAGCGATGCTGAACCCGACCATCGGCCACATCTGGAACCACAAGACCGAGGCGGAGGTGCAGGAAGAGATCAGCGGCTTCGTCGAATTCCTGGGCATGCACTGGGGTGGCCCGCACATCTACCACGGCCCCGACATGGCTACCTCGCATCGCGGTATGGGCATCACCGAGGAGTACTGGGACGCACTGTTCAACGACATCGTCACCCCAGCCTACGAAGAATTCGACATCCCCCAGCGAGAGGCGGAGGAGGTCGATGCCTTCCTCCGCTCGTTCAAATCAGTGATCGTCGGCAGCCCGGCGTTCAAGGATGTGCTGGCAGCGAACCCCGACATGGATGTAATGCAAGGCATGAAAAGTGTCGGTGTCGTCTGGCCCTCACCTGCCGACGCACAAGCGCGCTGAGCACGAAATATATGGCCCGAAATGCTTTGGGGCGCTCCGACTTGAAAGTTCAAAATCGGTTTACCGCAATGTTCTCGGTACCTCACGCCGTTCCCTCAGGGCTAGCAGGTGGGGACAGTTCACCGCTCGCCCTGGCAGATAGGAGTTCATCGTGTCCGATCAAAATTTGAATGTGAGCGTTTCAAACGACTGTATCGGCGCCGGCTTGTGTGTGACTCTCGCGCCAGATCTTTTCAAGTTCTCGGACGGCCGCGCGCAAAGAACAGGACAACCCGCCGAAGGCGAGGAGAGCATCAGTTCAATTCTCTCCGCCGCCGAAGGCTGCCCCGCGGCAGCGATCACAGCTGTGAGGAGCTGAGAGTCACGCAAAAGACACAGATACAGAGCTGCTTTAGCTTGTAATGCACCACGAGAATCAGGTCACGACACGGCCAGGCCGCAATGAGAGCTGACGTCCATCTCGCCAGACACCTCGCAGATCGGTTACGTATGGCCACTTCATTGCCCGGGACTGCCGCCGTCTACGTCGAATTTGTACGCCCAGCATCTACATAATGGTCGGAGTCGCACCCGCCTTTCCTTGTACCGCAACCGGTGAGTAGGGCAGCGACCTCGACGGGGGTGCCCGAGGGCACGCCGCATCAGTGCTCAAGCGGTGGTCAACAGTAGATGCATGACCGCTGCACGACAGCGGCGCTGGCCAGGCAGAACCTTCGCGACATCACGAACGGGAAAGGACAGGGATGGTACATCAGCAGTCGAGCACATCAGCAGTCGATTCCGCCAGGGGCAGTCACTTTTTCCGCCTTGCCGATGAGACCATCGGATGGGAGCCATTCCTCGTCGGTGAGCAACAGATCGGTGAAATCAACCTTATCCGCGAGACCGTAAGTGGCTCGGACAGATCGTTGGTGGTAGCGCTATGGCGATCTGAGCCGCAGACGTTTTCATACCATTTCGAGACCGACGAGACGCTGTACCTCATCGAAGGACGCGTCGACATCGGCTACCCTGACGGCACAACAGTGGAACTGCACGCTGGCGAGAGTATTTCCTTCGCCAAAGGCCACGACACCACCTGGACCGTTCACAAACAATCTAAGAAATTGTTCGTGGCTGGATAACAGTCCTAATGGTGCTGAGGTGCGTGGCAGGCTCACGTGGTTGTCGCAAAGAGCGATGTGCGAAACTTTTCAAGGGAGTATCCCATTCGAGGGTTTTGCGGGGCCGGGAGTTGAGTAAAGCGGCAACCTCATGGAGTCTGTCGGGGCCGTGGACCGACAAATCAATACCCCTCGGGATGTACTGACGGAGCAACCCGTTGGTGCTCTCATTCGTTCCCCGTTGCCACGGGGAGTGCGGATCACAGAAATAGACCTTGCACCCCCGTGGCAATGGTGTTCGCCTTGTGCCTGGACATCTCCCGACCCTATCCCAAGTCGCCGAACGCATCAGCACCGCAGGCAGTTCCGAGTACTTCGCGATTGTCGCCGCGGCGACCTTGTCCGCCGTATGGCCATCGGGAAGAGGCAACAACATCACCAACCGACTATTGCGCTCCACCACGGTTCCGATCGACGACTCTATTCCGCAGTCGTCACGGCGGGCCTACCGCAATCGGATCGCGGGTCTGCGGCAGGTGCTGTTTTCAGGCCCGCATCGTCGATATTCCACCACGGCGCCGCGTCTGGGCCCGCAGCTACGCCCAACGGTTCGCCGACGTTCCGATGGCCGACGCGATCCGCGAGACGTTGTTGCGCTATGTGACCGTCCGAGCCGCCGTGCTTCGCCCGAAATCCGTCGAATCACTGATCAACGACCTGCTGGCGTTCGCGGACTACCTCACCACACACCACCGCGACCTGACCTGTCTGCGCGAGCTGGACCGCAGTCACATCGAGGGCTTCCTCGTCTGGAACCGCACCCGCACCTGGCGTGGGCAACGCGCCGCCGCCGGCGCCGGTCGCACCATCTCGAGGGCCGTGATCCAATCGACGGTGCTGAGCCTGCGCAACCTACTCGACGATCTCACCGAATGGGGCTGGGAGCAGGCGCCGCCGCGCCGGCTGGTCTTCGCCGCCGACGTCCCCAAGCTCGACCAACCGTTGCCCCGCGCCCTGCCTCCCGACGTCGACGGCGTGGTGATGAACGCTGTTGCCGGGTTGGAGGATTCGTTCGCCCGCATCGGGTTGACGGCGCTCCGCGGGGCGGGGTTGCGGGTCGGGGAATTGCTCGATCTCGAGCTCGGTAGCGTCGTCGACTACGGCCCGGCCGGGACCTGGCTGAAGGTGCCGCTGGGCAAACTCGCGACCGAGCGCATGGTGCCGCTCTCGGCCGCCACCGTCGCGGCGTTGGACGAGTGGACCACCCAACGCGGCGTCTGCCGACCACTGCCGCATCCGCGCACCGGAGCGTTGACCGATTTCCTGTTCGTCGCGCACGGCCGCCGACTCGGCCAGACCCGGCTGCGCAACGGGCTGCTCGCCGCCGTCGAACGGTCCGGGTTGCGCGGCACTCGCGGCGGGCCCCTGATTGTCACCCCGCACCAGCTGCGGCATATTGTCCCCGCTTAGTGGTCTGATTCGTTAATTCGTCGGGGGTCATGCCGCTTGCAGGGTTCGATCGTGATGGTCGAGTCGTTCGAGGTGCCGGTGCAGGTCGGTGATCGTGTAGCGCCACTTGAACGGCACGGCGGTGG
>RRBB01001008.1:0-435 GCA_006543605.1 Rhodococcus sp. WS4
GCCGACGCTCTCGTCGAATGCCCCGGCGATCAAACCGGCCGCCGCGTAAGCGTCGAGCGCCGTCTTGACTTCCGGAATCATCTCGACGGTGCCGTCCGGGCGCATGGTCGGCTCGTGCGCGTCGGCCTTCTTGTTGTGGGGGGCGAAATGCTTGTGCGCGAGGTCCGCGCTGAGGTCGAGCACCGCGTCGAAGGTGTCCTTCGAGTGTTCGGCGAAGCGTTTACGCGAGGTCAGTGCGACCACGTCGAGCCACTCGTAGAGCAGGAAATCGAGATCGCGGCGAGAAAGTACATCAGTCATGAGAATCAGTTCCGTTCAAAAGGGTGGGCGCGCTCAGATGGAGATGCCGCCGTCGACCGGGAGGACGACCCCGGTGATGTAGCCGGCTTCCTCGGACGCGAGGAAGCAGATGGCGTCGGCCATCTCGGCGGGGTC
>RRBB01001009.1:0-434 GCA_006543605.1 Rhodococcus sp. WS4
ATAATAATCGTTACACAGTCTAACCAAATATTCATTAACCCAGTTAAAATAAAGTCTTTCGTTTGTTCTACGTCATTAATTACTCTCGATATAACTTGTCCCACTTGATTATTTGCATAAAATCGAGCACTTAAAGCTTGTAAATGGTCATACAATTGCTTACGAATATCATATAAAATTTTATTACTCGTCCATTGTGCTAAATATTGTCGAAGGTATTCAATTGGCGGGCGCACAATTAAAAATATAAATAGAGTAATACCTATCGCTATAGCAAGATGATGGAATTTTTCATTGGTAGTTAATGTACCATTATTAATGACACCATCAATCGCATATTTAATTAATAATGGAATTAACATTGGAATACCAAATTTTATAATTCCAATAATAATCGTTGCGAAAATACGATATTTATATGGTTTGACAAATTC
>RRBB01001010.1:0-434 GCA_006543605.1 Rhodococcus sp. WS4
GGGAAGCCTGGACGAGCAGTTGCCGCTGCTGGCCGAAGCCCTGGACCAGGTGGACTTGGCCGAGGCGGCGAACATCGCCCATCGCCTGTCCGGAAGCTGCCACTCCATGGGCCTGGTGGCGCTCGGCGCCGGCCTGGGCGAGCTGGAGCGCGAGGCCCTGGGCGCGGCCGGGGTCGACCCGCGAGCCTGGGGCGCACGCCTGGGTAGCCTGCGCCGCGACGGCGCCGAAGCCCTGCGCCGCGCCGGCTTCCTCGGCGAAGCCGACGCAGCGGCCGGTTGAGCGGAGCGGCGAACAACTTCCTTACAGCTTTTTACATCTTCGATCCGCGCGTTCAACGGCGTCTTACATCCGCCGCCAATAATCCGCTCATCCGTGCGCAAGACACGGCCTCTGACAGAGTGGAGACAAGAATAATGAGCCATCTCGAAGACCC
>RRBB01001011.1:0-434 GCA_006543605.1 Rhodococcus sp. WS4
GTTGATCAGCAGCGGCTCGGCCAACTGGTCGCCGATCTTCTGTCGCGGATTGAGCGAGGCGTAGGGGTTCTGGAAGACCATCTGCACGTCGCGGCGCAACTGCCGGCGCTGGTCCTTGCTGGCGCCCTTGACCTCCTGCCCGGCGATTTTCAGCGAGCCGGAGGTGGGTTCCTCGATCAGGGTCAGGGCGCGCGCCAGGGTCGACTTGCCGCAGCCGGACTCGCCGACCACGGCGAGGGTCTTGCCGGCTTCCAGTTCGAACGATACGCCGTTCAGCGCGCGCACCTGGGCATGGCCCTTGAACAGGCCGCGGGAGACTTCGTAGTGACGGGTCAGATCACGGGCGGTCAGAACGGTTTCCATCAGGCCACCTCGTTCAGCAGGTTCAACGGATAGAAGCAGCGCACCGCGCCGCGCTCGTGCGCTTCCAGGGC
>RRBB01001012.1:0-432 GCA_006543605.1 Rhodococcus sp. WS4
GGCTTATAGTCATTCGTTTTGAATATTGTATCAATTTAGTAACTTTTAAAAGTCAAAAATCTTACACTTACCCTCATCAAGCGAATCTTGCAAGGCATCTAGTCACTCATTCCAATTAATCTATCAGTTTAGTAAGTCCAGTGATGCATAGATCTTGCAGTTTCCCTCAATCACAATCAATTAATAGGCGGGTTCATCAGGCCCAGACTTCAGAAAACAATATAAAAGGTGGTCATTTTTCCCACTTTTTTATAACTCTTTACAACTTTTTTTCCTTTCTTCTTATCAAGTTAGCTACGAGAGAACTTTCACGGCATACACTGATACCAAGAAACATCACAACAATGATCCCAATGTTTACTTACCTAGTTACACCAACTCTTTCAACCTTGCCAGGCCTTAAAGGACAAGCCGCTGTCGCCGAGTCTTTCT
>RRBB01001013.1:0-432 GCA_006543605.1 Rhodococcus sp. WS4
AGGCACAGGCCGGTGAACAGCACCGCCTTGCCGGTGGAGCGGAGGGTCTCGTAGTAGGCCTCCTGCAACGGCAGGCCCATGCGCAGGAAAGACTCCAGGCGGGTGTAGATGTAGATCCCGTAGTCCACCCCGATGCCGACGCCGAGGGCGATCACCGGCAGGGTCGCGACCTTCACGCCGATGCCCAGCGCCGCCATCAGCGCGTTGCCCAGCACCGAGGTGAGGATCAGCGGCAGGACGATGCAGAGGGTCGCGGCGAAGGAACGGAAGGTGATCATGCACATGGCCGCCACGCAGATGTACACCAGCACCAGGATGATCAGTTCGGACTGCTTGATCACCTCGTTGGTGGCGGCCTCGATCCCGGCGTTGCCGGCGGCCAGCTGGAACTGCAGGTCGTCCTTGTCGTTCTCCGCGGCGAAGGCCTGCACC
>RRBB01001014.1:0-431 GCA_006543605.1 Rhodococcus sp. WS4
GAAGAAAATCCGCCGCATCGGACCTCCGGTCCCGTACAAGGGAGCCGGCGCCGCTCGCGGACTGCCCGGCTCGCACAGCGTTGGAGTCCCGGGGAGGCCCCGGGACAGGACGCGGGATGCCGAAGCCGGCACCCGACACCACGACCCTGCCGCCGCGAGGCGGCAGGGGGTGACACAGGGCTAGGAAAGTACCACGGTGGATCAGGCCTGGGCTGCCAGGACACGACGCTCCCAGGGGCTGATCTCGTCGAAGAAGCTGGTCAGTTCCATGCTCTTGGTCGCCACGTAGCCTTCGACGAACTCGCTGCCGAACAGTTCGCGCGCCAGCGCGCTGCCTTTCAGACGCCGCAGGGCATCGTACATGGTGCAGGGCAGGGTCAGTTCCTCCGGTACCTCGAACTCGCCCTGGATCGCCGGGCTCGGCTCCAGTT
>RRBB01001015.1:0-431 GCA_006543605.1 Rhodococcus sp. WS4
GCAGTATTCAACAAAAGTCCAAACAAACAAACCCATCACCCATAAACTCAAGGCTGTGAGCTTGCTTTGGTTGACAAATCCAACGTAAAATAAGTACATGTTAGGAGGAAGCCAAACCAAGGGAACGACCCACCACGGAGTCAAAGAAAGAGGCTCCAAGAAATTACCGAAAAGTGGAGCAGATCCGTTACCATAATGTCTCGGACGGTGAACCTGATCCAAATAAAACTCTTTTGAAAATGTTGACCTGAGCATCTGAGGAATCAAAGGCTTCTTCAAGTCGAGGAATTTATGCTTCTTAGCATCATCGTCGAAATCAGTTTGAACAGACAACATTTCTAAAGCAGGCAACTCATCGTGGAACTCATACAAGTCGATCTCAGCCTGAGCCTCGTCTGTGAGTCTTACATCCACGGTATGCTTCTTCTTAT
>RRBB01001016.1:0-431 GCA_006543605.1 Rhodococcus sp. WS4
GGCCAGTTCCTGGCGCAGGCGCAGTTCTTCGCAGTGGTCCTCGATCGCCCGGCGGAATTGCATGCGCCGCTGGTCTTCGAGCTTGCGGCGGGTTTTCGAATCCACGTGCTGGGCATTGGCATCGCTATGACGGGGCATCTCGCGTCTCCCATGGCCGACTGGCTGGAGTCGCGAGCATCGCGCAGCAATGTGACGGTTTGGCGGCAGGCCGGTGAAGACTGCGTTATGCCTTCCCGGCGGCGCCTCAGGACGGCTCGCCGCGCTCTTCCTGGTTCTTCATCACCTTCGGCGACAGGCGCAGGCTGCGCAGGCTGCGCTTGACGCTCTTGAGGTGGTTGACCAGGTCCGGGCCGCGGGCCATGGCCACGCCCATCGCCAGCACGTCGATCACCACCAGGTGGGCGATGCGCGAGGTCAGCGGGGTGTAGATG
>RRBB01001017.1:0-430 GCA_006543605.1 Rhodococcus sp. WS4
AAGCATCAGTCGCCTTACTCTCCTCCTTCATGGACAGCTTTTCTGGAACAGCGGTCCCGGCGGCTAAGGCCCTCATTTCAGCGGAGAACAGATCCATTTTCTGCTGAACCTGGGCATCGAAAGCATTCACAAGTCTTCTACGTTTCCAAGGCTCCACCAAGAAAGTAGCAACTGTAAAAAGAAGCACGTTGATGCCCATAATAATCCAAGTTCCCCACGTCAGCGCCTGTCTGATCTTGTCACTCCATATTTGCTCCTCATGGTACCGAGTCAAGATCAGCTGAGTCAACTTGTTTTGCACAGAGTCAACTTCCAGCTCCGCCTCTGCCAACTGTTGCTCTGCCCTTTCCTCTTCTTGTTGATTCGTATGGTCATTTCTATAGAGTTCCGTAAAACGCTCAACGTCCGCCGGCCCCCAATTGTGTTTTCT
>RRBB01000101.1:0-36943 GCA_006543605.1 Rhodococcus sp. WS4
TCCTGCGACACGCCCACCCGGACGAGCACATCTGGTCCTGGTCGAACTGGCGACGGCGCCGACAACACCAGGCCCGCACCTCCCACTACCGACGTCGCGGACACCTCCCATAAGTGCCGTTGCAGTACTAAGATGCTACGCCCTGGGTTTGCCGACACTGCATCGATCGCGACCGCTGCTCCCGGCGATCAACGCCGGCACTTCCCGGGATACAAGCGATCAGCGGTGAACGTATTCTGTCGCTGGGCCAACGGTTCGGCGATGGTTCGATTCGTGCCCGACGGCTGAGCTTGCTGCTGGTCGCCGGACATCAGGATGATGTTGTCCGCGCACAACGCCGACTGTCGGCGACAGCATATTCTGCTTCATTCCTGGCCGAGATAGCCGAAACACACTATCCCTTAACGCTCTAGCTCATTCAGGAACAGCAGCCGGGGGCGTCGTGTCTTTCGGCATCACCGCCACCAATTCCGACGCAGCGTTCTCGAGATGCTGATACAGCCTGGATTCGGCCAGATCGGGATCGCCCGCGCGCATCGCTTCAGCAATCTGCTGATGCTCGTCCCATGCTGTGGTGAAGACTTCCTTGAGATGGAGGACTTGGACCATGGCCCGTTCGACCGTAGACCACACCGGCATGATCGACCGCCGGAAGAATGAATTCTCGGTGGCGTCGAGAATCGCCATGTGGAATTCCCGGTCGGCCGCAAGCAGCTTCGCGGCTCCATAGGTCGGTACAAGCGGTTTATGCATCGCTACGATATTTTCGATGTTCGCCAGTCCCCACGAGGGCTGGTGCTCAGCGACGTGGCGTACTGCGCGTGACTCGAGCGCCCCTCGGACCTCGAAGACGTCGCGGAGGTCGCGCTCGGTGAACTGACGCACCGCGACCCCGCCGCCGGGGACTACTTCGAGCAGTCCTTCGGCCACGAGTTCGGCGGCAGCTGTGCGGATCGGCATGCGACTGACGCCGAGTTGCTTGGCCAGCTGAACCTGGTTGAGTCGAGACCCCGAGGGAATCTCTCCTAGCGCGATGGCCAACCTCAGTCGGTCGCGCACTCCGCGGACCAACGCGGTGGTGTCCCGAGGAGGCAATTCACCGAGTACTGACTCCCCGAGGCCTACGCCGAACGGACCAGCACCTTCGGCTACTTGCTCTGACATGATTGCCCCTCCGCTGTTCAACTGATCGCAGGCGGCGAGGAACTCGACACCCAGACGACGGCCATACGGGCCCACCTCGCCGGATATCGGTGGTGAACCTCACTCATCACTATACCGGCGAAAGCGTGATTCTGGATCCACAATCCATGCTAGCGGAGGTTCGAGGACCGGAGCCCGGACTTACGGATGGACCAGCAGGACGTCGAGGGTCCGGGGACCATGTACCCCTTCGACCCGATCTAGTTCTATGTCGCTGGTCGCGGACGGGCCTGAAATGAACGTCAGCGGTCGGGTGGTGTCGAGTCGGCCCAGTGCCTCGGGCACGGTCGCAACCACTTGGTGCGACTCGATCACGCACAGGTGGTAGTCGGGGACGAGCGTCAGTGCCCGCCGCCCCTGGGCGGCACCCGCGTCGAGGACAATGGTTCCGGTTTCCGCGATTGTGACGGCGCATCCGGTCACTACCCCGTCAGCGGCGTCGAGTTCGTCGAGCGTAAGCGGTGTGTCGTCAAGCCATGTCACTTCCGGGGTCCGCCATTCTGTGGGCAGCCCGGGCGGTGCGATCACCGTGGCGGCATTGCGGCGTGACAGTGCCGCCGCGATCTCCGTGCGCAGGTGCGCTGCACTGACACGTCGGACGTCGGCTTTGTAGTCGGCGATCCGCTCCTGCGTCAACGCGAGCAGATCCGGATACTCGCGGTGCAAGTCATAGTCACGGGGGATCTCGCCGGCCTCCGGACGATCGCTGAGCGCGTCCCGGATCCGATTGAGCATTTCAGTTCGGGCGTCACTCATCAGGACGGTCCTTCCGGTTCTTCTTCCACCAGGTTCGGAATGACTCGGCCGCAGGCATCGGCATGTCACGGGTCGCTGTCCATCGCGATCCGGGAAACGGCAATCGCGATACCGTGTCGGAAGGGGCGAGCTTGGCGGCCATGGCCCCCGCGCGCTGCGCGAGCGCGTACTTGCGGGGATCCGCGAACACTGTCGCCATCGCGCTCATCGCGAGCGCTTCCGGTGATGCTTTGCTCTTTTCCGCCACTGCGCGCGCCCGCAGGTGGGTGAGGACTTCGGGGATGTCGATGCGCACGGGGCACACCTCAAAGCAGGCTCCGCACAACGACGATGCGAAAGGTAGTGAGGCAGCTTGCTTGTCGTGCGGGTCGCCGACCAGTTGGGGGGTCAAGATCGCGCCAATGGGGCCGGGGTACACCGATCCGTACGACTGCCCACCCGTGCGTTCGTACACCGGGCATACGTTCAAGCACGCCGAGCACCGGATGCACCGCAGCGCCTGACGCCCGACCGGGTCGGCGAGCGTGGCGGTCCGCCCGTTGTCGAGTAGGACCAGGTGAAATTCCTGTGGGCCGTCACCGGGGGTGACGCCGGTCCACATCGAGGTGTATGGGTTCATCCGTTCCGCGGTCGACGATCGCGGCAGCAATTGCAGAAACACCTCGAGGTCACGGCTGGTGGGTACGAGTTTCTCGATCCCCATCACGGTGATCAGGGTCTGAGGCAACGTCAGACACATCCGGCCGTTGCCTTCGGACTCGACCACCATGATCGAGCCGGTATCGGCGACAGCAAAGTTCGCCCCTGAGACCGCGACCTTCGCGGAGAGGAATTTCGCGCGCAGGTGGCGCCGCGCTGCGTCGGCCAACGCTTTCGGTTCCGAGGATAGGTTTGCGGGCGCACCAGGCATCTGGTCTCGGAAGATCTCGCGGACTTCGGACCGGTTCCGATGAATGGCCGGGACGAGGATGTGGGAGGGTCGGTCGTTGCCCAGCTGCACGATGAGTTCAGCCAGGTCGGTCTCGATCGCGCTCACGCCCCCCTCCGCCAGGGCTTCGTTGAGCCCGATCTCGGCCGTCGCCATGGACTTGACCTTGACCACCTCATCGGCCCCCGCGGCGCGCGCCAGGTTCAGCACGATTGCATTGGCCTCGGCGGCGTCACGCGCCCAGTGCACGACACCGCCGCGTGAAGTCACAGCAGCTTCCAACTTTTGTAGATAGGTGTCGAGGTGGGCGAGGGTTTCGTCCTTGATCGCCTCGCCGGCGCGTCGGAGGTGTTCCCAGTCGGGCACCTCGCCGACCGCTGCTGCCCGCTTGTCGCGGATGGCGTGGGTGGCGTGACGCAGGTTGCTCCGCAGCTGCGAATTGCCGAGAGCGTCGTGGGCCGCCTTGGGGAAAGTGGGAACACCCATCCAGGTCACAGGGTTGCGCGCCACGGGTCCTCCTCTGTCGAAGCGAGAATGTCGGCCAGATGCAGCGTGTGCACTCCGGTGCTGAGCCGCGACAGACCACCGCCGATGTGCATCAGGCACGAGTTGTCGCCGGCAGTGAGCACCTCGGCGCCGGTATTGAGCACACACCGCATCTTGTCGCTGAGCATGGCGCTCGAGGTTTCGGCGTTCTTGATTGCGAACGTGCCACCGAATCCGCAACACGACTCCGCGGCGGGCAGTTCGACCAGGTCGATGCCGCGGACCGCTTTCAGCAGCGTCAGCGGGCGCTCGCCGACTCCGAGCATCCGCAACGAGTGGCACGTCGGGTGGTAGGTGACCCGGTGCGGGAAGTAGGCACCCACGTCGCTGACCCCGAGTACATCAACGAGAAACTCAGATAGTTCATACATTCGGCCGGCGAGTCCGTCACCCACGGCGGGAAGTTTCGGGTAGATGTCGCGGACCATGGCGGCGCACGAACCCGACGGCGCCACGATCGCGGTGTAACCGTCGAACACGTCGTTCAGCCGGGTCGCGAGCCGGGTGGCATCGTCACGATATCCGGTGTTGAAATGCATCTGCCCGCAGCAGGTCTGATCCAAGGGGAACTCGACGGTACAGCCGAGGCGCTCGAGCAGACGCACGACGGCCCTGGCGGTGTTCGGGTAGAGGGTATCGGTCAGGCAAGTCGCCATCAATGCCACCCTCATGCCGGCCGACGCCGCCGGGGTGCGGCTTTCGTCGTGAGCGGTCTTCATTCTGTTCGATTCCACTGCCGGGCTTGGTGTCCGTTGAGCAGCTCGTCGATGCGCCCCTCGTCGTAGCCGACCTCGGCAAGAACCTCGCGGGTGTGCTCGCCGAGGAGTGGCGGCGGACGGCGCAACCAGTTCTTCTCGCTGCCGGTGATGTTGATCGACTGCCCGAGCACCTTCATCGTGCCGAGTGTGGTGTGCTCGGTCTCCTCGATCATGTCGAGACCGGCGGTGACCGGGTGATCGAGGGCCTGGTCCACGGTCAGGACCGGCCCGCACGGTACACCGGATGCGGCGACGATACGCAACCATTCGTCAGTCGACTTCGCGGCCAGGACATCTTCGATGATGCGACGCAGCTGTACACGGTTCGTCATCCGTCCGGCATTGTCGGCGAACCGTTCGTCATTCTTGCAGGCCTGGATCTCGAGTACCTCGCACAGGCGGTGCCACATCTTCTCGTTGCCGCAGGCCAGGGTCATGGCCCCGTCGGCGGTCTTGAACGTGCCTTGGGGGAACATGATCGGATGGTCGTTGCCATCCTGGCCGGGCACGATTCCGAGGCTCAGGTACTTCTGCGCCTGATAGGAGAGCATGGTGAGCATCGACTGCATCAGCGAGCCCTCGACGACGGTGCCCACACCGGTGCGCTCACGCTCGTACAGCGCCGCCAGCACCCCGACGGCACCGAACACTCCGGTCGCCGAGTCGGCGACAGCGATACCGACACGCAGGGGGCCGGTTTCGGCGGTACCGGTGATGCTCATCAATCCTGACATCGCCTGGGCGGTCTGGTCGAATCCGGGCAATTCCGCACCCGGGGCGCGTTGTCCGAACCCGCTGAGCGAGACGTAAACCAGCCGAGGATTGAGCTCATGCAAGTCCGACGCGCCGAGTCCCATGCCGTCCGTGGTGCCAGGTTTGAAGTTCTGCACGAACACGTCGGCGTCACGGATCAGATCCCGGCACGCCTGCATTCCTTCAGGGGTCCGCAGATCCAACGCGATCGAGCGCTTGTTCCGGTTGGACGCCATGTAGTAGACACTCTCGCCGTCCTGAAACGGGCCGGACTGGCGGGACGGGTCACCGACGGGCAAGGTCTCAACCTTGATGACGTCGGCGCCGAGGTCGGCGAGGAGCATTGTCAGCGTCGGTCCGGACAGATAGCGCGTGAGGTCGACGACGCGGATTCCGTCGAGTGCGGCCATGTCAGTTCACTTCCTGCTGGTTGAACACGGGTCGGCGTCCTTCCTCGAAGGCTGCAACCCCTTCCTTGAGGTCCTCGCCTTCGTAGGCTTCGACACTCAGACGCGACAGCAACTCAGTGTCCGCCGCGGTCAGGGCGCGCCCGTGCATGTCCGCGACGAGTTTCGAGGCCCTCATGGTGACGGCCGACTGACTGCAGATTTGTGCAACGAGTTTCGCTGTGGCGCAAGCCAGTTCATTCGTCGGAACGATCTTCTGCACCAGTCCCAGCCGTTGGGCATCTTCGACGTAGATCAGATCGCCACTGAAGAGGAGGTACTTCAGGCCTGCCGGGCCGATCAGCCGGGCGGCGGCGTCGGCCTCGGTGTAGCCGAGGATGACCCCGAGTTTGCCGATCGGGATACCGAATCGGGCATCCTCGGTTGCTATGCGGACATCGCAGGCAGTGGACAGTTCACATCCGCCACCCACGGCCAGTCCTCGTATCGCCGCGATGACGGGCACGGGGACGGCAGAGACGGCGCGCAGGGTTTGGGCGACGAACTCGTTGTAATGGGTAGCGTCGGCGGCCGTCATCCGGGCGCGTGGGAACTCTTTGATGTCGGCGCCGGCGGCGAAGGCCTTGGTACCGGCACCGCGGACCACGACGGCGCGCAGCGTCGGATCGTGTGCCAGTGAGTCGAACACCGACCTGAGCCGCTGCCAGCTCGCTAGAGCCAGGGCGTTGTGGGCCTGAGGATGGCTCAAGGTGACCACTGCGACGCTCCCTTGCCGCTGGAGCGCCACGCGGTCGGTCACGATGTCGGCCGGGGGATCGTTCTCGAGCAGCTGCCGAAGGGCGACTTCCGGATCGGTAGTCGTGCTCGACTCCTGGGTGATGGTCATGGTGCCTGTTCTTCCTCGCGGTCGCAGTGATCCACCCTGTTCGCTGACCTCGAGCGGGCGAGGCGAAGCGGGGTTCGCCTCTGTGTCTCACCTGAGGTCAGTGGTATGGGCCTGGGAGTAGGTGGTAGGTCAAGCGGGTAGAGAGACGGGCGAAGGTGGGGAGGTTGAGCCCACCTCCGCCCGTCGGCAGCCGGGCCTGGATCCGTGCAAGTCGGTTCAGGACTGCCAGTGGCTCCGGCTCGTCGGCTGCGGCATTACCCATCGCCGGTGATGGGCTTCAGCGGGTGGTATCGATGGAGACGTGCTTGCGCTGGGTGAAGCTTTCGATCATGCCTTCGAGGGAGAACTCCCGGCCGATTCCGCTGCGCTTGTACCCGCCGTAGGACTGGCCGAGCACCTGTCCCCCACCCTGATTGACCTGGACCCAGCCGGCCTCGATCGAGTGGGCAGCACGCAACGCACGTCCGATGTCGTGGGTCCAGATGAACGCAGACAGTCCGTAGTGGGTGTCGTTGGCCATGCGGATGACGTCGTCCTCGTCCTCCCAGGGAATCACGCACATCACCGGGCCGAAGATTTCCTCCTGCGCGATTCGCCAATCGTTCTCCACACCGACGATGACAGTGGGCTCGACGTAGTAGCCCTCCGACAGCGGTCCAGCGGTCGGCGGCAGTCCACCGACGGCGGCGTCGGTGTTGCTGTGCTGCAGGCCATCGTCGATGTACCCGCACACCCGATCGAACTGCTTCTTGTTGACGATGGCGCCGATATCGGATTCCTCGTCGAGGGGGTCGCCGACCTTCAGCTTCGTCAGGTTGGTTGTGACCTTGTCGACGAAGGAGTCGAGGATGCTCTTGTGTACGAACAGGCGCGAACCGGCTGTGCAGGACTGGCCCTGGCGGACGAAGCGCATTCCGGTGATAGTGCCCTGTGCCACCCAGTCCTCGTTGGCGTCCGGGTAGACGATCTGCGGGTTCTTCCCGCCCAGCTCGAGCGAGACCGGCAGGATCCTGTCGGCGGCGACGGACATCACCCTGGAGCCGACCGCGGTGGATCCGGTGAACGACAGCTTCCGCACGTCCGGGTGCGTGATCAGGGCTTCACCGGCTTCGGTTCCGTAGCCGACGATTATGTTCAAGACGCCACGTGGAAGGAAGTCGTTGGCGATCTTGGCGATCTCGAGGACGGCGAGCGGTGCGTCTTCGGCGGCCTTGAGTACCAGGGTGTTTCCGGCGGCGAGTGCGGACGCGATCTTCATGACCGCGAGCTGCACCGGCGCGTTCCACGGGGTGATCGCACCGACAACTCCGAGTGGCTCTCGGCGTGAGTAGTCGAGCACCGTTGCGTTGAGCGGGATGGTCTCGCCCTTGACCTCACTGGCGACCGATCCGAAGTAGCGGAAGACGTCGATTGCGAAGGTGACTTCGCCTCGGGACTGGGTCCGCAGCGCGTTGCCGTTTTCCACAGAGATGATGCGTGCGATGCGCTCGACATGCGGTTCAAGGGCGTCGGCGATCTGCTGGAGCCGACGGCCTCGGGCACGGGGGGCGGTGTCCCGCCAGCCGGGGAATGCTCGGCCGGCTGCGTTGACCGCGTCTGCGATGTCTTTTTCGCCGCCGCGGGGCACCCGGGCGATCGTCTGACGGTTTCGGGGGCTTTCGACGGGAATCCATTCGTCACTTCGTGCGCCGACCCACTGGCCGTCGACCAAGTTCAGATACTCGTCTGCGAGTTCTGCAGTTACTGTAGCCATTTGCTCATGTCTCCATGTGTGCTGGATGGTCGTGTGAGGTCTCAGTGAGTGTCGGCGCGTCGGAGGCGTCGGCACTACCGACGAGAGCCGTCCTACTTGAGACCGACCTTCGTGATCACCGCGGACGCGTCGAGGTGACCGTCCTTGATCGACAGTTCGTCGAGCTTGTCCTTAGCGCCGCGCCCGACGACCAGTTCGACGCCGGCGCTGTCAGCCGCGGTGGCAGCCAGTCCGAGGTCCTTGGCCAGTAAGGCAGCCGCGAACTTCGGGGCGTACCCGTTGTCTGCGGCCGAGCCCTCGACGAGTCCGGGAAGAGGGCAGAAGTTGTGCAATGCCCAGCAGTCACCGGAGGAGGTGCTCAGGACGTCGAACAGCTGCTGCGGGGCGAGCCCGAGCCGTTCAGCAATGACGAATGCTTCGGTGAGCGCAACGAGGCTGCTGCCGAACACCATCTGGTTCACCGCTTTTGCGACCTGACCGGAGCCGGGGCCACCGGTGAGTACAGTGCGAGATCCCATCGCGTCGAACAGTGGCCGCACCTTCTCCACGGTCTCGGCCGCACCTCCGATCATGAAGGTCAACGTTCCTGCCTGAGCACCGGCGAGGCCGCCGGAGACCGGAGCGTCGAGCACGTCGATCCCCAACTCGACCCCGCGCTCGTGCAGATCCCGTGAGGTAGGCACGTCAATCGACGACGAGTCGATGACTACGGCGCCCGGCGCGAGAACAGAGAGCGGACCATCGCCGATCAGTAGCGCCTGACGGACGTGATCGCCCTTGGGGAGCATGGTGATCAGGACATTGACGTCGGTCGCGGCCTCGACCGCGGACGAAGCGACCTTGATCCCGTCCTCGACGGCGCGGTCGCGGGCATCGGCAACAACGTCGAATCCCTTGACCTCGTAACCGGCCTTGACGAGATTCGCGGCCATAGGCCGTCCCATCGTGCCCAGTCCGATGAACCCGATTGTGCTCATCTCATCCTGCTTTCGTTTGTGGTGGGTGTTGCAGTTCACTATCAAGTAGGGATATACGCACAGACAAGAAGGAGCTGCGCATATCTACTGTGCAAGAATGCACAGTGTGAACCTCGAAGATCTGCGGTATTTCCTTGCCCTGACCCGTTACGGGAAGCTCGCTGTCGCCGCTCAACGACTTGGGGTCGAGCACACGACGATCCGTCGCCGGGTGACCGCCTTGGAGAAGGATCTCGGCTCCCGCCTGTTCGACAAGACGCCGCAAGGATGGATCCTCACCACCGCCGGCCAGCGCCTTCTGCCCTACGCGCAGCGGATCGAGTCCGAGTCCGATTCCGCGCAGGCCGCCATCAGCGACCGGAAACACAGCCCCCAGGGGACGGTGCGCATCGTCGCCACCGACGGCTTCGGTGGCGCGGTGATCGCTCCTGGACTCGCCCGGCTACGCATCGAGCATCCGGCGATCGAAATCGAGCTGGTCACCTCCAGCCACCTCCTCAGCTACGGCGTCGGGGAGTTCGATATCGCGGTCACGCTTCACCGGCCGGAACGCCCGGGTTTCAAGATGATGCCCCTGTGCGACTACGACTTGCGGCTCTATGCGAGCTCGCAGTATCTTGCCAGCCGCCCTCCGATCACCACTCCCGACGATCTGGCCGCGCATGACATCGTCTGGTTCGTCGAATCGTTGCTCGACCTCCCAGAACTGCAGAGCGCCGAAGACATCGCCACCAAGGCGAACATCGTCTTTCGAACGACCAATCTCTTCGCCCAACTCGAGGCGGCGGCCAGCGGCATCGGGTTGGCGCTCGTTCCCTGCTTTCTCGCCCACTACGACCGACGCCTACGGCCGGTGCTGCACCAGCAGGTCCGAGCCCAACGCAGTTTCTGGATGGTCGTGCCCACACGTCTACTCAACACCGAGCGTGTGACGGCGGTCTGCGAGCACCTCACCGAGACCGCGCACCTAGAACACGCCCGCCTGGTTCCAGATACCGACATCGACTGACTCGGGGGGACACGGAGACTCGCGCGCATCCGTGTCCCCCAGCGGGCTATACCGTCTCAGTGATCGGACGGTCGACCCACGACATCAGGCCCCGCAGTTTCAGGCCAACTTCCTCGATGCCGTGCGCCTTGCCCTCCTCGCGCAGGCGCAGGAAGTTAGGACGACCGTGGTCGTCCTCGGCGATCCATTCCGCCGCGAAGGTACCGTCCTGGATCTCGGCGAGGATCTTCTTCATCTCCGCCCGAGTTCCGTCGTCGACGATGCGAGGCCCGCGGGTAAGGTCGCCGTACTCGCAGGTGTCACTGCAGGAATACCGCTGCCGAGCGATTCCACCCTCATACATCAGATCGACGATTAGCTTGAGCTCGTGCAGCACTTCGAAGTACGCGATCTCAGGCTGGTAACCGGCATCGACCAAGGTATCGTAGCCGGCCTGGACCAACGCCGAGGCGCCGCCACACAGAACGGCCTGTTCTCCGAACAGATCGGTCTCGGTCTCTTCGGCGAAAGTTGTCTCGATAACTCCGGCCCGAGTTCCACCGATCGCCTTCGCATATGACAAACCAAGCTCGAACGCCTTACCGGAAGCATTGCTTTCGACGGCGATCAGGCACGGCACCCCGTGACCGTCGACGAACTGCCGGCGCACCAGATGCCCGGGGCCCTTGGGGGCGATCAATCCGACATCGACCCCGTCGGGCGGAGTGATGTAGCCGAACCTCACGTTGAATCCGTGGCTGAAGAACAGCGCATCGCCAGGCCGCAGGTTCGGGGCGATATCTTGTGCGTACAGGGTCCGCTGGACGGTGTCGGGCGCCTGGATCGAAATGACGTCCGCTTCGGCCGCCGCTTCGGCAGGTGTGAGTACCCGCAGTCCTTCCTCCTGCGCCTTGGCCCGGGACTTCGAGCCTTCGAGGAGACCCACTCGGACGTCCACGCCCGAATCGCGCAAGCTCAGGGCGTGCGCGTGCCCCTGACTGCCGTAGCCGATGACCGCGACCTTACGCCCCTGGATAATGCTCAGATCTGCGTCGTCGTCATAAAAGATGTTCGCTGGCATGTGTTTTCCTTCTTCTACCGCCGTCCGGCGCACAGCGGTTACTCGATGACTAGTAGGACTGAAAGGCCACACCGTGGCGAGCCGGTTTGTACGGCATCGGTCCACTGGCCGATCTCGCTCCGACGAAGGCCTTTACCCATCACTTCGGATCGCGCGGTCAGGGGCTTATGACCCCACCGAACACTGCGTGGATCCAGGATACATACGGTGTGGCTATGAGCCAACCCCCACGATGAACTATTGCCGCCAACATCCATACATGCTTAGATACAAGTCGTGTCTAAGCATGGAACGACGTCCGAGTTCGTGTATTCGCAGGTCAAAGAGCTCATCATCTCGGGCGAAATCCGCGGTGGCGAGTTGACAAGCGAGGGAGCAATAGCGAACGTCTTCGGCACCAGCAGAACTCCGGTCCGCGAAGCCTTCCTTCGCCTCGAATCGGAAGGTTGGATGACGCTCTACCCGAAGCGCGGCGCGTTGGTGAATCCCGTCGCACAGGACGAAGGCGCTCACATCGTCGAGGCGCGCCTTCTGATCGAGACGGGTTGCGTTCGGTCATTTATTGGCGACCACAACCATCGAGAAGACGCTGCCGCCGACTTGAATGGAAGCCTCAGCCGGCAACGGACGCTCGCCGAAAACGGCGAGCGAGACGCGTTCAGCGCCGAGGACGCGGACTTCCACGCAATCTTCGTCCGCTACGGCGGCAACCCTCTGCTATCCGAGTTCTACGCAGGACTCCGCGACCGCCAACGACGGATGACTTCATCATCCGTCGGACGTGACCCCTCCCAGGTGGAGCGCATCGTCTCCGACCACGCCGAACTTACTGAGTACGTCACAGCAGGCGATATCGACCAGTTCTGCAGGGTTCTCGACACCCATGTACGGGAAGTACACCAGCTGACAAGGAGCCGCTGATGAACAAGTTACGAGCACTAGCCGCCATGTCGGCCCGTACGCCACCGAAGGCCGAGACGTACTGGGTATTCGTGGCCGTGAGCATGTTCGCGGTTGCGTGGGGAGGAAACGCGTTTACACCGCTTCTCGTCGAGTACCGTCTTCACCACGGCTTTTCACCGTTGGTTATTGATTCCCTCTTGTTCTTATACGTTGTCGGGATAATTCCTGCCCTCCTCGTGGGAGGACCTCTGTCCGATCGGATCGGACGTCGACCGGTCATGAAGCCAGCCCCTCTGATTGCCGCCGCTGGATCACTGATCATCGCCTTCGGCGCAGACTCCGCTCCCCTCCTGGTGCTCGGCCGCATCTTGAGCGGAGTTGCCTTGGGCATCGGCATGGCCGTCGGCGGAAGCTGGGTCAAGGAACTGTCAGACTTAGCCGTGACACCAATTCACTCCAACTCGCCGCGACCCCACGCCAGCGCCCGTCGAGCAGCCATGAGTTTGACCGCCGGCTTCACGCTCGGCGCGGGTGTCGCCGGGGTTCTCGCCCAGTGGGCCCCACACCCGACCGTGTTGCCATATCTCGTTCACATCGCGCTAGCCCTGATAGCAGCCGCACTCATCACAATGGCCCCAGAAACACGGCAATCGCACAAAGGCCCAATTGGTCGCAGTTTGTTGGCTGACCTACGGATCCCGGCGCTGACTCATCGCCGCTTCCTCTACGTTGTATTGTCCATTGCACCATAGTTTTTAGCGCAGCTAGCATCGCGTACGCGGTCCTGCCGACCCTCATGGCCGAGCAGAGCAGATCAGCGCCAATCGCATTCTCGACACTCTTGTGTGTAACGACCTTAGGGTCCGGTTTTGCCATCCAAGCGGTCGGCCGTCGACTCGACACCCCGATCTGCGCACGTGCTGCCATCACAGCGCTCGCCATCGTTGCGGTCGGTATGGTGCTCGCAGTCGTTGCTGCCAAAGACCTGACCCTCCCGGTTGCGGTAGCGGCGGCCGCAGTGCTGGGGTGTGGATACGGAATGTCTCTGGTTGCGGGCCTACAGGAGATCCAACGTATCGCCGGACCAGATGAGCTGGCTGGACTCACGGCCGTCTTTTACTCGATTACCTACCTCGGCTTCGCCGCTCCTGCCCTACTTACCGTCCTCATTCAGGGATTTCCAGGATTTGTCAGCTACCCCTTGATGTTTGGAGCTGGGACGGCAGCGGCACTGGTCGCCCTCATGGTGGTTATCTGCAAATCAAACTCCCATCTCCCGAGTTGACCCCCTGATTGCTCCACGAATGACACGTCAGCCGAAGTCGAGGTCTGACGCAGCGCGAATCCTCGTTTTCGCGAAAGGCTGCCAGCGCATATCGCCGTCGGCACACCTCCGCAGCCAGTCTGCATCTTCTCCCACCGAAAGATCGGCGCGACCGATCGGGGTCGGGGCGCCATTTTTGGCTGCACGAGATCGCCGAGGGATCCTGCAAGGTGCTGCTCCACACCAAGGCTTCCGGGTCGGTCCGGAGTTTCGCACGCAATGGGCGATGGAGTTGCCATATTCATGCCACCGCCACGCTGGCGGGAACCAGCACCGCCGAGTCGGGTCGTGCCAGCACCCGCCGTCGCCGAACGTGCTTTCTCCGCAAGGGGCGCTTCAGCGCTTGCGCATCCACGCCCGTGGGCAGCGTGGAGTCGGGATGCCTCGCCGCAGCCAAAGCCGTTGTGCACCAACTAGTGCTGGCTGCAGCGGCATGGTGGTTGATGCGGGCACATGCGGACTGGGCTTCGACATCTGACTGTCCCCGCACGGGAGTTCCCCGTGCAACTGCTTGGGACGGCACGCTGCACTCATCGAGGGCGAGTCCGCCCGGTACATGCGCTGTCCCGCGCGAACATTAGGTGCTGAGTCCGATTTGCTCCTGGCAAGCCGATGCGATCGCTGCCAGCACAGATCCTGCATATACGCGTTCATTGTCCAGACGGTATCCAGCCACCTGACGGGATTGATGAAACCGGATGGCACTTGTCAGTCGGTGTCGATACTCGGAGACCTCGATGCCGAACGCGGAGCGAACCTTCTCAGCAGGCGGATTGCCGAATGGCAACCAGAGAAGTGCTAGGTCCAAGATCTCGTCGTTGAGTTGATCGTATGGCATTCGACATCATCTCCTGGCGGCCTGCGATTCTGCGATCTAGCTCGGGCCGTCCACTTCCTTGCTGACGCAGTAGGAATCGTTGCACCTTTCACTGTCGACAATCGTGAACGCTACTTTGTCATCAGGGTGTCGTTCGCACAGTAGCTCGGCAGCGCACGCCTGCGGCGTGTCGTATTGGACGAGGAATTCCTGCACGCGCTCAGTCGGATTGGCAGTGATGCTCGACTCCTCAACGAGGCGGGAAGGATAGTGCTCTGGTTGGGAGTAGAAGGTCCTCGCCTCGTTTTGAAGTGCTGCACGGATTCCCGGATCGAGTACTCTGTGCCACCTTCTGCGTGTCAGCAGGTGTGTCAGGCGGTGCCAGAACTGGTGAGGGTGAATTCCGAACCGCATCCAGATTACTTCAGCTGTCGGTCCCCTGAAGGACAGCCACTCAACCGCAAGCGTGACGAGCAGACTGTCCTCGTCCCGATCGACGAATCCTCCTTCGGTCGGTCGGCATGTATGGTTCCGGTCGCCCCAGTGGTCCAATTGCGCAGTCATATTGGTCTCTGCATCCGTGCTTCGTTCGAGAGGCACTGATGCCGCGGGCAACACACGCGGCATCAGTGCGGTCATGGTTGTGGGCTCGTGCTCAGCCCTTCTTGAGGATGGCTGTCTTGGCGATTGCCGCGAAGCGCACCTCGCGAGTCGGCAGCGGAGCAATTGCGCCCTCGACGAGACTGAGCCGGTCGTCGGCAAACGCTCGCGCGGCCTTCGGCAGGGCTGACTTTTCCGGACTCAAGTCAAAGTTGATAGCCATTGAAGATCAGATCCTCCGTTGTTTGCAGCGGAACGATGCTATGTGAGCTGAGACACACCGCCTGGGCGTCGGACCTCAATCCTGGCGCGTTGTGTTCTTTTTCGCTTGGACGGACGCGCCAGACACTTTGGACGGACGCGCCAAGTTGTGGACAGAAGGGGACGCGTACAAGATGTCGGGTCGCCCGCGGGCACGGAGGGCTCGACTGACTGCGGGAAGCGCAGGTTATGTCGCACTCTGGCGGGCCGGCAATCTAGACCCCTTCACCCGGCGCATCGACCAGCAGATCTGCAGTATGCGAGGTGGTGCCAACATTTTACGAGGGACGTCCGGGCAGGCTCGCCAAGAATGTGCTCGCGGCCGACGACCATCCCTCAGGCCACTCGCCCGCGCTCAACTCTTCCGTCAAGGCGTCGAGCGCGTCCCCTATTCGGGGGCCTGCGTCGAGCACTGCGCGGACTAGGCCCTTCTCCGCGCACGTGATGATCGCAGGGATCAAGGTGCACACCGCGCCGGCTACATCGCCCATCGTGGTCTGGGCGCAGACAAGCAGCAACCGCGCCCGCAGCGCGGCCCGCGGACGTCCGCACTGCTCTGCTTGCCGGAGCAGTTCCGCGGCGAGAGTGACGGCCAGGTCGATTTGCTTTGTCGCTGGATTCTTGAGCAATAGGCGGACAGTGGAATCCGATTGCAGCTCGGACGTGATGACGGCAATGCCATCTAACTGACCCTCGGCGGCCTGCTCCTGTCTCCCGTAGCGCGCGTTAACGAGACCGGCGCGAATTCGCTCGTTCTCTATGCGTGCAGCCATCCGCGGAAGCGACAAGGTTTCTGCAATCTCGGCGGCCTCCCGCAATCGTTCGTCTGCTGCCTCCAGATCGCCGAGCAGCACTTTGATCCGCGCTCCGGTGCCGTACGTGGCGAGCATGAAGTCCACGCCGCCGCCCTCGGGCCCCAGTTCGTGACTCGCGTCCAACAGCCGATCGGCGTCTGCAATGTTGCCCTGCTCGTACAGGAGGTCGCCGAGTGTCGCTCCGGCGAGACGTTGAGCGTGCGAGGACCCACGGCCAGTCCCGGCCAGCTGATGGGCCGTACGGAAGTACGTCTCGGCCGCTGGGATGTCGAGTTGTTCCATTGCAGCAATGCCCGCAAAGCAGGAACCGTACACTCCACTGAACGGACCGGTGTTGCGTTCGTGATAGGGCGAGCCCACTCCTGCCATCGACGCGCGGCCGTGAAGTCGAACGTGTAGATAGATCGGAATGCGGCGACATTTGCAGCGGCGGAGGCTACGAAGGGGCGCAGCGTCTCTGGCCGCGCGAGGCATTCGGAGATCCGGTTCTCCAGTCCGGCGACCTCGTCGGCGAACAATTCGCTGACTCCTTGAATCATGGAGACTTCGGCGAGCAGATCCGCAGCGTCCGACACGGTGGCTCGGGAGCGTTCTAGCGCCAACTCGGTTGTGTGCAGGGCTGCACGGATGGGGCCGGCAGGATGATGCAAGAGTACGTATGCCCACGCGACTGCGATCTGGAGGCGTGGCCGATCATGTATGTGTTTTTGCGACAACTTGGTGGTCAGGGCAAGTAGGGTGGCCATCTGCGAGTGCTCGATCAGCAGCAACCCGTTCAACTCGACAAGATTTGCGGCTGCCTCGCTATCATCGGCAGCGATCGCATGTGTTACCGCTTCGCTGAGCATGTCGTGCTGCGCGAACCATCCCGAGGCGGTCGAATGGAGTTCCTGGATTCGTCCTGGGTGGTCGCGTTCGAGGCGCCGACGAAGGAATTCAGCGAAGAGATGGTGGTAGCGAAACCACTCCCCCTCGTAATCGAGGCGTCGCAGGAACAGATCGCGCTCCTCGACTTCTTCGACGAACGCTGCTCGTGAGCCTGCTGAGCGAGAATCATCGGGTTTCGGGCGAACGCCACGGCAACCGCAGTCCGCAGGTGTAGCCGAGTCGTGGCCAATGCCGCCACTGCGAGCGGGCCGAAGGGCTCTCGCGCAGCCTCCAAGGCCCAAAGTCCGCCGATACCCGAAGATTCGACTGTCCGTGCCAGCGGCTCGGCCTCGTCCAATCGCAATCCGGAGCCGGGATAGAAGTCGATTTCCATGGTCGATGCCCTTATGGGACTGGTGTAATCGTTGGGTTTCACCTTGGCGATCCGTTTCGCCTGTTCCTTTCGGTTGGTCACTGTGAGAGATCCGGGCTCAGTCGTTCGTGAAGCCCCAGGAGGACGCCGGGATCGTCGATGGTCGAGGGCACCGTGTACTCCTCCCCCGCGGTGATGTGACGCATAACCTTCCGAAGTATCTTGCCGGACCTCGTCTTCGGCAACGCGTCGACGACGGTCAGGTCGCGGAACGCCGCGACTGCGCCGATCCGGTCCCGGACCAGTTGCACCACTTCTGCTCTCAGTTGTTCCGGAGCGACGGTGGCGTTTGCCTTCAACACAACGTAGCCGCTCGGGCGTTGCCCTTTCAGCTCGTCGGCGATACCGATGACGGCGCACTCGGCCACTGCCGGGTGTGCCGACACAACGGCCTCCATCCTTCCGGTGGAGAGGCGGTGTCCGGCGACGTTGATAACGTCGTCGCTGCGACCGAGGACGAACAGGTATCCGTCGTCGTCGACGTACCCGGAGTCACCCGTGAAATACATACCGGGGAACGCCGCGAGATATGACCTCTGAAATCGGTTCTCGCCGCGCCACAAGCCGGCGAGAGTTCCCGGAGGCAACGGAAGCCCGACCACGATGCTGCCTTCCACGCCCGGTCCGACGGGCTCGCCGGATTCGTTCACGATCTGGACGTCGTAGCCGGGCATCGGGACGCTGGAGGACCCCGGTTTGACCGGCATGTCGTCCATCCCCCAGGGATTCGCGCTGATCGCCCAGCCGGTCTCGGTTTGCCACCAGTGATCGATGACGGGCAGTCCCAGCGCCGTCGTGGTCCACTCGTAGGTGCTCGGGTCGAGCCGTTCGCCCGCGACGAAGACGGCCCGCAACTCCGTCAGGTCGTGACGGGCAGCCAGTGCGGCGTCCGGGTCCTCCTTGCGGATGGCCCGCAGCGCCGTGGGAGCGGTGAAGAGCGCCTTCACGTGGTGTTCGGCGGCGACTCGCCAGAATGCGCCGGCATCCGGGGTTCCGGTGGGCTTGCCCTCGTACAGCAGCGTGGTGGCGCCGACCAGCAGTGGGGCATAAACGATGTAGGAGTGCCCGACGACCCAGCCCACGTCGGATGCGGCCCACATGACCTCGCCGGGGCCGACTCCGTAGATGTTGCGCATCGACCACGTCATCGCCACCGCATGTCCACCGTTGTCGCGCACGACGCCCTTGGGTTTGTCGGTGGTCCCCGAGGTGTACAGGATGTACAGCGGATCGGTGGCGCGTACCGGCACCGGGTCTGCCGGCGGGGCGTCTGCGACCGCGGTGTCCCAGTCCAGCCAGCCCTGGTCGGGCACCGCCGTGAACCCCTCGCGTCGTTTGGTGATCACAGTTTTCGGCGCTCGCTCGGACAGGAGGAGGGCCTGCGAGACGATCGGAAGGTACTCGACCGTGCGCGTCGGTTCGAGGCCGCCGCTCGCGGTGACGAGCGCGACCGGTTCGGCGTCGTCGATTCGCTTCGCGAGTTCCTCTGCGGCGAAGCCGCCGAAGACGACCGAGTGAACCGCGCCGATGCGTGCACAGGCGAGCATCGCGATCACGGCCTCGGGGATCATCGGCATGTAGATGATCACGCGATCGCCGGCCGCCACGCCCTGCTCCGCGAGTACGCCCGCGAAGCGGGACACCTCGTCGAGAAGTTCCTGGTAGGAGTAGGTCCGTTGGGTCGGGATCATGGCGGAGTCGTAGACCAGGGCCGGCCGGTCGCCGTGACCCGCCGCCACATGGCGATCCAGCGCGTTGACGCAGGTGTTCAGTGTGCCGTCGGGAAACCAGGTACCGGAAGGCGCACCTGTGGGTGGCAGCGCTCGACTGGGCCTCACGTACCAGTCGACGGCCTCGGCGGCGGAGAGCCAGAACGACTCCGGGTCTTGGAGGCTCTGCCGGAACGCCTCGGAGTAGGTGTTCGGGTTGGTCATCGTCAAGGGCCTTCGGTGAGAGGGAGTGACATGGGTCTACTGCGCATACAGCGTGGAATACGCTTGGCGAAGTTTGTATTTGAGGATCTTCCCGCCCACGGTGTCGGGAAGTGAGTCGACGAACTCGACCCGCTTCGGGGTCTCGAACCCTGCCAGTCGAGACCGAGCGAATTCGATGATCTCAGCGGCTGTGGCCTCGGAGTCATCGGTCGCGATCACCATGGCGGTCACCGCTTCTCCCCACTGTTCGTGCGGCAACCCGATCACCGCCGCGCGCGCCACAGCAGGGTGCTGCATCAAAACCGCCTCCACACGGAGTGTCGATACGTTTTCGCCGCCGGTCTTCACGATGTCCTTGTACCGGTCGACCATGATGCGTTGGCCGCTCTCCCCGATCGCGCAACTGTCACCGGAATGGAACCATCCGCCTGCGAATGCGTCGGCGGTTGCCTGCTGGTTCCGGTAGTAGCCGGAGAACAGCGCAGGCGAACGATATACCGCCTCACCGGGTCCGTCATCGGGCCCGGCGACCTGCTCACCGAACGGGTCGATCACCTTGGACGCGAGAATGGGGCTGGGGACTCCGACGTAGTTCTCTTGCGGCGCCGTCCGCTCGTAGAGCTCGGGCCAGCTGTCCGGCCAAAACTGGTGACATGCAATAGATTCCGTCTGCCCAAAGATCGCGAGCACCTGGAACGAGTCACCGCAATGCCTCCGCATCGACGCAAAGGTCCGGGGCGGCAGCGCCGCCCACCCGTACACGGCGAGCGTCAGACTCGATGCGTTCAGGTCCGGATGCGCATCGAACGTGTCGGCGACCACACCGACCATCGCCGGCGATCCTCCCCACAGCGATGTCACCTTCTCGCGGTCGATCGCCCGGGCAATCGACACAGGATCCGGCCTCCGCCCGAGCACCAGTGTGCCGCCGTTGAGGAGCACTGAAATGTTGAAGAGGTGGTCGCCGACGTGGTAGATCAACGGCAGGAAGCTGCACTGCACGATGTCGGACTCGTGTCGGAGCCCCCTCGTCAATGGGGCAACGAAGTTGAGTCCCGCATAGTGAGTGGCGTGGTGGGAGAGCATGACTCCCTTCGGCGCGGCGGTGGTGCCGGAGGTGAAGAGGATTTGCCAGATGTCGTCACCGTGGATCGTGACGTCCGGTTCGGTGTCGGGACTGTCCGCACAGAAGTCGGCGAAGGTGGCGCTGCCATCGATGGTGTCTCCGCCGATCGCAATGGTGACGCCCGCGCCTACCCCTCGGCTGGCGAATACTTCGGCGTTGGGATCCCAGTGTTCGGCGTCGACCACGAGGAACTTCGGTTCCACGAGGTCGATCAGTTGCCCCACTATGTCCGGGGCCATCATCGTGTTGACCGGTGCGCAGACCAAACCTGCTTTGGCGATCGCGATCTTGGTGAGCCACGCCTCGACGGAGTTGTCACACAGCAGCATGACGACATCTCCGCGGGTCAGCCCCTGCGCGAGTAAGGCGTTGGCGAATCGCTTGGCAGTGTCGTTCGCCTGCCGGTAGGTCAGGCGCTCGTTCTCCGAGTGGGCGAACGCCCCTTCCCATCCCACGATCGCGGTTTTGTCCGGGACGCTCCAGGTCAGTCGCTCGAGAATGTCTCCGACTGAGGTTCGGTCCCAGCGATTGTCGGCTCGGCGATTGACGAGATCACTCACATTGATGGCCATCGGTTCCTCCGTGTTGGCGTTCTAGTAGGACCTGGGGAGCGCCAGGCTGTGCTGGGCGACGTAGTTGAGGACCATCTCCCGGCTCACCGGAGCGATGCGCAGCAATCGCGCGACACTCCATTGCGGCAGCAGTCCGTACTCGACGCTGAGGCCGTTGCCGCCGTGGGTCTGGATCGCTGTGTCCACAGCACCGACGGCGGCTTCGGCGGCGGCGTACTTGGCGACATTCGAGGCCTCGGCCGCGGGCTGACCGGTGGCGTGCAGCCACGCCGCCCGCGAGGTGGCCATCGCGGCGAGGTCGACCTCGATCTTCGCCTTGGCGAGGGGGTGTGCCACACCCTGGTGCGCTCCGATCGGCGTGCCCCAGACCGACCGGGTGCGCGCGTACGCGGCGCCTCGCTCGACGGCGAAGCGTCCGATACCGACGCACACCGCCGCGCCGGTGATCCGCTCCGGGTTCAGGCCGTCGAACACCTGGTGGAAGCCCTCGTCCTGTACACCGAGCAGACTGTCGGCGGGAATCCGGACGTTGTCGAAGTGCAGCGTGAACTGCTTCTCAGGGAGGCTTGCCGCCACGGGCAGCACGTGTGCGACCAGGCCGGGTGTATCGGTGGGCACGAGGAACAAGGAGAGCTTGGAGCGCCCGGTCGCCTCGTCACGGCCGGTCCGTGCGACGACGACGATCGCGCCGGCCTCGTCGACACCGGAGATGTAGTACTTGGAGCCGTTGAGGACGTAGTCGTCGCCGTCACGGCGAGCGGTGGTCGAGACGTTGTGGGTGTTCGATCCGGCATCGGGCTCGGTGATGGCGAACACCACCTTGGTCTCCCCCGATGCCATGCGGGGCAACCAGTTCCGGCGCTGCTCTTCGTTGCCGTACTTCGCGATGAGCTCTCCGGAGATCGCGCTCGACACGAGAAGCAGCAACAGCGGGCAGCCGTGGGCGGCGGTCTCCTCACACACCAGTGCCAGTTCGGTCATCCCGGCGCCGCCACCCCCGTACTCCTCGGGGAGGTTGATGCCGATGAAACCGTTGTCGGCCAGCGCCTTCCACAGCTCGTCGGTCGGCTCGTGCGCTGCCGCCTTCGCGGCGAAGTAGTCCGGTCCGAACTTGTCCGTGATGGCGCCGACCGCGCTCCGAATGGCGCGGTGTTCTTCTGATTCGACGAAATCCATGATTGTTCCTCGTTCGTTCTGCGGTTATGGGGACCGGCGACTAGTGGTGGGAGTCCTGGGAGGACTGGTGAGGTGATCCGGAATTCGATCGGCTGTCCCGAACCTGGAACTCCTCGAAACCGGAAGTGGCGCCGTCTCCGCGAAGGACGGCGGTTTGGAGTGAGGCCTCGAGTGCCAATGCCCCCTGGAGACTCACGTCGGTGGCGATGTTCGCGGCCTTCTTCGTCATGGACACGACGAAGTCGTCGTATTCGGCGATCTCCGCGGCGACCTCGACGGCGCGGTCCAGGAGGGAGTGCGAGCCGTCGGCGATCTCGTTGACCAGTCCGATGGACAACGCTTGTTCGGCCCCCACCACCGGCGCCCGCAGCATGAGATCCTTCGCACGACGTGTGCCGATCAGGCGAGGGAGCAGGTACGCGGCACCAGCATCCGGGATGACCCCTCGTCTCACGAAGACCTGGCAGAATCGGGCATCCGTCGAGCAGATCACGAGGTCACACGCCATCGCGAGGTTGAATGCGGCACCGTAGGCGATGCCGGAGACCGCCGCGACCACCGGTAGCCTGCTCGACCACAACTCGGTGAGTACGTCGTGGAAGGCGGACATTAGCCCGTCTTCGGCGAAACTGTCGGTGTCGGCGATCGTGTCCAGGATGGAGCGGACATCCCCGCCTGCCGAGAAGTTGCAGCCGACCCCGGTCAGCACGACCGCGCCGACCTGTCGATCCGACGCCGCGGATCGCAGCGCCCGGGTGAGTGCCATGGCCGTGTCGACGGATATCGCATTCATCTTTTCGGGGCGGTCGAAGGCCAGGACCCGGACGCGACCTTCGTCCCGCGAGGTCAGGTGAGTCATGTCGACACACCCTACGGATTCACGAGCGCGTCCGGGACCGGCGTGTACCGGGCCCGCAGGTATTCACCGAGCCCCTTCGCCTGCGCGTCGGGTCGGGTGGACGATGCGACCCCGTCGCCGAGGAATCCGTCGATCACGAAGTTCAGAGCCCGCAGGTTCGGGAATTCGTAGCGCTGCACCCGCAGACCCGCGGCCTCCGGAACGAACTCGGCAAAGTTCTCCACCGTCAGATGCGCCCGCAGCCAATTCCACCGCTCATCGGTGTCCGTCCAGACACCGACATTCGCCTTTCCGCCCTTGTCGCCCGAGCGGGCCGCGACCACGTCACCCAGTGGCCGGAGTGTGGTGGAACCGAAGCCCGCCGCCGACGCCGAGGTCCCCGTGTCCGGCGCGGCCGAACGCGCGTCCGACACCCCGGGCGTGTGGGGAATTGTCTCCCTGGAGCCGTCGTCGTGCACAACGACGTGGTCCACCTCGGTGGCCGGGACCAACGCCGGCCAGTAGACACCGAACTCGGTCGCGGACGAGGGCGGCGTCGTGGTGTGGAAGCCCGCGTATCCGCCGAGCGCGAGTTCCATCACGGCACCGGAGAAGGCCCTGTCCACCTTGCTGCGGTCCCGATCCTTGACCGTGACACGCAGGTGCGCCGTCGACTGCGCCGTCGTTGCCGGGTCGGAGCTGTCGAACCGCAGCAGTTGCACGTCGACGTCGTCGAATGCGTCACGGCCACCGAGGATCTCGAACAGTTCATCTGTGGCCCAGTTCGCCTTCTCCTCGATGTCGAGGCCGGTCAGAACCATCGTCATCGTGTTCCGGAAGCCGCCCACGTAGTTCATCGCCACCTTCAGCGTGGTCGGCGGTGGAGAACCTTTGACGTTCGAGACCCGCACCCGCGTCGCATCCTCCTGCTCTACGACCGCAGTGTCGAAATGAGCGACGACGTCGGGATTGAGGTACTGCGGATGGTCGACCTCGTACAGCAGTTGCGCTGTCACGGTCCCGACCGATACCAGCCCGCCGGTGCCGGGGTGCTTGGTGATCACGAAACTGCCGTCGTGCGCTACCTCGGCAATGGGGAACCCAGGATACCGTCGGTCGATGACCTCGTGGATCTGGGAGTAGTTGCCGCCGGTCGCCTGCGGTCCGCATTCGATGATGTGGCCGGCGAGAACAGAGCCGGCGAGCGCGTCGAAGTCGTGCCGTTTCCAGCCGTGCCACCAGGCACTGGCACCGACCACGAGCGACGCGTCGGTCACCCGTGGGCAGATCACGATATCGGCGCCGCCTGCCAGGGCGGCGGCGATGCCCCATCCCCCGAGGTACACGTTTGCCGACACCGGGTCGACGTCGACAGCGGCGAGGTCGATTCCCTTATCCAGGTGCCGGAGGCGATGTCCCTGGGCCTGCAGGTCGTCGAGGTGGGGATGGATGTCGTCGCCCTCGACGTGTGCCACCGCGACGTCGACGCCGAGTTCTGCTGCGAGCTTGCGAACCTGTGCGGCGAGTCCGGCGGGGTTCAGGCCGCCGGCGTTGACCACGATCTTGATGTTCTTGTCGACGCAGTCGACGAGGACCTGCTTCATCTGGGTCAGGAATGTCTTGGCGTATCCGGCATCGGGGTCCTTCTTCCGCGCCTTCCACAGGATGAGCATCGTCAGCTCGGCGAGGTAGTCGCCCGTGATGACGTCGACCGGTCCCCCGTCGACCATCTCACGGAACGCCGCGATCCGGTCACCGTAGAAACCGGACGCGTTGCCGATGCGCACCGGTCGACGATGTTTCGCGCTGGTCATGAGTGCCTCCCGGTGGTGGTCAGTGGTGCCCGGCCCGGTCCTGGCACGTTGGCGAACGCCTGGGCGATCGACATCCAGGACGCGGCGACAGAGCCGGTGACGGTGAGTGCGGTATCGGAGATGTGGCGTCGTTGGGTGACGACGATGACGAAATCCTCGGCGGGACCGGATACGACGTTCGCGGCGTCCTCCGGCCCCCAGGTCCACACCGACTCCCCGTCCGGAGCGCGCAGCTCGACGCGGACCGGTTGGGTGGGCACCTCTCGGTCGTTGAGCCGGTGCACGAAGCTGAAAGTGCTCACACCGAGGTGGGCGATGCTTCGCAGTCCGATGCTGGGCGGGTGCGGCACGGCCAGGGTGTCGTAGACGTCCTGGCCGTGCGCCCACGTCTCCATCAGACGGGCGGTCGCGGACGACGCGGCGCTCATGTCGGGCCCGTACCAGGGTGCGCGGGTGCGCGGCTCGGTCTCGGCAAGCACCGCGAGCAGCTCACCGCGAACGCGTACGAACCAGTCGAACAGCTCACCGGCGGGCATGCTGCGGTACTCTGCCGCGATCCGGTCGGGGAAGTCCGTGCCACCTGCCGTCAGTGCGGCGGCCTCCTCTATGAACCGCTCCGGCTCGCGGATCGCGGCGGTGGCCGTCTCGTCGAAGTACGCGAGATGCGACACCTGGTCCCGGATCGACCACCCGATCGCGGGCGTGCCCCGGTCCCAGTCCTGCTCGGCCAGGTCGCGCAGAACACCGATGATGCCGTCGGATTCGACCTTCAGTTCCTCGAGCAGCGCGGGGTAATCGAGTGTCATCAGTGCGCCTTCCAGACCGGCTTGCGCTTCTCGCGGAATGCGCGCATGCCCTCTTGGGCGTCGTCACTGTGATAGACCGGTTCCCAAATCTGCTCGGCACGATCGAAGGCGTCTGTGAGCGAGTGTTCCGCCGTCAGTCGGATGGTCTTCTTGCCTGCCCCGACCGACAGCGGAGCGTTGGCGGCGATCTGCTCGGCGAACTGCTGTGTGACCGAACGCAGTTCGCCGGGCTCGGCGATCTTGTTCACGAGCCCGACCTCGTATGCGCGCGCCGCCGTCAACGGGGCTCCGGTCAGGACGATCTCCATGGCGATGCGCGGTGGGATCATCCACGACAGTGGCGCGGCCCAAGGCGAGCCGCGTCCGATCTTCACCTCGGAGATGGAGAACGTGGCTGTCGCCGACGCGACGCAGAGATCACACGTCTGCGCGAGGAGGAAGCCGCCACCGAACGCGGCCCCGTTGACCGCGGCGATCGTCGGCTTGTCGACCTGGATATTGCGCCCGAACTGCGGAACGAAGTCGACCGGCGGCACGGTCAGCTGATTGTCGGCCATCTCCTTGAGGTCACCACCGGCGCAGAACGCCTTCTCGCCCGAACCCGTGAGCACCAGCACCTTCGCGTCGTCGTCCGTGTTGAACCTGTTCACCCCGTCGAACAGCCCGTCACGGACCACCTTGTTGAGACTGTTGCGCGCCTCCGGCCGATTGATCGTCAGCCAGGCGACACCATTGTCGACTTCGTAGGTCACTTCGTTCGTCATGAGTTCTCGTCGTCCTCACTCTGGATGACGGCCAGCGTGGTGCCGGCATCGACTTGTTCTCCTTCGCTGACCGGGAGTTTGACAACGGCACCGTCGGCGGGAGCTTTGATGGTGTGCTCCATCTTCATCGCCTCGAGGACGATGACTGCCTGCCCCGTGAACACCCGGTCGCCTTCGCCCACCTCGACGCGCACCACCGTTCCCGGCATCGGTGCGATCAGCGACCCGGCCTCCTGGCGGCCGGCTGGGTCGGGGAAGCGTTCGACCTCGACGAGTTCGGTGTCACCGAGCGAGCTGTGCACGTAGTGGGCACCGTTCACCCGCGAGACCCGGTAGCTGCGCCGGATCCCGTCGATGACCGCGTCGACGGCCTCCGGCGAGCGCGAGATCACGTCGACGTGATCGAACGTGACATCGCCTACCGACGCGCGCAGGGTGTTGTGTCGCAGGCTGTAACGAACGTCGATCGTGTTCTCGCCGTGGCTCAGCAGGAGTGACTGCGGCGCGCTGCGGACACTCCGGAATCCGGGGGGCAGTCCCGGGAGAATCGACGTCGTCTCGCGGCGCTCGGTCATCGCGGCGAGGGCCGCGACGAGAGCGTGGACAGGGACGGCGTCGGCACTCGACGCCGTGAGTTCCCCGGCCGAGTGACGATCCAAGTAGGCGGTGTCGGTTGCTCCGGCGCGGAACTCGTCCTCGCGCAAGATCGCGATGAGCAGTTCACGGTTGGTGGTGACACCGTGGACGAGCGATTCCTCGAGAGCGCGCGCGACCCGGTCGCAGGCATCGTCACGATCGCGCCCGTAGCCGATCACTTTCGCCAGCATCGGATCGTAGAAGGTGCTCACTTCGGAGCCCGATTCGAAACCTGCGTCGACCCGGACACCGGGGAAGTCCGGGATCTGGAATGCTGCCAGCGTCCCGGATACCGGCATGAATCCTGCCGCGGGATCCTCTGCGTAGAGACGTACCTCGACCGCGTGTCCAGAAAACACGGGGTTGAGGATCTCCTCGGGCAGGGGGTCGCCCGACGCGACCACGATCTGGCCGCGCACCAGGTCGGTGCCTGTGACCATCTCGGTGACCGGGTGCTCGACCTGGAGACGAGTGTTGACCTCGAGGAAATAGAAAGCGCCGTCCGGCGCCATCACGAACTCGACGGTGCCCGCGCCCTCATAGTCCAGTGCCTTGCCCGCCGACACCGCGGCCTGACCGAGGGCGGCCCGGAGATCATCGTCGACCGCGGTCGACGGCGATTCCTCGACGATCTTCTGGTAGCGCCGCTGGATGGAGCACTCACGCTCGCCGAGGTGTACGACATTTCCGTGCCGATCGCCGAAGATCTGAACTTCGATGTGTCTCGGCGACTGAACGAACTTCTCCAGGAAGACGGTGCCGTTGCCGAATGCCGAGAGTGCCTCACGGCGGGCGCTGCGCACCGCCTCGACCAACTCGTCGGCGGTCCCGACGATACGCATGCCGCGGCCACCGCCGCCATAAGCTGCCTTCACCAGTACCGGCAGACCGATGTCGGTGGCGGCCTGACCCAGGCGGGTCGGGTCCTCGTCGGCCTCGCTCTCGACGACCATGCCGGGAAGCACGGGCACACCCGCCGCGGCCATGATGTTCTTCGCTTCAATCTTCGATCCCATCGCGGCGATCGCCTCAGGCGAGGGACCGATGAAGATCACCCCGGCCGACTTACAGGCCCGTGCGAAATCCTCGTTCTCCGAAAGAAACCCGTAACCCGGGTGGACGGCGTCGGCGCCAGTCACCCGGGCCGCATCGAGCACCCGGTCGGAGCGCAGATACGTATCGGCGGGGGCGGTACCCGGTAGGTGGACCGATTCGTCGGCCAGCCGGACGTACG
Organism: Rhodococcus sp. WS4; assembly: GCA_006543605.1. Lineage (GTDB taxonomy): Bacteria > Actinomycetota > Actinomycetes > Mycobacteriales > Mycobacteriaceae > Rhodococcus_F. The sequence continues at coordinate 27,957 of RRBB01000101.1, forward strand.
GCGCATCCCGGTCCGCGTCCGAGTACAGTGCCACGGTCGAGATGTCCATCTCCCGCGCGGTCCGGATGACCCGAGCGGCGATCTCGCCGCGGTTGGCAACGAGAATTTTCTTGATCTTCGACATAAGGGGTCTCACATCCTGAAGACGCCGTAGCCACGCTGGCCGGCTACATGATCGGAATGGGCAGCGGACAGCGCGATCCCGAGCACCGAACGGGTGTCCCGGGGGTCGATGACGCCGTCGTCGTAAATTCGGGCCGACACGAAGAACGGATGGGATTCGTTCTCGATCTGCTGCTCGATCGCGGCCGTGCGCTTGGCGTCTTCCTCGACGTCGAAGTCTCGGCCCGCGGATTCCGCCGCGGACTTCCCGACGATCGACATGACACCGGCGAGTTGCTGCGCCCCCATCACGGCGAGCCGCGCGTTCGCCCAGGTGAACATGAATCGGGGGTCGTACGCCCGGCCGGACATGCCGTAGTTGCCTGCACCGAAGGATCCGCCCATGTTGATGGTGATGTGGGGGACCTTGCTGTTGGTGACCGAGTTGATCATCTTCGAGCCGTCCTTGATGATCCCGCCCTGCTCGTACTGGGTGCCCACCATGTATCCGGTGGTGTTCTGCAGGAAGATCAACGGTGTGTCGGTCTGGTTGGCGAGCTGGATGAACTCACTCGCCTTCTTGGCTTCCTCACTGAACAGCACACCCCGGGCGTTGGAGAGGATTCCCACCGGGAACCCGTGCACGGATGCCCAGCCGGTGACCAGGCTGGTTCCGTACCGCGGCTTGTACTCCGAGAATCTGGATCCGTCGACGACACGGGCGATCACCTCGCGCGGATCGAACGGTACCCGCTGGTCCCCCGACGCGATGCCGAGGAGTTCGTCCGGATCGTAGACCGGTTCGTCCGCAGGCACACTGGGGCCGGGTCCGCGTTTGCGCCAGTTGAGGTGGGTGACGATGTCGCGACCGATTCGGATACAGTCGACCTCGTCGATCGCGAAGTAGTCGGCGACACCCGAGACGCGCGAGTGCATGTCCGCACCGCCCAGCTGCTCGTCGTCGGCGTCCTCACCGGTCGCCATCTTCACCAGCGGCGGACCACCCAGGAACACCTTTGCCTGGTTGTCGACGAGCACCGAGTAGTCGCACATTCCCGGAACGTAGGCGCCACCCGCGGTGGCGTTGCCGAACACGAGCGCGACTGTCGGGATGCCCATCGAGGACAGCTCAGTGAGGTCGTGGAAGATTTTGCCCGCGAAGACGAAGAGTTCCGATTGGGTCGGTAGATCCGCGCCGCCGCTCTCCACGAGGTACAGCACGGGAAGTCGGTTGGTTCGAGCAATCTCCAGTGCCCGCAGGTTCTTTCGGAGCGTGTAGGGGTTCATGGCGCCACCCCGGACGGTCGGATCGTGGGCGATGATCATGCATTCGACACCCTCGACGACGCCGACGCCGGTGACGATTGCGGCGCCGACGGTGAACTCCGTGCCCCACGCGGCGAGCGCGGACAGTTCCAGGAACGGGGCGTCCCGGTCCAGTAGTAGCTCGATTCGCTCCCGGACAAGCAGTCGACCACGGTCGTGGTGCCGCTTCGCATAGCGCTCACCACCGCCGGCGACGACGGTCTCCAACTGGCTCTCCAGCGCGGCGACGGCCGCCCGCTGAACCTTCAGGTTGTCCTGGTACAGCGTCGAGGCCGTGTCGACATCAGCTTTCAGTACGGGCATTCTCCCGCCTCTCGTCTCTCTGACCACGGATTGCGCCGACTGTGGGCAGGCGCAACACTTAAGTGAATAACGATAAACTATCTACTGGGTCCGGCGATGTCAACGCTCGCATTTGGCTGGTCAAATCACGCGGACGGTACCGTTAGTGATTGGTAGTTCTCTTGAGTAGATCCGGCAGGCAGAAACGTGGGATAGCCTCATCCCGGCGCCGGGTCTCACCGGCGCCGGGGTGCATCAGTGCAGGTGGAACGTGGTAGCACGGGCTTCGAATCCGCGAGGTCGCATCGGACGAGCCGTGGACCTCGCGCAACGAGGTTCTGTCAGTGCCGGGCCGGCGCGAGGGACTGACCGGCGACGGGGGCGCCCTGAACGCCCACCTCTCGGACACGGGGAACAAGGAGCATCAGGATCGTGCCGAGGATCGATACACCGGCGAAGATATAGAACGCCACATGGTTGTCCAGTCCCGCTCCGATGATGACGCCTCCGATGACGGGACCCAAGATGCCGCCCAATCGCCCGAACCCGGCACACCAAGCCACACCCGCGGCTCGCGCATTCGTCATGTAGTAGTTCGCGACGAATCCATAGATGAGAACCTGGGTTCCCGTGGTGCCGGCACCTGCGAACGCGACGGCGGCGAGAAGCACCGGCAGCGGCAACGGGAGCGTCAGGACCACAAGCGAGACCGCAGCCATCGCGAACATCCCGGCGATCACCCGCTGCGGCCCCCGGCGATCCGCCAGCTTCGACGCCAGCAATGCGCCGACCAGTGCGCCACCATTGAGCACGATGAGGAAGGACAGCGACTTACTGGCGTTGTAACCCGCACTTTGCATGATCTTCGGCAGCCAGGTGTTCAAGCCGAAGATCAGCAGCAGGCACGCGAAAACCGTAAGGCCGAGCACCGCGGTTCCCGCAATGTACCGGCGGGTCACCAGGGCAGCGAAGCCCACCTTCTCGACGGAGTCCTGCTCCACCACAACTTCCTCGAAGGAGGGCGCGGGAATACCCGTGGCGAGGCTCACCTGCGCAGCCCGTTCGACGGCCCCGTGGGCTACCAGCCATCGCGGCGATTCGGGCAGCTTGGTGATCGCGATGGGGAGCAGGACGACCAGCGGAAGCGCGCCGATCCAGAACAGCCCCCGCCACCCGATCGTCTCGCGCAGCAGCAGCGCCAGGATCGATGCGATGACACCGCCCACGGCGAATCCGCCGTACACGATGGCGTTGTAGAGGTTCTTCTTTCCCGCAGGGGCGAACTCGGCGACGAGTGCGCCGACCGTGACGATCAGCCCACCCATGCCAATGCCGGTGAACATCCGCAACGCACCGAACATGCCCAGGCTGTGCGTCATCGCGGTGATCGCCATGCCGAGCGAGAACCAGGTGATGCTGACCAGCATCACCTTCCTGCGCCCGAGATGGTCGCCGAAGGCGCCCGCAACCAGCGCGCCGATCATGATCCCTATCAGGGCATAGGACCCGAGTACACCTGCCTGTTCTGCCGTAACCTCCCCTAGCTGCGTCGAGTCGGCCATCAGAGTCGGCAGAATCGCACCGTAAATGACAATGTCGTAACCATCGAAGATGATCGCGATGGTCGCCAGTGCAATGACCCAATGCACCGATGCGCGATGCTTGGCGTCAACCCACGGGCTGGCTGGTGTGGTCATGGGATTCCAATCGATGAGTGGTGGGATCAGAACATTGCAGAGCAGCGAATTTCGACTAGCAGGACCCGGGCGAAGCCCGAAAATTGAACGGTCCGCGGCACCTCAATGCAGGCGCGCTCTCGCTGCGCCGCCCGCCCATTCCGGAAAGAGTTCCGGGCGCGCCGGCACCGCTTCACGCCCGCCGTCTGTTGTCGCGTGTTGATCGGGTCGGAATGGAAGTCAGAGCATGAACCGACATTGCATCTACTAATGAATAGCGATCAACTACACCCGCCGGTAGTAGTGAACACACCTGTGACCCAGATCGCAATAGACGAATCGAGATCTCGGAAAAACCCTGTTCAACGTGCCGAAGGATAACCGGAACGCCGACAGCCAAGTGGACGCTTCCGACCCGACGCAGTAAACTTCTGATAACTAAATGCGCCCTCCGGCTCGCCACCTGCCGCCTTCCCGGAGTCCGCACGGACATCGATGTGGCAAGCTCGGGCGTCACAACGCTGAAGAGTGGGCGGCGAGCGTGGGGAGTAGATGTGGGGCAGCCGACAGCACAAGCCGGACGCGTACGGGACCCGGAACGCGGCGCGAAGATTCTCGAGTCCGCGGTAGAGCTGTTCGCCACCCGGGGATTCCACGCAGTCGGCATGTCCGAGATCGGCCAGGCGGCGGGGATCGTAGGATCCGGCATCTATCGACACTTCGATAGCAAGTACGCCGTGCTGGTCGCCCTACTCGACGATGTCATGGCGCGCCTGTTGTCCTGCGCCGACGACATAGTCGCAGCCCACACCGACAGCGCCTCCACAATGCACAAGCTCGTGGGTACACAAATCGATTTCTGCCTCGACAATCGACGCCACGTGCAGCTGTACCGGCAAGAGATCGACGCCCTACAACGAGACGACCTTCGACGTCTGCGCAGGATGCAGCGGCGATACAACGAGGAGTGGATCGCGACACTTCTCGAACTGCGCCCCGACCTGGACGACGCACGGGCGCGCGTCTTGGTGCACGCAGCCATCGGCGCCATTCAATCGACCGTGACATACGACAGCGGCCAGTCGAGAGACGAGCAGACCCACTGCCTCATGGCTGTTGCCCAGAGTTGCCTCACGACGAAGTGGCACATGTAAGCCGGCGACGATTGCCCTCCACGGCCAGACATCCACCTGGTTATCCCGACGATCGCCAGTTCCCCGTCCTGCGGGGCAATCTGGCGCACGCTTCGGTACCGCGGGACGCGCTCGAGCGGCAACACGACGCCACAGCGGCGCGGGTGTCGAAGGCCAGCACGATCTCGCCGAAATCGCCTACACCCTCGGGCTTTCGATGGTCGCTCTCCTGTCTCGATTGTGGCTGTGCCGGTCAGCACGCTTGTGGCTGTGCCGGTCAGCACGACTTGTCCATCGTCGTCTCGCACCCACCGTGCAGGTGGCCAACCCGGCACATTCGTCGATGCTGGTAACCTCGCCGGCGGCAGCAAGGCGCTCTCCTGCCAGCGCGTTACCGACGAATCGCAGTTTCAGTTTCTTGATCAGGTTCGGGTCGCCCGTCCACGCGCCGCGCGCTTCCCACAGATAGGCACCGTTCAGTGGTCCCTGATTGATGGGGCGTGCGTCGAGCCCCAGAGGCCCTCAGGGTCTGCGAGTCCCAGTGAATCGGATTTGGGTCCTTCAGTAGTAGCGCCATGGGTTTCATCGCCTCGGCGCGTATCTTCACCGAGCACTTGGGGACGTGCCGACCTGCTCCAGCAACTCGATAGCGGCTTTCTGTTCACTTGAAGTCAGGATGCATATGCGCCCTTTCGCGTACGCCTGGTAAGTATCCGCGAGTTTCCGCGTCCTATTGCGATTCACGTCACAGTACGGTTGACTCTCCGCTGGAGTTAGTTGATCACTATTCACTAGGAGATGGATGTGTCGATCGATGCCTCAGCCTCGAACCTGATCCAGCGAGCGAAGGTCGGTGACAGCGTGGCGACACCGAACACGCACACCAAACACCGCTCGTCCCCCGTGCCAGGGTCGTCGTTCGCCCCCAAACCCCAGACGCGACGACACCATCGTGACTGACCGGACCACTACACACCGCGGTGCGAGTCCCCACCACGGTGCTGGTCGATCAACGGCCATGACACGGTCCTCCCGGCGCTCCGGGCCCGGCCGTCCCGGATACGACCCCGACTCCCTGCTCGCCGTCGCCGTGAAGGTTTTCAATGACAAGGGCTACGACGGCACCAGCATGGAAATGCTCGCCCAGCGACTGGGAATCACCAAATCGTCGATCTACCATCACGTGTCTGGGAAAGCCGAACTGCTGGAGCTGGCGTTATCTCGGGCACTCAACGCACTGTTCACTGTCACCACCGAGCACCAAGCCACCACTGGCCGCAATATCGACCGCCTCCAGTACGTCGTCCGACGCACTGCCGAGCTTCTGGTTGCGGAACTGCCGTACGTCACACTGTTGCTGCGGGTTCGAGGGAACACCCCGATCGAGCGACGAGCACTTGCCCGCCGACGCGAATACGACGCGTTCGTCAGTGACCTCGTCGGTGCCGCCGAGAAGGACGGCGACCTGAGACCCGGCATCGATCCGGCCCTGACCAGTCGCCTCGTGCTCGGCATGATCACTTCGCTTATCGAGTGGTATCGGCCCGTGCGAGGGAACGCGGGGAGCGAGCTTGCAGACGCGGTCATCGAGGTGACGTTCAAAGGAATACGGCGCGCCTAACCCTGACCCTTAGGGTGCCGCTAGAAACGTAAGAGTGCTGCCTCGCAATACACTTCGCCCGCGTGCGAACGCACCCGGCTCTGCGGTCGCGACGCGCCGTTCGCTCGAGCACTGTGCTCTTCTGGAAGGGCACCTACAGACCCGTAGCGCGTTCGGTCGGTATCGCGAGTGCTGAGAAACGGGCGGGCGGTGGACGGTGTGGGACACCGAGCACGCGGCGGCCACCGGATCGCATGTAGGAGCCCCATCGCTGAGTGCCTGGCTCTTCGTACCAAGAGAATCGACGCTCACAATCCCTGGAAGGAATCCAACTCGTGAACAACGGCAATCAGGCCGCGATCCGAGCGGCACGGAGTTTTACCGTGGCAGCTCTGTTCGACCAAGCATTCGCACGGTTCGCCGATCGCGTAGCGGTGACGAGCGAGAACGGTTCGTGGACATACGCCGAGGTTGGTGATCGTTCCCGACGTCTAGCGGTCGGCTTGCAGGCGTTATCGTTGAGTAGGGGCGACCGTGTCGCGGTTCTGTCACCACCACGTCCGGAGTACGTCGAGTGCTATGCAGCCATGGCCCGACTCGGCATCACCGTGCTCACGCTCAACACTCGCTTGCACGTCGAGGAGTTGGCCTGGTGCATCGAGTCCGGTAGACCTGATGCGGTGTTCGCTGCCGGGGAGTTCGGTGACCGGATCGCGCAGTTGAGACGGCTCTGTCCCGGTGTGCGTGACTGGGTCTGTCTTGACGGCGTCACAACCGATACCGTGCCGTACTCGGCCTTGATCAACAACGATGGAGCCTTGAGCGCCGAGTACCCGCAGCCCGAGGACATCCACAACGTCCTCTATACGAGCGGGACGACCGGGCGTCCGAAAGGCGCGATGATCAGCCAAAGTGCGGCCGCAACGAGGGGTCTCCGTGTGGCCCAATGGTTCTCTCTCACACCGGATGACGGCTTCGTCGGCTGGTTACCGATGTTCCATTGCGCCGGTGATGAGTCGCTGTACGGCACCTTTCTCACCGGAGGCCGATATGCGACCTTCGCCAAAACCGACGTCGAACAGATGTACGCCCGGATCGAATCGGAACGGCTTTCCTGGACGCTCCTCCTACCTGGAGTGATAACGAATTTCCTCGACAATCCCGCCCGTGCTGACCACGACCTGAGCTCTCTGCGTTTTGCCATCGGGTACGCGAACATGATGCCGCACGTCATTGAGCGGCTCACGCGTGAGTGCAGCCTGGATTTCTACGATGCGTTCGGCCAAACCGAAACCAGCTACCTGCTGGCTCACGGGGTGAGCCATCCCGGCGAGACGCCATCCCTGCGCAAGCACGCGTGCCCGCTCACCGAAATCGCCCTGGTCGATTCGACGATGCGCCCGGTCGAGCCGGGGACGCCCGGCGAATGCGTCGTCCGCGGTCCCAGTCTCATGTCGGGGTATCTCGATAACTCGGAGGCGACCGGGGAAGCATTCGACGGTGGCTGGCTGCATACGGGCGACGTGTTGGTCGAAAACCCGGATCGCACATATTCCTTCGTCGATCGCACGAAGTACCTCATCAAGTCGGGGGGAGAGAACATCTATCCCGCTGAGATCGAGCAGGTGCTCACCGAGCACCCCGCGGTGCGCGAGGCGTGTGCGTTCGGCGTGCCGGACCCCCGTTGGGGGGAAACAGTGAAGGTGGTCGTCGTTCCGTTAGAGGGCGCGCAGGTATCACCATCCGAACTGGTGCAATGGTGCCGACAACGCCTCGCCGGCTATAAAACGCCCCGCTATGTCCAGCTTGTCGCCGCCGAGGATCTTCCGCGCAGTACCACTGGGAAGGTTCAGCGCCACGTACTAGTCAAAGCTCCACTTCTCGAATCGGAGATGCTCTGATGAGCCAGGCAGTCATCCATGACGCAGCGGTCCTGATCGACGACAAAGACAGCGTGCGGATCCTGAGTATCAACCGTCCCACCCGGCGTAACGCCCTGAGTTTGGACGTCGTCGACGCGCTCGCCGCCGAAGTTCGCCGCGCCGCCGCCGACGGAACCATCCGGGCTCTTGTGCTGACGGGAGTAGGCGGCCACTTCTCGGCAGGAGGCGATGCAGACTCGATCGCTACAGTGATGGACGATCCCGATCCGCAACTCGCGGTTCGGTTCATGAGGCGCTATCACGACGCCATTGAGGCGATCTGGGACAGCGAACTACCAGTGGTGGCGGCGGTCGCCGGCGTGGCATACGGTGGTGGCTTCAACTTGGCGCTCGTCTGCGATCAGATCATTGCCCAAGACGATGCCCGCTTCTGCCAGGTGTTCCTGCGCCGCAACGTTGTGCCAGACATGGGAGGCGCCTACCTGTTGCCACGATTAGTAGGTTTGCATCGCGCCAAGGACCTGATGCTGCGCACGGGCGTGGTATCTGCACCGCAGGCCCACGACCTCGGCATCGTCAGCGAGGTCGTCGATGATCTCGTCGTGGATCGCGCTGTGACCGTCGCACAGGAAATGACAGCGGGCTCCCGCACCGCAGTGGCGATGACGAAACGGCTGGTCAATACCAGCACTGGGGGTTCCCTACGGGATTGCATGGAGCTCGAGGCATCTTCCCAAGCCCTCGCCTTGAGCACCGACATGGCCCGCTCCGGTTTCGCAGCGTTCCGTGCGGTAGTCGATATCGAGTCGGAGTCGGCGTAATTGTGAAGTCCAGTGTCATCAATTCGAGCGCGGCGGTGGTCCTCCTCGCCCACTCATACACCCTGGAACAAATACCAATGTGCTCGACACCGTTCGGGTGGTGAAACTGCGCCCAATCGCGCACATCCCCGCGGATTCGTAGTGCCGGCTGCCCGGTCTCGGGC
>RRBB01001019.1:0-429 GCA_006543605.1 Rhodococcus sp. WS4
GCGCTGGAGCGATGACCCCAGTCCCTTGCGAGCGCTGAAGAAACACTTCGCCCGCCAGCGTCCCACCCTTGCACTGGACAGCGAGGCTTCCGGGCTGGTGGTGTTCAGCCAGCAGCACGGCGTACTGCGCAAGCTGGTGGACGACGGTGCCCGGCTGGAGCAGGAATACCTGGTCGAGGTCACCGGCGAACTGGCCGCCGGCGGCCTCGAGCGCCTGCGCCAGGGCCTCGCCTACCAGGGCCGCAGGCTATCGCCGTGCAAGGTCAGCTGGCAGAACGAAAGCCACCTGCGCTTCGCCCTCAAAGACGTGCTGCCCGGCCAGTTGCGCTTCATGTGCGAAAGCGAGGGGCTGGAAGTGCGGAGCATCCGCCGCCTGCGCATCGGCGCGCTGTCGCTGGCCAGGCTACCGCTCGGCGAATGGCGCTACCT
>RRBB01001020.1:0-429 GCA_006543605.1 Rhodococcus sp. WS4
GGCGGGCAGGGTGCCGTCCGCGGTCAGTTGGTCGAGGGCTTGCTGGATCAGCTGGCGAATCGTGTCTTTCATCGTTCTCTCCGTGCTCGCGGGCAGAGGGGCGGCGCGCGACGGTCGGGCAGGGGAAGGGCCGGCGGATGCGGCGCTCCGAAGTTCACTCCCCGCGATGTGCGCGGGGTGGCCGGTCGAGGCTCAGAACCGCGCATTATCCGTGGGCGGACAGGCGTTGCCAACCGTTGCGGCGATTAGCCGACAGTTTGCGCCGGACATCGCGGATTCCGGCTGACCCCAGTCAAGCGGGGCGTCTTCCTGGAAGGCGCTCAGAACAGGTCGATCGGATCGATATCGAGCGACCAGCGCACCTGGCGCCCGCCGGGCAACTGTTCGAGGCTCTGCAGCCAGGGCGTCAGCAGGCGATGCAGCGGCGCC
>RRBB01001021.1:0-429 GCA_006543605.1 Rhodococcus sp. WS4
GCCGGCTACTACGCCGAGAAACTCCGCGAGGCGCGCTACAGCGTGTCCCAGGAGGCGCTGCGTGCCTACTTCCCGGTGGACAAGGTGCTTTCCGGCCTGTTCGCCATCGTCGAGCGCCTCTACGGCATCCAGATCCGCGAACTGCACGATTTCGAACGCTGGCACGCCGACGTACGCCTGTTCGAGATCCTCGAGAACGGCGAGCACGTCGGCCGCTTCTACTTCGACCTCTATGCCCGCGCCAACAAGCGCGGCGGTGCCTGGATGGACGGCGCCCGCGACCGCCGGCGTGACGCCCAGGGCCGGCTGATCGACCCGGTGGCCTACCTGGTGTGCAACTTCACCCCGGCGGTGAACGGCAAGCCGGCGCTGCTGACCCACGACGAGGTCACTACCCTGTTCCACGAGTTCGGCCATGGCCTGCACCAC
>RRBB01001022.1:0-429 GCA_006543605.1 Rhodococcus sp. WS4
CGTAGGCGCCCTTGTCGAGGTTGACCAGGTCGCTGCTGGCGAGCAGTTCCTGGAGCTGGACGGGAGAAAGCGGTTCGAACAGGTGGTGGCTTTGCAGCAACTGCTGGTGGACGCGCTGGAATTCCATGCTGGGAAGGCTCGCGATGATGAGGGGACTGGCCACTGTAGCGGGCCCGGCGCAGATCATCTTGACGCACGGCAAGCTCGCGGCGGCTGGGCGCTGCCGTCGGTCCGGCGAGCGGAACTATTACAGCGTGTAAGCCAAGGCTTACAAACGGCGGTGGTTTTGGCTGCTTTCTCCCCCTCGCGGAGATGCGTAATCTTCAAACCGTCAGGACATTGCGCAGGAAGCGCCAAAGACAATACGGAAACTCAGGGAATCCACCATGGATGGTGGCGTAGCACGGATGTCAGGATAGAGGTCTGCAA
>RRBB01001023.1:0-428 GCA_006543605.1 Rhodococcus sp. WS4
GGACGACCAAGCGCGCCAGTCCCGGCAAAGCCTGTGGAGATAACACCATGAGGAATAAGCGCAGCAGTGGATTCATCTCGATCGAACTGATGATCGCCCTGGTCGTGATCGCCATCGCGACCGCCGGCGGCATATCGGTCCTGATGAGCTACCTGGACGGCCTGGACGAGCAGCACGCGGCCCAGCAGCAACAGCAGGTGGCCAAGGCAGCGGAGAAGTACCTGAAGGACAACTTCAGCACGGTTCTGGCCAGCGCCGGCGCCACGGCCCCGGCGGTGATCACCGTCCCGATGTTGCGCAACACCCGTTACCTGCCCGCAGGCTTCCGCGACACCAACATCTACGGCCAGCAATACCAGGTACTGGCCCGCAAGCCGGCGGCCAACCAGCTCGAAACGCTGATCGTGACCACGGGTGGACAGGTAGCT
>RRBB01001024.1:0-426 GCA_006543605.1 Rhodococcus sp. WS4
ATCTTGTGCTCGATGGAGCCGCAGTGCACCGCGTTGCGTGCGCCGAGCGCGCCGTCGTCGCCGACCAGGAACTTCGGCACCAGGAACAGCGAGATGCCGCGCGAACCGGCCGGCGCGTCGGGCAGCTTGGCCAGCACCAGGTGAATGATGTTCTCGGTGAGGTCCTGCTCGCCGCCGGTGATGAAGATCTTCGTCCCGCTGATCCTGTATGAACCGTCGGCCTGCGGCTCGGCCTTGGTGCGGATGATGCCCAGGTCGGTGCCGGCATGCGGTTCGGTCAGACACATGGAGCCGGCCCAGGTGCCGGCGTACATGTTCGGCAGGTACCTGTTCTTCAGCTCCTCGCTGCCGTGCGCATCGAGGGCCAGGCAGGCGCCGGCGGAAAGGGTCGAGTAGAGGCTGAAGCTGGCGTTGGCCGCGTACATC
>RRBB01001025.1:0-426 GCA_006543605.1 Rhodococcus sp. WS4
GACTGCTCTTGCCGGCCCCGGAGGGTCCGACGAGGACGTTCAGCGAACCCGGCTCCAGCCTCAGGGAAATGTCCTCGAGCAAGGCGCGGCCATCTTCCAGGCGCAATTCCACGGCCTCGGCCGCCAGGCTGGCGTCGTGCGGCCGCTCGCCCGGCTCGGGGCTGTGCAGCGGAGCCAGGGCGAAAACCCGCAGCAGGGTATCCAGCGCCTGCCAGGCGCCGCGCAACGCCTGGTCGAGATGGGTGAGCTGGGCCAGCGGCTCGATGAAGCGCACCAGCAGCACCAGCACGGCCACCAGCCGAGCGCCGTCCAGCCATTGCCGCTCCACCGCCCAGGCGCCGCCGAGCAGGGCGAAGGCGAACGCCGCCTGCACCGCCAGGGCGAAGCCGAGGCCGCTGGGCAGGCTGCGCCGCAACAGATCCAGGG
>RRBB01001026.1:0-424 GCA_006543605.1 Rhodococcus sp. WS4
GGATACTGTAGTGACGAAACTGGCAGCAGAAGTGCTGCACTGCCCACCGCAGGACGTGCATGTTATCTCCGGTGATACCGATCATGCGTTGTTTGATAAAGGCGCATATGCCTCGTCCGGTACTTGCTTCTCGGGTAACGCGGCGCGTTTGGCAGCGGAAAATCTACGGGAGAAAATTCTGTTCCACGGCGCGCAAATGTTGGGTGAGCCAGTGGCAGATGTTCAACTGGCAACGCCGGGCGTCGTGCGCGGCAAGAAAGGCGAAGTTAGTTTCGGGGATATTGCCCATAAAGGCGAAACCGGCACCGGCTTTGGTTCACTGGTGGGAACTGGCAGTTATATCACGCCTGATTTCGCCTTCCCGTATGGCGCAAACTTCGCTGAAGTTGCCGTCAACACGCGTACGGGTGAAATCCGCCTGGAT
>RRBB01001027.1:0-424 GCA_006543605.1 Rhodococcus sp. WS4
CGCTCGAAAGGGACTTGCAGAGCGATCGCCGAGAAGATGGCTGACATCGCTGGCGAGCAGACCGGCTGGGGGAAAATCGCCGAAGGCCAGGCCCTGGGCGCCACACTGTCCTCTGGCGGGAAAGACGCCGTATCCGCCCTCGAAGCAGTGGAGAAGAAGGGCGGCAACGATGGCGTAACCTGGGTCGGTGGAGACAAGGCCGGTGGCTCCGGCCAGAAGCCCATTCGCATCGTCAACGACGTGACCCAGGCGGGCTACAACCTGTTGACCAGCCGCTCAGTGAATGACTCGTCGAGCGTGCCTTCCGCCACTTGCAACAACGGCCTGGTCTGCAACACCTGGTCCTCCCCCCAGGAAGCCGCCGCGTTCGCCACCCGGGTACTGGGCGAACAACAGCAACAGACCTGCGAAGGCTGCCAGAAGA
>RRBB01000102.1:0-36616 GCA_006543605.1 Rhodococcus sp. WS4
CGGCGGTGGCGGTGATCTCGGTGTCCACGTTCGCCGTCGACACCGCGAACGGCGCCGGTTCGGGCACCAGGTACCCGATCTCGGTCAGGAACGCCCGGTACTCGGCCGGGTCGATCGGCTTCCCGGCGCGGTCCCGGTGCCAGGCATCGATCTCGGCCTGCAGGTCGTCGCGGGTGGCGAGCAACGCCCGGTTCTTCGGCGCCAGATCCTCGATCACCTTCGCGGCACCGGACCAGAACCCCTCGACGTCCACCCCGGTCCCCGGCAACGCCTCCTCGTTCACGAAGTCGTAGAGCACCTTCGCGACCTGCAGACCGCCGACCTGAACACGCTCAGTCATGAAAAAGCCTCACTGTTCCGTTTCGGAGCACCGGACAGGTGCCATGAACCGCGGTCAATGTTACCCGCTGGTAAGGATGCGGTGTGGCGATGTCCGGCGGCGAATCGTCCGAGTTGAGGCGGGGAGGGTCGCTCAGGCCTTGTCGCCGGTGGACGGCTCCAGGGAGGGCGCCTCCGACTCGACCGGGGTGTCGCTGTCGGCGTCGATCCGGTGCAGATCGCCGGCGGCCTCCGCAGCGCTGAGACGCGAACGGCGCCATGCGACGACGAGCAACCCGGCCCAGACCGCGACGAGCGCGATGTATCCGAGGGTGGCGGCGACGCCGGCCACGTCGAACGTCTTGAACAGCTTCTGCGCGTTGGTGATGATGATGATGCCGCCGACGCCGGTTCCCAGAAGGGTCGCGGGCACCCGGCTGACGAGCCAGGCGGCGAGCGGTGCGGCGATGATGCCGCCGAGAGCCAGGCCCGCGATGATGGGGATGTTGTCGAAGAAGTCGCTGCCCAGGCCGAAGATGAATCCGACGCTTGCCGCGGCAGACACCAGGAACTCCGACGCGCTGACCGAACCGATGACGGTGCGCGGTGCGGTCTTGCCGCGCGAGAGCAGCGTGCTGGTGGTGATCGGCCCCCAACCGCCGCCGCCGCTCGCGTCGATGAAACCGCCGAACAGTCCGAGCGGTGACAGGAACTTCGCCGTGTGCGGCGACGTCCGGGCGTCGTTGACGGCCGGCGGGCGGATCGAGAAGCGGAGCAGGACGTAGACACCGATCGCCAGCAGGATCGTCGACGTCACGGGGACGGCGGTCGCCGTCGACAGCTGGGACAGCACGGTTGCGCCGAGGAATGCGCCGATGCCGCCGGGGACTCCCAGGCGCAGGACGAGGGGCCAGTCGATGTTCTTGAACCGCCAGTGCGACGCACCGGACGCGAGGGTGGTGCCGACCTCGGCGAAGTGCACCGCCGCGCTGGCGTGCGCAGGCCCGACGCCGCTGAACACGAGCAGGGTGGTCGCAGTCACGCCGAAGGCCATGCCGAGAGCGCCGTCGACCAACTGGGCACCCACGCCGACCAGCGTGAAAATCAAGAGCTTGAACATCGAGACTCCGACCGAGAGAACGAACCGTCAGGGCAGCAAAAGACCAGCGAGCAGGCTGGTCAGCAACATCCCTGGTCGAAGGCATGGCCTCGGCGGGAGGGCCAGAAGGGCATGAGGGCGAGCGAGGCCGCGGGGCCTGCCTGCGCGCTCGTGCCGTTCACTCGGACTCCCGTGTTTCTCGTCGGGTGCGCGGTCGTCCGCGCACAAGGATCGACATTAGCGGGAGGGATGGGCGCGTGTCATCTTCACACGCGCCCGATCGCTCACAACTTTCGCGCGGAGATCTCGAAGCCCGCGTCGCGCAGACGCGTCACCAGTACGTCGCCGAGTGCCGTCGCCGGAGTGAGGACTCCGGCCGCGTCCGGCAGTGCGTCGCCGCCGAGGACGAGGCTCAACGCGGATTCGCCGAGCATCACCGCGGTGGCGCTGTATCCGGGGTCGCCCTTGGCCTTCACCCGCGACGTGTAGCGCGCCCCCGTGGTGGTGGTCGTGTACAGGTCGATGGTGAAGTGACCCTTGCGCTGTGCGTCCTCACTGGGCCCGTCGCCCGGCGAGGGCAGGACGCGATCGAGGATGTAGCGCGTGGGCGGGACCGCCATCCCGACGATCATCGTGCCGAGTCCGGCCGCCACCGCACCCGCGACGACCGGTGTGAGCGGTGAGCTTCCGACGTTCATGACCTCGCGGTACCTGAACTTCCGGCCGTACGCCCAGTCGCGGAGCGCGTTGCTGCGCCGCACGATCCGGGTGTTGTAGGGGCCCATGAAGAAGGGCGCTTTCCATCCCTTCAGATCCGGGGCGATGTCCTTTCCGTTGATCACGCCCATGTCGGACTGCCTGCCGAGGTCCGGTTCCTTCGAGAGGTCGGGGCTCAGCGAGTACGGGGACGCGGCGAGACGTCGGAGCGCCGGATCCTTCTTCGACACGTCCACCTGCGTGCGCAGTGAGTCGATCGTTCCGCCGCTGACGCCGCCGCGCACGGACGTGACCACCAGCGTCGTGTCGGTGAGTTCGCCGGCGCCGTCGGCCTGGACCTTCTCGTGCAGTACATGCACCCCGAGGTCGGAGGGAATGGAGTCGAATCCGCAGGAATGGACGATGCGGGCGCCGGTGGCGCGGGCCCGGTCGTGGTTGGCGTCGATGC
Organism: Rhodococcus sp. WS4; assembly: GCA_006543605.1. GTDB lineage: Bacteria > Actinomycetota > Actinomycetes > Mycobacteriales > Mycobacteriaceae > Rhodococcus_F. Next base: position 2,583 of record RRBB01000102.1, read on the forward strand.
TCTCGCGGGCGAACAGGACCTCCCCGGTGAGGTCGACGTAGTCGGTGCCCGCCTCGGCGCAGGCCGCGGCGAGGGCGTGGCCGTACTTGGCGTACGGCCCGACCGTCGTGGCGACCACGCGGGTGCGTCCGGCCAGGGCGGCAAGGGAGGCGGCGTCGTCGGAGTTCGCGACGATGAGGGGCCAGTCGGCCGCCCGCGGACCGAGCGAGGACCGCACCGTTTCGAGTTTGGCGGCTGTTCGCCCTGCGAGCGCGATCCGTACTCCGTCCGGTGCGTGCTGTGCGAGGTAGTCGGCGAGAAGCTTGCCGACGAAGCCGGTGGCCCCGTAGACGACGAGATCCAATTCACATGCGCTGTCTGTCATGGCACGACCCTACTCGTCGGTAGGGACCGGGTGGGCTCAGACTCCGGCGCCGCCGGGGCGAGTGGGTGCGAGGGGTGCCCGGGTCCGGACGCGGAAGAAGACGTAGCCGACCCACGAGCCGACCACCGCCAGCGCGACGAGGGTCTGGACCGAGCCGGCGGCAGATTCGGGGTAGACCACCCCGGTGAGGTAGTGGGCGATGAAACCGGACGAGGGGAGTGGATCCTGCCCGGCACGAACCCGGGCCCAGCTCTCCAGGTGTGTGAGTGGGCAGTCGATGCCGACGAGGAGACCGGTGAAACCCCAGGCGACGGCGGCGAGGTGGAGTGCAATGGTGCGCGGCCAGCGCCAGGCGAGGAACCCGCCGCACACGACGTAGAGGATGAAGATCAGGTGTGCGACGACTGTGGCGTCGGCGACGACTTCGTAGAAGACCACGCTCCCCATCGATGCACCCCTGACATCCAAAGTGTCCCTGAGGCCATCGTAGGCGTGATTCGGCCTGGTCCGCGCGGTAACGGGTCAGGCGGTGCGGCGCACGTCTTCCTTGACTACCAGGATCGGAATGTCCACCTCCAGGAGGAGTCGCTGCAGCCATCGTTCCAAGAGGAACTTGCCGATCGGCGACATCCGCCGGGTGCCGACGACGAGAAGATCGGCGCCGCTGCTGTCGACCAGGGCGCGCAGTGCGCTCACCTGATCACCGTCGTGTTCGTTGGTGCGCAGTTCCCAGGACGACTCGCCGACCCCGCCGCCCTCGAGCGTGGCCTGGATCTCGGCACGCAGAGCGGACCGGTCGGACTCGGCATCCTGCCCCGAGTCGTCGTCGAGGACGTGGAGGACGAGCAGCTGTTCCCGTCGTTGCACAGCCTCACGGGCGGCGTGGACGATGGCCGCCCGGCCTTCCGGGCTGTCTCGGTGGACAACGGCTATCGCCATGAAGCGCCTCCATATTCAAGGATCGGTACGACCCCTATTATCCCCGTGCCGAAGAGTGCTCCGGCTGTGTCGATGCTCTCGTCGGCAGATCCGGGCGGTGCTCGATCACCAGGGTGAGGGCTCGTAGTCCTTCAGGAAGCAGCCGTGCAGATCGACACCCTGCTCGCCCTGGACGATGGGGTCGTAGACGCGGGCGGCACCGTCGACGAGGTCGAGAGGGGCGTGGAACCCCTCGTCGGCCAGGCGCATCTTGGTGTAGTGCGGCCGCTCGTCGGTGATCCACCCGGTGTCCACCGCGGTCATGAGGATGCCGTCGTCGAGCATCTCCTTGGCGCTGGTGCGGGTGAGCATGTTCAGCGCGGCCTTCGCCATGTTGGTGTGCGGATGACCCGGACCCTTGTAGGCGCGGCTGAACTGCCCCTCCATCGCGGAGACGTTCACCACGTACTTGCGACGGGCGCCGGCCGCCGCCATCGTGGGACGCAGGCGGGACACGAGGATGAACGGGGCGACCGAGTTGCACAACTGCACCTCGAGCAGCTCGATCGGGTCGACTTCCTCGACCGTCTGGACCCAGCTGTTCGTGTGCGCCAGATCGGGCAGCAGGCCACCGGCGTCGATCGCGAGACCCTGGTCGATCCGATCGGGCGACGCCGACTTCGCGACGAGTGCGAGCGAGCTCACCGCGTCGGGGGACAGCGCGGCGCCCGCCATCGCGGACACGTCGGACAGCGAACCCGCGAGTGCCGCCGGGTGGGCGTCGCTCGTCTTTCCGAATGTCAGGACGTCGGGAAGGTCGCCGGAGGGAAGGGCTCCGGACTCGGCGTCTGCCAGAGCGCTGTAGGCGCCGGGGGAGCGGCGGACCGTCTGCGCCGCGTTGTTGATCAGGATGTCCAGCGGGCCCTGTGCTGCAACCGAGTCGGCGAGCGCCACGACCTGCGCCGGATCACGCAGATCGATGCCGACGACGCGCAGGCGGTGGATCCACTCGTTGCTGTCCTCCATCGCCTTGAACCGGCGGATGGCGTCGTTGGGGAACCGTGTGGTGATCGTGGTGTGGGCGCCGTCGCGGAGCAACCGCAGGGCGATGTACATGCCGATCTTGGCACGACCGCCGGTCAGCAGCGCCCGGCGTCCGGTGAGGTCCGCGCGTGCGTCACGCTTGGCCCGGCTCTTCGCCGCGCACTCGGGGCACAGCTGATGGTAGAAGGCGTCGACCCGGGTGTAGCGCTGCTTGCAGATGTAGCAGGGGCGGGGCCGGATCAGGGTGCCGGCGGAGGCGCCGTCGGCGTTCGACGTGAGCGGGATGCCCGCGGTCTCGTCGTCGATCCGATCGGGTGATCCCGTCGCGGTCGCGGCGACCACCTGGCGGTCGGCTTCGGAGACGGCGCCGCGGGCGGCGAGGCGCCTGCGCTTCTTCAACTTCTTGAAGAGGTGACCGACAGCACGCTGGACGGTGACGGAATCGGGATCCGCATCGTCGAGTTCCGCCGCCTGATCGAGGACCTTCAGGCAGATCTCGAGTTCCGCCGGATCGATCGTCGTCGTTGTTTCACCCATCGAACTTCGCCCTCTCACGAAGAAGGCCCCGGTTCGATGAACCGGGGCCTTTTCGTCTGTCTCAACTCAGAGTGTCCGAGGGGGGACTTGAACCCCCACGTCCGTTAATAGGACACTAGCACCTCAAGCTAGCGCGTCTGCCATTCCGCCACTCGGACTTGCTTGCCCCCATTTCCTGGGTGCTGCAAAAGATTAACCGATGAACCGCCACGGCCCAAATCGCCCCTCTCACCTGAGCGTTTCCGCTGCTCCGGTGGTAGGAAAGTGGAGTGCCAACTACACAGGAAACCCCAGGCCAGGGTCGCGCCGAAGCCGAAGTCGTGGATCTCGTCAGTTCACTGATCCGCTTCGACACGTCCAACACCGGAGAGCTCGCGACGACGAAGGGCGAGCGCGAGTGTGCGGAGTGGGTGGCGGCCCAGCTGCAGGAAGTGGGTTACGAGACCGAGTACGTGGAGTCGGGGGCGCCGGGCCGTGGCAACGTGTTCGCGCGGTTGAAGGGTTCGAACCCCGACCGCGGCGCCCTGATGCTGCACGGCCACCTCGACGTCGTCCCCGCCGAACCGGCTGACTGGCGCGTGCATCCGTTCTCCGGAGCCGTCGAGGACGGTTACGTGTGGGGGCGCGGCGCCGTCGACATGAAGGACATGGTGGGGATGATCCTGGCCGTCGCGCGCCAGTTCAAGGCCGAGGGAATCGTTCCTCCCCGCGACCTCGTGTTCGCCTTCGTCGCCGACGAGGAGGCCGGCGGCAAGTACGGCTGCCAGTGGCTCGTCGAGAACCGGCCCGATCTGTTCGAGGGTGTGACGGAAGCGGTAGGCGAGGTCGGCGGTTTCTCGCTGACCGTTCCGCGACCGGACGGCACCGACCGCAGGCTCTATCTCGTCGAGACCGCGGAGAAGGGTCTCGGCTGGATGCGGCTTACGGCCAAGGGCCGGGCCGGGCACGGTTCGTTCCTGCACACCGACAACGCCGTCACCATCCTGGCGCAGGCGGTCGCCCGCCTGGGCGCGCACACGTTCCCGTTGGTCATCTCCGACTCCGTCGCGGAGTTCCTCGAGGCGGCGGGCGAGGAGACCGGCCTCGACTTCGACCCGAAGTCGCCCGACCTCGACGGCACCCTCGCGAAACTCGGCACCATCGCCAACATCATCGGCGCCACCCTCCGCGACACCGCGAACCCGACGATGCTGTCGGCCGGTTACAAGGCCAACGTCATCCCGCAGACCGCGGAGGCCGTCGTCGACTGCCGCATCCTGCCCGGCAGGCAGGCCGAGTTCGAGGCGGCGGTCGACGAGCTCATCGGACCGGACGTGCAGCGTGAGTGGATCACGAAACTCGACTCCTACGAGACCACGTTCGACGGGCATCTGGTGGACGCCATGAACGAGGCGATCCTCGCGCACGACCCGGGCGCCCGGACCGTTCCCTACATGTTGTCGGGTGGCACCGACGCCAAGGCGTTCGCGAAGCTGGGCGTCCGGTGCTTCGGGTTCGCTCCACTGCAGTTGCCGGCCGACCTGGATTTCAGCGCGCTGTTCCACGGCGTCGACGAACGGGTACCCGTCGACGCACTACTGTTCGGTACACGCGTGCTGGAACATTTTCTGCTCCACAGCTGATCCGAGAACCGATACGCGACACGAGAGGAAACGCATGTCTTACGACCCGTACGAGGCCCTTCCCGACCTGCCGAGTTTCGAGCTGACCTCCACCGACGTGACCGACGGGCAGCCGCTGAACAAGGACCAGGTCAGCGGAATCTTCGGCGCCGGCGGCTACGACAACTCACCGCAGCTGTCGTGGTCGGGATTCCCCGCCGAGACCAAGAGCTTCGCGGTGACGGTCTACGACCCCGACGCCCCGACGGCGTCCGGGTTCTGGCACTGGGCGGTCGCGAACATTCCGGCTGACACGACGACGCTGGTGAACGGCGCAGGCGACGACGACGGAACCGGGCTCCCGGCCGGTGCGATCACCCTGAAGAACGACGCCGGACTGCGCCGTTTCCTCGGTGCGGCTCCGCCGGAAGGACACGGACCGCACCGCTACATCATCGTGGTCCACGCGGTCGACGTGGACACCCTCGAGGGTGTCACGGCCGATTCGACGCCGGCGTTCCTGGGATTCAACCTGTTCGCCCACTCGATCGCCCGCGCGAAGATCCAGGGGACGTACGAGCAGTAGTTCCGGTACCACCGCAGAACACGGGTGGCCGGCGAATCCTCGGGATTCGCCGGCCACCGGTCTGTGTGCGCGGGTCAGCGCACGGCGCCTGCACCGACCGCATCGGCGACGGACGAATGGCCGGCCTCGCGCACCTTCCGGGCCAGCCCCCGGTGGATGCGACGCGCCCAGAAGGGCCCGCCGTAGATGAAGCCGGTGTAGCCCTGCACGAGGGATGCCCCGGCCAAGATCCGTTCCCACGCCTGGTCGACCGTCTCGATACCGCCGACGGAGATCAGCACCAGGCGATCGCCGACGCGCGCGTGCAGGCGGCGCAGGACCTCGAGGGACCGTTCGGCGACCGGGGGACCGGACAGTCCGCCGGCACCGATGGCCGTCACCTCGTCATCGGGGGTGTTCAGCCCGTCGCGGCGGATGGTGGTGTTCGTGGCGACGATCCCGGCGAGCCCGAGTTCGACCGCGAGATCCGCGACGGCGTCGACGTCGTCGTCGGAGAGGTCCGGTGCGATCTTCACCAGAACCGGGACGGTCACGGTGTCGAGTACCGCTTGCAGGAGGGGCCGGAGGGATTCGACGGCCTGCAAGTCCCGCAATCCCGGGGTGTTCGGGGAGCTGACATTGACGACCATGAAATCGGCCAGCGGACCGAGCAGCTGCGCGCTCGCCGTGTAGTCGGCCGGCGCGTCCGCGGCGTCGACGATCTTGGTCTTGCCGATGTTCGCGCCGATCGGGACACCGGCGCGGCGCTGCCGGAGATGGTTGGCGGCGTTGCCCGCACCGTGGTTGTTGAAACCCATCCGGTTGATCAGGGCGCGGTCCGCCGGCAGCCGGAACAGGCGCGGAGCCGGGTTGCCGGGCTGCGCCTGAGCGGTGACGGTGCCCACCTCCGCGAACCCGAATCCGAGGGGGCCCCAGGCGTCGACCCCGGTCGCATCCTTGTCGAACCCGGCGGCCAGTCCGAGAGGTGCCGGGAAGTCGAGTCCGAACACGGTGTTGCGCAGTACCGGATCGTCCACGACGAGAACCTTCCCGACGAGCCGGCGCAGCGGCGAGAACCGCGTGACCAGGCGCATCGCAGCGAAGGCCAGATGATGAATCCGCTCCGGAGGAACGCGGAACATCACCCTCAAGAGCAGGTGGTACAAGGAGGTCTCCCTAGATTGCGGGGTCGGGGACATGGTGCGCGGTTTTCCTTCGTTTGAGCAGGACGCGGCGGCTTCCGTCGGAGTACAGGCGGACCCGGGACAGCTCCCAGCCACCGAACTCCGCCTGGATTGCCAGTCTCATCGAGGCGCTGATGCGCGTGACGTCGGGTGGCAGCCGAAGCGGCACGTATTCGAAGTCCTCGGATTCGATCTCCCAGCCGGAGGGGAGGCGACGTGAATGCGATGCCATCTACGAACTCCTCGTCGGGATCTGCTGCAGGCCGTCTCCCGTCGCGGAACCGATCAGGAGGTCACCGTTCACGGTATCCACAGTGACAGAGTTCGGCTGCCGGACGGTCGGATAACGTGCCGTTTCCACGCCCACACCACTCGACAGGTCGAATCCGACCACTTCGTTGGTCTCGGTCAGTGTGACCCACGCCCGGTCGGCGGCGTCGTCGTAGGCGACGGCGTACGGCGCGAGTCCGGCGGGAAACCGCTGGCGGAGCATCAGAGTGTCGGTGGTGTAGGCGAGCAGTTCGTCGCCGGTGGTGTCGGTGACGAGGATGCGCCCGTAGTGATCGGTCGTGAGCTGTGTGGCACCCTCGCCGGCCCGCAGGGCTACGCCGAGCGCGGCAGCGGGGACGTCGATGGCGGTGACGGACGTTTGACCACGGTCGAGAGCGGTGAGCGACTCGCCGACCACGGCCAGTCCGTCGACGGACGTGAGACCGCCGATCACCTGTGATTCGTTCGTCTCGGTGTTCACGATGTGAATCTCGCCATTGCCCAGGCCCATCGCCAGCCGCCCGTCGGGCAGTTGGGCGACCGACCGGACGTCGCCGTCGGCCGGGACGAACGTCAGCTCGCCCGTTTGCAGGTCGAGGCGCCCGACCTGCGTGTTCATGGCGAGTAACGCCACACCGCCGGGGGCGAGAGAGACCTGGGCGACGGTGTCGTCCAGCGGAATCACCCGCGGAGGCGCCGTGAAATCCCCGGCCGGGAACAGCAGGACCTGGTTTCCTTCGCCGCCCAGGACGACGGTCGTGCGGGTCTCGGGGTCGAATGCGGTGGACTCGATCGGCAGTCCGACAGGGTGGACGACACCGGCAGGCGTGGTGTTCTGGGCCGGGGACTGTGCGGCACTCGCGGGCGCGATCGTGATCGCCTGATCCTCGTCGGAGTTCGACGAACAGCCCGTGACCAGTAGAAATGCCACTCCGATACACGAGGCGACGACGCGCGCTCCCGGTCTACCCATGTGCTGCTCCTCGGAGTTCTCTCATCGACCTACACGTGCACAACTGTCCACTAGCATCCCTGATCCGCGAAACGCCCACGAATTCGGTCGGTGCCGAGTGGGTTCCGAGGCGATACCGTGAGGAGCATCGACCCCGCGCCCGGCGGTTTCCCGACCGCCGGCCCAGGTCATCGAGGAGAAGACCGTGGAAATACCCGAATGGAAGACGTTCACAGTCGAAGACATCTCGGTCGGACCGCATGCGCACGGCTTCGGCCGGACCGCGGAAGGTAACTCCTACGCATTCCGGGTGCGCAAGAGCACGATGTACGTCGAGGTCTACCGCGCCGACGTCGAAACCGAGGTCCCGGCCCCGGACGACATCGTGGCATCGGCGCGGCGGTCGGTCCGCGAGATCGACCTCACCGATGAACGCAGCATCGTCGCCGTCGTGAGAGATGCCGTGTCCGATCCCGACTCCTTGTCGGCCGGGCCGGAGGACGGAATGACTGTGCGTGCCGTTCTCAGCCGTCTGGGGGCGGTCATCGACGGACTCTGACCGCCACGTCTCAGTGGTGATCGCGGCGGGGCAGGACGAGGGTCGCACCAGTCACCGGGTGTGCGATGACCTCGACGGGATGCCCGTACACCCGGGTCAGCAACTCCTCGGACAGGACGTCGGAGGGTGGCCCGTCGGCCGCGACGCGTCCGTTCTCGAGGACCACGATCCGGTCCGCGTACGCGGCGGCGAGCGCGAGGTCGTGGAGGACGACCACCACCGCGGTGCCCTGCGCTGCGCGGGAGCGGGCCAGACGCATCACCGTCTCCTGGTGGCCGAGGTCGAGGGCGGCGGTCGGCTCGTCGAGCAGGATCGTCTCGGTCCGCTGCGCCAGGACCCGGGCCAGTGCCACCCGGGCACGCTCGCCACCCGACAGCGCGGTGAACGGCCGGTCGGCGAACGGCTCGACGTCACAGATCCGCAGGGCGTCGGCGATGGCGGCACCGTCGTCGTCGGCGCGGGGTGTGCGCGCCCACGGGGACCGGCCCATCGTGATCACCTGACGTGCGGTGAACGAGAATCCGACGGTGTTCTGCTGGGGGAGGACGGCGCGCCGCTGGGCCATCTCGAGGGCCGTCCAGTCGCCGAGGTCGCGGTCGTCGAGGTGCACGCTGCCCGACTGCACGTCCTGGTCGCCCGACAGCGCCGCGAGGAGGGTGGACTTGCCTGCCCCGTTGGGGCCGACGAGAACGAGGACCTCGCCGGTTCGCACGTCCACGGACACGTCGTCGAGCACCGTCCGGCCACCGCGGGTCACCGCGATGCCGTTCGCGCGCAGCGTCACGGCCCCGGTGGGTCGCGGTGGGGGCATCGGATCGGTCCGCCGGAACAGGCTCTGCTCGATGGCCTCGCCGATCCGGATGCGGAACGGGTGGAACGCCGGACTCATGCCCACCCGCCCTGGCTGGCCCGGGTGCGGCGCAGCAGCCAGAAGAAGAAGGGGCCACCGACGAGGGCCGTCAGCATGCCGAGGGGAAGGTCCGCGTTCGCGACCAGCGATCGGGCCCCCAGGTCGGCGAGCAGCAGGACGAGAGATCCGCACAGCGCGCTCGCCGGAATGAGGGCGCGGTGGCCCGGCCCGACGGCGATCCGCATCAGGTGCGGGACCACCAGCCCGACGAACAGGATGATGCCGGTGAAGGCCACGCTGGACGAAACGAGCAGGGCGACGATCAGCACCGCGATCTGCCGCAGCCGTTCGACGTCGAGCCCGAGGTGACGCGCCGCGCTCTCGCCGAGGGACAGCAGGTCGAGTTTCCCGGCGATCATCATGGTGGCCGCGATCCCGGCGACGGTCATCGGCGCCACCACCGCGACCGCATTCCAGGTGGCCCCGTTGAGGCTGCCCAGTTGCCAGAAGACGATCTGATCGCGTGCCGCGGGGGACGCGACGAACGTGAAGAACGCGATGAGGCCGCCCGCGAACGCGTTGACCGCCACCCCGGTGAGGACGAGGGTGACCACCTCGGTGCGGCCCTCGTGCCGGGCAAGGACGTAGACGGCGACGGTGGTGATCAGTCCGGCGACGAAAGCGGCCGCCGCGACCGTCCACCCGGCAGCGAACGCGCCACCGACCACGATGGCGGCGCTGGCGCCGACCGCCGCCCCGGCGGACACTCCGATGACGCCCGGCTCGGCGAGCGGATTGGCGAACACACCCTGGAGCAGCGCTCCCGCGCACCCGAGCGCGGCCCCGACCAGGATGGCGAGGACCACTCGCGGGAACCGGACCTCCCAGAGAGTCACCTCACCACTGGGGTGCGCGGGCATCGGTCCGAGATCGAGTCCGATGCGGTGCAGGATGCTGCCGACGACTTCCCCCGGCCCGGTGGGCACCTGTCCGATGCAGGCCGAGAACACGGCGGCGACCGCGAGGGCGATCAGCAGACCACCGAGTACTGCACCGGTCCGAGTGCGTGACGAAGGCTTGCCGGGAGCGTCGAGGTCTTCGACGGTCATGGATTGGCGGGCGGGTAGACGGCGTCGGCCAATGCGCCGAGGACGCGACCTGTGTTGGGGCCGAAGCTGAGCAGCACCCCGTCCTCCATGTCGACGACACGCTGATTCTTTCCCGCCGGGGTCTGCGCGACGCCGGGGATCTTCTCCAGCCCCTCCACGCCTCCGATGGAGTCGAGTCCACCCGTCATCATCAGGAGGACGTCGGGGGCGGCGGCGATCAGCGCCTCGCTGGTGATCGGGGCGAACTGCTGGGTGATCCCCGAGGCGGTGCCGGCGTCGACGGCGCCGAGAGCGTCGATCAACGAGTCGGCGCCCGAGCCCGGGCCACCGATCATCGTGATCGCGGTGCCCCGCAGATAGAGGAAAGCGATCTTCAGCGGGTCGTCACCCTCGGGGGCGCGACTCCGGGCGGCCGCGATCTCGCTCTCCGTGCGCGCCGCGAGTTCCCGGCCCTGCGCGGGCACACCCAGCGCGTCCGCGACTGCCGTGATCTGGCCGGGGACGCCGTCGAGGGTGCGCGTCGGATCGAAGTACACGACCGGAACACCGGCGGCCCGCAGCTGATCCTGCACGGCCTGCGGTCCGATGCTGGTGTCGGTGAGGATCACCGTCGGCGCCAGAGCGAGAATGGCCTCCGCGTTGAGCGACTGCCCGCCCGGAGTCACCACCGGAACGTCCTGAGCCGCCGGGAACGCGGAGGCGATGTCGCGGCCCACCACGTTGTCGCCGAGCCCGAGAGCGAAGACTGTCTCGGTGAGAGTCCCGTAGCGGTCCGCGGTCACGATCCGGCTCGCGTCCGTGATCGTCACGTCCACCCCGTCGAAACTGCGGACCGTGACGGGCAACGCCGGTGAGACCGGCGAGGCGAGAGGTTCGGGATTCAGGTCGTCGAGAACAGCGGTGCGCGCGCCGCCGGTGCCGTCGACGTCGTCACCGGCGCCGGAACTGCACGCCGACACCGCCACCGCGGACACGAGGAACAGGGCGAGAACGGCGATCAGTGACCTGTTCGTGCGGGTCCGGGACACAATTCTCATCGTGCGCGGTAGTGGTCGATGCCGGCTTCGAGGTCGGCGAACAGGTCGCCGTTGAGGCGGTAGGCGAGGTTGACCTCGTCGATCACCCGCTGCTGGTCCTCCGGGGACAGGGGCGCGGCGTCGAGCTTCGCGCGGTAGGTGTCCTTGAACACCTTCGGTTTCGGGATCTCGTCGAAGATGTAGAACTGCAGACCGTCGGTGGTGTACCCGTAGGCGCGTTCGAGCATGCGCCGGATGATCTGCCCACCCGACAGGTCTCCCATGTACCGGATGTAGTGGTGCGCAACGAAACCGGCGGGCCACCCGTACGCCACCTCGCGGAGCCGCTCGACGTAGCGGGCGGTGGCCGGGAGTGCGGACACGCTGTCGCGCCACGCGGGTCCGCGCAGGAACTCGAGATCCGCCTCCAGCGACGGGACCCGCAGCAGTTCGTCGTGGAGGAACGGAGACGCGACGGGGTTGCCGATGTGAGTACGTCCGGCGTCCTCGAGTTCGCGGTAGACGAGGTACGTCTGCGCGAGCAGTTCGGCGTAGCCGTCAGAGGTCAGCTCACCGGCGAGGAGGGCCCCGACGAACCGGGACTGCTCGGTCTCCCGGTGAGCGGCGTCCGTGCCGGACTTGATGCGCTCGGCGAAGCCGACCGTTCGGCGATCGGCCGCGTCGGCCTCATTGAGCGTGGTCATGGACTCTCCTGCAGATCTACGGACGTCGGCCGGTGAGCACCAGGTTAGCCTGCCCTGCACGTGAACTGCAGCTGCACGTCGGCCGGGCTCGGACAGACGTCAGGCGCTCACGTCGTCGAGCGCCGCCGCGATCGCCGCCGGCAACTCGAGTTCCTCGGCGACGAGGACGCCGGTCAGCTGCGCGATGTCCCGGGCCCCGACGACCGCGCTCGCGACGCCGGGACGGTCGCGTGCCCACGCGAGGGCGACGGCCAGCGGGGACGTGCCGAGGCCGTCGGCCGCCGTCACGACCGCGTCGACCACCCGGACCGAGGAGTCGGTGAGATAGCTCTGGACGTCCTGCGCGTGCGCGTCGTCGGCGCCGCGGGAATCGACGGGGATGCCGTTGCGGTATTTGCCGGTCAGTACCCCGCGGGCGAGGGGCACCGCCGCGAACACGCCGATCCCGTGGTGCGCCGCGGCCGGAACCAGCTCCTCCTCTACGCCCCGCGCCAGCAGCGAGTACTCCACCTGGGTGGCGACGAGTGTGGTGCCGCGGGAGGCGCCGGCCGCCGTGGCCAGCTGCCACCCGAGGTAGCCCCTGGCCCCGACATACCGGACCCGGCCGCTCGACACCGCGAAATCGAGTGTGGCGGCGACCTCGTCGACCGGGGTGAACGGATCCCAGGTCGCCACCTGCCACATGTCGAGGTAGTCGGTGCCGAGCTCGCGGAGGGTGGCATCGAGCTGCGCGACGAGGCCCCGTCGCGAGCAGTCGATGCGCGACGGACCGGCAGGATTGATACCCGAACTGGAGCTCAGAACGAGTTCGGTACGCGGCACTACGTCGTCGAGCAGTTCCGCCAGGATCCGCTGCGCCACACCGTCGCCGTACGCGGGGGACGTGTCGACGAGTGTGCCGCCCGCATCCACGAACGCCGCGATCTGCGCCGCGGCCTCGTCGCCGTCGGTGTCCCGACCCCAGGTGAGCGTGCCCAGGCCGAGCCGTGACACTCGCAACCCGCTTGCTCCGACCGATCTCTGTTCCATAACCGCCTGCGTCTCGTGCTGTAGCTACAACCCGGGCCTCGCCCCCGGGGACTGCTGTTGCCTCCGGGACCGGCCACCACAGGTGCAGAGTAGTGGGGTATCGCGTGGCAGGGGTCCTGCCACGCCGGATTCTGCCGTAGGTCGCCCACCCCGGTACCGTGGCGCCGGTGAATTACGAACGCGACACGGGAAATTGGCGTCAGAACAGCACATTCGACCTCGGGACAGGTGAGTGATGGGGGAGGCGATGACCTGGCTCCAGGCGATTGTCCTCGGTGCCGTCCAGGGATTGACCGAATTCCTGCCGATCTCCTCCTCGGGTCACCTCCGGATCGTGTCGGAGATCTTCTTCGGTGACGACGCCGGTGCTTCTTTCACCGCCGTCACCCAGCTCGGCACCGAGGCCGCGGTGCTCATCTACTTCGCCCGCGACATCGGACGGATCATCGCGGCCTGGTTCCGCGGACTGCTGCACCCCGAGCACCGTGGTGATCTCGATTACCGGATGGGCTGGTATGTGATCATCGGCACGATCCCGGTGGGTGTGCTCGGCTTCCTGTTCAAGGACCAGATCCGCACCGGTGCCCGCAACCTCTGGCTGATCGCCACCATGCTGATCGTGTTCGCGTTCGTCATCGCGGCCGCCGAGTACTACGGGCGGAAGGTGCGTCCCGTGGAGGATCTGCGCGCCAAGGACGGCATCATCATGGGTTCGGCCCAGGCGCTCGCTCTCATTCCCGGTGTCTCGCGGTCGGGCGGCACGATCAGCGCCGGCCTCTTCCTCGGGCTCACCCGCGAAGCCGCGGCGCGCTACTCGTTCCTCCTCGCCATCCCCGCAGTCGTCGCATCCGGGCTGTTCAGCCTTCCCGACGCATTCGAACCGGCCGGTGAGGGTCTCAACGCGAGCGGTCCGCAACTCCTCGTCGCGACGGTGATCGCGTTCGCCATCGGCTACGCGTCGATCGCCTGGCTGCTGCGATTCGTCGTCGACCACTCGATGTACTGGTTCGTCGGATACCGCATCATCCTCGGCGTCGTCCTCCTGTCGCTTCTCGCGACCGGCGTCGTGTCGGCCACCTGAGATCGGGCGGTCGGGGAGTGCGCGACACTAGGCTGGGCCAATGACAGTTGTGCTGCTGCGCCACGGGCGGTCCACCTCGAACACCGCGCACACGCTCGCCGGCCGGTCGCCGGGAGTCGAACTCGACGACCGCGGCCGCGAACAGGCGCAGGCCATCGTGTCCCGCCTCGCGGACGTGGCCATCGAGGAGATCGTGCATTCACCGCTCGTGCGCTGCGAGCAGACGGTAGAGCCGCTCGCCCGGGCGCGGGGCCTCACCCCGGTGGTGGAACACCGCCTGGTCGAGGTCGACTACGGAGAATGGACCGGCCGCGAGCTGAAGGTCCTGCTCGAGGAGCCGCTGTGGAAGGTCGTGCAGCAGCATGCGTCCGCAGCGGTCTTCCCCGGCGGAGAAGGGCTCGCCCAGGTCCAGGCCAGGGCCGTCGCCGCGGTCCGCGAACACGACGCCCGGCTCGCGGAACTGCACGGCCGGGACGTCGTGTGGGTGGCGTGCTCACACGGCGACGTCATCAAATCGGTGCTCGCGGACGCCCTCGGAGCGCACCTCGACGGATTCCAGCGGATCGTCGCCGAACCGGCCTCGATCAGCGTCGTCCGGTACACCTCCACACGTCCGTACGTACTGAAGATGAACGACACCGGCGCCGACCTGTCCGGAGTGAACACCCCACCGGTGTCCGGCGACGGCGCCCGCGCCGAAGTATCGGGATCGGTGCCCGGCGGGGAGGTCCGCCTGTGAGGATCAGCCGGACCCCGGTGGTGACGATTAGCCGGACCCCGGCGGTGACGATTAGCCGGACCCCGGCGGTGACGATTGACGGATAATGAACGCAGCACGCTGCGAGGAACAGTCCGAGACGGAACAACGAGTGGGCAGCGCCGCAGTAGGGCCCGGCTCCAGCTGAAGGAGGTGCAATGTCACGCGCAATTCACGTATTCCGCACTCCTGACCGATTCATTGCCGGAACGGTGGGCGAGCCCGGCGACAGGTCGTTCTATCTCCAGGCAGTACACGAGGCGCGAGTGATCAGCGTCCTGCTGGAGAAACAGCAGGTTCAGGTACTCGCCGACCGGATGGGGCTCCTCCTCGAGGAAGTGCACCGCCGGTTCGGAACGGAAGTTCCGCCGGAGGGGGCCGAACTCGACGACGCGAGCCCTCTGGTCACTCCGATCGACGCCGAGTTCCGGGTCGGGACGATGGGCCTGGGCTGGGACGCCGACGCCGGCGCCGTCGTGGTGGAACTGCTCGCCGTCAGCGAGACGGAGTTCGACGAATCCGTAGTCCTCGACGACTCCGAGGACGGACCGGACGCCGTGCGCGTCTTCCTCACCCCGTTGCAGGCGCGGGACTTCTCACTGCGGTCCGAACGGGTCATCGCCGCCGGACGGGCGCCGTGTCCGCTGTGCGGTGAGCCGCTCGCCCCGGAGGGGCATATCTGCATTCGAACCAACGGGTACCGCCGTGGCCAGAGCTTCGGACTCACCCCGGAAATGGACGAGGAGGACTGACGGTTGTCTGCCGAGGAGTCCGATCCTCTCGAGTCCGGCGAGCTGACCCTCATCGGCCAGATCACCCACGCCAGCAACGCCACGTTGGTCTGCGATGCGGTCGAGGGTGAGAACACCGTGCGTTGCGTGTACAAACCGATCCGCGGGGAGCGTCCGCTGTGGGACTTCCCCGACGGCACGCTCGCCGGCCGTGAGTACGCGTCGTATCTCGTGTCCGACAAGCTGGGCTGGAATGTGATTCCTCGCACGCTCCTGCGCGACGGCCCGTTCGGCCCGGGCATGGTGCAGCGCTGGGTCGACACCCCCGACCGGCACGGCGACGACACCGGCGGTCTGGACCTGGTCGATATCTGCGCCCCCGACGCCGTGCCCGAGGGCTGGTTCGAGATTCTGCGGGCCACCGACATGGACGGCGAACCGGTCGCGCTCATCCACGCGGACGACCCCCGGCTGCAGCGGATGGCCGTCCTCGACGTGCTGATCAACAACGCAGACCGCAAGGGCGGCCACGCGCTCGAGGGTCTCGACGGTTCGGTGTACGGCGTCGACCACGGCATCTGCCTGCACACGGAGAACAAGCTGCGGACCGTGCTGTGGGGATGGGCAGGGACGGAGGTGCCGGGTCCGCTCGTCGTCGACATCGCGGAACTGATCACCTCACTCGAAGGCGACTTCGGGGAGCGGCTGGGCGAGCACATCACGTCCGACGAGGTCGCCGCCCTGTACGAGCGGGCCGTCGATCTGCTCGAGGCGCCGGTGATGCCGCGCCCGAACGGCCACCGGCCCATCCCGTGGCCGGCCTTCTGACGGACCCTTCCGGAGGCCGTCGGCCGGCGGCTCCCTCCGAGGCGGAAACACCGGTCCACTAGGCTCGCAGTCATGCAGTCTTGGTCTGAAACCGCTGTCCCGTCCGTCCCAGGCCAGGGGCCTCCGCTGCGGTTGTTCGACACCGCTGACCGGCAGGTTCGTCCCATCACTCCCGGACGCACGGCCACCATGTATGTGTGCGGCATCACCCCGTACGACGCGACCCACCTCGGTCACGCGGCCACATACCTGACGTTCGATCTGGTGAACCGGATCTGGCGTGACGCCGGGCACGACGTGCACTACGTGCAGAACGTCACCGACGTCGACGACCCGCTGTTCGAGCGCGCCGACCGCGACGGCGAGGACTGGGTGGTCCTCGGCATGCGCGAGACGGCGCTGTTCCGCGAAGACATGGAAGCGCTGCGAGTGCTGCCCCCGCGCGACTACATCGGCGCGGTGGAGTCGATCGGCGAAGTGATCGAGATGGTTGAGAAGTTCGTCGCGTCCGGCGCCGCCTACGTGGTCGACGACCCCGAATTCCCCGACGTGTACTTCCGCGCCGACGCGACGGAGCAGTTCGGGTACGAGTCCGGCTACGACCGCGAGACGATGGCGAAGTTCTTCGCCGAGCGCGGCGGCGACCCCGACCGCCCCGGCAAGGTGGATCCGCTCGACGCCCTGGTGTGGCGTGCGGTCCGTCCAGGGGAGCCGTCCTGGCCGTCGCCGTTCGGTCCCGGCCGTCCCGGCTGGCACATCGAGTGTTCGGCGATCGCCCTCAACCGCATCGGCTCCGGTTTCGACGTGCAGGGCGGCGGCAGCGACCTGATCTTCCCGCACCACGAGTACTCCGCGGCGCACGCCGAGTCGGCCACGGGCGACCGTCGCTTCGCACGCCACTACGTGCACACCGGCATGATCGGTCTCGACGGCGAGAAGATGTCGAAGAGCCGCGGCAACCTCGTGTTCGTGTCGAAGCTGCGCGGCGAGGGTGTCGACCCGGCCGCCATCCGCCTCGGACTGCTGTCGGGGCACTACCGGCAGGACCGGCCCTGGACCGACCAGGTGCTCGCCGACGCCCACACCCGGCTGAAGCTGTGGAAGGACGCCGCCGCACTCGAGTCGGCGCAGTCGGCCACCGACACGATCGCCCGGTTGCGTCAGCATCTCGCGGACGATCTCGACACCCCGAAGGCGCTCGACGCCCTCGACGGCTGGGCCCGTCGCGCCCTCGACAACGGTGGCTCCGACACGAACGCGCCGAGCGAATTCGCCGCCGCCGTGGACGCCCTTCTCGGTGTGCGCCTTCGGCGCCCGTGAGTACTTGTTAACCGCCCGCGGTTAACAAGTACTCACGGGTCAGGCGAACTCGAGGGCCCCCTCCGCAGGGGTCGGGACTCGTCGGCGCAGCGGCGAACCGAGCGCCTGCGCCAGATCGGTGCCGTCGTGTTCGGCGAGCAGTTCGCCGTCCGACCACACCAGCAGCGTGGCGCTGACGCTCTGCTCGGCGGTCGAGTGCGCCAGATCGTAGTGCGCACACCCCGGCACGCCGCCGTACGTGATCCACAGGTCGAACCCGGTCATGAACAGGTCGAGGTCGAATTGCACACTCAGGCCGAGCAGTTCGGCCCGGCCGTTGTCGTCCACGCCGGCGAACGCCTCGTCCAGTGCCAGCAGTCGCGGTGCGTGGGGATCGGCGGAGTCGAGCATGACGTGCGCTGCGGCGAACAACGGCAGATGCAGTGACACGGACTGCTCGCCGCCGGAGAGTGCGCTGTGCCGGGCGACCGTCAGCCTGTCCTCGTTGCCGGTGCCGCTGATCAGGGTGAACGAGAACACCCGCCACCGCCGGTAGTCGAGGGCGGACGCCAGGATCTCCGGGTACGACCGTTCCGGGTGGGCGGCCCGGGCCGTCCGGATCTGGTGCGCGAAGTGCGCGCGCATCGTGGCGAGTTCGTCCGGGCCCAGCGCCGAGGTGTCCCGCTCCAGCAGTTTGGAGATCGCCTTCGCGCTGTCGTCGAGGTTGTCGGCGAGAACCCAGTGCACGCCGATGGTGTTACCGGACGACATCCGCCGCTCCCGCATCTCGGTGCCCATCCGGGCGATGAGTTCGCGGGCGTCGACGGTCCGTTCGTGGATCTGCTGGGCAAGACCTGTGAGCAGCGCATCTTCCAGAATGCGACGCTCGGATTCGGTGAGCAGCAACTCCTGATCGGAGCGGGCGGCCGCGATGCGGGAGGCGAACTCGCCGATCGACGAGTAACCGTCGTCGTCCTGCACCTGCACCACGGTCACGCCGTCCGGCGCATCCCACTGCAACCGGTAGTCCTGGCCCGCGGCCGCCAGCTGGGCGTCGAAGTCCTGGAGTGCCGTCGTGAGCGCGGAGCGCGTCGACTTGCGGGCCGCGTCGCTGACCCGCACCGATTCGGTGGCGCCGTCCAGTGCGCGGAACAGCGCGTCCGCCTCGGGCGGAAGGATCGGGGTGTCATCGCCGTTCTGGATGCGGTACACCAGCTGATCGGCGCTCATCCACGCTGCCGCGCTCGCCGGCCACGTGTGACCGCCGCCGACACCGAGGAGTTCGAGCAGGTCGCGCCGGGCATACGGCGCGAGGCGGGCGGCGTCGGCGTGGGTTTCCGTGAGCGCCAGCCGGAGGGTCTGCACGGCGGTGTTGTACGCGCCCTCGGCCTTGCCGATGGCCTCGCCGGCGTCCTTGTCCGCCTTGCGCGCGTCGCGCTGCTCCTTCTTGCACGCCTCGATCCGCGCGTGCGCCTCCTCGAGCTGCCGGTCCAACTGTTCGGCTCCCGCTCCCAGCGTGTCGCGGAGCGTGTCGAGTCGTTGGACCTGTTGCGCGAGAACCTCTTCGGCGATGGCGGCTTCTTCCGCGAACTCTTCTGCGTTACCCCGCGCCTCGTGCAGTCGATCCTCGGATTCGCGAGTGTGCTCCACCTCCTTGGTGTGTTCGCGCCTGCACCGCTGCACCATCTCGCCCTGCTTCTCGAAGTGCCGGACGGCCGCGGCGAGCGAATCGATCTCCCGGGCGACGTGCGGAGTCCGATGGGTGGACGCGGTGACCCGGAGTTGTTTCTCCTTCGCGGACAGGTCGGCGATGGCCTGGTCGAGTTCGCGGCCGACCGCCGTCGCCGTGTCGGAGCGGCTGCGGAGTGCGCCGGCCGATTCGGTGACCTTCTTCAGCGCTGTGAGGATCGACCCGGTGCGGGGCAGTGCCTGCGCGGCGGCGGTCGCCCGCGTCAGCAGCGCAGCGGCCGCGTCCGCGGACGCCCGGGCTTCGGCGAGCGTCGCCCGGGTCTCCTCGAGGGTTCGGTCGAGTTCGGCGATACGGGCGGCACGCCTGCGGGCGCGGGCGGTGGTTCCGATGTATTCGGCGTCCGACTTCGTGTGGCGTCCCCGCTGGATTCCCTGCCGGTACCCGCCGTCCTCGGCGACACCCACCTGATTCCCGGACAGATCCAGGGATTCGAGGGCGATCGATTCGAGGATCCCGCGCACCTGGCCCTCCGGGACACCCGCATCCTGCTCGACCTCGAGTACGTCCGCGAGGGTTCGGCCGGTGGGCCTGTCCTCGGCGGCAAGTGCCACGAGGAACTGTTCGGATTCGACGTCGGGAAGAGCGTCGTCGACGGGTACCCAGCCGTCGAGGAGGTGCGCTGCCTCCAGTGCGGCCTCGATTCCCGCTGCCGACGTGGTGTCGACGCTGTCGGCGAATCGGACCAGGCGCCACAACGGTGCACCGGTCAGCTGGGCGCGGGTGTTGTGCCGGGCCGCGGACAGCTGTGGGGCGTCGTCGTGCTCGGATTCGATTGCGGTGCGTGCCGATTCGTGCTCGGCGATCGACTCTATCGCCGCAGCCGCGTCCCGGTCGTACTGCTGGCGACGCAGCCGCAGCGAATCGACGGCTTCCGTGGTCTGTTCCGTCAGTGTCTCCGACAGGGTGGCGGCGTCGTCGCCGCCGATCTGGCCGAGCGCGGTGTCCAGCGCATCGAACAGCGAAGCGGGCGCACCGATCTCGGAGTAGAGGGACGATTGTTCCGTCCACCAGGACCGCAGTGCGGTGGCGCATTCGCTGCGGGCCGACTCGACCGCGGTCTCGGCTTCCAGGACGGTCACCTTCGCGGAGTCGAGTTGCTCCTGGCCGCGGCGGGCCGCGTCGTCGGCGCGGGTCCGCTCGGTTGCGGCCTTCTCGACCGTGGCGAGCGCAGCCCGGACCGCGCGGATGTCGCCGTCGCGTTCCTCTGCGTGCCCGCGCAGGGTCGCGGTCAGCTGATCGGTGCGCGCGTCGGCGGGCAGCGGGGTCCAGGTGATGCCCGCGTCCTCGGCGGCGAGGTGGAGTTCGTCCTCGGCGTGCGTGAGCGCCTCGACGGCGCGAGCGACCGCGTCGCCCGCCTTGTCGTGTTCCTCGGCGCGTTGTTCGAGGGTGGCCTTGGCCTTGCGCGCCTTCTCGGCCTGCAGTTCGGTCGACTTCTCGAGTGTCGACACGGCCTGGGCCAGGTCGTCGAGTTGTGTCCGTCCCTCGTAGGCGGTCGAGCGCTTCAGGGCGTCGAGTGTGGCATTCGCCTGGTCGAGTGCGCGTTCGGCCGCGGTGAAGCGCTCTTCGGCGGCCTCCCGGCTCGCCTGGCTTCGGGTCCGGTGGGCCGCGGCCTCGTGGAGTGCGGACATGCCCGAACGCACGGCCTCGAGTCGGCTCGCGAGGTGGTCGACATCCGTCCGCGCCTGCTGGCGCAGGTATTTCGCGTACACGCCGACGAAGCTCTGCGCCGCCTGGTCCGCGGCGGCCAGCCCTTCGAGCGCCCGGCCGACCTCCTCCATGTCGCTGAACGAGCGTGCCGCTTCGAGGACCAGTTGCTCGTCGAGGGGTCGCAGACCGTCGGTGAGGGCCTGCGACAGTCCCTTGGGGTCGAGGTTCTTTGCGAGCTGGGGCCGGCGCAGCGTGAGGATGAGGTTGATCAGCTGGTCGTAGCGCTGGACGCCGAGTCCGAACATCCGGGCGTCGATCGCGGCGCGGTAGTCGAGCGGTCTGTCCGTGATGGAGTCGGTGCCGATCTGCTCGCCCAGTTGTTTCTTCGTGAGCGGACGGTCGTCGCTGCCGAGCAGGGAGAAGTCGACGCCGACGCGACCGTCGGCCACGAAGTACCAGCGGGTGACCTTGTCGTTGGTGCGGGTGGCGCGCATACCGATGCCGACGGTGACCGCCTCGTGGTCTTCCTTCGCACCGCGGCAGAATTCCATCCAGACGTAGGAGTACGCGCTCTCCTGCCCGCGGTAGAGGAGATTCGACTTCATGGTGCGTTCCTCGCCGGCGAACGGATTGAGCCGCCGAGGTTCGATCCTGCCGTCGAAGACGAAGGGGAACAGCACTTCCAGCGCTTTGGTCTTGCCGGAACCGTTGGGACCGCGGAGCACGAGCCGACCGTCGGCGAACGAGAACTCCTGGTCCCGGTAGTCCCAGAGGTTGATGATTCCGGCGCGGGTGGGCCGGAAACGCGCACTCGTCATGCTGTGACTTCCTCGCTGTCGTTCGCTGAGCTCTGGAACAGGTCGATCTCGGGGGTGCGGTCGCGGATCGTGACCACCACACCTCGGTAGCGGGCGAGCGCCGGGAGAACGAGCACACCGCCCGGCACCGACGCGGTGAGCCGTAGCCGCTCGAGCAGCGCCAGTGCGGCGCGTCCGAGCCCGTCGGGGTCTGCCTGCCAACCGGCGGCGAACGTCCGCCCGAACCGTTCGGACAGTGTCCGTACGGTGCCGGCGATCCACTCGTCCTCGACGACGGGGAAGAGCCGGTCCGACGGGGCGGGGTCCTCGGGTTCGGCGTAGTCGTGGCCGGCCAGGCTGTCGAAGATCCCCGACTGCGGGACGGCGCTGTCGACCTGCTCGATGAGGTGGTCGACACGACTGTGCGGCAGCGGCATCCGAATCATCTCCGGCAGATCCGGATCGAGTACGCGATCGGCGATCTCGCCGGCGAGCAGGAGCGCGACCTGCGCGACCGTTCCCGTCCCGGGGAACCGGACGTCGGACAGACGTCCGGAGGAGTCGATCATCGCGACGCCCTCCTCGCGCCGCTCCGCGACCAGTCCGGTGAGCAACTCGACATCGGCGGCGGTGCGGGGGAGTGCGAGCTGTACCAGCTCGTGCTCGTCCAGGTCGGCGGCGTAGACCACAGGCCGTTCGACGAGCGCGCGCCGGACCCGCCGAGCCGTCTCCTTCACATCGACCGGGCGGGTCGTCCCGAATTCCGTGGTGTCGTCGTCGGTCACCGATTCGGAACCGGCGAGCAGTCCGCGGATCGACCGGAGATGCTGCAGTGCGCGCGACGGCCGGAACAGGGCGATGACGACGGATCTGTCGATGTCGTACAGCGCTTCTCCCGCATCGGGATTGGCGGCCCAGCCGCCCGCGTCCCCGTCGGCGAGGGCAATGGCGCCGCGGGCGGCGAGCCAGCCGACGGCGTCGACGAAGGCGTCCCGGTCGGATGCGCGTTCGGTGGACAGGTCCACACCGTCGACCTGCGCGGCGTCGGCGGCGACGTGATCGGCGAGTTCGGACAACGTGATCTGGTTGCCCGCGCGGCCGAGGGCGGCCAGTGCCAACGCGAGGTAGGCGTAGCGGTAGCGGTCGAACGTGCGGTCGGTGGCCGTCTTGGCCGGCGTTCCGGCGTCGAGGCGGTCGCTCACGGTGAACAGCCGGGCCGTCGTTTCGGTAACCTCGAGGCGGTACCCGAACAGGGTCATGAGGTCTTCGCGGAGTTCGGTGGCCCACCGGCGCAGCAGCGGAAGTGCGATGCGATCCGGATAGGTCTGTGTCACCAGATGATTCGACAGGATGACGCGGGCCGCGCGCTGGTACGAATCGAGGGCGAGCGGCGAGATCTCCCGTGCCTTCACCGGACGCTCACCTGCAGTCCGTCGAGATGCAGGCGTCCTCGGGCGGTGCGCACCACCGTGGACTCGCTGTGCGGGCTGAGGGTGAGCTTCACGCCGTTCTCCGATCCGGTGCTGCTCTTCACGTGGCCACTGACCGGGACCCGCGCCGTGAGTGCGGCATTGAGCAGACTCAGCAGTACGTCGGTTTCGGCCTCGTCGAGTTCCCGCTCGTAGACGCCGCCGCGGGCCAGCGACTGGGCGGCCGCCGCGCGGAGACGTTGCGCCGCCAACTGTTCGTCCCGGAGGCGGCGGACGCTGCCCTCGTTGCGTTGCACCCGAGCCGGCAGGCCCGGGGACGGTGGACGCCCGGTCTCGGCCAGCGTGCGGGAGATCTCGACCGGCTGGGCCTCCCACCACGACCGGGTGTCGGGAATGATGTCGGCGTCCGGATGCACCATCGAGAGATGACGCGGCCGGCCGAGGTCGAACACGGCCTGGAACAATGCGTGTGCGGCGTCCTCGGTCGGGGTGGCAGCGAACCAGCCTGCGAGGTGGCGCAATTGGCTCTCCCTGCTTACACCACCCTTGCGGGTTTCGGTGACCCGGCGCAGCAGCGACAGCACCGCGGCGATCGCACTCATGGTGCCCTCGCGCAGACGTTCCGACTCGCTGAGGCCCGCCTCGGAGCCGACGAACCACTGCGTCAACCCCGCCCACCTCGCGCGCCAATCGGCTTCGCGTTCTTCGACGCCGAGGAACACCCGCTCGTCGCTGGCGGCGGCGCGAGTCACCATCGTCTCGACACCGGTGTCCTCGACGAGCGCGATCGCGGCCGCGAGTTTCGGCGCGTAGCGCGACAGGTCGGAGCTGAACTCTCGCATGTGGGTGAGGAGAGCGTCCTTGTGGGACATGAACGTCTCGGGCGTGATCTCCGTGGTGCGGACGAGGTCGCCCAGGGTCAGATAGAACTGCGCCGCGCGCCCGGCCATGTCGGACAGTGTCGCGTCGAGGCGGCCTAGTTTCCGGTACACCAGGTCGTTGTCGGCCGCGCGGTTGGCCGCGGCCAGTTCGTTCATGTCGGCAAGGAGGTCGGGCAGCGCCAATCGAGACAGGGAGGCGTCGTCGAGCCGGGCGGTGAGTGCGTCCTCGACGGCTCGGAACACCCGGTAGCCGGCCTGGCTGAACTGGTACACGAAGTGCCTGTTCCGGTATTCGGCCAGCGTCGCGGCGCGGGTGCCGTCGTAGCTGCGTTCGAGCACTTCCCAGACGTGGAGTTGCTCCAGCAGGGGAGTGATATCCGCGGGAGAGAGGTGCCCCGAAGCGTCCTCGCCGGCGACACGTTCGAGGATCCGGGCCACCTCGGCGGCGTGGAGCAGTACCACGTAGTTGGCGCGAGCGTGGTCGAAGGCGCGGAGTACCCACAGATACTCGACGCGTTTCTCAGCAGTCGCGAATGAGAACAACTTCAGCCGATCGTCGCGCACGAGCCGATCGGGTATTGGCCCTCGGGTGCTCGACCACTCTGGATCGCTGGCTGATTCACTCACCGTGACAGGTTATGCGGTCGTGCAGTCGTCGAGCCAACGCCGTGCCGACCTGCATCATCACTACGACCTGAATCGGCCTCGGACGGAACACGTGAATTGACCGAACTGAAGGAAGTTGCTCAAGTTCGTATCAACTGGGGTCACCCATGTGCGACGCCCGAATTCCGATCCGTCACCCCGCCATCGCAACGACGGGTGAGGTGCGGCGGAGAAATCAGAGTACGAACAACACGAAGACGATTGCGACCAGGACGAGTGCCAGCCCGACTGCGGCGGCGACGAGCCAGGACGCCCTCGACGCCGGCTCGGCGGCCGTGTCGTTCTCGGACTGTGCAACGGCGCGAGGTTCCGGCGGCGTCGCGACCGCGGTTCCGCCCGACACCCGCCCGGGCGAGGCGCCCACCGCCGCGGCGGACGCCGGGTTTCGGGTGCCTGTCGCCGGCCGGCTCGGAGCTGCGGGACCGGAGGGGACGGGCTCGCCGACGACGGCGTCGATCACTTCGGTGACGTCGTACGAGGGCGGCAGGCCGATCGGGGTGACCCTGTGGGTGGTGGGGTTGAAACCTGCTGCACGGATGGCGGCACCGAGCGCGGCGGTCTGCTCGGGACCCGGGCCGACGACGCATCGCACGCCGAACTTCTCGCTCACGGTGTGCGCGAATTCGTGAATGGCCGCGGAATCCCGCGCGATCAGACCGTCGCCGGTGACGACGACGGCGTCGAGGTTGCTGGGCAGCCACCCGAACGCGCCGAGCGCGGTGGCGATCTGCGCCGTGGGGGAGCCGCCCGTGGAGAAGCGGAACGCCTTGCCTGCCTCGACGCCCGAGCGGATGAGCGCGACCGTCGCGCCGGTGTCGTCGACGTGATAGATGCCGACCAGCTGTCCGGGACGCTCGGCGATCTCGGATTCGAACCATGCGGCCGCGGCTTCGGCGTCCGAGACGAGCGACAGGTAGGACATGTCGGCGTAGTCCAGCGCGTCGCGGAGCGCGGCGACAGCGGTCGAGTCCCAGCGGGTGGGGTACGCGGCCATGATGTCGGGGGCGCCGCCGGTCCGGCCACCGTGGTCGGGGAGGGGTTCACATTCCCGGAGCAGGCAACGCATTGCTCCCGCGACCAGGTCTTCGGCGCGGTAGCGCGATCCGTCGCCCACCGGAACTCCGGCGGGGTCGCCGACGCGGGGGAGGAACCCCGAGACGGTGTGGGTCTCGCCGATCGTGTGCGGCGCCGAACCGCCGAGTATCGCGGTGCCGTCCGGGCACATGTGCAGGACGGTGTCCCGGACGATGACGACCGGATCCGGGGATCCCGGATCGTTCGACGCGACGACCGCGGTGGACACGACACTGCCGATCCTGAGCCCGACTCCCATGGACATGCAAGTACCTCTATTCGTTTGCGAACGGATTGCGACTTCCGTCAGGCCCGTTCCGACTCACTCGGTGAGGCCACAAGATGTACATCCTGCTACCCGAGCGCGCTTGTGCGCGCCATCACGCGCGGCGTGGCGTGGTTGTGTCTCGCACATTCGGACAGTTGCCACCTGTCGACGGTGATCGGTCAGGTCGCCGTCGGTGCGCCGAGCGCTGTTCTCCACTCGGGCACGTTCGCCGTCATCCAGTCGAGGAGGTGCTCCGCTTCCTGTGGATGTCGTCCCGTTCCGGCGAGCAGGTCGGCGAAGGCCTGCGCTGGCGCGACCACTCGGACGTTGTCCCGGAAGAGGGTGCGCTCGAACACCGCCGCCGATCGGGGAGTGGCGACGAGGACGTTGGCGCCCTGGTCGACGGGGCGGAGTTCGAGTGCGGAGGCCAGGGCCTCACCGTGATCGGCGTAGATCTGGACCTGATGCGCCGGCGCGTATTCGGCGAAAGCGGCGGCCGCGACCGATCCCGTGACCGCATACAGGTGGTCGGACACCTTCCCGAGTTTCGCGAGGAACGACTGCACCCCTTCGGGCGCGAAGTAGCCGACGGTGGGGCAGTCCTTGAAGCTGGTGTCGCTGCTCCAGGCGCGCAACATCTGCTGCCACCGCACACTGGTGATGGGTCCGCGGGGGAGTCGTTCGAGTAGATCCCGCTCTTCCAGCGTTTCGACCACCCGATAGGTGGCGCCCGTGGACGCGCCGGCCAGCCGGATGAGTTCGGGGACCGTCAACTGACCCGAATGATCGGCGAGCGCACGAACGACCCGCGCGGCGGGATCTCCGGTCAACTGGGCGGCCGGGCGGCCGGGGCCACGCCACGGGTCGGCGTCCGCGCCGCGATCGCGCACCCAGATCGCGGGTCGGTCGGCGGACAGCGAGGTGTTCCCCGTCGCGTCGGCATAGGAGAGTCCCCTCGCGTCGAGTTGTCGGCGCACCGGCTCGGAAAGGTAACGAGCGCAAACAAATCCGCGGTCGGATCCGGACAGGCTGTCCGCGAACCGGGCGGCGTCGCCCGCGAGCACCCCCCGGGCAGGGATGACGGAGAAGGACGCCACCTCTCCACCCGGGGCGCCGACGAGCAATCGTTCCGGTGCGTCGGCGAGGGAGCGCGACTTTCCCGATGTCAACGTCCATCCGAGGGGGAGCGCGGCCTGCAGCGTGGCGATTGCCCTGCGGTAGAGGTCGATGTCGCGCTCCGGCTTGGGAAACGGAACCTTTGTCTCGCTGCCGGCGAATTCGGCGTTCTCCTGGTTCGGCACGGTCGTGAGTCTATCTGAATCGGTCACATACGGAATGGGAAAATAAACCGAATGTCGCCACACATCCGCCTGCGCCACCGAGTGGGCAAGCCCCCACCACGCTCACCACCCTCACCCCTCCGGTTCGCTGATCAAGGACGTCGAGCCACCCAGGCGGTCCGGGTGCCACGGGGGATCATGTCCGTGCGGCGCAGAACGCTGTTCGGGTCATCGTCCGACAGGAGGAGGTCGAGGGTGTTGCGATCGTCGCCGGCCAGTTGACCGTCGAGGGCGGAGCGGATGCGGCGCAGGTAGGTCTGCGCGTAGCGTCCGGTGCTCGGCGGCGCCGGGTTCGCCTCGCTGACGAAGGTGCGCACCTCGACGACCTCGAAACCGTTCCGTTCCAGGTGTGTCTGCCAATTCGGATGCGCGTTCCAGTTCATCCGGGCCAACGCTTCGTGGCAGCGCGACTCCAGGCCCGGGCGGCCCACGCCGACGTCGTCGGGCAGAAGGCGTGGCAGGGCATCCATCTCGACGACCACCAGCACACCAGCGGGGTTCAGCGCGGCATACATGTCGCGGAGCACTCGGTCGGGGTCGGCGACCTCGTGCAACGACGACGCGGCCCACACGACGTCAGCGGCGCCGACCGCCGGCCACGCGACGTCCAGATCGGCGTGCACGACGCTCAACCGGTCGGCGAGACCCTGCTCGCGCGCGGCCGTTCCGAGACGCTCGAGCATGAACTCCGACCGGTCGATCGCGATCACCTCGGCTGCGGGGAACCGCCTGGCCAGAGTCAGGGTGCCGACGCCCGTTCCCGAGCCCACGTCGACGATCCTGCGTGGGGTCTCGCGGCTGTGCTGACCAGCCCACTCGGTCAGCGGTTCCAGGTAGGAGCCGAGCACTTCGGCGTCCAGATCCAGAAGGTCGGCCAGCGAGTCTCCGTGGTCGTGGTCATGGGTGTGCGCGGTGTGGTGATTTGAATGCTGTGCCATGGCTCCAGGCTAGCCACGTCATGCTCCTCTCGCATACACTCTTGCGTATGACGCAAGAACTGGGATTGGACAGCGTGATCCGTCAGCGCATCCGCGGTCTGAGGGTGGCGCGGGGATGGTCGCTCGATGCCCTTGCTGCTCGCTGCTACCTCAGCCCGTCCACCCTCAGCCGCATCGAGACCGGGCATCGCAGGATCGCGCTCGACCAGCTGGTTCCCATCGCGCGGGCGCTCGGCACCACGCTCGATCAACTCGTCGAGTCCGTAGAAGACGACGATGTGGTGATCCGGCCGCAACCCGAACACACGCGCGGCTTGACGATCTGGCTCCTGTCTCGTGAACGCGCTCTCCACGGCGCGACTGTCGCGAAGATGCGCATCACCCCCGAGCGGCCGGCCGGGCCGGAGCACGTCAGCGTGCACCCCGGTCACGAGTGGTTCACGGTCCTGTCGGGGACAGCCCGCCTGCAACTGGGCGGGCGAACCATCCTGATCGAAGCCGGTGCCGCAGCAGAATTCTCGACCATGGTTCCGCACTCCATCGGCGCCCACGACGGGCCCGTGGAGATCCTCACGATCTTCGACCACGACGGCGAGCGTGCCCACCTGCACGCCGATCACAACGAGTAGAAAGGACCGACATGTCGTCTTCCGACGCCGCAGGCCAGACGGAGTTTCCCGCGAGCATGGGGAAGGTCTCCCGCCGTGAGCTCGCGTCCCACGGCTATACGCGTTTCGACCAGCTGACGACGGTCACCGCCAAGGAACTGTTGAAGATCCACGGCGTCGGACCGAAGGCGATCCGAATCCTCGAGGAGGAACTCGCGGAGCGGGGGCTCGGCTTCGCGAGTTGAGCCGAGCCCTGCCGGGCTATAGCAGGCCGAGCGTGCGTTAATAGGTCGCCGGTGGTGCCCCGACGACGTGGGTGAAGGCACGGGTCAGGTGGGCCTGGTCGCTGAACCCCAGTTCGTAGGCGAGCGCATACCAGTCGATCTTCTCGCCCGAGTGGGCTGCGCCGGCCGCGTCGAGGATGCGGAACCGCTGGATCACCCACTTCGGGCCGATGCCGACGTACTCGGTGAACAGGCGTTGCAGGGTGCGCAGGCTCTCAGCTGTTACCGTAGTCCCTAATGCTTCCTAGTCCTTCCCGTTGCTGTCGGATCGTGCGCATCGGCGAGGCGGCGGCATACCTGAACATGTCGGTGGTGGGGGTCCGGAAGGCCGCGTCGGAGGGCCGGTTACCGTCTCGGCGTACAGGTTCCGGTCAGCGAGTCTTCGATCGGGAGGATCTCGACGTCTACCGGGGTCGACCCACACCGGAGAGTGTTCGGGCCGACAGGGCGGAAGCGTTGTACTGCCGGGTGTCCGGCTCGACTGGCCGGGAATCCTCGCTCGCCCATCAGGAAAAGATGCTGCGTGAGAGTGCCACCGGCACCGTGTGCCGGGTCTACACCGATCGTGGTTCAGGTCTGCGGGAGAGACTCGAGCTGGAATGAAATCGGATGCTCGACGACGCGGCCGAGGGTCACGTCACGGTGGTGCGAGTGGTGGGGCGGGATCGGTTGGCGCGGTTCTCCGGTGGCGTGGATCGAACGTGACCTGTCGGTGGTCGGCGTTAAGGTCGAGGTCCTGCGTGAGCATGGGGACACGTCGCTGGTAGAGGAGCTGATGGATGACGTCATGGCATTGCTCGCTTCGTTTTCCGGTAGTTTCCACCCATTGCGGTCGAAGCAGAATCAACGTCGACTTCTTCCGGGCGATGCGGCAGCACGGTGGGAGATGGACTAACTGATGGCCGATGCCGGATTCACTGCGCGGCGGCAGTTCTCGTTCACCACCCGCCCCTACCGGGCTGTCGATGACGCGACCGGTGCGCCGATCGGTCTCGACGACCTCGACGTGCGTGTCGGGTGGCTGCTCGACCTGATCTCGGGCGCCGAAGCGCAGATGTTGTCGCGGCTGTGGCGACCGGCCACCTTCGATGTCCTGGCCGCCGGATGTGACAGCCACGGCCGGACACTGCCGATGCACGGTCATGTCGCTGCTGCGCGTCTGGGCTGGACCCCGCATTACCCGGACGGTGTCTACGTCCCGTCGCGTGTCACGCGGGTGGTGACCGCGCAGGCAGTGGGCACTTTGCGGGCGCTGGCGCACCGGGACACCGCGATCACTGCACTGTCGGCCCGGTTCGACCCGGCCACCGGCCGGATCGCCGCACCCAGTACTGCGGCGGGGTGCGTCCCGTCCGGATTCGCCCGGGGCGTGGTGCGGCAGCTCACGGCGCGCGCACGCGCCGGCGCTGGCGCGGCAGACGCGCGGCTGCGGATCACCGACGTGCAGGCACCACCCCAGGTCTCGGCGATGGCTCGGCTTTCCGCAGCGGATCGACAACTCGCACACATCACCGTCACCGACGCCCTCATGACGTTGACGGTGAAACTACCCACCACCGCCGCCCCGACAGGCCGCGCGCAGTGGCGACGAGTCCGGTTGACCGCCGCGATCCCACCGCACCTGCACCGGCGGCCGATCAGCGAGTGGCATCTCCCGACCCTCGCCCTCGACCACCGAGGTCTGCTGTTGCGATGCGCCGCCACCGAAGCGGTCCCCGCCGCTGATCTGACATCGGGAACTACCGCGGTGGGCGTGGACTGGTCTCCGTCCACACTCGGTGCCGCCGCCGTCGCCACCCACACCCCGGAGGGTGTGGTCTCGGACTACCGGGGTGTCACGTACGACGACCGAGGCCTCGGGATCAAACTGGCCCGCCTGCAAACCGAAGGGCAACTGCTGCACCGCAAAGCTGCTCGCCTGCGCCGGCTCGCCGCGACCGCACCCCCCGAGGTCCGAGCACAACTCGACGCGAAGATCACCGTCCTCGACGCGCACCGCACCGCTGTCGGCATCAAACGGGCAAAGATCAACCGGGAAATGGCGTTTCACTTCGGCTGCCAGGTTACCGACCTCGCTGCCGCGGCGGGCGCGACGGTGATCGCGGTGGAAGACCTCACCACCCTCGAAACCCGCGGGCACGGGCGCGTCAACAACAATCGGGCCGCGCAATCGGCCCGCCGCAAAGCCGTCGACGCTCTCACCCACACCGCCGCCGGTGTCGGTGTGACGGTGGTGTCCGTACCGGCACGCGGATCTTCCGCGTTGTGTCCGGGCTGCAACGAACCGCTCTCTCGCCCCGGCGGTTACCACCGGGCATGGTGTGAGCAGTGCAAAATTGGTGGAAACCGTGACCATGTGGCGGCCGTGAACCTGGCCAAACGAGCATTGCTGGGACGCGGAAAAGCCGTTCGGAAGCGCGGGGAGAATCCGCAGATCCGGGTGATCGAGCATGCGCCGGTGCGCCGATGCCGCGACAAGATGTGTCCCACTCCGAGCAGGCCGCGGCATCGCCGTGTCCGTCGCAGTGCTCCCGCCGCGACACCCCGGGTGGGGGTGAACCAGACAAAGACTGTTCCTGCGCCACAAGCGTCGGTGTGGGACACGGTACAACCCGCACCACCGCCCGGTGTCACGGGTAGCCGTGAAGAACATACATCTCCAACACCAGCCACCTCAGTGGTAGGAAGTATGAGATCTATGTAGACGCTGCAGCCGGCATGTGCGGTCGGACGATGCCGCGGTTGCACTGGGCGTCGCCCACCAGGGCTGTGATCTCCCGTCCCGTGGGATCCGGAACGGGATCGGTGCGGAGAAGGTATCGCTCGAAGTCGTCGATAATCTCCGCGGTGTCCGTGCCGGCGAGGATTCGCTCCGCGACCGGGCGGTCGTCACCGGCAAGCAGATCCCGGCCGGGCTGGACGGTTCCTGAGATCGCGCCGACGCTGCCCCTCAGCAGAGGCCGGAACCCTCCGGCGTGGAAGGCGGCTCCCAGCACGTGGCCGGTCTCGGTCAGCGTTCGGTAGAACGGCGACCGGGAGATCCCGTGCACCAGCAACTTCCGTCCTCGGCAGCGATATGAATGCGCGGCTGGGGCACCACATGCTGTCGATGGGGTTTCGGTACCGACCACCTCACCAGCCAGTGGTAGTCGACGAACTCGGCCAAAGCCTCTCGGGGGCGACCCGTTCGACGTGTCACGCCGCCGCGTACCTAGGCTCTCGTGTCATGAGCTACTCACACACTGCACGAGGCACATTCTCCATCGCCTCGTGGTCGGAATCGGTGATTGTCGACATCGACGGCGAAGGCACGACCGCCGGCGACACCTACTACCCCACACGCGGTGCGACCCGAGCGACCGTCGCGTACTCGTACTCGGGGGACATCGAGGGAACGAGCTCGGTGGTCTACCTGATCGCTTACAAGGCCGATGCGGCGCCGGTGCTCGGCCTCGAGCGCTTCGAGGGCTCGATCGGCGGGCACGACGGGACGTGCGTGTTTCAGCACATCGGCAGCCAGGACCAGGGTTCCGTGTCGGCACGGATCGAGGTGGTGCCGGGTATGGGCACCGGTGGTCTGACCGACCTACGGGGCAGCGCGGACCTGTCCATCGCGGGACCCGGCGACAGCGGCTACGAGTTCGTTCTGTCCTACGACGTCGGCTGAGCCTTCGATGCCGCACGCGGTGTCGGTGCGTCGATACCGCTCAGCCCGGTGCGAGTGCGCGGTCGGCGAGCGCGGCGACGACGGGCGTGAGTGCCTGGGCGTGTTCGAGGGTCAGGTGGTTGTCGTCGCGGTACACGAGGTCGTTGCCGACGATGACGGGGCAGCGGTCGGTGGTGCAGAACAGGGAGGTCAGGTCGGCGTACCGCCCGCCGCCTGCTGTGGTGGCAGCCGCCTCGGCCGCGACGCCGGCGTCGTTCACTGCGGCCGGTCGCGGCGGCGAGCAGGCGGTCGCGTCGTCCAGGTGATCGGACAGGCAGGTCGGCACGGTCGACTGCGGATCCGGGATCGGTCCGAGGATCAGAACGGCCGCGCCTGTGGCCCGGAGTTCCGTGACCAGGCGGGTCAGGCTGTCGAGCCACTCTCGACCGAAGACGGTGAAACCGAAATCGGCACCGTATCGACGGGACATGCTCACCACGATCAGCCGGGGCCGCTCTGCCTGCAGCCGGGCGACGACCTCACCCCGCCATTGCTCGCATTCCGTGTATTCCCGCCCGAGATAGGGACTGGTGAGCGGCAGATCGAGAAGCGGGCAGGTGACCTTGCCCATGGTCTCCAACCGCCAGTGACGCTGCTCGGCGGCCTGCTCGAACGCGGGTGCCCACATCGCGGCGTGCGAATCGCCGACCAGGGCCACCGTCGTCGGCGAGGTCACGTCACCCGACGCACACTCGTCCTGCCCGACCTCGCGCCACGAGCGCACGCAGCCGTTGACGAACACCGCCGGCTTGTCTGCCGGAGCGTCGGCGAGCGGCGGGGACAGATTCGACGGGACAGCCTGCAGCCCGGCCGATTCCGCGACCGCCGCCTGCACCTGCGCGGTCACCTCCTGCACCGCCGCCTCGTGCGGATCGACCGCGGGCGCCACCGAAACGGGTGGCGCAGCGACGGTCAGGGCGGCGGCCTCGGCACCGTGCCCGACGGGCACCGGCCGAAGCGCCAGCAGCACCAGCGCTGCGCACACGGCGAGCGCGGTGACGGTGCCTCCGAGAGCGAGACTGCGCGAGGTCGAGTCACGCAGTGAGGTCGCGAAGCGGACCGGGTTCTCGATCAGATGCAGTGTCAGGAGGGCGAGCCCGGCGGACACCAGGATTATCGCCAGACGATCGGTCATGACGAGTGAGCGGCCGAGCACGACCGGTGCGAGCAGCAGGACCGGCCAGTGCCACAGGTACCACGAATACGACATCCGGCCGACGGCCCGCATCGGCGGCAGCGACAGGCCC
>RRBB01001028.1:0-424 GCA_006543605.1 Rhodococcus sp. WS4
AACTCGTCGCATCCGTTTGAAAACCCAACCGCACTGACCAACTTCGTGCAGATGCTGGCGATCTTCTTGATCCCAACGGCGCTGTGCTTTGCCTTTGGTGAAGTGATGGGCGATCGCCGCCAGGGGCGCATGTTGCTGTGGGCGATGTCAGTGATTTTTGTCATCTGCGTAGGCGTGGTGATGTGGGCAGAAGTTCAGGGTAATCCTCATCTGCTGGCACTGGGCACGGACAGCAGCATAAATATGGAAGGTAAAGAGAGCCGTTTCGTCGTGCTGGTCAGTAGCCTGTTTGCGGTCGTGACGACGGCGGTTTCGTTTGGCGCGGTGATTGCGATGCATGATTCGTTTACCGCTCTCGGTGGCATGGTGCCGATGTGGCTGATGCAAATTGGTGAAGTGGTGTTCGGCGGTGTCGGTTCTGGTC
>RRBB01001029.1:0-424 GCA_006543605.1 Rhodococcus sp. WS4
CCGGTTGCCACCGACTGGAGAGGAACGGCTGAGCGAGCGCTGATCAGGTGGGCGACGCTGTGCTGGCGCTGGATCGTGTTCCGGCCGACGATTTCGGGTTCACGCTGGGGCTGCGCGATGCGGGCGGGGATCGATTGGTGCGGCTGGAGCAGTGCGGTCACTTGACGCTGGAGCAGGCCCCGCCGGTGCGGACGTTCCGCTGGTCGCGTGGGCTCGGTCATTTCCCCGGGTGGTGGTGGTCGGTGACAACCGGCCACCATGTGGGTTTCGAGTCCTGGCTGGAGCGCGATCACGTCCGCGCGCTCGATTTCGATCGGAACGTCGTCGGTATCGCGTCGCAGCCGTTCTGGCTGCACTGGAGTGATGGCAGACGCAAGCGCCGCCATGCCCCGGACTATTTCGCTCGCTTGGCCGACGGGTCGGG
>RRBB01001030.1:0-422 GCA_006543605.1 Rhodococcus sp. WS4
GAACGAGGATCATCGGCGAGAAATCAATCCCACCCATTGCCGGTAGCAGGCGGCGAATCGGGCGCAGCAGCGGATCGGCCAGCTGAATCAGCACGTATTCAATCGGGCTACGCCCCTGGCTTACCCAGCTCATAATCGCCATCACCAGCAGGACCCAGAAAATCAGCAGGCCGATGGTTTTCAGCAGAATCAGTAAACCGGCAATCCAGATGATTGGCAGGAAGGTCACCACTTTAAACAGCACGATGGCTTTGATAAAACTGAGAATATAGGCAACCAGCAGCGAGGCGCTGTCAATTGGCCCCATTGCCGGAATAACGCGGCGCAGTGGCCCGATAATTGGCTGCGTTACCTTCACTACAAACTGTGAGAAGGGGTTGTAAAAATCACAATGAGCCCACTGCATCCAGATGCGTAATAAC
>RRBB01001031.1:0-422 GCA_006543605.1 Rhodococcus sp. WS4
AGCCTGGACCACTCCCTGCGATGGCCATAGCGCTGCGGAAAGGCGCGCCCTCGAGCGTTCCAATCGCCTGACCGAGGAGTTGCGGATAGCGGACGTGCTGGTGCTGGCGGCGCCGATGTACAACTTCGCCATTCCCAGCAGCCTGAAGAGCTGGTTCGACCATGTGCTGCGCGCCGGCCTGACCTTCCGTTACGCCGAGCAGGGGCCGGAAGGCCTGCTACAGGGCAAGCGCGCCTTCGTTCTCACCGCCCGCGGCGGAATCTACGCCGGCGGCGGTCTCGACCACCAGGAACCCTATCTGCGCCAGGTGCTGGGCTTCGTCGGCATCCACGACGTCACCTTCATCCACGCGGAGGGCATGAACATGGGCCCGGAGTTCCGTGAGAAAGGCCTGGCGCGAGCCCGCGAGCGGATGCTGCAGG
>RRBB01001032.1:0-422 GCA_006543605.1 Rhodococcus sp. WS4
ACAAGTGTGAAGAGTAAGAAAAAGGGAAGAAAGAGCTAATTTGAATAGAGAATTAGAGAGAGCGATTACAATGCTTGTATTCACCGTAGCTGACTAATCCATGTTGTTGATGCTGTTCACCACCAGTGCGACAGACTCCAAATTTTCTTCAGGGATCATAAGGACACCTGAACGTGCCATTGACAAGTAGCTCATTTCAATGTCAGCCTCACAATGCCTAAAAATACGGCCCGCTAGACCTGCAACTACACCAGTCAAGTCTAGTGGTAGGCTTCGGAAGTCAATAGATATCGGGAAGATAATATCCAGTGCCGAACCAATGATAGACTTAAAATCGAAACCCATGGCGACTCTTTGACGAGAGGACCCAGGGAGAACAAGTGAAAGCTCGTTGAGTGAGGTCCTAGTTATGACAAAGTATC
>RRBB01001033.1:0-422 GCA_006543605.1 Rhodococcus sp. WS4
CATCGACGCTATCGAAAACATGAAGCGTCCGTTCAAAGGTGACTGG
Organism: Rhodococcus sp. WS4; assembly: GCA_006543605.1. GTDB lineage: Bacteria > Actinomycetota > Actinomycetes > Mycobacteriales > Mycobacteriaceae > Rhodococcus_F. The sequence continues at coordinate 47 of RRBB01001033.1, forward strand.
CTGGACTGCGCGAAAAAACTGTATTAATGATTTCGGAAAAAGGCAGATTCCTTTACCCTGAAACCGATGACAGAAGCAAAAATGCCTGATGCGCTTCGCTTATCAGGCCTACATGAATTCTGCAATTTATTGAATTTGCAAACTTTTGTAGGCCGGATAAGGCGTTCACGCCGCATCCGGCAAAAACAACGAACACTTTGTCAACAAACTGAGTAGCTCAAGGAAATCCCAATGAAGACCAACAGGAGTCTGGTCGTCATAGTGTCACTAATTACCGCCACATTACTGCTGACTGCATGCGCCCAACCTGAACAATCATCATTAGCTGGCGACTGGTTACTGACCCCTAAAGATAAAACCAGAGGATTAACGGGTA
>RRBB01001034.1:0-421 GCA_006543605.1 Rhodococcus sp. WS4
GGCCTTGATCCCATGCCGAACAGATACCTCACCGCCATCTATACCGAGGGCGGGCGGGCACTGCCGTGCCTGGACTGCTGGGGCCTGACGCTCATAGCGCGGGTTGAGCTGTTCGGACTGCCGATGCTGACCGACTTCGATGGTGTCACGCGACTCACCCCGGTTTCGATGCAGCGGGCGTGCGATACGGAGATCCAGCGCGCGCTCGAGCAATGCGAGCCAGGACCTGGGGTCATCGCCGCGGCCTATAGAGGGCGGCTGCTCGATCACGTAGGTCTGCTGGTCGAGGTGGATGGACGCCTGCGGATTCTCGAAATCAACCCGGGAAGCGGGGTGTCGCTCACCCCGCTCCAGATGTTCTACGACAAATATTCCAAGGTGGTCTTCTACCGTGATCGAAATCTACCCATCGCTCCTTGAC
>RRBB01001035.1:0-421 GCA_006543605.1 Rhodococcus sp. WS4
GACGAAGAGTTCGACGGCGTCATCCAGCAGGCGCTGGCGCAGGGTCTGCCAGTCCTCGATGAGCAGTGCGACGCGCACGCGTGGGTGGGCGCTGGAGAAACCGGCCAGTGCCTCGGGCAACAGCCGTGCGGCGGGGAAGGGACCGCCGCCCAGGCGTAGCTCGCCGCTGTCGAGATTGCCCAGTTGGCTTACCGCGTTGTGCAGTGCGCGATGCCCGGCCAGCAGGCGCCGAGCGTGTTCCAGCACCAGCCGGCCGTGGGCCGTGAGGGCCACGCCGCGGCTGCCGCGCTCCACCAGGGTGCAACCCAACTGTCCCTCCAGCGCCTGGATGCTGCGTGACAGCGCCGGCTGGCTGAGATTCACCGCTTCGGCGGCGCGGGCATAGTGGCCGTGCTCGGCGAGGGCGACGAAGTGGCGGAAC
>RRBB01001036.1:0-420 GCA_006543605.1 Rhodococcus sp. WS4
GCTAATACGACCTTTAATCATTCAACAAACTGGTTTTTGTTTTATACCCTGTTCAAAAACACAACGCATGTGCAGACACATCCTTCCTACGAAACATTCTTCATTGCATTACCGCATTATCAAGGGGTGTCTATAAATATTATGGTTATGCCCGTTCAGGACTTTTGAAGATACTGAAGATTCTTCTCGTAAAGCCCCTTTTGGGCGTTTCTCTTACATGTTAGCGTGCCTCTGTGCCGTTTGAGGGCGTCTTTCCTGGCAAAACCTTTCCCACAGTCAGCACAGATATTCGCTGGAATCTCCAAATGCTGTTTCCCATGGCGCTTCAAATCACTGCTTCGTCTGAACAGCATATGGCAGTCAGGACAAGGGAACTTTCGCTGAAGCTTGTTCTTTCTCTCTAGCGGAGATGCAGTAACC
>RRBB01001037.1:0-420 GCA_006543605.1 Rhodococcus sp. WS4
ATTACTACCCGTCAGCGAAAAAGAATGGTTGGATTACAGAAGAGCAGAGTCATTTAATGCAAGAAGGAAGTTGGCTGCCAAGAACCTGGGTGTAATTCAACCTACCGATGAAGAGAATAGACTCGTTCACGACATGTGGACTGCTTCTAAGAAATTGACCCTGGACTATAATAAGAATGTTCTGTTCATGAAAGACACCACCATTACCTCGACATTGATAATGCAGCCTCAATATAGAAACAGACATTCATACATGATTTTCGGGGGATACCTTATGAGACAATCCTTTGAACTAGCCTACTGTGGTGCTACTGCATTTGCCAGCGCTAATGCAAGATTTGTCTCCCTAGACTCAACTACATTCAAGGCTCCTGTTCCTGTCGGATCTGTTCTCTCGATGACGTCAACAGTTGTTTACAC
>RRBB01000103.1:0-36573 GCA_006543605.1 Rhodococcus sp. WS4
CTCCTGGGTCGAGGATGTCTTGGAGGACGCCCTCTTCTACCGGAGCTCCGCTACCCATTCGCGCACGACACGCCCAAGACCCGCATTCTTGACCGCCAGCCGTCCCCGTTAACTACACGGCTTTGGGACTAGCCCCAGCCGCGGAATGACGCCGTATTCGAGTTGATAGGCGAACAGGTGCGCGGGACGGTGCCGCGGCGGGACGGTCCGGGCAGGCTCGCCGCCCGAAAGGAGCCGTGCCCGGTGGACGAGACACTGCCGAGCCACACCGTGCACCGGCCACCCAGGCGTCGGTACGTCTTCGCCTCGAACCGCGCCACGACCGCGGGGTCGTCGAGCCAGGACCGCCACAGCCGTTCGGGGACCCGGATCGGTTGCGGCTGGCCGATCAGGGCGAGTTGCGCGACCTCGCGGCCCGTCGTGGAGGCGGGCATCCCGGGCAGCATCGGTGCGGCGGTGACCATGATTTCCCTCCGCTCCCTTGCTCATTGGTGCTGTTACCGGGCGGGCCCGACACAAAACATCGGATGAAGACCTGAGCCGCAGGTGGTGTCACCGGGGCGGGTGTGCGGTGCGCGCGGCGAGGTAGTCGGCGTGGTCGCGGGCGGCGAGTGCGCTCCACCGGGTCGCGGCACCGATGGAGATGCCGAGGAGGTCGGCGAGCACGGGTGCGGGCAGGTCGACGGCCAGTGCCACCAGCGCCGCCCCGCGGGCGGACCGCACCGCGAACCCGGCCCTGCGCAGCAGGAGAGCGAGCCGACCGGGATCGAGGTGGGAGCCGGGGCGACGGCCCGGAAACAACCATTCCGGTGCCGTCGACGGATCGGGCGCCGTAGAACGACGGTGCTCCGGTCTGTTGGTGAGTTCGGTGATCAATGTGGCAAGCGCCGGTGGCAGCAGGACGGGACGGTCGTGCAGCCGCAGGAAGCTGCCGCCCCGGGTGTCGGTGCTGAGATGGGCGGTGGTGAGTTCGACGATGCGGGTGGGGATCTGGCCGTAGAGCAAAACGAGGGCACCGGCCACCCGCACCCGCAGGTCGAGGCCCTCGTCGGTCAGACACCGGTGCAGCGCGGACCAACGTTCGTCCTCGCCGAGGAGGAGCGCGGGCAGACCGTCGCGGCCGAGCCACGGCACCTGCAGGTCGGCAGAGAGACGGCGGCTGTGCGCCCAGCGCAGAAAGTCCCGCAGGCGGTGGCGGGTGCTGGCGCCCTCCCCCAACCAGCGATCGACGTCGGCCTGGGTCGCGCCGGCGAGGGTGTGGTCCCGCTCGGTGAGCCAGGTCGAGAAATTTGCGGCGACTTGGAGGCGGGCGCGGGCGTATTTGGGTGCGCTGGCCGTGAGGAGCCCGCGGGCGGCGCGCCCGCGGGCCCGCCGCAGCACGGACCAGGACGCGTACGCGCGCAGCATGGTCGACAGATCCGTGGGCAGGCCGGCGACCAGGGTGTCGAGCCACGGCCGCAGCGAACCGTTCCTCGCATCGGACCCACGAACCACGCTGTGACTGCGGCCTACTTCGAAAGCGTCGAATGCGCTATCGGTTGCAACTCCGCCTAGTTCCGTCCGTACCCATGGTCGCGTACTCGCGCGTAACAAACCGACTGATTAGTCTTGTTCACGCATCACCCCAACCCGACGGGGCAATGGTGCACCGGGACCCGCCACCTACCTCCGCGAGTGGCGGGTTTCCCGGGTAGCCCCGGCGCCCGGTGGGCGCCGTCCAGAAGTCAGGCGCCCGGCGGAACCTCGAATACCAGCAGTGTGCTGGTGGCGGTGGCGACGAGGCGGCCCTGCGCGTCGACGACCTCACCTTCCGCGAAGGCGATGCGGCGACCGGACTTCTTCACCGTGCCGGTGGCGGTCAGCGCACCCGAATCGCGGGTGGCCCCACGGATGTAGTTGACCTTGATCTCGACCGAGGTATAGGCAAACCCCGCAGGCAGCGTCGAGTGCACCGCACATCCGGCCACCGAATCGAGCAGGGTGCACACGGCACCGCCGTGGATGGCGCCGATGGGGTTGTACTGCGACTCGTCGGGATCGAGAGCGAAGACGACTCTTCCTGGTTCGGCCTCGAGGAATCGCAGGTTCATCAGGCTCGCGATCGGCGGCGCCGGAATGCCGCCGTCGAGAATCGCCCGCAGGTAGGTGAGGCCGTCGAGTTCCCGTGCTTTGCGCGCGGGACCCGCGGGGTCGTGCCACTCGACGATCTTCGACCGCACGTCTCCCCACTCGGCGTCCGACAAGTCCTCGACCGTCGACACGTTCCCGTTTTCGAACACACTCACTACGCGGCCCCCTGCTCGGCCGACTGCGGATAGAGGACGTCGAGGTCGCCCGAGAGCGCCGCTTTGACGTTGCGGGTGGTGTCGTCGGCGAGAACTTCGTGGGCGCCGGACTCGATGCCGTCGAATGCCAGTCGCGCGACCTCGGCCGCCGAGATCTTCTCGACGTCCAGTCCGCTCGTCATGTCGGTATCCATGTACCCGAGGTGCAGCCCGACCACCTGGATGTTCTGTGCCGCGAGTTCGGCGCGCATGGCGTTGGTGGCGCTCCACAGGGCGGCCTTGGACACGCTGTAGGAGCCGCCGACGGCCAGCCACGACAGCACCGAGTGCACGTTGAGAATCGCGCCGCCGCCGTTGGAAGCGATGATCGGCGCGAGTGCGCGGGTGACGTTGAGCGGCCCGTAGAGGTTGGTTTCGAGTTCGCGGCGCATCCCGTCGAGGTCACCCGTGAGCGGCGATTCGCCGACGAGGATGCCGGCGTTGTTGATCAGCACGCCCAGATCCCCGACGAGCTCCGCGGCGGCATAGACCGATTCGGGGCTCGTGACATCCAGTTGCACGGGAATGACCCGTGGGTGCTCTTCGATCGTCGACGCGTCACGCGCCGACGCGTAGACCGTGCGCGCTCCTCGCGCGAGCGCCTCCGCGACGAAGGCACGTCCGAGCCCGCGATTGGCTCCCGTGACCAGCACTGTTCGATCTTGAATCGTGGTCATGACGACCCTTTCGAAATAGTGAGTCTGCTTTTCCAACTAACTACGTTCACGACAGTAATCCCTATTAGTTGGAAAACACAACCCTCTATGATGGAGTGCATGAACAACGGCCACACCGAGCCAGCGACACCCGAGATCGTCATGGACCGCATGCCACTGGCGCCGAGACCCTGCGCCATCGCCGCAACCATGGAACTGATCGGCGACCGCTGGTCCATGCTGGTGATCCGCGAACTGAGCTACGGGGTGCACCGCTTCGACCGGATCGCCGGTTACATCGGCGTCTCGCGCGACATCCTCACCGCGCGATTGCGCAAACTGGAGGAGGTCGGCGTGATCGAGCGCAGGCAGTACTCCGAGCACCCTCCCCGGTTCGAGTACCACCTGACGCCGGCGGGCGAGGACCTTCGGCCACTACTCCTCTCCCTGTTCCAGTGGGGTGCCAAGTGGGCGGTCGACGAGGCCCCGGCGGTCCTCGTACACGAATGCGGGCACTCGCTGGAACTGGAACACCGGTGCGCGCATTGCGGTGAGGCCGTCGAGAACAGCACTGTCTCAATGCATTCCCGAACACCCTCACGAGAGTCCTGACCGCTCCGCACGGCGCGGTACAGGACGTCCGACGCCAGGTCTATAGTTTCCAAGGTAAACGTCAGGTAACGAATTCCTCACACGTCAGGCAGGTGGGTCTGTGTCAACGCGCGACCAGGTAGCAGAGATCTACGAGCAGGTCCGCCTGCGGAACGCCGGAGAACCCGAGTTCCACCAGGCAGCCGCCGAGGTCTTCGAGTCGCTCCAGGTCGTGCTCGACCACCATCCCCACTACGCCGCCTCCGGATTGATCGAGCGACTGTGCGAGCCCGAGCGTCAGATCATCTTCCGGGTGCCGTGGGTCGACGACTCCGGCAACGTGCACGTCAACCGCGGTTTCCGCGTGCAGTACAACAGCGTCCTCGGCCCCTACAAGGGTGGCCTGCGGTTCCACCCGAGCGTGAACCTGGGAATCGTCAAGTTCCTCGGCTTCGAGCAGATCTTCAAGAACGCCCTCACCGGACTGCCGATCGGCGGCGGCAAAGGCGGATCCGACTTCGACCCCAAGGGGCGTTCGGAGGCCGAGATCATGCGGTTCTGCCAGTCGTTCATGACCGAACTGCATCGTCACATCGGTGAATACACCGACGTCCCGGCCGGCGACATCGGCGTCGGCGGTCGCGAGATCGGCTACCTGTTCGGGCAGTACAAGCGCCTCACCAACTCCTACGAGTCCGGCGTCCTCACCGGCAAGGGGCTCACCTGGGGCGGGTCGCAGGTGCGTCGCGAGGCCACCGGGTACGGCGTCGCCTACTTCGTCGCCGAGATGCTGAACACCGCGAACAGCTCACTGGGCGGCAAGACCGTCGTCGTCTCCGGCTCGGGCAACGTCGCGATCTACGCGATCGAGAAGGTGCACCAGCTCGGCGGAATCGCGATCGCGTGCTCCGATTCCTCGGGATACATCGTCGATGAGAAGGGCATCGACCTCGAACTCCTGAAGGAGATCAAGGAGGTGCGGCGCGGACGGATCAGCGAGTACGCGGATGCGGTGACGCACGCCCGGTTCGTGCCGAACGGCTCCATCTGGGACGTGCCCTGCGACGTCGCACTCCCCTGCGCCACCCAGAACGAACTCGACGACACGGCCGCCAAGACCCTGGTCGCGAACGGGGTGCAGGCGGTGGCCGAGGGCGCGAACATGCCCACGACCCCGCAGGGCGTCCAGGTGTTCCGCGACGCCTCGGTGGCGTTCGCCCCTGGTAAGGCGGCCAACGCCGGTGGGGTCGCGACGTCGGCGCTCGAAATGCAGCAGAACGCATCCCGCGACTCGTGGGGATTCGAGTACACCGACGAGCGCTTGGCCGGGATCATGCGCGGCATCCACGAACGCACCGTTGCCACGGCCGCCGAGTACGGCATGCCCGGCGACTACGTGCACGGCGCGAACATCGCCGGATTCGTGAAGGTGGCCGACGCCATGATCTCGCTCGGAGTCATCTAGGAAACGCAGGGGTGGGCCACGACCGGCGACGGTCGTGGCCCACCCTGCGACAGGCCTATCGCCTCAGCTCACCTGGCACTGCGTCTGGCCCCATTCGACCCAGCACATCTGCTTGACGTCGGGCCTGGGGTTCTTGGTAGGCAGGGGCTGCGAACAGCCGGTCTCGCAGATCGGCTTGGCCGACGCCATACCGGCGGCGCCGGTCAGCGAAATCGCAAGGGCCGCGAAGCTGGCGAGGGCGATGCGCGCCGTGGTCGAGAACGAGGTGTTGGACATGGGTTCCTCTCGGAGGGCGGTTTTCGTGCTGCAACCAGCATCAGCCGGAGCCCTGTCCGCAGAAAGGCCGCCGAGGGTGCAATGAACACACCCTCGGCGGCCCCCATCTCTACCCTGGGTCGATACGCCCGGTCGGTCTACTCGACCGGCTTGTCTTCGCCCTCGTCTTCGCGGGCCTTCTTCGCAGCCTCACGCATCTCGATCCCGTCGGACACCCAGTCGCCGATCTCCCGGGTGACGTCTCGGACGGCGCCGGCGATGATCGTCGCGATCTGGCCGACGTGCGTGGCCGCGGATTCCGTCAGTTCCTGCACGGTGTCCTTGCGCCGCTCGAACTTCCCCACCATGTGTTTCGCCTCTCAGGCTGCAGTCTTCTGCCGCTCGACGATAACACCGGGAGGGGTGTCGGAGGAGACGAGACCGGGCGGCAGTGCGAACTTGAAGATCTTCGCCCACACGGAGCCGATCTGCTTGAAGAAGCCGCCGGTGTTGTAGGGCAGCCCGTGCTTCTCGCACAGAGCCTTCACGAGGGGGGCCATCTCCGGGTACCGGTGGGCGGGCAGATCCGGGAACAGGTGGTGCTCGATCTGGTGCGACAGGTTGCCCGACATGATGTGGAACAGCGGGCTGCCTTCGATGTTGGCGCTCCCCAGCATCTGCCGGACGTACCACTCGCCGCGGGTTTCCTCGGCAGTCTCGTCCTCGGTGAAACTCTGCACGCCGGTGGGGAAATGGCCGCAGAAGATGATGGAGTACGCCCACACGTTGCGGATCAGGTTGGCGGTGACGTTGCCGAGAAGCGTCGGGACGAACAGTGGCCCGGTGAGCGCGGGGAAGATCGCGTAGTCCTTGAGTACCTGCCTGCCGGCCTTGCGCCACCAGCCCTTCAGCAGCGGCTTGACGTCGTGCCACTTCCGCTTGCCCTGGATCACGTTCTCCGCTTCCAGGTCGTGCATCATGACGCCCCACTCGAACAGCATCATCAGGAAGAAGGCGTAGACCGGGTTCCCCAGGTAGTAGGGGTTCCACTTCTGCGCCTCGTCGATACGCAGGATGCCGTAGCCGATGTCGCGGTCGCGTCCGAGGATGTTGGTGTACGTGTGGTGCATGTAGTTGTGGGAGTGCTTCCACTGATCGGCCGGGCAGACGGTGTCCCATTCGAAGACGCGGGAGTTGAGGCCCGGTTCCCGCATCCAGTCGTACTGGCCGTGCATGACGTTGTGGCCGATCTCCATATTGTCGAGAATCTTCGACACACCGAGGGCTCCCACCCCGGCAATCCATGCCGGCGGGAAGAACCCGAGGTACATCAGCCCGCGGCCGGCGACCTCAAATCCCCTCTGCGCCTTGATGATCTTGTAGATGTATTCGCGGTCCTCGGCGCCGAGATCCGCGACGGTCCGGTCGCGGAGGGCGTCCAGCTCCCGGCCGATCTCTTCGACCTGGTCGTGACTGAGCACCACCGGGGCGTCGTTGCGGGAGCCGTCGGAGCCGTCGACGAACGGGAGGAACGAGAGTGAGAGTCCAAACATGTCGGTCTCCAAAACGTTGAATGTCGAGTGAAAGTCAGATGTCGAGGGCGACGTCGCCCACGGGAACCGAGACGCACAGCTGAATCGCCTTGTCCGGATCGGTGTCGGTGTCGCCGGTGCGGACGTTCTTGGTGCACCCCGACTTCTTCACCGCGGTGCACGAGAAGCAGATGCCCATCCGGCATCCGTATTCGGGATGGAGCCCCGCGGACTCCGCCTGCTCGAGCAGCGTCGCGCCGGAGTTGTCGGTGGTGACACCGCTGGCGGTGAAGGACACCTCGCCGCCGGCCTCGCCCTCCACCGGGGCTGCGGTGGGCGCGAATTCCTCGGTGTGCAGACGCTCCTCGATGCCGAGTTCGCGGTACACCTCGCGGACGCCGCGCATCAGTCCGGGCGGGCCGCAGAGGTAGGTTTCGGCGTCGGCGTACCAGGGCGCGACAGCGTCGAGGTGCTCCTGGCCGAAGAAGCCGTGGAGATGCCCGCCGGCCTCCTGATCGGTGTATGCGAGCACCAGCGAGACGTTGGCGTTCGTGTCGGCGAGTTCACGCAACTCGTCGAGGTACGCGACATCCTTTTCGGTGTACGCGTAGTGCAGAAAAGTGATGTTGCCGAAGTGCTGCTCGTCGACGAGCGTGCGCAGCATCGACAGAACCGGGGTGATTCCGCTGCCTCCGCTCACCAGCAGCAGTCGCCGTGGACGCGGACTCGGGAGGGTGAATTCGCCCGCCGCCTGTGACAGGTCGAGCACCAGGCCGGGCCGAGCCCGGGCGTGCAGGTACTGCGAGACCAGCCCCTCGGGATGCGCCTTGATCGTCAGCTCGACGTGACCGTCGGTGGATGCCTGCGCGTTGGCCGGCGAGTAGCAGCGGGTGTGCCGGACCCCGTCGATAACAACCCCTACCTGCACGAATTGCCCTGCACGGAATCCGCGCCACTGGCGGGTGGGGCGCAGCGTGAGAGTGACGGTGTCGGCGGTGGACCGTCGGACGGCGACCACCTCGGCGCGGAGGTCGCGCACGGTCACCATGGGGGTGACGAGTTCGAGGTAGCGGTCGAGTTGGTGCGGAGTGGCCATCGCCTCGAACAACGACAGCAGCGAGAACCTGCGTCCCTCCGCCGGACGACTGGTGTGGGCAACTGACACGTCAGCCTCCTCCATTTGAGTGCACGGTTGTACACTGACACTAGTGTGACAGAGGGAGACAGGTAGTTGTCAATCGAAATGTGACAGCGCGCACACCCGAGGCAGGGATCTAATAGACATGCCGGACGACGAGCACGGGCACCCGGACCTGACGGGCGGGGCCGCCGCCACGAATACACTCACTGCCGTGAGTCAGTCGACCGGTGCCGAACCCGAGAGCAGGGCAGCCCGCAAGGAGCGCACGAGAAAGGCCCTTCTCGACGGCACTCTCGAACTCATGGCGGACCGCAGTTTCGCCGGCGTGAGCCTGCGCGAGGTGGCCCGCACGGCAGGAATCGTCCCCACCGCCTTCTATCGCCACTTCGCGTCCATCGAGGAACTCGGTGTGGTGCTCGTCGAGGAGGGCATGCGGATCCTGCGGCAGATGCTCCGCGACGCCCGGCGCACCCCGAGCACCAAGAGCGCCGGAGCATCCCTCGACATCCTCGTGCGGCAGGTTCGCACCCACGAAGCGCAGTTCCGATTCCTCAGCCGCGAACGCTACGGCGGCGTACCCGAGGTTCGTCGGGCGATCGCGACCGAGATGAAGCTGTTCGTCAGCGAACTCACGGTGGATCTGTCCCGCATCGACGGCCTGCAGTCGTGGGACACCGACGACCTGGAGATGGCGGCCGACTTGATCGTGTCCACCATGTTCGCCGTCGTCGTCGACCTCCTCGAGGCCGATCGCCCCGGAAGCCGCAGCGAGGCCGAGGTGGTCGCGCGCGCCGAACGGCAACTGCGCCTGATCATGCTCGGCATGAGCGGGTGGAATCCCGGAAAGTAGTCGCGTTCTCGCCGTACGGTGGGGGCATGTCGAACCTCCTCGAGCACACCCACGTCCCGGTAGGTCCGCTCACCTTCGATGTCACGGTCGGTGGTCCCGCCGGTGGCGACGCCGTCCTCCTTCTCCACGGTTACCCGGAGAGCGCAGCGTCGTGGTCACCGGTCGCGGCCCTTCTGAACGACGCGGGCCTTCGGACCTACGCGCCGAATCAGCGCGGCTATTCGCGCGGCGCGCGCCCCGACGGTGTCGAGTCCTACCGGATCGACCACCTCGTCGCCGATGTCGTGGGGCTGCTCGACGCCCTCGACATCGACACGGTGCACCTCGTCGGCCACGACTGGGGATCCATCGTGGCTTGGTGCGTGGCGGCCCGCCACCCGGGTCGCGTCACGTCGCTGACCACGGTGTCGGTTCCCCATCCCGCGGCCTTCGGCTGGGCGCTACGCGAGGACGCCGACCAGCAACAGCGATCGTCGTACATCCAGTTCCTGCGGACGGAGGGCAAGGCCGAGCACGTCCTCCTCCGCGACGACGCCCAGCGGTTGCGCGCGGTGTTCGGGGACGTCGTGAGCTCCGAACTCGTAGTCGAGCACGTTGGACTTCTGAGTGAACCGGGCGCGCTGACCGCCGCGCTGAACTGGTACCGCGCCATGACGAGTGACTTCGAGGCGACACCCGCCGTCACCGTTCCCACGACCTACGTCTGGAGCACCGGCGACCTCATGCTCGGTCGCGCGGGTGCGGAGCGGTGCGGTGAATTCGTCGATGCGCCCTACGAGTTCGTCGTCCTGGACGGTGCCACGCACTGGATCCCGGAGCAGCGTCCCGACGCCCTTGCGGAGGCGATCCTGACCCGCACCGGAACGGCACCGAACTGAAATCTGCTGTTCCCCTCGACGGGGCGTTCGTTCTGGTTTGATGGCACTACTCGTCTCGTGCACCCAGGGAGGGCACCATGAGTGGCATCGCAATCCTTCTGGTCGGCGCCGTTCTGTGCTTCGCCGGCGTAGGTTCACTCCACGTCGCGGTCCTCGCCTCGGGATTCGGCCTCGGCTGGCTCCTCGCGGATCTGTTCTCGCTGTCGCTCGGAACGACGTTCCTCTTCGCGGCGATCGGGGCGGTCGTGGTGTGGGTGGCCACCACCCTGATCTTCAAGTTCGCCGCGTTCTTCATCGGGATCATCGCGGGCGCGGTGATCGGGGCCAAGCTCAGTCGTGTCCTGCAACCCGACGACGCCAACTGGCTCCTCAGTGGAATCGTCATCGTCGCGCTCGCCGTCGCCTGCGGTTTCATCGCCGACCGGTACCGCGCACGGGCATTGTTGTGGCTCACCGCCCTCGGCGGCGCCAGCATGGTGTTGACCGGACTCGCCCTGGCCATCGGCCCGCTGAGTTTCCTCGGCGATCCGAACGAGGGCACCCAGCAGTTCTTCGCCACGGTGATCTGGGTCGTCGTGGCAGCGGCGGGCTGGTTTACTCAGCGGAGGCTGTTTCCGGAGAAACTCCGGATCGACGACGATCGCCGCGCGAAGCGCTAGCGCATACTGCACCGATCGCGCGAAGCGCTAGCGCATACTGCACCGATCGCGCGAAGCGTTAGTCGCGTTCAGGCGCCTTCACCACCGTCAGCGCGGCGAGTCCGATCGCGAGGACGATCACCAGGCCGAGGATCCCGGCGCGATCTGCCGCGAACCACCAGGCGAACAACCCGAACAGGGTCGGCGACAGGAACGACACCGCACGACCGGTGGTCGCGTAGAGGCCGAACATCTGCCCTTCCCGGCCGGGCGGGGTGATCCGGGCCAGGAACGTGCGTGCGGAGGACTGCGCGGGACCCACGAACAGGCACAGCAACAGTCCGAAGATCCAGAACATGGCCGGCCCCGACACGGCCGTCAAGACGACACCGACGACGATCATCGCGATCAGAGAGGTCATGATCACGGTCTTCGGGCCGATCCGGTCGTCGAACCGGCCCGCGGTGAGCGCGCCCAGCGCGGAGACGACGTTGGCCGCGACTCCGAACAGCAGCACGTCACCCGCGCCGATGCCGTAGACGTTGACGGCCAGGACGGCGCCGAACGTGAACACTCCGGCGAGCCCGTCCCGGAACAGCGCGCTCGCCACCAGGAAGTAGACGGTGCGCCGGTCGGCGGACCAGAGGTCGCGCAGGTCCCGCCACAGCACCCGGTACGACTCGACGAAACCGGCCTTGTCCGCCCCCGGGTCCGCGTTCGTGCGGGGCAGTTCGGGAACCTTCAGCAGCACGGGAATCGCGAAGACCGCGAACCACACGGCGGCGAGCAGTGCCACCATCCGGATGTTCGTGCCGCCGTCCGTGGTGAGCCCGAGGAACCCGCGGTTGTCGCCGTCGCCGGCGATGAAACCGAAGTAGCACACCAGCAACAGCACGATTCCGCCGAAGTAGCCCATCGCCCAGCCGAACCCGGACACCCGGCCGATGTTCGACGGCGTCGACACCTGCCTGAGCATCGCGTTGTACGGGACGCCGGCCAGTTCGAAGATCACCGAGCCCGCGGCCAGTAGCACCAGCCCGAGCCACAGGTACTGGTACGAGTCGCGGACGAAGAACATCGCCGCCATGCACCCGACCGTCGCGAAGGTGAGGACGCCGAGCGCCCATTTGCGTCGCCCTGCGGCGTCGAATCGCTGACCGGTGACGGGTGCCAGCACGGCGATGAGGAACCCGGCGATGCCGAGCGACCATCCCAACCACGTGCTCGCGGAGATCGATCCCGGCAGGTCTTCGCCCACGGCGTCCGTCAGGTAGACGGAGAAGACGAACGTGAGGATGACGGCGTTGAATGCGGCCGAACCCCAGTCCCACAGACCCCACGCGACGACCTGTCTGCGCGTCGCGGCCTCGCCGATCCCGGCCGGCGGACGAACGTCGGTGCTCATGTCCGCGAGCCTATGCGAGCGAACGGGGAGTTCGTGCGGTCTGACGCTACGAGCGTCCCATTCGGTCGGAAGGACTTAGTGTGCACTCAGTTGCATACGCACCTCGTTGCATAGATACTTCTGTTCGTGGCACTCGAACATGCGCTTCTCGTCTCCCTGACCGAGCACTCCGGCTCGGGCTACGAATTGGCGCGCCGGTTCGACAAGTCCATCGGCTTCTTCCAGAGCGCCACCCACCAGCAGATCTACCGCGTCCTCAAACGCATGGACGAGTCCGGCTGGGTTGACGCCGAGGTCGTGGCGCAGGACGGCAGACCCGACAAGAAGGTGTACCGGGTCAGCGCGGCGGGGCGCGCGGAACTCGAGCGCTGGATCGCCGAACCGACCGAGCCCAATCACCTGCGTAATGAGCTGGCAGTGAAGATCCGCGCCGCTCAGCACGGTGACATCGCCGCACTCACGGCCGAGGTCGCTCGCCACCGCGACGGCCACGCCGCCCGGCTCGACGTCTACCGCATGATCGAAAAACGTGACTTTCCGGCACCGGACCAGCTCTCCGGGGCAGCCCTGCACCAGTACCTCGTCCTGCGCGGCGGAATCCGCGTCGAAGAGGGATTCGCCGACTGGTGTCAAGAAGTACTCGACGCGCTCGCACAGTAAGGACACGCCGCCAATGACTCAGTTCCCCCAGCTCCTCGCTCCCCTCGATCTCGGCTTCACGACGCTGAAGAACCGCGTGATCATGGGTTCCATCCACACCGGGCTCGAAGATCGCGCCAAGGACGTTCCCCTGCTGGCCGAGTACTTCGCCGAACGAGCTCGCGGGGGTGTCGCGCTGATCGTCACCGGTGGATACGCACCCAACCGGACGGGCTGGCTGCTGCCGTTCGGCGCCAAGCTCACCAACCGCGTCGAGGCCCGCCGGCACCGCGCGATCACCAAGGCGGTGCACGACGAGGGCGGCAAGATCGCCCTGCAGATCCTGCACGCCGGCCGCTACAGCTACCAGCCGTTCAGCGTCTCCGCCTCGTCCATCAAGGCACCGATCAATCCGTTCCGTCCGCGCAGACTGACCAGCCGGGGCGTGCGCTGGCAGATCCGCAACTTCGTGCGCTGCGCACGGCTGGCGCAGCAGGCGAACTACGACGGCGTCGAGATCATGGGCGGCGAGGGCTACTTCATCAACCAATTCCTGTGCGAGCGCACCAACAAGCGCACCGACAAGTGGGGCGGCACACCCGAGAACCGCCGGCGGATGGCCGTCGAGATCGTCCGCCGCACCCGCGCCGCAGTCGGCCCGAACTTCATCATCATCTTCCGGCTGTCGATGGCCGACCTCGTCGAGGGCGGTCAGACGTGGGACGAGATCGTCGCGCTGGCACAGGAAGTGGAAGCCGCGGGCGCGACCATCATCAACACCGACATCGGCTGGCACGAATCCCGTGTTCCCACGATCGTGACGTCGGTGCCGCGGGCCGCATTCGCCGACATCACCGGCAAGCTCGAGAAGCACGTGAGCATTCCCGTGGCCGCGTCGAACCGGATCAACATGCCGGAGGTCGCCGAGGAAATTCTGACCCGCGGTGACGCGCAGCTCATCTCGATGGCACGCCCGATGCTCGCCGACCCCGACTGGGTGCGGAAGGCGGAGGCAGGCACCCCCGACGAGATCAACACGTGCATCGCATGCAACCAGGCCTGCCTCGACCACGCCTTCGTCCGCAAGCACGTGTCATGCCTGCTGAATCCGCGTGCGGGCCGGGAGACGGAACTGACGCTCTCCCCCACCCGGACCACGAAGCGCGTCGCCGTCGTCGGCGCCGGCCCCGCCGGACTGTCCGCGGCGCTAAGCCTCGCGCAGCGCGGCCACTCGGTGACCCTTTTCGAGGCGGATTCGGAGATCGGCGGTCAGTTCGGCATCGCCCGCAAGATCCCCGGCAAGGAGGAGTTCGCGGAGACGATCCGGTACTACAACCGCCAACTTCCGCTCGCCGGCGTCGACGTCCGGCTCGACAGCCGCGTCACCGCGACCGAGCTGGTCGGCGAGTACGACGAGGTGATCGTCGCGACCGGTGTGACGCCGCGCGTCCCGTCCATTCCGGGTATCGACCACCCGAAGGTGCTCACGTATCCGGAGGTCGTGCGGGGCGGCAAGCCCGTCGGGCAGTCGGTCGCCGTGATCGGCGCCGGCGGGATCGGCGTCGACGTCAGCGAATTCCTCACCCATGAGCACTCCCCGACCCTCGATCTGAAGGAGTGGAAGCAGGAATGGGGCGTCAGCGAGCCCGAGGCCGCGGCGGGCGCCCTCACCACCCCCGTTCCCGCGCCGTCGCCGCGCGAGGTGTACCTGCTGCAGCGTAAGAGCGGCCGCATCGGTGCCGGGCTCGCGAAGACCACAGGCTGGGTGCACCGGGCCGCGCTGAAGAACAAGGGTGTGCAGGAACTGTCCGGGGTCAACTACGAGCGCATCGACGACGACGGCCTGCACATCACGTTCGGCGCCAAACGCGAGAAACCGCGCACCCTCGTCGTCGACAACGTCGTGATCTGCGCAGGTCAGGAATCGGTGCGTGACCTCGTCGACGAACTGACCGTCGCCGGCGTCACCACCCACGTCATCGGCGGCGCCGACGTCGCGGCCGAACTCGACGCCAAGCGTGCCATCGAGCAGGGCACCCGGCTCGCGGCTCGCATTTGACGCACTACGCTGCTGACCGTGAGCCTGCCGAACCCCACCCTCAGTGCCCGCGCCGTCGTCACCGGCGCCTCGTCCGGAATCGGCGAGGCGCTGGCCACCGATCTCGCCTCCCGGGGACACTCCCTGATCCTCGTCGCGCGACGCGGCGAAGTGATGGAGTCACTCGCCAGGACCCTTCGTGCCGAGCACGGCGTCGAGGTGGACGTGCGCGCGTGCGATCTGTCGGATCGCGACGCGCGGTCCACGCTCGTCACCGAACTGTCCGGACGTGAGATCAGCGTCCTCTGCAACAACGCCGGCATCGCCACGTTCGGCCCGGTCGCCGAGCTCGATCCCGCGTACGAGCGGGCCCAGGTGGAACTCAACGCCGTTGCGGTGCACGACCTCACCCTCGCAGTGCTGCCCGGCATGGTCGAGCGCGGGTCCGGGGCCATCCTGATGGTCGGCTCGGCGGCCGGCAACATGCCGATCCCCCACAACGCCACCTACGCGGCCAGCAAGGCGTTCGTCAACACCTTCTCCGAATCGCTGCGCGGCGAACTCAAGGGGACCGGGGTGAACGTCACGCTGCTCGCACCCGGACCCGTCCGCACCGAGGAACCCGATCCGGCGGACGCATCGATCGTGGACAGGCTGGTGCCCGACTTCCTGTGGATCTCCAGCGAATACACCGCCAAGGTGTCGCTCGACGGTCTGGCGGACAACAAGATGCGCGTCGTGCCCGGCATCATCAGCAAGGCGATGTCCGTTGCCGGGCAGTACAGTCCGCGCGCGGTGGTCGCGCCGATCGTCGGGACGTTCTACAAGAAGCTGGGCAGCTAGACACCGGCGCGCTGCGGGTTTCACCGCTTGCGACGTCTCCCCGTCCCGAAGATGCTGCGGGAGATCTCGCGGCCTGCTGCCGACGCGGCCGAACGGAGGAAACTCTTCACCGCGGAGTTCCCGAGAATCTGCTCGGCCATGTTCGGACCCTCCGGTTGCGGCGGCGGGGGCGGCGGCAGGTCGGGCAGCGACGGCAGGTCGAGGCCCTGATCCGTGGTCGGCGCTCCGGCGACCTTCGCCGTCAGCTTCTCGTACGCCGATTCCCGGTCGACGGTCTGCCCGTACTTGGCCGACAGCGAGCTCGACGCGGCCGCGGCCCTGATGGCGTCGTTGCCGATGGTGTCCATCAGCGAGCGCGGTGGCCGAATCCTCGTCCACGCCACCGGTGTCGGCGCACCCCGCTCGGACAGGACGGTCACGATCGCCTCGCCGATACCCAGTGAGGTGAGCGCCTTCTCGAGGTCGTAGTTCTCGGTTTTCGGGTACGTTCGTACCGTTTTGGTCAGCGCCTTCTGATCGTCGGGCGTGAATGCCCGCAGCGCGTGCTGGATTCGGGCACCGAGCTGCGACAGCACCGCGTTCGGAACGTCCGTCGGCAACTGGGTGCAGAAGAAGACACCGACCCCCTTCGAGCGAATCAGTTTGACCGTCTGCTCGACCTGCTGCAGAAACGCCTTCGACGCGTCCGCGAACAACAAGTGGGCCTCGTCGAAGATGAAGACGAGTTTGGGTTTGTCGAGATCGCCTTCCTCCGGCAGGGTCTGGAACAGGTCTGCCAGGACCCACATCAGGAAGGTGGAGAACAGCGCCGGGCGCGCCGCCTGAGCCCCCAACTCGAACAACGTGATCACACCCCTGCCGTCGATCACCCGGAGCAGGTCCTCGGTCTCGAGTTCAGGCTCCCCGAAGAACGTGTCGCCGCCGTCGGCTTCGAGATTGACGAGGGCCCTGAGGATCACACCGGCGGTGGCCGGGGACACACCGCCGATGCCCTTCAGGTCGGCCTTGCCCTCGTCGCTGGTGAGATGCGCGATGACCGATCTCAGATCCTTCAGGTCGAGCAGGGCCAGACCCCGGGTGTCGGCCCAGTGGAAGATCAGCCCCAGCGTGGACTCCTGAGTCTCGTTGAGCCCGAGGACCTTGGCGAGCAGGATCGGCCCGAACGCGGTGATGGTCGCGCGGACGGGGATGCCGAGGCCTTCTGTCCCCAGTGACAGGAACTCGACCGGGGATCCCGCCGGTCGCCACTTGTCGTCGCCCGTCTCGGACGCTCGGGCCGTGATCTTGTCACCGGTCTCGCCCGGCTGCGACAACCCCGACAGATCACCCTTGACGTCGGCCATGACGACGGGAACCCCTGCCGCCGACAACTGCTCGGCGATCCCCTGCAGCGTCTTGGTCTTTCCCGTCCCGGTGGCACCGGCCACGAGACCGTGCCGGTTGATCGTCGCGAGCGGAATGCGCACCCGGGCCGACGGATCCACCACGCCGTCGAGAACGACGGTGCCGAGCTCCAGTGCCGCACCCTCCGACGAGTATCCGGCCGCGATACCCGCGGCGGCACCTGTGGGGACGGCAGCACCTGCGGGAGCGCGCTTCTCCGCCGCCTCCGCGTCGCGGGCCTCCTGCTCCGCGGCCTCTGCCGCGGCCGCTGCCGCGGCCGCTGCCTCCGCCGCGATCCGCGCCGCTTCGGCCGCGGCCGCCCTGGCTGCGGCCGCCTTCTCTGCCGGGGTCGAGGTCGCGCCGCCATCCTGCGATTGCCGGGTCATCCAAGCCCTCCTCGGATCACACACATCGGGAGAAAGTGTCCACCGCAGACCTTATCCCGTCGGCCACGTGACTACTGTGTTCCTGGTGCAGGACAAACTTGTGTGGATCGACTGTGAAATGACCGGCCTCCGGCTCGGTACCGACAAGCTGATCGAGATCGCGGCTCTGGTCACGGACAGCGAGCTCAACGTGCTCGGTGAGGGTGTCGACATCGTCATCCACGCCGACGACGAGGCGCTCGCGGCAATGCCCGACGTGGTGACCAAGATGCACGAGAACTCGGGGCTGACCGGCGAGGTCCGGAAGTCCACGGTCACCCTCGCCGAGGCCGAGCAGCAGGTACTCGCCTACATCCGCGAACACGTGCCGGTCGCCGGGACGGCGCCGCTCGCCGGGAACTCGATCGCGACCGACCGTGGTTTCATCGCTCGCGACATGCCCGACCTCGACACCTACCTGCACTACCGGATGATCGACGTCAGCTCCATCAAGGAACTGTGCCGGCGCTGGTACCCGCGGATCTACTTCGGTCAGCCCGAAAAGGGTCTCGCCCACCGCGCGCTGGCCGACATCAAGGAGTCGATCCGCGAACTCCGGTACTACCGGAAGACGGCGTTCGTCACCGACCCCGGGCCGTCTACCAGCGACATCACCGCCGTTGTCGAGGAACTCGGGCCCGCCTGACATACCGATTGGCTTCTCGGGCACCGGACGCGCTAGTATCTTCCTCGCCGAAGTAACCGCCTCCGGACGGTGCCTGAAGCACATGGTGAGTGTAGTTCAGTTGGTAGAGCACCAGGTTGTGATCCTGGCTGTCGCGGGTTCGAGTCCCGTCACTCACCCCATACGGAAAGCCCCCGGCCTCGGCCGGGGGCTTTCCTCTTTGCGATTGGTCTGACGCCTGCGCTCAGGCGTTGGCGTTGCCCGCCTTCCAGACATCCCACGGGATGTTCCAGTCGCCGAGACCGTCCGTGCCCGACAACGTCCCGCCCAGCGTGTTCTTGACGATCACGATGTCGCCGCGCTTCGTGTTGTCGTACACCCACTTGGCGTTGGACGGACTGAGGTTCAGGCAGCCGTGGCTCGCGTTCGAGTAGCCCTGCTGCCCCACCGACCACGGCGCCGAATGGAAGAAGATGCCGCTGTACGACATTCGGGTGGCCCAGTCGACGGGAGTCTTGTACCCCTGCGGGGAGTTGACCGGCACGCCGTAGGTGGACGAGTCCATGACGAGGTTCGCGAACCGGTCACCGATGATGTAGACCCCGTTGTCGGTGGGTGTGTCGTCCTTGCCCATCGACGTGGGCATCGTCATGATCACTTCGCCGTTGCGCTCGAACGTCACCTGCTTGGTGTTGTCGTCCGCGGTGGCGACGAGGGCGTCGCCGATGGTGAAGGCCGTGTGGACGTCCTCCTGACCGTAGAGGCCGTCACCGAGATCACGTCCGTACACGGCGACCTTGACGTCGACGGCGGTGCCGGGCGCCCAGTAGCTCTGCGGACGCCACCGCACCTCGCGGTTGTTGACCCAGTAGAACGCGCCCTCGACGGGCGGATTCGTCGTCACCGTGATGCCGGCCTCGGCGGCCTTGCGGTCAGGGATGTTCTCGTCGAACTGGACCGCGATCGGCTGACCGATGCCCACCACGTCGCCCTCCGACGGCATCACGTACGGCTTGGTGACGTTGCCGGGCGCGCTGGTGGTGAACGCGGACGTCGAGGTGGTGCCGCCACCGAGGCCGTTCGCCTTCACCTCGAGCCGGTACTCCTTGTCGTAACCCAGCGGCTCGGTGTTGACCCAGGACAATCCGTCGGGAGCGATGGCACCGTCGACCGGCACGCCCTCCGGGTTGAGCATGGTGACCGCCGCCAGGGTGCCGTCCGCCACCGTCACCGTCACCGGCTGTCCCGGCGAGAATCCCACCGCACCATCGACAGCCGACGCCGTCAGCTTCGGTTTGATGAGCTCGGTGACCGGATTGGAATCGATCGGCGCCTCACCTTCCGAGGTGACGTCGGCACCGGAGACCGTGCACCCGGCGATCGACATTGCGAATACGAGTGATGCCGCCACAATCGCCGCCGTCCTCGAGACGGATCTCACCGATTGCGCACGCATGCGCCCGCCACGCCCCACACCCATGGATAACCCCACTTCACGTCCTCGCTCCGAATTCACGTTCAAGCCGGCACGTCCCTCGCCTTCGCAAGACGAATCGGCACGTCGAGACCGTGTGGTTTCCAATGATGCCAGCCACTGGAGACCGGTTCCAACCAAGCGCCGGGCCGCTCAATAACGTTCGAATATCAATCGTGACCAGGGGCGCTCTCGTTACGCACCACCGCCCGGAGTGGGTCGCCACCGGGACTCGCCACCAGGCGATTTGCATTCCCGAGAAGCGACCCGCTAATGTTCTGTCTCGCAAGAGCGAGCGCCTATAGCTCAGTTGGTAGAGCAAGTGACTCTTAATCACTGGGTCCGGGGTTCGAGTCCCTGTGGGCGCACTTGCACGAAGGCCCCCATCCTCTCACGAGGATGGGGGCCTTTCTCATGCCACCACCATCACAGCGTGCGTGCGGGGCGGTCAGATGACGAACGGGCCGCCGGAACGTGAAGTCACTGCGAACTTCACACCCGACGGCCCGTTCGAGGGTCGTTCAGCGCAACGCTTTGCGGAGCACCAGGAGCCCTGCCACCGCACCCACGGCGATCAGTCCGTACTTGACCGCCGGCTCGTTCAGCTTGGCGATCAGCGTCCGCTTCGTGTTCTCCATGAGACGCTTCGGGTTGGTGCGGACCGTCAATTCGTCGAGAGTGCTCGCGAGCTGATTACGCGCGTTCTCGATCTCACGCTCGATGCTCTCGGTGTCCCTGGGCACGTGTCCTCCAACTTGTTCGACTGGTTCGATCAGCGAGAGCGACGCTACCGCGACGATCCCACACTTGCGTCAACCGTAGACGAGAACACCCGACCTGCGACTCCGTCTCCCCCGATCGCGCCTCGGCCCACGGTCATACCTTCCCGGTAGCCTGACTTCTCGTGACCGACAACAGCAGACTCGCCCCCGGAGACACCGCCCCCGCCTTCACGCTGCCCGACGCCGACGGCAACGACGTGTCGCTCGCCGACTACCGCGGCCGCAAGGTCGTCGTGTACTTCTACCCGGCGGCAAGCACGCCGGGCTGCACCAAACAGGCCTGCGACTTCCGCGACAGCCTCGCCGACCTGAACGGCGCCGGCCTGGACGTGATCGGCATCTCCCCCGACAAGCCGGCGAAGCTGGCCAAATTCCGCGACGCCGAGGAGCTGACGTTCCCCCTCCTCTCCGATCCCGAGAAGGCGACGCTCGAGGCGTGGGGCACGTTCGGCGAGAAGAAGATGTACGGCAAGACGGTGCAGGGTGTCATCCGCTCCACGTTCCTCGTCGACGAGGACGGCAAGATCGAGGTGGCCCAGTACAACGTCCGCGCCACCGGCCACGTCGCGAAACTGCGGCGGGACCTGTCCGTCTGATCGACGCCCGGGCGGCTGCGACTCGTCAGCCGCCCGCGAGCCGTTCGATGCCGTCGAGCAGCGGGCGTAGTCGACCTGGATTCCGGCCCACCGCCGGCCCGCTGCAGTGGCTGACCGCGCTCGGGCTTCTCGCCGGCACCGAGGACGGCCCGTGGCCTGCTGCTCGGCGCACCCGACGACGACACAGCTCTCATCGCGGTGTTGTGGTGTATCGGAATCACCTGTGCCGGCTACTTGTGGGCGATCACATCGTTCACCCGGAGAACGGCGCGATGAGTCGTCTCCGCCAGGTGAAACCTGACGCGTCACCGGGAGGGATCTTCGGAATCCGGACGAAAGACGGATAGCCTGGGGCGGTGGAGTCTTCAGTCAGCAAGCAAGCGCCGCGCCGTGTGGACCCGGCGTTGGAGCTGCAGTCGGACCCGCAGGAGCTGCTGCCCCGCAGACGTCCGACCCAGGAACGTAGTCGCCGCAAGTTCGACGCGCTGCTCACGGCATCGCGGGAGTTGCTGGTGGACGTGGGATTCGAATCGTTCACGTGCGAGGAGGTCGCCGCACGCGCGGACGTCCCGATCGGCACCCTCTACCAGTTCTTCGCGAACAAGTACGTGATCGTGTGCGAGCTCAACCGGCAGGACCTCGTCGGCGTGCAGCACGAGATCGCGCAGTTCAACGGTGAGGTCCCGTCCCTCGACTGGCTGCGGTTCCTCAATTCCTTCGTCGATCACATGGCGGGCCTGTGGACGTCCGACCCGTCGAGGCGAGAGGTGTGGCTGGCGATGCAGTCGACCCCCTCCACGCGCGCCACCGGGGCCATCCACGAGAAGGCGTTCGCGGAGCAGGTCTCACGGATGCTCGCGCCGCTCACCCCGCAGACGTCGCGGGAGCGGCGCACGATGATGGCCGAGGTGCTCGTCCACGTCGTGTACTCGATGCTCAACTTCTCGGTGCAGGACAACCAGAGCCACGCGGACGCCGTCGCCGAACTCAAACGGCTGATGGTGGCGTACCTGCTGGTCGCCGAGAAGGAATCGCGCTCCACCTAGCCCGCTACACGCTTGTGCGCCCTTCCGGTTGCCGGAGCTACCAGAAGGGCGCACGAGCGCCGAAGGCGCCTACAGGGACTCGATGACGGCGAACGCGCCGGCCATGTCTCCGTCGTGGGTGAGGGAGATGTGGATCTTCACATCCGTCAGATGCTTGGCGACGTCACCGCGTAAGCGGATACTCGGTCGCCCCCACGCATCCGTCACCACCTCGATCAGGTGGTGGATCATCTCGGGCAGCACCGGTGGGCTGGCGAAGAGGGACGTGGACCAAGCCTTGATCACTGCCTCCTTCGCAGCCCACCGGGCAGCGAAATGTCTAGCCGGATCGGAGCTCCGGGTCACAGCGTCCCGACGCTCGCCCGGTGTGAAGTTGTCGAGCATTGCCGTCCCTGGCCGGTCCAGCTGCTCGGCGAACTCCGACACCGTCACGAGATCGAAGCCGATCCCCAGAACTCCCATCCGTCGTTCCTACTTGCAGCCGGGCAGACCCGAGCTGTACACGTCGTCCGCTCCCAGGCGCGCGGCCTCGGTGAGCAGGACGTCCGCCTCGAGCTGACGGGACGCTGCGGCCGGGACGCTGTCGCCGCCGAAGCGACGATCTGCCGGACGCTCGTACAGGCTGCCGCCGCCGACCATGGCCTTGGCCAGACGACGCTGACCCTCGACGGTGCGCTTGCGTGCCTGCTCGAGGTACGCCTCACGCTTGTCGGCCGAGATCGCCTCGACGAACGCCTGCGGGTGCACCACGGCGACCATGCCCGACACGTGCCCGAAGCCGAGGCTGGTCAGCAGACCGGCCTTCAGCGGGAACTGCTCGCCGAAGCGGAGCGGCTCCCGAGCCCACACGAGGTGTTCGAACTCGGCCATCTTCTCGTCGACGCAGTCCAGGCTGCGGTTCGGCGGCACGATGCCCTGGTCCAGCACCTGGCAGAGACCGATCAGCTGGAATGCTGCGGCACCACCCTTGGCGTGTCCGGTGAGGCTCTTCTGCGAGACCACGAACAGCGGTGCACCTTCGCTGCGGCCGAGTGCCCCGGCGAGGCGCTCGTGCAGCTCCGCCTCGTTGGGATCGTTGGCCGCGGTGGAGGTGTCGTGCTTGGAGATCACCGAGATGTCGTCGGCACTCACACCGAGCTTGCCGAGGGACTGGGCGAGCTGCGAATCCGCTCCCCCACGACCCGCGCCGAGCGCACCGATTCCGGGAGCCGGGATCGAGGTGTGGACACCGTCCGCGAACGAGCCGGCGTAGGCGACCACACCGAGGACGGGCAGGCCCATCTCGAGTGCGAGGTCACCGCGGGCCAGCAGGATGGTGCCACCACCCTGCGACTCGACGAACCCGCCGCGACGACGGTCGTTGGCCCGCGAGAATCGACGGTCGTCGATGCCCTTGGCCCGCATGTCGTCGGTCTTGGCCGTGGCGGACATGTCACCGAATCCGATGATGCCCTCCGCGCTGAGGTCGTCGAACCCGCCGGCGACCACGAGCTGGGCCTTGCCGAGCTTGATCTTGTCGACACCTTCTTCGACGGACACCGCAGCCGTGGCGCACGCCGCAACCGGGTGGACCATGGCGCCGTAACCGCCGACGTAGGACTGGACCACGTGCGCCGCAATCACATTCGGTAGGGCTTCCTGCAGGATGTCGTTCGGCCGGTTCTCGCCGAGCAGCGTGTCGATGTACAGCGACCTCATAGAGGTCATGCCGCCCATGCCGGTGCCCTGGGTGTTGGCGACCAGCGAGGGGTGCACCCACCGCAGCAGTTCGCTGGGCGTGAATCCACCGGTGAGGAACGCGTCCACCGTGGCGACGATGTTCCACAGGCCCACGCGGTCGACGGAGTCGGCCATGTCGGCAGGGATGCCCCACTTGGTGACGTCGAATCCGGTCGGGATCTGACCACCCACGCTGCGCGTCAGCTTCATCTTGCGGGGCACGCGGATCTCGGTGCCCGCACGGCGGGTGACCTGCCAGTCACCGCTGTCCGGAACCGGCGCCGCGACCGTGTTCTCCGGGTCGGCCTCGACGAAGGCCAGTGCCTCCGCCTCGGTGCTGACCACGAAGCTCAGGTCCTTGTCGAGGAACACCGACGTGAGCAGCGGTGCGGTGTTCTCGACCATGGCGCCGTCGTCGGCGTAGCGGCGGATGCCGCAGTTCTCGACGACCCGATCGTGGTACCGGTCCGCGATTTCGGCCTCCGGAACCAGTTCCCCGGTCTCGGCGTCGTACCAGCCTGCGGACGGCGTGGTCTCCCACACGACGAGTCCGGTGTTCCAGGCGAGTTCGAGAACGCCTGCCGCCGAAAGCTCTTCGTCGACCTCCATCTCGAAGCGGGTACGCGAGGAACCGAACGGTCCGAGCTCACCGGCGCCGACGATGACGACGAGGTCTTCCGGAGCCGCGGTGACGCCGGACCAGGCCGGTGCCACCGACGCGGAGACCCGCGGCGGGGCGGGCAGGGCCGCGATGGTGTCGAGCTCGGCGGAGTCCGCGTCGGCCTCGGCAGCAGCGGTCGCAGCTTCCTGAGCCTGCTTCGCCAGCGCGGGCAGGTCCAGGTTCGCCTGGGCGAGCCCACCGGTCAGGTCGGCCGCGAGCGGCTCGGTGGAGGCGAGGCGACGTGCCTCGGGCTCGCACCACTGCAGCAGCTCGGTGGCCATTTCCTGGGTGGACCAGGTACGGACTCCGGCACCTTCGACGGCCTCGACCAGCGGGTCGTTGCCGCCCATGAGTCCGGTTCCGCGGACCCAGCCGATGAGAGCGTGCACCAGGGTGACGCGCTCGGCCCAGTTGCGCTCGGCCTTCCAGCGACCGACCACTGCGTCCAGCGCGGCCTTGGCCTCGCCGTACGCACCGTCGCCACCGAACAGGCCACGGTTCGGGGAACCGGGCAGGACGACGTGCAGGTGGGTGTCGACGTCACGGTCGTAACCGATCTTCGACAGCCCGCCGATCAGGCGCTCCACCGACCACAGGAGAACACGCATCTCCATTTCGGCGCGGGCACCGGCGTCGGCGAGGTCGCCTGCCACGCGGGGCGCGGCGAACGGGAACAGCAGCGTCGGGGTGACCGCTTCCTTGACGAGCTTCTTCGATCCACCGGCCGTCTCGTACTGGGCTTCACCGATCCACTCGATGAGCGCGTCGATGTCCGTGTAGGACGCCATGTTCGCGGGGACCACCCACAGGGCGGCACCGGCGCGAGCATTGCGGCGGTAGAGGTCGCGGTAGAAGCCGAGACGCTTGTCGTCGAGACGCGAGGTGGTCACGAAGACCGTCGCGCCGCCGGCGAGGAGCTTGCCTGCGACCGAGGCCGCGATGGAGCCCTTGCTGGCACCGGTGACGACGGCGACCTGGTCTGCCCATTCCGGGGTCTCGTCGGTGACGACGGCTGCCGCCTCCGCGATGCGTCCGTACTTCTCGGCCAGAGCCGTGCGGCCCTCGTCGGTTGCGCGGGCCTGCCACCATACGGCCTGCGCCGCAACGGACTTGCCTGCACCGGCGAAGCCTTCGATCTCGAGAGACTCCACGCCTGCCGCATCGATCCACAGACGAGCCAGGTCCTCACGTGCGCTGGCCCAGCGGTCGTCGAGCAGCACCGCCCGCTTGGCGTCGAACGCCGGAGCGACCAGGCGCGGCCAGTCGGAACCGAGTTCCGCCGATACGAGGTCGACGAGTTCGGTGTCGGTCGGCTGCGCAGCCGTTGCCGTGTCGCCGGCGAAGCCGAGCTGCTCGAGCACGAGGCGGGCGGCCGAGGCCAGCACGCCGTCGCGGCCCGTGATGTGCTCGGTGAACTCGCCCAGTGCCGCGGCGTCGACGGTGCCACCGGCTCCGCCACCCGAGGACGGGAGGGAGACGCTGATCCCGCGGCGCGAGGCCACTGCGGCCACTGCGCTGTCGATGACGGCGTCCACTGCGGCGCCGTCGGCGAGACCGCCGCCGGCCAGGCCGCCGAGGTCACCACCACGGATGCTGGAACCGTCGCGGGTTCCGAGCGCCACCTCGGCGGTGACGTGGTGGGCCCAGCCGTCGCCGAGTTCCCAGACCTTCTTCACGCGGTCCGCGATGGCCGCCGGACGACGACCCGAGGGGCCGAAGACCTTGCGGAGGTGATCGTTGATCGAGTCGGACAGCACCGGGCCGAACGGCTTGTACGTGCGGGCCAGGGAGTCGACCGTGCCGGCGAGCGCACCCATGTCGGCGTCGGCGGCACCGTCGATCGCGCCGAGCGAGAGCTCGGAGCCGAGGTCGACGAGCAGCTGGTTACGCCGCGAGGACACACCGTCGCACAGAGCCTCGATCGTGTCGACGGGGCCGACCTGATCGGGGCGGAGCTTGGTCCACAGGCTGATCAGGACCTTGGTGGCGTCGGCTGCCTTGAACGCGATGTCGTCGGGACGCGGTCCACCGGACGGTGCGGCGGCCGGAGCCGGCGCAGCCGCGGGGGCGGCGGCAGCGGCGGGAGCCGCAGCAGCAGGAGCTTCCGGCTCGTCGTCCTCGACCGGCGCCGGATCGACGTCGGTGGAGTACACGATCGCGGCTTCACGCTCGATGTTGAGGACCTCGACCGGGTAGCCGAAGCGGCCCGGCAGCTTCAGGGTCTGCGACGCGAGGTTCGCGACGGTCGGGACGGATCCCAGACCGATCTCGACGAACCGCTCGACACCCAGTCCACCTTCGGACTCGTCGCCGAACAGCAGGTCCTGCGTCTCGATCCAGCGCACCGGGCTGGCGAACTGCCAGGCCAGGAGCTCGGTGAGGACCACGCGGGTGAGCTGGACCGGCTTCTTCGCCCAGGAGTCGAAGTCCTTCAGCACCTTGTCGAGGGGCTTCGACGGCACCAGGTCGGCGATCTCCTGCACGAACTCCTTCTTCAGGGAGAACGGCTTGGGGACCAGGTTCGGGATGTAGCGCCCGATCAGGATGGCCGGGTCGATGTCCTGCGGAAGCAGTTCCTCGAGACGTCCGCGGAAGTCGTCGACACCGCCGCGCAACACCGTCGAGTGGAACGGAACGTCGATGCCCGGGACCATGATGTACGCGCGCTTGCCACCGAAAGCCTCACGGCGGATGTCGATTTCGACCTCCAGCGCGTTGAGTCCGGCGACCGTACCGGCGATGGCGTACTGCGAGCCACGCAGGTTCAGGTTCACGATCTGCAGGAACTCACCGGTCGCCTCGGCGACACCGGCGACGAACGCCTCGACGTCGTCGTCGGCCAGACCGATCTGCGACGGGCGGATGGCGGCCATCCGGTAATCGGAGCGGCCGGCCTCGTCGCGGGGAACGAGTGCGTGCATCGCGGAGCCACGCTGGAAGACCACCTCGAGAACCGCTTCGAGAGGCAGCACACCGGCGACGGCGGCGAGAGCGTTGTACTCACCGACGGAGTGGCCTGCGAGCAGGGCACCCTCGACGAAGGCACCGGACTCACGGAGCTCGGCGACCTGAGCCACACCGAGCGTCGCCATCGCGACCTGGGTGAACTGGGTCAGGTGCAGAACACCGTCCGGGTGCTTGTGCTCGACACCACGGGCCTTGACGACCGTCGGGTTGTCGCGGACCACGGCGAGGATCGAGAAGCCGAGAGCCTTGCGGGTGTGCTTGTCGGCGCGGTCCCAGATCTCGCGGGCGGCCTTGGAGCGGGCGCGGGCGTCGAGGCCCATGCCGGGACGCTGGATGCCCTGTCCGGGGAACGCGTAGACGGTCTTCGGGGCCGCGGTGCGACCCGTCGCGACCATCACCAGTTCACCGTCGATGCGGCAACCGACCTCGACGATCTCGGCACCACGGTCCACGGCGACGCGGTCGACGCGGACGTCGATCTCGGCACCGGGGCGAACCATGCCCAGGAAGCGTGCGGTCCAGGCGGTGAGACGACGCGGCGGCGTCTTGGTCTCGGCCGGGTCCACGGCGGTGACGACCTGCTGGGCAGCGGCGGAGAGCCACATGCCGTGCACGATCGGGCTGCCGAGGCCGGCGAGCAGTGCCGCGTTGTCGGAGGTGTGGATCGGGTTGTGGTCGCCCGACACCTGAGCGAAGGAGCCCATGTTGCGGGGAGCGACGATCGTGGTGTCACGGCGACGGCGACGCGGGGTCTCGACAGTCTCGTCGCTGAGCGAGCCACCGGCGCGGGCCGGGTCGGTCAGTTCGCCCTTGCCGATGCGGCCGCGGATCGCGAAGCGCTCGGACAGGGTGACGACGGCGGGCGCATCCAGGCCCTCGCCGAGCATGGCGCCGACCTCGACCTTGACCTCGACGACACGGCCCAGGTCGGTGTCGAGAACCGAGGCGACCTCGGCCTTGACCACGAGAATGCTGGTCTCCGACGGCAGTTCGCCGACGAAATCGACACCGTGGTCCAGGTGGACCAGGTCGAGCATGCCCTCGATGACGGAGAGCGAGTCCTCGGTCTTCGCGGCACCGAGCACGGCGAACACGGCCGGCCAGCAGGCGCCGACGACGACGTCCGGGACAGCCTTGCCGCTGACGCTCAGCGTCGTGGGCAGACCCGAGCCGGTGACACCGGCGTGGTCGGCGACCAGGTCGGGCATCCAGGCGAGGTTGAGCCGTGCGACACCGTTCTTGACGGTGGGCAGTTCCTGGCCGGCGGCGACCGAGAGGAGGGCCGTCATCGACTTCTCCGCGTCGGCCTCGGTGACCACGGGGGCACCACCGTCGGCGACGGATGCGGGAACGGTGATGGTGATCTCGACGGACTTGCCTGCCACCAGCGGGACGGTGAGGAGCACCTGCTGGTCGTCGATCACGGAAAGCTCGGCACCGGTGGTCTCGTGCACCGCGCGGACGTCGGACTCGATCGACCACTTGTCGAGGTCACCGAGCCGGCGAACCGGATTCAGGGTCAGGCGCGAGGCCCACTGGATGTCGGGAGCCGACAGGACGGTGTCCAGGAGGCCGCGGGCGATGTCCGCGTGACGGCGTGCGGGCAGCGACAGCGGCGCGGCACCGGCGGTGACCAGCTCGTCGTAGGTGGCCTTCTCGAAGCGGTCGAGCAGCTCGCCGACCGGCTCGTCGACTCGCGTGATGCCTGCGACGGCGACGGTGCCGGGGATGACGCAGACCTGGTCGGCCGTGTAGCGGGGATCGTGCGCCTGCCACAGCGAGTCGGAACGCCACCAGCGGCGGACGTCACCGTCGACGACGGGCACGAAGTTGACCGGCTTGCCGGGGGTCTTGCACAGCGAGACGAAGAACGAGACGTCCGCGGGGTGCAGAACCGTGGTGGCGTAGTCGGGGTACTGCGCCTGCAGGGCGCAGATGGCCGCCTCGGGACGCTCGAGGATCGCGTCGTCGGCGAACAGGGTCGGGATGGGGCCACGGTCGACCGGGTGCAGACGCGACTCGGTGCGCTGCAGCATCTCACCGAAGCGCGCACGCCAGGTGATGTCGAGCCACGGGCTCTCGTTGGCCTCGGTGATGGCGTCCTGGAGGTCGGAGCCGCAGTCGAATGCCTTCGCGGCGTCGATGCCGACGGCCAGCTCGAGGTAGCGGCGCAGCCACTGCTCGTACGTCATCGTCGCGACGTCGCCGAAGTACGGCTTGGCCGTGATGTTCAGTGCCTCGATGATCTCGTCGCGACGATCCGCGACGGCGTCGGCGTCACCGGCGACCTCGTCGAGCAGACGGCCGGTGCGGGACGCGGCGTTGTCGATCTCGTGGATGTCGGCGCCGAGCTGGCTACGACCGGAGGCCATGCCGCCCTCGGCGGTGCCCGCACCGACCCAGTCCGGCGTACCGGGGGTGTCGACGAGGAGCTGCTTCACCTCGGGAGACGTGGTCGCCTCGAGGGTGGCCATGGCAGCGGTGCCGACCAGGATGCCGTCCAGCGGCATGGCCGGGAAGCCGTGTGCCACGGACCAGCGGCCGGTCAGGTAGTCGGCAGCCTGCTCGGGCGTGCCGATGCCGCCACCGACGCACAGGACCAGGTTCGGCCGGGTACGCAGCTCGGCGTAGGTGTCGAGGAGGAGGTCGTCCAGGTCTTCCCACGAGTGGTGGCCACCGGCGCGGCCGCCCTCGATGTGGGCGATGACGGGGAACGAGGGAACCTCGTTGGCGATGCGGATGACCGAGCGGATCTGAGCGACCGTGCCCGGCTTGAACGCGACGTAGCTGAACCCGGCATCGGTGAGGTCCCCGATGATGGAGACCGCGTCCTCGAGCTCGGGGATGCCGGCGGTGACGACCACGCCGTCGAACGGGGCACCCGCGGCGCGGGCCTTCGGAACGAGGCGCTTGCCACCGACGTGGAGCTTCCACAGGTAGGGGTCGAGGAACATCGAGTTGAACTGCACGGCGCGGCCCGGCTCGAGCAGCCCGGTGAGCTTCTCGACGTTGTCGGCGAAGATCTGCTCGGTGACCTGGCCACCGCCGGCGAGCTCGGCCCAGTGGCCTGCATTGGCAGCTGCGGCGACGATCTTCGGGTCGACCGTGGTGGGGGTCATGCCCGCGAGCAGGATCGGCGAACGACCGGTCAGCTTCGTGAATGCAGTCTCGACGCCGATGCGGCCGCCCGGCAGCGACACCGGCTTCGGGAGGAACTCGGTCCACGCGGCGGGAACCTCGGGGATTGCGCCCGGGGTGAGCAGGTTGCGGTTACCGCCACGGGTCGCGGCGGCGACGATGCCGACGCCCTGGCCGCGGACACTGGCGGACGTCATGCGGGTGAGCAGGTCACCGGGTCCGAGGTCGAGGATCCACGCGGCACCGGCTTCGAGGGTGCTGTCGACGGCACCGACCCAGTCGACGGGATCGACGAGGCAGGCGCTCGTGAGGGCGCGGGCCTTCTCCTCGTCGAGACCGCAACGCACGGCCCACTGGCCGACGATGTCGATGGTCTCCGCGAGTGCGGGGTGGTGGAAGCCGATCTCGACGGAGAGGGGCTCGAAGACCGGCGCGAAGATGGAGCCGCCACGCTTCTTGGCGTCGCGCTCACGGGCCTCGTCGGCCTCGATCTGCTCGCAACGCTGCTGGACGCGTGCCAGCTGTGCGGGCGGGCCGGACAGCACGACGCGACGACGGGCGTTACGGATGCCGAGGACGGCTGCATGCTCGGGCTCGAGACCTTCCGCGAGCTCCTCGACGATCTGACGGAGTCGTTCCGGGTCGACGTTGGAGACAGCGAGCATCGGGGTGGAGTCGGCGGCGGAGATCACTCCGCGACGACGGCCGACCAGACCGGCGGCGGCACCGATGAGCTGAGCGAGGGCGAGGAGTTCGCCGTCCTTCTGCCCCGAGGAGGCAACGGCCTCCGCGGCGAGGAGTCCCTGGGAATGGCCGATCACCGACACGGGAGCCGTAACCGCGGGATCGAGGCCCTGAGCTGCCAGCGCACGCAGCGCTGCGATCTGGGTGAGGAAGACGCCGGGAAGGGACACCGCCGCCGACGTGAGTGCAGCCGCGGAGGGGCCGGCCGCCTGGGCGCCGTCCTCTTCGTCGGCAAGTTCCTGCTCGAGGATCCATGCGATGGGGTCGAATCCGACCGGACGCACGACGAGCAGTTCCTGCGCCACGGGGGCCAGGTAGTCCGCCGCGTCGTTGACGATGGTGGTGAGTGCCGGCTCGAGTCCGTTGTCGCGGCTCAGTTCCTCCAGCGAGCTCAGCCAGGGCGCGCCCTGACCACCGAATGCGAGCGCGTACGGCTCACCTCCGAGCAGACGATCCACGAGGGTGCCCTTGCTCGACGACCGAGTGTCGTCCCGGTCTACGCCGATGCGCCGCGAACCCTTCGAGTTTTTTCCGTTTCCTGCGGGTGTCGTGTCGTCAATCGTCACGCGTATGTCCTCTCCTGGTCCCCTCTGGGGGGAGGTGGGGATAGTGTCTGCCGCCCTCGGCATCGTGTACCAGCTGTATCGGCTCTGATCAGCTCTTCCGGGCTGTTCAAGGTTGACACAGAATCATGAGGATTTCCTCACGTTCACGAGCCGCCTCGGTGTCACAGCCGTGCATCGGAGAAATATCGCGTGATGTCCCTCACAGATCTCCCGCGAAGTGACCGGTGAGTAGATCGCGTCCGCGCTGTACGGAGGCGGTGCGAGGACGTCCAATAACCTGAGGAAAGCCTCATATTAATCGTTATCATTCTGTTATCACCTTGACGAAGCCCCAGGTTCATGCGGGTCCGTGCCCCCGAATCCGGGTCCGCGACCAGCGAAAGCGAACCTGTCGGTCCCTCGCACTAATGTTCGAATCCAGGAACTGCCGACAGCCATTCTCCGGGGGGAAGAAATGAGCACAGCCCACGTCCGCGCCCTACTCGATCACGTCGACGCGAAACTGCCACGAGAGTCGTGGCCGCACTGGACTGAGGGCTGGCCGCACGAGATCGAAGCCGGTCTGCTCGATGCCGCGTTCTCCGCCCGCGCCACGTACGGCACGCCCACCACGGGGGTCCGCGCCGTCATCACCCGCTGGCGCGATCACCGGGCCGCACCTCTCGACGACCTCACGGAACTCGCCGCGCACGCCGATGCACCCGAAGGCCTCCTGGCCGTCCTGAACAACCGGCAGCGAGTACCGGGGAACTACACCACCAAGGCCGAGGCCGTCGCCTCGGCTGCACGCTCGCTCGCCGAGCTGGGCTGCACCACCTCGGCGGATCTCCGCGACGACGAGGCCCAGCGGAGCGCGCTCATCGGCGTGCCCGGATTCGGCGTCGCCACCTGGGAATGCTTCGTCATGCAACTCGGCATCCGCACCGCCGAATCTCACCGCTTGGTGTGCGAGTTCCTCTGCGAGGCGCTCGATCTCGAAGCACCCCTACCGACGGCAGACGCCGAACACCTCATCGCCGCAGCAGCAGTGCGGCTCGAGAACACGCCCGCCACGTTCACCCACGCCGTCTGGCGGCACCAGCGCGCACAGCGGCGGGTGGCGGGTGCGCAATGAAGTACACGCGAGAAGTGCTCGCGCAGGCGGTCGCAGAATCGACGAGCTATGCCGGCGTCATGCGCTACCTCGGCCTGAAACCCGCGGGTGGGACACACGCTCACCTGAGTCGGCAGATCGAGAAGTTCGGAATCGATACGACGCACTTCACGGGGAGCGCACACACCAGGGGCAAACCGGCTCGCAATCGCATGTCGTGGGAGGAGATTCTCATGGAACGACCACCAGGTAGCGCACGAGTTTAACCACATCTGTTGCGCCGGGCCCTGATCGAGGCCGGGGTCGAGTACAAATGTGTTCTCTGCGGCCTCGGTGACGACTGGTGCGGACTCCCACTGATCCTGCACGTGGACCACATACGGGGTGACCCGTCGGACTCCCGCTTGGAGCAAGTTCGATTCCCGTGCCCCAACTGCCACAGCCAGACTGCGACGTGGGCGGGGCGCAAGAGCGGCGACGGCAACGAGCGCGCCGGTTGACTGTGCGCGCGGGGGTGCCTCGTTCATGGCGTAGTCTGTGCTTCGCGCGCGAGTGGCGGAAGGGTAGACGCGTCAGGTTTAGGTCCTGGTGTCTGAAAGGACGTGGGGGTTCGAATCCCCCCTCGCGCACTTCTCGGTTCTTTGCCGATTCTCCGGCGGCCTTGTTTCGCTCAGATTGACGGCTCGTCGGGCGCCTGCGGCGGCTGTGACCGCCGCCATAGCGGCAACCTCTCCTAGCAGCGCATTCAGCGATTCAGGTACCGTCGTTACGTGTCCGGTAACCGTAAGCAACGCCGCCCCGCGCTGATCCTGTTCGTGGCGGTCGGGGCTGTCGGTTGCCTCGCACTCGGCTGGTGGCAGTGGACACGCTTCGAGGCGGTGGGCGGCACCGGCCAGAATCTCGGATACGCGTTCCAGTGGCCCCTGTTCGCGGCGTTCCTCGTCTACGCCTACCGCCGGTTCGTGCAACTCGAGGACGCCGAACCGGCCGACACCGCCGACGTCCCGGACGCTCCCACCGAACTGCGGGAGATCCCGGCAGACATCCTGCCCCCTCGCCCCCCGGCGGCCGAGGACGACGATCCGGACGATCTCGAGAGCCTGCAGATTTCGCAGTACAACCAGTACCTCGCCGAGCTGTCCGCTCGCGAGACCGATAGGAGCACCACGTGAGCACGGGCCAAGACGAGACGACTGCCGGTTCGGTCGCAGACACCGCGAAGCAGAAGAAGATCGCTCCCGCACTCCTGCGCTACCGCGTCCTCGCCTACGCCACCGGCGTGTGGCTGCTGGTCCTCACCGCCGAAATGGTGGCCAAGTACATCTTCAAGGTCGACAACCTGCCCACCTGGATCGCCGTGGTCCACGGCTGGGTGTACTTCGTCTACCTGCTCGTGACGCTTGACCTGGCGGTCAAGGTGCGCTGGCCCGCGGGCCGTACGGTCGGAACGCTTCTCGCGGGCACCATTCCGTTCCTGTCGTTCTACGTCGAGCATCAGCGGACCAAGCAGGTCCGCCGCGACTTCGGTCTCTGATCGAGCCGAACCACTCCGTCACATGATCACCGGCTGCCCGGTGATCATCGCGATCACGTACGTCAACCAGCCGAGCGGTGTCTGCGGCACCATCATCGGAGACATGGGAACCTCCTCCCGTGAAGCGTAGCGAGTGTCAGCGCCCGCTGAGCGCCGCCAGAGCGGGGACCAGCTGAATCAGGGCACGCCCGCGGTGGGAAGACGCGTCCTTCTCCTCGGGTGACAGCTGGGCCGCCGACCGGGTGTCCCCCTCCGGCACGAAGACGGGGTCGTACCCGAATCCGCCGTCGCCGACGGGCTCACGGGCGATGCTCCCCCGCCATTCGCCCCGGACCACTGCTTCGTCACCGCCGGGCACGACGAGTGCACACGCCGAGACGAATGCCGCTCCCCTCCGCTCGTCGGGCACCTCGCCGAGCTGCGCCAGGACGAGAGCCGTATTCGCGGGATCATTGCCGTGCGTGCCCGACCAGCGGGCGGACAGGATACCCGGCATACCGTTCAGGGCGTCCACCTCGATACCGGAATCGTCTGCGACGCAGGGCAATCCGGTTGCCGAGGCACCGTCTCGCGCTTTCGCCAGAGCGTTCGCCTCGAACGTGGCACCCGTTTCGGGGGCCTCGGGGTATTCGGGCACCGCATCCAGCCCGACCAGTTCGATCCCGTCGACCCCCGCGGCCTCCAGGACGCGATGCAGTTCCCGAAGCTTCTTCGCGTTGCGGCTGGCCACCAGTACTCGCGTGGTTTCCGGCACCGAATCAGCTCCCGAACTTCTTCTTCGACGTCTCCGGGACCTTCGGCTCGGGCAGCACGCCGGGGTACGGCAGTTCGAGTGCGGCCTTCTGGATCTCGAAGAGTTGCTCGCACCCGGCCAACGCCGAGTCCAGGAGTTTGTCGAGCGTGCTTCGCGGGAAGGTCGCCCCTTCCCCGGTGCCCTGGATCTCGACGAGGGTACCGGTGTCGGTGGCGACCACGTTCATGTCGACTTCGGCGCGCGAATCCTCCTCGTACGGCAAGTCGAGGCGCACCCGGCCGTCGACGACACCGACGCTCACCGCGGCGATGCCGCAGGAGATCGGCTGGGGGTCGGCGAGGCGGCCGGCGGCACGGAGGTAGGTCACCGCATCGACGAGGGCGACGTAGGCGCCGGTGATGGCGGCGGTGCGGGTTCCGCCGTCCGCCTGCAGGACGTCGCAGTCGAGGGCGATGGTGTTCTCACCGATGGCGGCGAGGTCGATGCAGGCGCGGAGGGAGCGGCCGACCAATCGGCTGATCTCCTGGGTTCGTCCACCGACCTTGCCCTTGACGGACTCTCGGCCGCTGCGGGTGTGGGTGGCGGCGGGCAGCATCGCGTACTCGGCCGTCAGCCAGCCGAGTCCGGAGCCCTGACGCCAGCGGGGAACACCGTCCTCCACACTGGCCGTGCACATCACCCTGGTGTTTCCGAATTCCACCAGAACCGATCCCGCGGGATGAGTGGTGAACCCCCGGGTGATCTTGACCTCGCGGAGTTCGTCGTCCGCCCTACCGTCTTCTCGTGTGGTCACAGCGGAGAGCCTAGTCGCCCCGCTGTGGGGTGCGGGCACACGGCTTCAGACGGTGTAGACGCCGCCCGCGGACACCGCGTGGACGGGGCCGGAGAATTCGGCCTTGGCCTCGGCGATGACGTCTTCGCGGGACGTCCACGGCGGTATGTGGGTGAGCAGCAGTTCGGCGACACCGGCGCGGTGTGCGACCTGACCGGCCTCGGTGCCCGAGAGGTGGATGCCTTCGGGGCGATCGGGACTGTGCGTCCACGACGCCTCGGCGAGCAGCACGTCGGCCGCGCGGGCGAGTTCGATCACTTCTTCGCACATGCCGGTGTCGCCGGTGTAGACGAGGGTTCGTCCGGCGCCGTTGGTCACGCGGAACCCGTAGGCCTCGGGCGGGTGGTCTACCCGCCGCGCGGTGATGGTGAGGTCGCCGAACGTGACGGGCTCGCCGTCGACCCAGTGGTGCAGGTCGATCGTGTCGGAGATGTCGTCGATGTCACCGCCGCACTCCGCGGATGCGACGCCGATGCGGCGGGCCGTGTCGGAGGGGCCGTAGACGAGTGCGCGACCTTTCGGCGGGCGAGGGTGGTAGCGACGCCAGACGAGCAGTCCCGGGAGGTCCAGGCAGTGGTCTGCGTGCAGGTGGCTGAGCAGGACGGAGACCTCGCCGGGATCGGCGAACCGCTGGAGGGCACCGAGGACACCAGGTCCGAAGTCGAGTACCAGCGGCGGTGTGTCCGGCGCTGTCACCAGATAACCCGATGCAGGTGAGTCTGGTCCGGAGACGCTTCCTGAACACCCCAGGACGGTAATGCGCATACCCGCCATGCTGCCACGACGACCCGTCGCGGAAAAAGCTTCCGACGGAATTGGCGCGTCGACCTCACAACCGATGGGGAACTGTGACCTGATGCGATGAAAGGGGCGGGGCCTCCCGCTCCTCGTGGTTCCCGGCGAATGCTGGGGGTGTCAAGGTTTCGTCACGACGGAGGAGGCCCCTATGAACGAGTATGACGGAAGTCAGGTCGTCGGG
>RRBB01001038.1:0-420 GCA_006543605.1 Rhodococcus sp. WS4
ACATCTCACCGTTGGGCTTCGGTAGGCTTGCTCACATAGGAGCCACATAATATGGAGAAAAATAGTCGGTCCACAGAATGAAGCTACATCGGCTAAGCTCAATTGGGTTACTGTTCCCCACAGTACTTCGTATCCACACCCACAATCATGAGCAACGTTTATACGGTAACCCTCGGAAGTCGAACGTTATGGTGCATAATCGCGTACCTTTTATCAGCACGTCAAGCCTGTCAACTTAACGGCTTGGCAGGAGTCCAGAAAGGTGCCAGGATGGGGTCTCGTCAAAAGTAGTTGCAAATTTCGACCAACAAAAAAGCCTGGGACCGTTGAGAATCGCCAGTTTGGTCGCACGACCCAAAGTCCTTCTTGCAGCGTTTCAGCGCTACTCGGATAAACCAAAGCGCAAAACTACTCGTGAAA
>RRBB01001039.1:0-420 GCA_006543605.1 Rhodococcus sp. WS4
GCTCATTTCACCGGCCCGCTCGGCGAGGGTCCACCCGTTCTTGCGTTCCAGACCCGCAACCAAACCCGTCACATATTCACGGACCCGGGACCGCGGTTCCGACCGGGCGAACCGACCGGAGATCCGCTCATGCAACGCTTCCAACTCGGAAACAACCAAATCAAGGACCACACAACCAGTATCGTCTACCTGTCAAGCAAGTGCCGTTGCAGTATTAGAACGTGTTGGGAAAGTCTCAAGCGGCGGTTGAGCTACGTTGCCAGGGCTTGCGGCCGGGCGGTGGCGCCAGGCGACGGACCATCAACCCGATCATGGCCCACTTGATCATGGCCTCACTGGTCTCCGGCAAACGTTCGTAATCATGATCAAGGCGGCGACACTTGACGATCCACGAGAACGTGCGTTCGACCACCCACCGCC
>RRBB01001040.1:0-419 GCA_006543605.1 Rhodococcus sp. WS4
GTATTACGCGCTGCATGCATTTGAAATTACCATCCCGCCTCTGCGTATGCGGCGTGGCAGCATTCCGGCGCTGGTGAATAACAAATTACGCAGTCTTGAAAAACGCTTCTCTACGCGGCTGAAAATTGATGACGATGCCCTCGCTCGCCTGGTTTCTTGTGCATGGCCAGGCAACGATTTTGAACTTTACAGCGTCATCGAGAATCTTGCTCTGAGTAGTGATAACGGGCGCATTCGCGTCAGTGATTTGCCGGAACATCTGTTTACCGAGCAGGCGACAGATGATGTCAGCGCCACCCGCCTTTCCACCAGTCTGTCATTTGCGGAAGTTGAAAAAGAGGCAATTATTAACGCAGCCCAGGTCACAGGCGGTCGCATTCAGGAAATGTCGGCTTTACTTGGGATCGGCCGCACTACGC
>RRBB01001041.1:0-419 GCA_006543605.1 Rhodococcus sp. WS4
GTTGGCAATCAGTATGCGCATGGGTTTTCCGTCTGCCCTGTCGGTACCAGGTCGAGGATTTCACGCACCACTACGGTGGCGAAACAACCGGCCGGCAGGACGAATTCCAGTTGCAGAACATCAGGTTCGGGATAATGCCACGCCAGCCCCTGGATGGGGAGCCGCAGGATGCGCCGTTCGTGCGCCATGCCCGCCTTCGCCAGCCAGCGGCAGAGCGCCGGCTCGCTCCCGGCCAGGGCCAGCTCGCGGTCGAGGACGCCGGCGCCGCTCGGCGGATCGCCCTCGCCCCAGAGCGGTCCGGTGGGGTGCAGGTCGAGGGCGGCCAGACGGGCATCGCGGCATTCTTCCTCGCTAGCGAGGAAAAAGCTGCGGCTGTCGGTGAAGGCCAGCAGGTCGCCAACCGCTGCCCGGTTCCAGCT
>RRBB01001042.1:0-419 GCA_006543605.1 Rhodococcus sp. WS4
GTGGTGCTTTCATTTCTTCTGCTGACAACAGTGTCTTCGACAAAAGGACTCGCAAGAGAAAATCCTACGCCCGACCTGCACACAGTCCACAGGTGAGGCCGCCCCCAAGGACCCTCGAGACCCTCGACGTCCTGTGAGCTCGCAAGGCGTGTGCGATATTATTAGCGTGCCTAGCGCCGGAGGCTCCACCGCTCCATAATAAAAGCTCCCGATTCACATGGCCACTGCAGAGTGCCGAAAACAATACCTTGCGCCTCGGGCCTCCATGCCTCCTTGCCTCCTTGCCTGCTCGCGTTCCCGCTTTGGGACAGCATCCCTAAAGGAGGGTGGTGGGCTGAACTTCTGCGCATGCAGAGGAAATTTCTCCCTGGGCCCTTTTCGCTGCACGAACCCACCAGCGGCCTTCTGGAAACCTCGTA
>RRBB01001043.1:0-418 GCA_006543605.1 Rhodococcus sp. WS4
GGGGCTCGCCGGCGTAGAAGCGGATGAAGGGCGGCCCGGTGACCAGCGGATTGTCGTGAAAACGCGGATCCCTGGAGGCGTCCGTCACCATCAGCGGTTCGCTGGCCAGGATGGCGTGGCCGCAGAAGGACAGGTCGCGCGGCGTCTGTTCGGCATCCAGGCCGATACGGGCCTTGAACCATTGGCGGTCGTGGTCGATCAGACTGATCAGCACGGTCTTCACCCCGAAGGTTTCCCGCGCCAGTTCCACCAGGGCGTCCAGGTAGTGTTCGGCGGGGGTGTCGACCAGCGCCATGTCGTCCAGGGCCTGCTGGCGCAGGGCTTCGTCGGGAGGGAGGGGGCAGGCGAGCATACTGGATCCTGATCACGGTGGAGACTTTCGGTATAGCTGCCGGACAGGCTGAAGGCCAGCCTGGCG
>RRBB01001044.1:0-418 GCA_006543605.1 Rhodococcus sp. WS4
GCATTACTCACCCGTCCGCCGCTGAATCCAGGAGCAAGCTCCCTTCATCCGCTCGACTTGCATGTGTTAGGCCTGCCGCCAGCGTTCAATCTGAGCCATGATCAAACTCTTCAGTTCAATACTGCTCGGGTTTTGAGAAAACCCTAAACTTGGCTCAGCAATCGCATTCTCTTAAAAAGAGATAAAACTCTCGAATTCACGAGTGTTACTTGCGTTGCTGATAATCTTGCGATCACCAGTCTTACATCACAAGCACCCACACGAATTGCTTGATTCGACTTGTTAAAGAGCAGTTGGTCAAGGCTTTCGTCTCAACCGAGGCCGCGCATTCTACAGCAACCTCTCTTTCCGTCAAGCGTTATTTTCGAAAATTTCCTTTTCTACTCAACCGCTTGCGCCGACCTTCAAACCATCTTCC
>RRBB01001045.1:0-417 GCA_006543605.1 Rhodococcus sp. WS4
TGCTAGTGTACTGTGCGGTAGAAGAAGAAGCGAGAGAAGTTGTTCAGTGTTGATATCTGCACGTGACCCTCAATGGAGTGGAATCGGGAAGGGCCCCCAGCAAGGTCGTCAGGTTTGGTTTAGTCGAGGATCAATTTGCTCCAAGGCACATTCGAGGTCGCTGGTTGGATCTAATATTGTATTGTCACCTTCCCGACTA
Source organism: Rhodococcus sp. WS4 (assembly GCA_006543605.1). GTDB lineage: Bacteria > Actinomycetota > Actinomycetes > Mycobacteriales > Mycobacteriaceae > Rhodococcus_F. Next base: position 200 of record RRBB01001045.1, read on the forward strand.
CGGTAGTCAGTGTTGTGGACTGCCATACATCAGCTTGGAAGCTACAGGTTTTCTAGCAAAGAACTCATAAAAGGTAAATTCCCCGAGGCGTTTTGTTCAATACCGATTGGTTTACGAGAATTTTTCTAATTACTTGAAAAAAAGCTACATGTGCTGAGGAGGTGGTACATAAGTGAGCTCAGAAATGGCTGCGAAATCTACCCTCACTAGCGCAAGGG
>RRBB01001046.1:0-417 GCA_006543605.1 Rhodococcus sp. WS4
GACTCGGGCGGTGCGCTGGGAGGTTCGACGCCGCCGGCGGCCAGTACCTCTTCGATGGTGGGAATGATGCGGGTCAGCAGCTTGCTCGAACGGAAGATATCCCGGCAGGCGAGCCGCACGTCACGCTCGGGTTGCGACGGCGCCTTAGCGGCGATACGGAAGGCGACCGGCACCACTGTGTCGAATTTGAACAGGTCGGCGATGTCGTAAACGAACGACAGCGGTTTGCCAGTATGGATGAAGCCGACCGCCGGAGCATACCCCGCCGCCAGCACCGCAGCTTCGGTGATTCCATAGAGGCAACTGGTGGCCGCCGACAGGCAGCGATTCGGTACGTCGGCGGCATCCCACTTCCGCCGGTCGTAATTGCGCGCCCGCCAGTCCACTCCGAACTGGCGAGCCAGTAGCCGATAGGTC
>RRBB01001047.1:0-417 GCA_006543605.1 Rhodococcus sp. WS4
AACAAACTCAATGACTCGCGCAGCGGCTGTTCGCGCCATAGCCAGAACCAAAACCAGTTAAACACGCCGTACCATAGGGTGCCCAGCGCATAAATAAGCAGCGGCTCCCAGACGGGCATGTATCCCGCAAGGCTCAGGGTAAATATGGCGGCAATCAGCGACGCTGGCAGTAGCCGCGCATGAAGTGGGCTAATTTCCGCCGTCACGCCAAGCACCAGCGTGAGCCCGGTCAGGATCAACGGCAGGGGGACGGATTCCGCCAGCAGGAGTTGCGTTGCCAGACTGCATCCGGCGAACAGCGACGCGCCGATGATCAGGCGTTTAAAAAAGCGTTTGTGCGGTGTATCCAGACCTGCAATGTTGCAGCAGGCGGGAACGAGAGAGAAAAGTAATCCCAGGTGTAGCTGGCCTATCAAT
>RRBB01000104.1:0-36045 GCA_006543605.1 Rhodococcus sp. WS4
CGTCACCCTCGCGCCCCTCCCCGACACCGCATAACCACAACCCCGCCGGACCACGCCACCCCATCGGACATCGGCGGGTCGCCTACCCCTGTCCTCACCCGCGGTGGTCACCTAATTTTCGTGTCAGCGCACACGCAGTTGCGTGCTATCGAAGGGTTCCTCGAGGGCCCGGACGCTCTCGCCGACGGCGGGCAGGCAGCCCTCGCCATGATCAACGAGGAGCGCAAGCGGTTCCCAGAGACTGTGGCCCGACCGGTATCCGAACTCCCCAGCGGCGTGCGTTTCCATCGGGCAGATCCGCCCCCGAAGGCAGGGTGGGAGGACCTGGTACTGGCTAAGCGGGCCAGTAACCATATCCGTGGACGACTGGAGCCCGGACCGGTCGCGATTTCCTACGAGGACGCGCGCTGGTGGCATGTCGGCCGGTTCGAGCACGTCTACGTCACCGATGCCTCACAGGCGGGTGTGCGCGAACGGCGGTACGACAGACATCTCGCTGCGGAGTTGAGTGGCCGCCTTGCCGGTGTGATCAAGCGATTCCGGGCAGAGGCGCATCCTGTCGCACGAGCGTTTCGCGCGGAGATGGCCACCCTCACCAGCCGGGACAACTGGACTCGGCTCTACACCCAGACAGAAAATGCGAACGGGCCCGACCATTCATCGTGACGCTGGTGCGGTGATCCGCACGACCACCTGCTCGTGGTTGGCGGTGTAGCTCAGGTACTCGAAGCCGACGCCGGTGCGGTCGACGAACTCCGTCCACGCCAGGTACTCATGCTCCTGCCAGCCGGGGAAGTTGAAGAACTCGTCGAACACGATCACCGTGCCGGCGACCAGCCGATGTTCGAGCCGGTCGAGCACCGACTTGGTGGACGAGTACAGGTCGGCGTCGAGGTGCACGAACGACACCGGCCCCGGGTGCTCCTCGAGGAAGCCTGACAGCGTGTCCTCGAAGAGCCCGGGCACCAACTGCGCGCCCCGCACCTGCGGCACGCTCTCCTGCGCGAACTCTCCGGCCGGGAATCCGGTGCGCCATGTCTGCGGCAGACCGGAGAACACGTCGAACCCGAACACCTCGTGCTCGGCGTCCTTCAACTGCTCGACGATGATCCGGAGCGTCGTTCCCGACGCGACCCCGAACTCGAGTGCCATCCCCTCGACCTCCACCTGCGACAGGCCGTAGCGCAGCGTGTCCTGCGGATTCCAGAACACGGGAGCCTTTGGCATGTGTTCGAGCACGAACGCTGCGGCCTCGTTCGTGGCCCGCACGTCCAGGGCCTGCGTGATGTCGCGGCGGGCCTGTTGCTCGAGTTCGCCGAGCCTCTGCTGGACGTCGGAGATCTCCATGCGGGCGTCCGACAGCTCGTGCAGCACCCGCGCGAGTTCCTGATTGGTCGCGTTCAACTCGGCCAGCGTCTGATCGTGCTGGTTCTCGGTGAGCTCCCGCGAGCGCCGGTCCGATTCGGCCACCACCTCGGACATGGCACGTTGAAGCTTGAGACGGGCCTTTCTCCGAAGATCGAACATATAACCATGGTGCCAGTCCACATCCCGGCTCACTGGTCGAACCGGCATGCGGGTCGGACGCCCGTGTCAGTGACCGCGACTGCGGTACATCTGACGTTGCCAGCGGGCGATGCTCTTCCACTCGCGTTCCCGCTTGGCTCGGAGCCGGGCGTCGGTGCGTGACGCGATCCACCCGTTCTCGCGAATCAGCTTGCGGTAGCTGGCAAGCGTCTACGTAGATCTCATACTATCTGCCACTGGTGGGGCAGGCGCTTGAGATGTACGTGTGTCACGGCTACCGGTATCACCGTGCGGTGGTGTGGGTTTGACCGTGTCCCACACCGACGCTTGTGATGCAGGAACATGCTGTTTCGGATTCACCCCCAACCGCCGTGTTGTGGTGGGCAGACTGCGGCGGACCCGTCGGTGCCGTGGTCTGCTCGGTGTCGGGCCGTTCTTGTCCCGGCACCGGCGCACCGGCGCGTGCTCGGCTACCCGGATCGCGGGTATCTGCCCACGCCGACGGGTGGCTTTGTTTCTGCCGAGCAGTGCGCGTTTGGCCAGGTTCACCCCCGCCACGTGGTCGCGGTTGCCGCCGACCCGGCAGCCCGGGCACCACGCGGTGTGATAGCCGCCGGGGCGGGAGAGCGGTTCGTCGCAGCCCGGACATTGTGCGGACGATCCTCGGGCGGGCACCGAGACCACCGTGATCCCGACACCGGCGGCGGTGTGCGCGAGGGCGGCGACCGCTTTGCGGCGGGCGGACTGCGCGGCCCGGTTGTTGTTGACCCGTCCGTGTCCGCGGGTCTCGAGGGTGGTGAGATCCTCGACCGCGATCACCTGCGCGCCCGCGGCGGCGGCGTAGTCGGTGGCCTGCCGGGCGAAGTGGAAGGCCAGTTCCCGGTTGATCTTGCCCCTCTTGACGCCCACCGCGGTGCGGTGGGCGTCGAGGACGGCGATCTTCGCCTCCACCCCCGCGCGTACCTCGGGTGGGGCGGTGGCGGCCAGTCGTGTCAACCGGGCCGCCTTGGCGTGCAGCAGCTGCCCCTCGGTCTGCAAGCGGGCCAGTTTGACACCGAGGCCGCGGTCGTCGTAAGTCCAGCCCCGGTAATCCGAGGACAACCCGCCGGGACCCTCGGCGGCGATGGTGGCGGCACCCAGACTGGTCGGTGACCAGTCCACCCCCATCGCGACCGTGGCCGAGTTCAGGTCGCCTGCCGGGACGAGTTCGGTCGCGGCGCAACGCCAGAGCAGGCCCCGGCGGTCGAGGACCAGGGTCGGCAGATGCCAGTCGGTGATCGCCCTGCCGTGCAGGTGCGCGGGGATGATGGCGGTCAGCCGGACACTGCGCCACTGCGCCCGCCGGGGCGGGGCTGGTCGGCAGCTTCACCGTCAACACCAGCTCACGGTCTGTAACGGTGAGCTGCGCGAGCTGCCGATCGGCGGCCGAGAGCCGTGCCATCGCGCTCGTCTGCGGTGGATCCTGCACGTCGGTGATCCGCACTCGGGGCGACTGTGCCTCGACGCCGCGGCGGGAGCGGGCAATCAGCTGGCGCCGCACGCCCCGCGCGAAAGCCGGTGGCACAGAGTCGCCGGGCCCGGCCGGCGGCGCCACAACCCCGGTGGCCGGATCGAATCGGGCCGACAGTGCCGCGATCGCGGCGTCCCCTCGCCGGGCCCGGCCGGCGGCGCCACAACCCCGGTGGCCGGATCGAATCGGGCCGACAGTGCCGCGATCGCGGCGTCCCGGTAGGCCAGGGTCCGCAGCGTCGCCACCACCTGCGCCGTCACCACCCGCGTCACCCGCGACGGCACATGGACCCCGTCCGGGTAGATCGGGTCCCAGCCGAGACGGGCCGCGGCGACATGGCCCTGTGCGGGCAGCCTGCGGTCGTGGCGGTCCAGGCCGGCGGCGAGCACATCGAAGGTCGCCGGCTGCCACAGCCGCGACACCAACTCGGCGCCGGCCGCGGTGATCAGGTCGAGCAGCCACCGCACCCGGGTGTCGATGTCGTCGAGGCCGATCGGCTCGCCGGTCGCGTCGTCGACCGCCACATGGGCGCGGGTGGTGACCGCGAACTGCCGCGACGCAGTCGATCCCGGCCCGGTCATGATGGGCCCAATGCACGATCGGCGAGCACCCCCGCGGTCGAAGAAGACCCGCGACCTCCCGAGATCCTCACCGATGACCCCTTCCCCACCGTGCGGCGGCATCGCCCCGAAGCCGGTGTTGAAGAGGCCGGTGTTGAATCTGCATCGACCGCAGCTGGTTACAACCGGCCGGACAACGATGCCAGCAACACGATGACGTCATCCGCCAACTCCCCCCAGCGATACCTCGCCCGCCTCTCGCAGAACCCGACTGTAACGCCGACCCCCGACAAGTACCGCCCGACCCACGCCACCGGCGAATCGGGCCAATCGATCTCGCCACCACCCGCACCACCGTGAACCCCGCCCTTGGCCGCGTCGTCGAGCATCCGGCCGCGCCCCTCGCCACTCCCTCGAGTCCCCGAACCGCGATCCTTTGGAGACCCCACACACCTCACCAGTAAACGCTCTCCCGAAACACCTTTTCCTGATCGGCCAGCGAAGCCTCCCGCCCGATCGAGCCCGACACCCGGCAATACAATGCCTCCACCTCTCCGGCGTCGCTCCCGCACACTCCGATACAGGCTGGCCAGATAGGCGTCGGGGTCCACGCGATCACAGTTTCAGTCCCCCGAAACCGGTGCGCCGAGAGGGCAACCGGCCCTCCGATGCCGCCTTGCGCGTCCTAACTGCCGACGGGCCCAAGTATTCCGCAGCCTCACCAATTCGCGTCGTAGATAGTGCCAGAACATACCGGATAGTATTAGATATCGAGGCAACAGTTGAGAGCCTGCGCTCGGGCAGTTCGCCGCGCTCCACCGCGCCGAGCACCGCGCACCCGGGTTCGGACACGTGTGAGCAGTCCGTGAACCGGCACCGCGCCGCGAACTCCTCGATCTCGGGGAACGTCTTGTCGATGCCGTCGGCCGCGTCCCACATGCCGACACGGCGCAGCCCCGGAGTGTCGATCATGGCGCCACACCGGGCAGTGGCAGCAGTTCACGGTGCGCCGTCGTGTGCCGTCCCTTGTGGTCGCCGTCGCGGACGCGTCCCGTGGCGAGCACATCTTCGCCGAGCAACGCATTCGCGAGCGTCGACTTGCCCGCACCCGACGGCCCGATGAGGGCGACGGTTCCGTCGATCACGGCGGTGAGGACATCGATGCCGTCCCCGGTGTCGGCGCTCACTGCGAGCACGGTCGCGCCCGGCGCCACCGCCGACACTTCCGCCGTCGCGACGGAAATGTCCCGCACGGTATCGGATTAGTTCTCCAGGGGCGCTGCGCTCCGCCGTGGTATGGGAAAATGTGGCGGTCGGTCACCGTGAGTTCGTGCTCCGCCGGTGCTCGTCACGGTCGCAGTCTGGTGGGGTCGGTGCTGGTCGGGGGATACTTGCGGGGTGTTTCGGTCGACCTCGGATTCTCTATGGTGCCGGTGAGCCTGTGGATTAGTTTGGTGGTGGAGGGCACAGTTCGTCGTCCGCGGGAACCGTGGACTGTTGCCTTCGAGCACGAGTGTCAGAGTCCTGTTTCTATCCCCGCCCTCCCCGGGACACACACCCATACAACGAGATACGTATCGGGCCAGCCCGGGATCGGTGGCGGTGATGGACGTGGTGCACCCGCGGTGCGCGGGAATCGACATCTCCAAGACGGACGGGAAGGTGTGCGTGCGGATCCAGGGCCGCGGCAACAGACGCACCTCGTCCACGGTGACGACGTGGGGCGCGATGACCAACCAGATCCTCGCCCTGCGCGAGCACCTACTCGAGCAGAAGGTCACCTGCGTGGTGATGGAAGCCACCAGCAACTATTGGCGTCCGTTCTACTACCTGCTCGAGGAACACCTCGAGGTGATGCTGGTCAACGCCCGTGACGTCAAGACCGTGCCGGGCCGCAAGAGCGATGTCTCCGATGCCGCCTGGCTGGCCGATCTCGGGGCGCACGGCTTGGTCAGGGCCTCGTTCGTGGCTGGGCGCCGCGGCCACGACCGGTGTAGATCGACTGGCGTTCGCGGACCCAAGCGGGGTGTCCAGCCACCGGAACCGATTCGTGTGCTGCGCGACCTCACCCGCGCCCGCACCATGATCACCCAGGAGCGGACCCGGGAGATCCAACGCCTCGAAAAGCTGCTCGAGGACACGGGGATCAAACTGTCTTCGGTCGCCACCGATATCACCGGGGTCTCCGGGCGGTTGATGCTCGAGGCGCTCATCGACGGCCGTAACGATCCGGTCCAACTTTCCCAGTTGGCCAAGGGGCGACTGCGGTCGAAGATTCCGGTGTTGACCGAGGCCCTGACCGGGCACTTCACCGCCCACCACGCGTTCATGACCCGGCTGTTCCTCGACCGGATCGACGCCCACACCGCCGACATCGACAAGCTGTCGGCCCGGATCGACGAGGCTATGGCACCTTTTCGGCCGGCCCGGGACCTGCTGATCAGCATCCCGGGCTTCTCGACGACCGTCGCCGAGATAGTCATCGCCGAGACCGGCGGTGACATGCGGGTGTTCCCCACCGCCGGGCATCTGGCCTCGTGGGCGGGCACCGCGCCGGGGTCGAACGAGTCGGCCGGTCGGGTGAAATCCACGAAGACCCGGCCCGGAAACCGGTACCTCAAGGGCGCCCTCGGCACCGCCGCCCTCGCCGTCTCCCGCTCCAAGGGAACCTATTTCTCGGCGAAGTTCCGGCGCATCGCCGCGCACCGGGGGCCGATGAAGGCAGTCGTGGCGGTGGAGCACGCGATGCTCGTCGCCGCCTGGAACATGCTCACCAACGGTGACTTCTACCGTGATCCCGGGGCCGACTACTTCACCCGCCGCGTCCCTACGAAGACCAGGGCCCGCGCTATCAGCCAGCTCGAATCACTCGGCTACCGCGTCATCCTCGAACCCCTCGCCGGCACCCGCATAACCACACGCCGGACCAACCACCTCCACCGCGACGACCGGCGGGTAACCGGGCCTGTCCTCACCAAGTTGTGGTCACCATATTTTCGTATCGGTGAGAGCGACCACCGGCTGGGCCCCGCTCTCCCAGGCCAGGGCGAGCAGGCGTTCGATGCGCCCGAGATCGAGGGCGGTGTCGAGCGCCGCGGCGATCACCACCGTGTCGACGTTGGCCGCGAGGACCTGACCCTCGGACCGGCCGGATGCGGAGGACCGGACGATCGCGCTGCGCCGGGGGAGTAGGTCGGCAACGCCGATCTCGTCGCCGAGACGGTGGAGCGTCACCCAGTCGCCGGTGCACAGAATGTGCTCGCCGGCATGGGCGCGGCCGAGGCCTGCGGGGGCGGCGACGTCGCAGCGGCCGCGGTCCACGCGGATCACCCGCCCGGGTTCGCGACCGTCGGCCGGGTAGTTGTCGAAGGTGTCGGAAAGTGTGTCGTTCCAGCCGTAGGGCAGGAGTTGTCCAGGGTCGAACATGATGGGTGTGATCCTCGGGTCGATGAGCGCCGACCGGACCACTGCGCGGGTTCGGTCAGGCGAGGGGGAAGGGGGAGTGGACGCACACGGCGTCGACCGACGAGACTGTCATCGGACACTCACTCCTTCACAGCACATCGGGACCTATCGACCGGAACTCCACGATGTTCCCACCCGGCAGAACCCGGGGCAACCGAATTTATGGGCGCTCGAACCGTTCCTGACGGCCCAGCTTCCGCAGCCGCATCCACTCCCGCAGACCCTGCGGATCACGCCTGGTGACGAGGAAATACCACCCGAACCGCACCCACTCCTGCGGCAGCAGCTTCCGCATGCCCGGCTGGGACAGCAGATACCCGCGGTTGCGGTAGGTGAAGAAGCGTTTCGTCTCGTTGTCCGGGTACTGCGTGTGCATCCGGCCACCGAGGATCGGCTTGAACTCCTCTGCGCCGTTCGGGTGCACGTACGCCGTCTGCAGGCAGGTGCCGAACGGCAGCCCCGACCGCACCAGCCGGCGATGCACCTCCACCTCGTCACCGCGGACGAACAGGCGCAGGTCGGGAACACCGACCGTGTCGATCGCCGACGCGCGGAACAGGGCGCCGTTGAACAGCGACGCGATGCCCGGGAGCAGGTCGGCCGAATCGTCGCCGTCCGCGAACAGTTCGGAACGCAACCGTCGCCACTCCACGCCGCGGCGCAGCGGGAACGCGAGACGGTCGGGGTCGTCGATGTCACACACCACGGGGGAGACCTCCGCCAGCCCGTGCCGCTGCGCGCAGTCGAGCAGCGTCTCCAGGACCTTCGGTCCCTCGGGGCGGCCGTCGTCGTCGGCCAGCCACACCCAGTCGGCGCCGAGCGAGAGCGCGTAGAGGATTCCGAGAGCGAAGCCGCCCGCTCCGCCCAGATTGTGCTGCGAACCGAGGTAGCTGACGGGAATCCCGGACGATTCGACGAGCTCGCGGACGTCGTCCTCGGCGGCGTTGTCGACGACCACCAGGTGGTCCAGCGGACGCGTCTGGGAGCCGAGAACCTTCAGCGATTCGGCCAGCAGTTCGCGGCGCTTGTGGGTGACGACGACGCCGACGATCCGCTCGGCAGCAGCGCTCACGCGGACTCCGCCTCGGCCTCCGCTGCGGTACGAACGGGACGCTCGTTCGATCCGACGCTACGGGCGTCCCGTTCGGCCGAAGCGGTGAGCCCGGACTTCTCCCGGTCCATCTCGTAGATGACGTGCCGGACGTGGTCGGCGGCGTCGTCACCCTCGTACGCCCGCACGACGTCCTCGATGCCGCCGCGCTGCCGGATCTGACCGTGGTCGATCCACATGGCGGTGTCGCAGAGCTGGGCGAGGAACTCGTTGGAGTGGCTGGCGAACACCAGGATGCCGGACCGTTCCACGAGAGCCTGCAGACGCACCCGCGCCTTCTTCATGAACTCCGCGTCGACGGCGCCGATACCTTCGTCGAGCAGCAGGATTTCCGGGTCGATGCTGGTGACCACGCCCATCGCGACGCGCACCCGCATGCCGGTGGAATACGTGCGCAGCGGCATCGACAGGTACTCGCCCAGCTCGGTGAACTCGGCGATCTCGTCCATCTTCGCGAGCATCTGCTTGCGGGTCTGCCCCAGGAACAGTCCGCGGATGATGATGTTCTCGTAACCGGAGATCTCGGGGTCCATGCCGACACCGAGGTCGAAGACGGGGGCCACGCGGCCGCGGATGCTCGCGCTGCCGCGGGTGGGCTCGTAGATGCCGGACAGCAACCGCAGCAGCGTCGACTTGCCCGCGCCGTTGTGGCCGACCAGACCGATCCGGTCGCCTTCCTTCAGCGACAGGTTGATGTCGCGCAGGGCCTCGACCACCACGACGTCCGAGTTGTTGCGCCCGATGGAACCGCCGGCCTTGCCGAGGAACGCCTTCTTCAGCGAACGGGACTTGGCGTCGAAGATCGGGAAGTCGACGCAGGCGTCCCGCGTCTCGATACTCACATGCTCTGTCATTTACGTCAGACCCCTAAACCCAGTAGGGCACGCGGGCCCGGTACTTGCGAAGCGCGAGGATGGCGGCGGTCCACCCCACGACGGTGATGGCAAGGACGATGTACCAGTGGTACGCCTGCTGGTCCTGCCCGATCATGGGTGCGCGCACGATGTCGAGGTAGTGGAACAGCGGGTTCAGCTCGGCGAGCTTGACGCGCTCCGCGGCCTGACCGCCCTGCGCCTCCAGGCTCTGCGTGGTCCACATGATCGGGGTCAGCACGAACAGCAGCAGCGTCATGCTGCCGAGGATCGGCGCGATGTCCCGGTACCGGGTGGAGAAGATGCCGAACATGATCGACACCCATGCCGCGTTGACGACGATCAGCGCGATCGCCGGGATCGCGGCCAGCGACATCCAGGTCAGGTGCCGCCACACCCCGAACGCGAACAGCATGATGACGTAGATCACGAGGTTGTGGGCGAACAGCAGCAGTTGCCGCCACACCAGTCGGTACACGTGGACGCTCAGCGCCGAGGGCAACTGTTTGATCAGCCCCTCGTTGGTGATGAACACCTCGGACCCCTCGAGGATGCTCGCGCTGATCAGGTTCCAGACGATCAGACCCACGGTGACGTACGGCAGGAACTCGTCCAGCGGGATGTCCAGCAGGGCGGAGTACAGGATGCCCATCGCCGCGGCCTGCACGCCGGTCGCGATCGTGATCCAGAACGGCCCGATCACCGACCGGCGGTAACGCTGCTTGATGTCCTGCCAGCCGAGGCTCAGCCACAGCTCGCGCTGAGCGAAGCCGTCCCTGAGGTCCTTGAACGCGCGACGGAAGGTCTGCGAATCGGACGCCGGGAGCGGGCCGCCTGCGGCCTCGGTTTCGATAGCGGATGCTGACACGGGCACCGAGCCTACCGGGAGTCGAGTTCCATGCTGTTTCGCCCGTTGCTACAGGTACTGGCCGGTACCGCTCGACTGCGACCCCGGATCGTGATTGTGCGCCCCGTGCGGGTTGCCCATGCTGATGCCCGGAGGCAGTGCTCCCTGACGCATCTGCTCGAGCTGGGAGCGGGCCGCCATCTGCTGGGCGAACAGGGCCGTCTGGATGCCGTGGAACAGTCCTTCGAGCCACCCCACCAGCTGCGCCTGTGCGATGCGGAGTTCGGCGTCGGTGGGGACGGTGTCGTCGGTGAAGGGCAGGGTGAGGCGTTCGAGCTCGTCGCGCAGTTCGGGGGCGAGGCCCTGCTCGAGCTCGTGGATCGACGACTTGTGGATCTCTTTCAACCGGTTGCGGCTGGCATCGTCGAGCGGTGCCGCGCGCACTTCCTCGAGGAGCTGCTTGATCATCGTGCCGATGCGCATGACCTTGGCCGGCTGCTCCACCATGTCGGCTACCGACTCCGCGCCGTTCCCGTTCGCGTCCGCGGCGGCGTCGGTGCCCTCGGGCTTGCTCGCGGCCTCGGCGACGGGGATGGCCATGGGCTGACCGTCGGGGCCGATCACGACGACGTGTTCATTCTCCGAGTTCGTCATGCCTCCATCTTGGCTGTTCCTGCTCGGCGGCGCGAAGGTGCGTCCCATTTGAGTGCTTTCCGATAATTTGGGGTGCTCGAGAATATTGTTGCGCTTCGCAACAAACGATGGCTGGCTTCGACCGTATTGACTTGGGGTCCTAGAGTGTCGGGCATGGCTTACGACGTTGCCCGCGTTCGGGGACTCATCCCCTCACTCGGCGACGGTTGGATCCATCTCGATCCGCAGGCCGGCATGCAGATTCCGGATGCGGTGTCACGCACTGTCTCGACAGCCTTCCGGGCCTCTGCCTCTTCGTCGACCGGGCGACATGTGTCCAGCCGGCGCAGTGCGGCGGTACTCGATGCGGCCCGAGCAGCCGTCGCCGACCTGGTCGGAGGCGACCCCGCGGGGGTCGTCCTCGGCCCCGACCGATCCGTTCTCCTCGCCTGGCTCGCGGAGTCGCTGAGCACGCGCCTCGGCCTCGGAACCGGGCTGGTGCTGTCCCGGCTCGACGAGGAAGCGAACGTCGCCCCGTGGCTTCGCGTCGCCAGCCGGTACGGCGCCCAGGTGCGGTGGGCGGAGGTCGAGATCGAGACCTGCGAACTCCCCAGCTGGCAGTTCCAGGACCTCATCACCACCACGACGCGCCTCGTCGCCCTCACCGCCGCCTCCCCGATCGTCGGCTCGGCGCCCGACGTCCGCGTTGCCTCGGACCGCGTCCACGAAGTCGGTGGACTGATGGTCGTCGACGCGATCGGTGCCGCCCCCTACGCGCACGTCGACATCAACGAACTCGGAGCCGACGTCGTCGCCGTCGGCGCCACCTCCTGGGGCGGACCGCAGGTCGGGGCCCTTGTCTTCCGCGACCCCAGCCTCCTCGACCGCATCCCCGCCGTGTCGCTCAACCCGTACGCGCGGGGTGTCGAACGTCTCGAGGTCGGGGTGCACCAGTTCGCGCTCCTCGCCGGCCTCACCACGTCCATCGACTTCCTCGCGAACCTCGACGAGTCGGCCACCGGATCCCGCCGCGAGAAGCTCGAGGCGTCCATCAGCTCGCTGCAGAACTACCAGGACACTCTGTTCGACCACCTCATGTCGTCGCTGAAGCGGCTACCGCAGGTCATGGTCATCGGGCGGTCACCCAGCCGGGTTCCGACGCTGAGCTTCACCGTCGCCGGAGTCTCGGCCGACAAGGTGGCGTCGCACCTCGCCGACAAGCGCATCGCCACCGTCAGCGGCGTCCACGGCGGTTCCCGCCTGCTCGACGCCCTCGGCGTCAACGACGAGGGCGGGGCCGTCACCATCGGCCTCGCGCCGTACACCACCCGCTACGAGATCGACCAGCTGGTGAACGAGCTCGCGACCCTGGGCTGAGCCCCGGCCCGATCACCCGCCGCGCCGCGCCCAATGTGACATTCGTTCCGTTGGACGGGACCAATGTCACATCGGGCGACGAGTGAGTGGCGTCAGTTTCGCGGGATCGTGAGGATCACCTTGCCGACGGTGTCCGCCGAATCGAGCAATTCGTGCGCTCGCGGTGCCTCGGTGATGGGCAGTTCGGCCGACACGATGGGGTGCACCGCGCCCTCCGCGATGAGCGGCCACAGCCGCTTGTGGACGTCGGCGACGATGTCGGCCTTGCCCTCGCGTCCCGTCTCGGCGCGTCCCCGCAGACCGGCGGCCGTCACGTGGCCGCGTTTGCCCAACAGCTTGCCCAGGTCGAGTTCGCCCTTGCGGCCACCCTGCATGCCGATGACGACGAGCCGGCCGTCGGCGGCGAGCACGTCTACGTTGCGGTCGAGGTACGAGCCGCCCATGTTGTCGAGGATCACGTCGGCGCCGTGACCGTCGGTGGCCTTGCGGATCTCGTCGACGAAGTCGGCTTCGCGGTAGTTGACGAGGATGTCGGCGCCGAGTTCGCGGCAGCGCGCCAGCTTCTCGTCGGATCCTGCGGTGACGGCGACGCGCGCACCCAGCGCGACGCCCACCTGGATGGCGTGCGTGCCGATGCCACCGCCACCGCCGTGCACCAGCAGCACGTCGCCGCGGGACAGTCCGGCGCCCATCACGACGTTCGACCACACCGTGCACGCGACCTCCGGCAGTGACGCGGCGACGCGCAGGTCCACGCCCTCGGGTAGCGGGAGAAGCTGGGTCGCGGGAACGGCGACCTTTTCCGCGTAGCCGCCGCCGGACAGCAGCGCGCACACCTGATCGCCGACGGACCACCCCGACGCTCCCTCGCCGAGTTCGGCGACGGTGCCGGAACATTCGAGCCCGAGGATGTCGCTGGCTCCGGGCGGCGGCGGGTAGAACCCCTGACGCTGCAGCAGGTCGGCGCGGTTGACGGCCGTCGCGGCCACGTCGACGAGGACGTGTCCGGGTGGGAGTTCCGGGTCCGGCTGCTCCGCCCACTTCATGACTTCGGGGCCGCCCGGCTGGTCGATCGTGATCGCATACATGAGGACGACGCTAGCGAAATGCGTCGGCGCCCGGAGGCGGTGACCGATCATCGCTGCACGCTCGCCGATGCGGGGAACGGCACGCTACTGGAAAGTAATGTCGGAATACTAGAGTGTGAACCTGTGACAGCAGAAACCTCCGACGCCGAAGCGGCGACCAACTGGTTGACGCCGGCAGAGATGCGCGCCTGGCGTGGCTACATGGACGGCAATCAGCGTCTGATGGACGTCCTCAACCGGGATCTGCAGGAGAAACACGATCTCTCCCTGGCCGACTACCGGATTCTGGTACTGCTGTCCGAGTCTCCGGACGGTTCGTTGCGCATGAGCGATCTCGCGGACGGCGTCCTCTCCTCCCGAAGCCGCCTCACCCACCAGATCCGACGGATGGAAGCGCAGGGCATGGTCACCCGCGACACCTGCCTCGAGGATGGCCGCGGAGTTCTCGCCGTCATCACCGACGAAGGTCGCGCCCGGTTGGCCGCGGCGGCGCCCACTCATGTAGCCGGGGTGCGCAGCAACCTCGTCGATCTGCTCACCAAGTCGCAGCTGAAGGTTCTCGCCGAGGTGTTCGAACGCGTCGACAAGGCCATCGGCGACCGCTGACCGGTTGCCCGCCGACGCGTCCGTACCGATAAGATCGCCCACGGAAGCGTGGCAGAGCGGCCGAATGCACTCGCCTTGAAAGCGAGCGTCGTGAAAGCGACCGGGGGTTCAAATCCCTCCGCTTCCGCCAACGGCAAACCGCCCTGGCCTGGTATCGAGCCAGGCCAGGGCGGTTTCCTATTTCTTCCGGGCCTTCGGCTGCTTCGGTGGTAGTTCGGCGATCTCGGCGAGCGCGCGTTCGATCCACGGTGTGGCGAGGTCCGGGGTGTCACGCCACTGGTCCGGCAGGGCCAGGTATTCGCGCATCGGCTTCTCTCCCGGACCGAACGGGCCGGCGCCGTCGGCCGACGCCAGTTCGTCCTTCGCCTGCTCGGTGAGGAGCCGGACCCCGACGCTCGGCCCGAGGAGCCCGGCGAACATGTTGCCGTTCACGAAGGCGCCCAGGTTGCCGAACATCGGTTTCACCTCGACGCCGGGTGTGTCGGGGATCAGCGACCGGAAGAACTGCTTGTCCTCCTCGGACGGTTTCGGCATCTGCATGGGAACTCCTCGGTGCCTACTGTTCCTGACGTTCCTCGGGTGTCATGATGCTGAAGAGTGCGCCCTGCGGGTCGGTGACACCGGCCATCCGGCCGACGGTGGGAATGTCCATCGCCTCTTCGACGATCGTGCCGCCGAGTTCGACGACCTTTGCGGCACTGGCGTCGACGTCCTCGACCGCGAAGTAGACGCGCCAGTGATTCGGGGTGCCGGCCGTCATCGGCTGCCCGCATCCACAGACCTGCTCTCCGCCCACCTCGAACAGCGTGTAGGTGTACTCCGGACCCATGGACATCTGCGACGTCGTGATCCCGAAGACGCTGGTATAGAACGCAACTGCCTTGTCGACGTCGCCGGTGTTCAGTTCGGTCCAGAGGCAGGCGCCGGGGTCGCCGACGAGGGTGGCTCCGATGTGCTTGTTCGCCTGCCACAGCCCGACGGCTGCCCCGGTGGGGTCGGTGACGAAGGACATGCGGCCGGCTTCCCCCACGTCGAACGCCGGCATCAGAACCTGGCCGCCTGCGCCGGGGACCTTCGCGACCGTCTCGTCGACGTCGTCGACCGCGATGTAGGTGTTCCAATTCGCCGGCGCCCCGGCCGCGGCCGCGTCGGGTTGCAGTGGTGCGATGGCGGCGACGTTCTCGCCGCGCAGGGTGGCCATCGAGTAGACGGGACCCTCGGGCATCGGCCGGTCGTCGTACTCCCAGCCGAGCAGTTCCGAATAGAACTTCTTGGCGGCGGCCTGATCGCTGGTTTGGAGGTCGACCCAGTCCGGTGTTCCCTGGGCGTATTCCGATTTGGTGGGCATGACGATCCTTTCCGTTGTGGTGTCAGGCCGCCGGGACGGGGTGGCGGCCGGTGTAGGCGATGAGCCGGGTCACCGCATCGCTGGTGTGCGGGGCGGGAACGGGATCGTCGAATCCGACGGCCTTCCTGCCTTCGGGCGAGATGATCTTGTGCGCCAACGTCAGGACGTATTCGGCGAGAGGCTCGGGCACGGCCACGTCTCCTCCGGTCGCTGCCGCGAAATCCCAGGCGTGGACCAGGAATTCGATCGAGAGGATGCCCACGGCAAGGGTCGCGGGGAATGGGTTCGGTCCGAGCGTCACCGTGCCGTCCAGGCCGCGACCGCGCCACGCCTCCAGTGCCGGTTGGGCGAGGTCGGCGATTCTGGTCTCGACGGGCTTGGCGGAATCGTCGTCGAACGTTGCGCCCGCCGCGCCACCGAGGGACGTGATCGAACCGGCGAGGTGATCGGCGAGCTGCGAGACGGTGAACTCGGTGCACGCCGTCTGCTTGGACATGTCCCCTGCCGTGACGCCGCGGAGGACTCGTTGCACGACCGCCAAAGACGCTTCGGCACTGGATAGTTCGTCGAGTGGGTCGGGTGCGGCCGCCCAGTCGTCGGGGCCGGCGTCACTGTTCCGTGCGGCGAGGACGAGGCGATCCAGGTAATGGTTCCAGCCCTCCGCGTGGCGGGCGGCCTGCTCGTCGGTGAGCCCGTCGTGCACGAGGCGCACCTCGGTGCCGCCGGTGGTGGGGGTGAGCGTCACCGTCACGGTGGACGTGCCCGGCGGGAGTTCGTCGTCGCCTTCCCATCCCCACGTGTACACCACCCGCTTGCCGGGCACGACCTCACGGAACGTGCCGGCGGCGGAATGTCCCGGAACGACGGTCCACCGGTACTCGCCACCCGCCTGCAGGTCGACGCGGGCCGCGACGGTCTGCCACCGCCGCAATCGCTCCGGTCTGGTGACGAGGTCGAACGTGGCGTCCGGGTCCAGCGGGACGACGACGGTTTTGTCGAATGGCATCAGCTGTCTCCTTTGGATCCTGCTTCGTCTGTGGCGTCCGCGACGAGCCGGTCGAGTTCGTCGATCCAGAAGGAGTCGAACAACGTGCGGAGTTGCGCGAGCCCCTGTGGGTCGAGCCGGTAGTACCTGAAGCGTCCTTCCTTGCGCGCAGTGACCAGTCCCGCCTCGGTGAGCACCCTGAGATGTTGCGATATCGCCGACCGGCTCGCGGGGAAGTGTGCGGCGAGGTTGTTGACGGTCTGTTCACCAGATGTCAGCAGTTGCATGATGCGTCTCCGGGTGGGCTCAGCTGCGACTTCCAACTGATCGAGCACGACCAATACGTTAGTCGTGACTAACACGTTGTGCAATGGGTCTCGCTCACGAGGCCGTGAGGTGGGAGAATTCGAAGCGACGAGGGAGTGAAAAATGACAACGTCAAGCCCCTGGCCCACGATTCACGACGAACGCCGCGCCCTGGTGGACGACCTCGAACCGCTGACCGAAGAACAGTGGTCGATGCCGTCGCTCTGCGAGCGCTGGACGGTGCGGGACGTGTTCGCGCACATGACGGCGACGGAGAAGATGACGCCGCCGAAGTTCGTCGGAAAACTCGTCGGATCGGGATTCCGCATCAACACCATGTTCGAGAAGGACATCGCACACGAAGAGGAAGGAACGCCGGCCGAGGCGCTCGACGAATTCCGGGCGCACATGAGTGACTCCACGCATCCGCCCGGCCCCATCGACGCCATGCTGGGCGAGATGATCGTCCACGGCGAGGACATCCGCCGCCCGCTCGGAATCGCGCACGACTACCCGATGGACGCCGTCGTCCGCGTCGCCGACTTCTACAAGAATTCGAACCTGCTCATCGGATCGAAGTCCCGGGTCGCGGGGCTGACGCTACGAGCCACCGACACCGACTGGACCACCGGATCGGGGCCGGAGGTCTCCGGTCCGATGCTGGCGCTCGTGCTGGCGATGACGGGACGCCGTGCCGCCCTCGGCGAACTCAGCGGCGACGGCAAGTCCCAGTTGGAGTCTGCCCTGCCGAAGTAGAGCAATCGGACAGCGAACCAGCGGTGACTACAACGTGATCGGGCTGGGGCACACAGCTGTCACAAAACCTTTAAGCTCTTGTTGACCGGACGCATTTTGTACTGTGCAATCGGGGTCCACACAGTCCGGGGAAGAGGGATTTCTTTATGCGTCGCGAAGCAATGGCCGCTGTCGGTCTGGCAGTGTCACTGACCCTTCTGGGGCCGGCGTTCACTGCTGTCGCCGACCCGGCGCCTGCTCCGGTCACACCTCCGAGCAGTGGGGTCGCCACCGTCGACAAGATCGTCCCGCTCACCGACACCCGTAGCGCCGTCTTCATCAATTCCCCCGCCATGGGCCGCGTCGTGCAGGTACAGGTCCTGCATCCCGCCGGTGGTGGGTCGAGGCCGTCGCTGTATCTGCTGGACGGGGTCAGCGCCGGGGCCGAGTCGGACTTCCGCGAAAGCACCTGGACGCAGAAGACGGACGTCGTGCAGTTCTTCGCCGACAAGAAGGTCAACGTGGTGCTCCCGGTAGGTGGCACCGCCAGCTACTACACCGACTGGCTGCATCCCGACCCCACGCTGGGGATCAACAAGTGGGAGACGTTCCTGGCCGACGAACTCCCGCCGATCATCAACCGGAATTTCAGCGGTAACGGCGTCAACGCCGTCGCGGGTGTGTCGATGGGCGCGATGGGCGCCGCCAACCTCGTTACCCGGCACCCGCAGCTCTACCGCGGACTGGCCGCCTACAGCGGATGCCTCGACAACTCGAACCCCAGCTCGCGGGACTCGGTCCGCGGCACGGTGGCGTTCAAGGGCGGAAACCCGGCCAACATGTGGGGTCCCGACACCGATCCGGCGTGGACCGCTCACGATCCGTCGGTGAATGCCGAAGCGTTGCGCGGCAAGCAGATCTACATCTCCACGGGCAACGGGCTTCCCGGACCGTACGAGATCGGCGGAGACATCGCGTCGACAATCGCGGTGGGTGGTCCTCTCGAAGCGGCGGCGAACCTCTGCACGCAGACGTTCCAGCAGCGCCTGACGCAGCTCGCGATCCCCGCGACGTTCACCTACCGGAACTTCGGCACGCATTCGTGGCCGTACTGGCAGGACGAGCTGCGCACGTCGTGGCCCGTCCTGAAGAGCGCACTCGGCGTCTGACCGGACTCACTGTCCGCCGAGCACAGCGATCCGGTCGGTGTTCGGCGGCGTCACCGGTGACTTCGCCCCCAGATACTCCGTGAAGGCGTCGAGGTCGCAGCCGGCATGCACCGCCTCGCTGCGGATACGGAAGGCGTCGAAGCCGTCGCCGCCGTCGGCGAGGAACTTGTTGACCGCCACCCGGTAGGTGCCGTCGGGGGTAACCGTGTCGCCGTTCACCCGCAGGTCCGAGATGCGGTCGCCGACAATCGCCGAGCGGTTCATGGTATACGTCAGCGAACTCGACGGGGCGAGGATCCGCTCCGTGATCGTGCCGTCGCCGCGCGGCTGGAACTGCTGCTCCAGGGCGGTCTTCAGAGTCGCACCGGTGACCGTCAGGACCTCGAGGGTGTTGCCGAAGGGTTGAGCGGCGTAGGCCTGCCCGTACGTGACGGCGCCGCCGGTGCCCCGCAGCAGGTCTTCGCGGAGCCCGCCGGGGTTGGTGAGTGCCACCTGGGCGCCGTGCCCGGCTCCGGCCGCCAGCTGGGCGTCGGCGACGACGTTTCCGAGGGTGGATTCGCCGCTGCCGGTCTCGTCGCGGGTGAGGTCGCCCGTCAGCGACGCCACGCGTGCCTCGCCGACCTCGAAGGCCTGGCGCGCGGCGCTGTCGGCGAGCGCCTGGACGTCGGGGTCAACCGGGATGTCGTGGGTGACCACCTGATTGAACGAGGACGCGCGATCACGCAGGATGTCCCGGGTGGTGCGGTCGATCGACACGTCGACCACAGAGATGATCCGGCCGTGCGACGCGCCCTGCATCATCACCCGCGGGTTCCCCATCGGGTCGGGGAACGAGCAGTTGTACTGCTGATGGCTGTCGGCGGTGAAGATGACGTCGACCTTCGGGGACGCCCGCAGGGCAAGGTCGCGAGCCGGTCCGGACGTCACCTCGCACGAGTTGGGACCGTTGTCGGCGACGGGCTCGGCGCCCTTGTGCATCAGCAGCGCGATGGCCCGCACCCCGAAGAAGTCGAGGAGGTCCGCCGTCCGGTCGACGGCTGCGAGTTCGTCCGTGAACCGCAGCCCTCCGACGCCCTCGGGGGTCACCATCCGTGCGGTGTCGGCGGGCATGGTCGCGATCACCCCGATGGGGATTCCCTCGACGTAGTTGACGGTGAAGGGCAGCGTCGCCGGCGCGCCGTTCTCGAACTCCATGTTCGCGGCGAGGAGAGGGAAGCGGGCGCCCTCGAACGTGTCCCCGAATCGGCAGCCGTCGACGGGATGGCAGCCGCCGGTCTGCATCCGCCGGAACTCCGTATATCCCTCATCGAGTTCGTGATTGCCGATCGCGGACGCATCGACGCCCATCCGGTTGAGTAGTTGCACGGTCGGTTCGTCGTGGAACATCGCGGATTCGAGCGCCGACGACCCCCAGTTGTCACCCACCGAGTACAGCAGCGAATGCGTCGCCTGACCGCGCAGCTGGTCGACGTACGCGGCCAGGTAGGCGGCGCCGCCCGCCGGGACCAGCGAACCGTCGGCGTGCTTCACCTGACTGCGGACGCCGGGTGGGGGTTCGAGGCTGCCGTGGAGGTCGTTGAACGCGAGCAGTCGGACCGACACGGTCGCGTCCTGCGCCCGCGCCGCGGACAGCCCCGACGTCAGCGACACCGTCAGCGCCGTCGACAGCCCGGCGGCCAGCGCAGCGGTGCGGAGCGCGGCGCGGCGACGCATGTGGGGCTCCCTTCGGCAAAACCTCACTGAGTCTGCCAACAAGGAGTCACGGGCGTTATACCCGTGGGTAACGTTTACGTCTCGAGCGTTACGCCCGGACCGCGACGTTCGCGACCGACCGCGCCTCGGCACTCGTGGCGAAGGCGAGGAACGCGTCGTTCTCCTCGGGGTCGCCGATGGTGATCCGCACCCCGTCGTCGCCGTACGGTCGCAGCAGCACACCGGCCTCGGCGCTGGCAACCGCGAACGCGCCGGAGTGGGTGCCCAGCGGCAGGTAGACGAAGTTGGCGGCCGATTCGGGCACCTCGTAGCCGGCAGCGAGAAGGCCGTTACGGACCCGGTTCCGCTCGGCGATGACGCCGTCGGTGCGTGCCAGCAGTTCGGCGGACGCGGCCAGCGACGCGATGGCGGCGGCCTGCGCGACGGCATTGACCGCGAACGCGATGTGCACCTTGCCCAGCGCGGTGACGACCGCGGGATCGGCGACCGCGTACCCCACACGGATACCCGCAAGGCCGTAGGCCTTGGAGAACGTGCGCAGAACCACCACGTTGGGGCGTCCGCGGAACAGTTCGATGCCGTCCGCGTCGGACCGGTTGTATTCGAAGTAGGCCTCGTCCAGGGCGACCAGGACGTGGGCGGGAACGGCGTCGAGGAAACGCTCGAGTTCGGCCTTCGTCAGGGCGTTACCGGTGGGGTTGTTCGGGTTGCAGACGAAGATCAGCCGGGTGCGGTCGGTGACCGCGGCCAGCATCGCGTCGAGGTCGTGACCGTGGTCCGCGGTGAGCGGAACCTTGACCGGGGTGGCCCCGGCCACCTGCGTGACCACGGGGTACGCCTCGAACGACCGCCACGCGAAGATGACCTCGTCGCCGTCGTTGCACGTGGCCTGCACCAATTCCTGGCACAGGCTGACCGACCCGCAGCCCGCGGCGATGTTCTCGGTGGCAACTCCGAGGTGATCGGCGAGCGCCGTGATCAGGGCGATGTGACCGTTGTCCGGGTAGCGGTTGGCGTTACCGACGGCGTCGGCGATGGCGTCCCGCACGCTCGGCAACGGGCCCAGCGTGGTCTCGTTGCTCGCCAGCTTGATCGCGCCCGGAAAGTTCTTGCCGGGGATGTAGGCCGGGATCGTGTCGAGGTCTGCCCTGGTTCGCGGAGTCACCACGCGATTATGCGCCTCCCGATCCACTGCGCCGACGCCCCCTTCGTGCCAAGGTAGGGACATGTCGGGATTCTTCAGGGACAGTGCAGCCCTGCGGACGTCCGGAGACACGCCGGAAGGCCCTCACCGGCGTGTTCCGCTCACCGCGGTGGAACCGGACGGTCCGGCGCGGGGCGGGATCGTGGTTCTGCACGAGTCACGGACCTTCAGCCAACCGCTCCTCGATCTGATGCGCTCGCTCGCGATGGAGGGGTGGGTGACGGTCGCGCCGCACCTCTTCCACCGGGAACCGGCGCCCAGCAAGGTCGAGGTGTTCGGCGACTCGCTGTTCGCCGACTTCGACGCCACCTTCGACTGGCTGATCGCGCGGGGCATCTACGCCGACTGCGTGGGGGTGCTGGGTTTCGACGACGCCGGGACCGCCGCGCTGCTCGTCGCGACCACGCGTCCCGTCGGTGCCGCCGTGAGCGTCGCCGCCCGCGGGATCGTCGAGCCGTTGTCGGAGGATGCGCCCGCGCTGGTGCATGCGGCCCCCGACCTGAAGGCCCCGTGGCTCGGTCTGTACGGGGAGGACGATCCGTCCACGCCGCCCGATCAGGTCGAGATGCTGCGCGACGCCACCGCCAAGTCCGACGTCGCCGGGCTCGTCGTGAGTTATGCCGGGCTCGCGCACCGGGCCGACGAACCGCCTCAGGTGCCCGACGGCCGGGACGACGACCCGGGTGCCCAGGCCATCGTCGACGCGCAGCGGCGGATCTTCGACTGGTTCGACAGCCACCTGCGATAAAGCGGCCATCCTTACGCTGTGACCAGCCGTTTTGCCTTTGTGGTGGAAAGGTGTGTAATCTTTCGCACCGGCGGTCCGAAGGGATCGGAACCACCCCAGGGAGGCGTGCCAGAGCGGCCGAATGGGACTCACTGCTAATGAGTTGTCCCTTTTACGAGGGACCGGAGGTTCAAATCCTCTCGCCTCCGCCACACCGGGCCTAGTCGGCCGGTGCAAGTTAGACAACTGAAGAACATGCGCCCGTAGCTCAACGGATAGAGCACTTGACTACGGATCAAGAGGTTAGGGGTTCGAATCCCTTCGGGCGCACCAAGAAATCCCCGCCAACTGCAGTGATGCAGGTGGCGGGGGTTTCTCTTTGTCGGGCGATCTAGCAGCAGGACTTGGCCGCGGCGGCCTTCTCCCCGTCCGCGGCCGTGCCGCAGCAGGTGCCTGCCTCGGCGTCGGCGCCCGGGTGCCGCGGGCTCGACCCGAACGTCTCGGAGTCGGCGAGCACGGTGTAGACCTCCCACTTCTCGCCGGCGGGACCGGTGACCCACACCTTGTCCTGGGTCGCGAAGCAACAGGTGGTGCCGATCTCCTCGTCGGTGACGAGTCCCTCCCCGGTCAACCGGGCGATCTCGGAATGCACCTCGGCGCTTGTTCCGACCTCGACGCCGAGATGGTTGATGGTGCCGCCCTGGCCGGGGTTCTCCAGCAGCACCAGTTTGAGGGGCGGCTGTGCGATGGCGAAGTTCGCGTATCCCGGCTTCAGTTTCGCGGGTTGTGTATCGAACAGTTTCGAGTAGAACGTGACGGCTTCCTCCAGATCGTCGACGTTGAGGGCGAGTTGGGCGCGGGACATGACAACCTCCACCTCTGTGACATATGTCGAATTATTGTGCAACCACAGCGTCCCACCTTTTTGACATAAGTCAAGAAACTGGGAGGATGGATTCATGCCCAAGACGTTGCCGGTGGTAGATGTGTCCGCGCCGATCTGCTGCGCACCCGTCTCGGCCGCCCCGATGACCGACGACGCGGCCCTGCACCTCGCTCTCCGACTCAAGGCCCTGGCCGACCCCGTCCGGATCAAGCTGATGTCGATCCTGCTGACCGCGAGCGAGGGCGAGGTATGCACGTGCGATCTCGCGACCGGCGTGGGCCTGTCCGAATCGACGGTCAGCCACCATCTCGGTCAGCTCAAGAAGGCGGGAATGGTTCAGTCCGTCCGCCGCGGGATGAACGTCTTCTACAGCGCGCGGTCCGAGGCCCTCGACGCGCTGCGGGTCGTCCTCGACCCCCACTGCTGCACCTGACGCCAGCCGGGATGGTTACGACGTTCGTGTGCTCGATTCGAGACCGATCGTCGTGGTTGTCGAACCGAGACCGATTCGTGGCCAGCCCGCGGTGACCGCGATGAACCCCGAGGCGGGTATCGCGTCCAGCCAATAATGCGGCTCGGTGCGGTACTCGGGCGGCCCGCTCCGGCACGCCTTCGACGCCGAGGTCGGATGGTAGGGGTCTGCCTCACCTTCGATGTCGTCGACGCGTGCGCGCACGGACAGATAGGACCACCGCGTCGAGGGATCGTCGGGATCGGACAGCGAACGTGTTTCGTACTGCGCCAGCTCCGCGGGCCTGCCCGTCGCAGTCAGGGCCATTCGGAGGTGGAGGCCGTCCGGGAACGCCACGATCTCGAAGAGCTCAAGCGTGAGGTGTTCCTCGGTCGTGAGGAGCAGTGGGCCGTGCACCCGATGTCCCCCGGTGGTGGGTGGCGCTACTGCCGGCCAACGCGGTCTGCGCATGCCCCTATGGTCCCACCGATCCGAATGCAGATGCAATGGTGGACAACGCAGTTCATGCCGTGTAGTGGACGGCGAGAACTGCGTCGTCGCGACCTCAGCTGGTGGGCGGGACGAACTCCGGCTGGTCGAGGAGGCGGAGCCAGGTTCCGTCCGGTTGCCTGCGGACCACCTGTGCCCGCGCGCCGGATCCGTCCTTGGGCGGGGTGGACGTGAGGGCGATGTCGTCACTGATCAGCGTGGGAAGGGGTGTTTCGAGTTCGAAATGCGGGGCGTTCGCGAGCACCGATTCCCACAGTTTCCGAATGGCCTCCTGCCCGACCGTCCGGCTGCCGGGCGGATAGGCCATGACGGCGTTCTCCTCGTACAGCGCTGCGACCCCGGCGGCGTCGCCCGCGTTGCTCCGCTCGACGAACAGACGGGTGAGGTCTTCGGGCTTCAGGGCCTTCTCGTGGTCGGTCATTGCGAATCCTCTCCTGGGTGATCTGCGGTCACTTCCCAGGATGGTATCGCCACAACCGGAAGTCCAACAGATAGTTGTGCTGAATACTAGAATCTCCAGTTATGGAACTCAGGCAGCTCGAGTACTTCGTGGCGGTGGCCGAGGAAGCGAACTTCACCCGCGCCGCGGAACGCGTCCACATCAGTCAGTCGGGGATCAGTGCGCAGATCCGGCAGCTCGAGCACGACCTCGGCGCCACCCTCATCGACCGCTCGAGCCGGACGGCCACGCTGACGGCCGCGGGGGAGGCGGCGCTCGTCCATGCCCGCGCAGCCCTCGCCTCGGCGAAGGCCGTGGAACAGGCCGTGGACGACGTGAACCAGCTGGTCCGGGGGCGGCTCGTCGTCGGCATGGTCACGGCCTGCACCGTGAAACCCCTGTTCGACGCCCTGTCCGCGTTCCATCTCGCGCACCCGGCAATCGAGATCACGCTGACCGAGGACAGCTCCGACCGGCTGGTCGAACGCGTCCGCGCCGGCGCGATCGACCTGGCTCTCGTCGGGACCGCGTCCGCCCCGCCGGACGGGCTGGACGCCTTCCCGATCATCAGCGAGGGGCTGGTCGCGGCGGTGCCGCCCGGTCACCCGCTGGCGGTGCGTTCACGCGTTCTCCTCGCCGAGCTCGGCGACCATCCGATCGTCTGTATGCCCACCGGAACGGGCATCCGGACGGTTTTCGATCAGGCCTGTGCGGCCGCCGGGCTCCGGCCCGACATCGCCCTGCAGGCCAGTGCCCCGGACGCCGTCGCCGATCTCGCGATCCGCGGGCTGGGGGTCGCGATCCTCAGCGAGTCGATGGCGACCGACTACCAGGACCGGTTGACGGCGGTCGCCCTCGACGACGTCGACATCCCGGCCGTGCTCGCGCTGGTCTGGAAGAACGTCGGAGGCCCCGCGCTCCGCGAGCTCGTCCTGCACACCCGCCGCTCCTTCGGTGGGCTGCCGACTGGACAGGTTGCCGCGGTCGGCAGCTGAATCCTCACACCACCGCGGTCATGCCGCCCGACGAAGATGACCTGACCGTTGAGTACCGGGAGGCGTCCGACGCCAGCCAGACGGTGGGACCGACGAGATCGTCCGGTGTGCCCCACCGCCCAGCGGGCGCCCGGCCGCGGAGCCAGAAGTCGAACCGGGCGTCGTCGACGAGGGCCTGGGTCATCTCGGTGTGGATGTAGCCGGGGGCGAGCCCGTTGATCTGCAGTCCGGACGCCGCCCACTCCGCTGTCATCGCGCCGGTCAGATTCCGTAATCCGCCCTTCGCGGTGGTGTACGGCGCGATCGTGGGCCGCAGGTCGCTCTGCACCGAACAGACGTTGACGATCTTCCCGCTCCCGCGCCCGATCTGGAACCGTGCCACCGCACGTCCGACGAGGAAGGCGCTGGTGAGGTCGGTGTCGATCACCCGCTTCCAGTCCTCGACGGTGACGTCGAGCAGCGGCTGACGGTGTTGCAGCGCAGCGTTGTTCACCAGGATCTCGATCGGCCCGACCTCCGACTCGATCCGCGCGACGGAGTCGTCCACCCGCTCGGCATCCGTGACGTCGAAGGCGTACGCGTGGACCCGGGTCTCGCCGAACTCCTCGCAGAGTTGTTCACGCGCCTGTGCGAGACGGCCTGGTGAGACCCCGTTGAGGACGATCGTGGCGCCCGCCTCGGCCAGACCCCGCGCGAGTGCGTAGCCGATTCCCCGGCTCGAACCGGTGACCAGGGCGATGCGACCGGACAGGTCGAACAGACTCACACCGCACGCACCGGGTTGCTCAGCGTGCCGATTCCGTCGAGCGTGATCTCGGCAGGCCGCCCGGTTTGACCGGGGCGAAAGTGAATGGGCAACCCGTGAGCACGACATCCCCAGGCCCCAGCGTCAGATACCGACTGAGATGCACCAGTTGCTCGGTGACGTTCCAGGCGAGTTGCCGGGTGGACGCCTCGGCCACGGTCACGCCGTCGACGCGCACCGCGATCGGAACGTCCCCGGGATCGAGATCCGTCTCGATCCACGGCCCCAGCGGGGTGAAACCGTCGCCGTGTTTCGCCTGGGTGAGCTTGTCGTCCAACACTATCTGCTCGACCGCGGTGACGTCGTTGCCGATCGTGTAGCCGAGGATCGCGGACGGGACGTCCTCCGGGCGCAGCCGGCGGCAGGTGCGGCGGATGACGACGGCCAGTTCACCCTCCACGTTGACCTGCCCCAGCCCTTCGACGATCGGGTGGTCGGGGCCGACCACCGTGCGCGGCGACTTCATGAATGCCTGCGGCGGGAGTTCGCGGTCCCCGGGGGCGCCGTTGTGCGCCATCCCGAGCACGACCCGCGGTTCGGCGGGCGCGAGCAGCTGCACGGTGCGGGGTCGTGTGCGGGTCCGGTAAAAGTCGGGGTGTCCGCGAACGGATCCGCCACCTCGTGCCAGCGACCGTCGTGCAGGCACACCGGCCGCGGTCCGGCGGCGGTGGCGATGCGGGCCAGTCTCATGCGTCGACCCGATCCTTCGATTCGGCGGCAACCGGAGCCGGTCCGTGGACCGGATCGGCCATCGCATCCCAGGCGAGACCGAGGTCGCGGCCACGGGTTTCGGGTGTGACGAACGTGGTGGCGAACGAGATGATGCTGAGCACCAGGACGTAGATCGCGAGCGGCACCCACGAGTTGTTCAGCAGCGACAGCAGCATCGCGCCGACGAACGGGGCGATGCCGCCCGCGAGGTTGGCGCTCGTTTCCCGGGCGACCGCGACGCCGATGTAGCGGTGGCGATTTCCGAACAGCTCGGGCAGGGCCGCGCACTGCGCGCCGAGCATCACGTTGACGCCGATCCCGTAGCTGACGGCGAGGGTCGCCACGACGAGATAGGGGTTGCCGAGGGACAGCAGCCACCACGACGGGACGGCGAGGACGAGTTGCAGCGCCGCGCCGAACCGGTACACCCGCATCCGGCCGAAGCGGTCCGACAGCGCACCGGAGAACGGGATGACCAGCATGCCGATGGCGGCGCCGCACGCGATGGCGAGCGGTCCGATCGACTTGCTGACGCCCACCACCGTCGTGACGTAGCTGCCGAGGGTCTGGAAAATGTACGAGCCACCGTTCTCGGCCATCCGCAGTCCGATGCCGCGGAGCACGCTGGGCATCGAGCTGCCGATCAGTTCCCGGAACGGGCTCTCGCTGATCTGATCCGTGTGTCTTTCGGCGCAAACCCGGTCCTTCGGCTCGGGGATAGCCGATCTGGTTTTGTCGGACCGTGTGGCTAGTGTCTGGGTTATGACGGGGAGGGTGGTGAAGCGGGCGTTCAAGTATCGTTTCTATCCGACTGCGGTGCAGGCGGAACAGCTTGCTCGGACGTTCGGGTGCACCCGGTATGTCTATAACCGGGCGTTGGCGGAGCGCTCGCGTGCCTGGTCGCGGGAGCGGCGGCGGGTCACCTACAGCGACACCTCGAAGATGCTCACCGGATGGAAGCGGGACACCGAGACCGGGTGGTTGTCGGAGCCGTCGAAGGGGCCGTTGCAGGAGTCGCTGCGGCAGTTGCAGGGCGCGTTCGACAGGTTCTGGCGCACGCAGTCCCGCTACCCGCAGTTCAAGAGGAAGGGCCGGTCGAAGGATTCGGCGACCTACTACGCGAACTGCTTCACCTACCGCGGCGGGCAGATCCGGTTGGCCAAGCAGTCCGACCCCCTGGACATTCGGTGGTCGAGGCCGCTACCGGAGGGGGCGACACCGTCGCAGGTGACGGTGTCGCGTAATGCTCGCGGGCAATACCACATCTCGATCCTCGTCGAGGACACGATCGCCGAACACCCGTCGACCGATCGGGTGGTCGGGCTCGACGCCGGGATCACGAGCCTCTACACGCTCTCGACGGGGGAGAAGATCACCAACCCGCGCCACGAGGGCAGGGACCGTGCGCGGCTGGCGAAGGCGCAGCGGGTGCTGGCCAGGAAGGCGAAGGGGTCCCGTAACCGGGCCAAGGCCCGACTGAAGGTCGCGAAGATTCATGGCCGGATCGCCGATCGGCGTCGCGATTATCTGCACACACTCTCCACTCGGCTGGTGCGCGAAAATCAAGTGATCGCCGTCGAGGATCTGAGTGTGCGGAACATGGTCAGGAATCGGTCGTTGTCTCGGGCGATCTCGGATGCGAGTTGGTCCGAGTTCCGGTCGATGCTCGAGTACAAGGCCGACTGGTACGGGCGGCGGGTGGTGGCGATCGACCGGTTCTGTCCGTCGTCGAAGACCTGCTCGGTGTGTGGGGCGATCGCGTCGACGATGCCGCTGAACGTGCGGGAGTGGACGTGCCGATGCGGCGCCGTCCACGATCGGGATGTGAATGCGGCGACGAACATTTTGGCCGTCGGACTGACGGTGGCAGCCTGCGGAGATGGTGTGAGACCGCCCCGCACCTAAAGTGTGGGGAGGCAACTGTCGGTGAAACAGGAACCTCGGGACGCGAGTCTCGAGGGGAATCTCGGTCGTTCACGGCCGAGAGGACGTCAAGGGGGCCCAGATGCCGCTGTGCGCCGGTGGCAGGACGCCGATCAGGGTGCTCGCGCCGCCCATGATGGCGATGGTGATCATCAGGACGGCCTTGCGTCCGAGCCGGTCGCCGAGGGCGCCGAAGGAAGATGCCGCCGACGGGCCGGGCGAGGAACCCGACAGCGTAGGTGCCGTCAGTCTCGTCACCCGGGCGGAACCGCGCATCGACTTCATCCGCGATCAGGATCTGCTACCGCCCTCCCGGTTTCCCGGTGACCATTCCGGCGATCCGGCGTTCACCCGTGACGCGGAGCAGCAGAAGGCGTTCGAGGACCTGGTCGATTCGGCGCAAGCCCTGTACGGCGTCCCGGACGAGAATCCCGCGGCACTCAAACGGACCGCGCGCGTCAATCCCGAACTCCGGTGGGTGCACACGATGCCCGCGGGCGGCGGCGCCCAGGTGAAAGCGGCCGGCCTCACCGACGAGCAACTCGAGCGCATCGCGTTCAGCACGTCCGCCGGCGTGCACGCGGAACCGCTGGCCGAGTTCGCCGTCTTCGTCCTGCTGGCCTGCGCCAAGACGCTCCCGCGCCTACTCGCGCAGCAGCGCGACAAGGTGTGGAGCGGGCGGTGGGCCATGGGCACCGTGTCCGGGCAGCGCATCGTGATCGTCGGGCTGGGCAGCATCGGCCCGGCGACCGCGCTGAAGTTGAAGGCGCTCGGCGCCACCGTCGTGGGAACGAGCAGGCGGGACACCGCGGTCGAGGGGGTCGACGAGATCGTGCACCCCGACCGGCTGGCCGACGTGGTCGGGGACGCCGACGGCATCGTCGTGACACTGCCCGGAACCAGCGCGACCGAAGGACTCGTCAGCGCAAAGGTGTTCGGCGCCGTCAAGCCCGGGGTGACGGTGGTGAGCGTGGGCCGGGGAACCGTCGTCGACGAGACCGCCATGACCGCGGCGATCGAGGACGGGCGGGTCGGGTTCGCCGCCCTGGACGTGTTCGCCTCGGAGCCGCTGGCGTCGGACAGCCCGCTGTGGACTCACCCGAACGTGCTGGTCAGCCCGCATACCGCAGCGCTGAACCCGGCGGAGGATCGACTGATCGCGGAACTGTTCGCGCGCAACGCCACCCGCTTCCTCGACGGGGAGACGCTGATCAACCGAGTCGACACCGTCGAGTTCTACTGAGATTCGGAGGCGACGACCGCCTCTTCAGGATTCGAGCAGCTTCGCCTTCGCCGCCGCGAACTCGTCGTCCGTGAGCACCCCCGCGTCCTTCAGGCGGGCGAGTTCCTGGATGCGCGACACCAGGTCGTCGCCCCCGGCGGGTGCGGGTGGCGGTGGCGGCGCGGCCTGCTGGGCGTACTGCTGCTGCGCTGCCTGCTGTTCCGCGTACTGCTGCTGGGCGGCCTGGTCTGCCCGCGCCTGCGCCTCCGCATCCTTGTTGGCGGCGCGCCGGTTCATCGCGTTGGACGTCGCTCGCGCGGTGCCGGTGATCACCGCGGTCCGGGCGACCGTGCCGAGCAATCCGGGACGTCCCATGCGGCGTGGACCCCTGAAAACCATGTCGATTCTCCG
This sequence comes from Rhodococcus sp. WS4, assembly GCA_006543605.1. GTDB lineage: Bacteria > Actinomycetota > Actinomycetes > Mycobacteriales > Mycobacteriaceae > Rhodococcus_F. The sequence goes on from RRBB01000104.1 coordinate 30,137, forward strand.
TTTCTGTGCGTGACGAGTCAGGTCGCCGCGGCGATGGCCGCTTCGACCACCTCGCGCGGGATGTGCAGGTGGAGAGCGACCTCGCCACCTGCTTCTCGGGAGGCGGCCGCGACTTTTCGCGCCCAGGTCTGCTCGTAGACGATCGCGACGGCGGACGAGCCCGGCTCCAGCGATTCGCGCACCACCTCGAGGTCCTCGTCGCTGATCAGTTCCTTGGCCTCGAGCGACAGGGCGGCGAGACCGATGCTGTCGAGGTCCTCGTCCACCTCGACCTGACGCATCGTTCCGTCCGTTCCCTTGGACAGGAACACGAGGTCGAGGATGGTGACCAGTCCCTTGTCGACTGCGTCCCGGAAGGTCTCGACCACTTCGGGATCGGCCTTCTCACCCGGAAAGGTGAGAAAGAGAAACGCGACCGGACCGACATCTTCAGCTGAATTCGACATCTTCTCTCCCTGCGCTGGGGTCCCTAAGGTCGATGATCACCACCGGCCGGGAGCGGCGCATCATCCACGACGGGTGATTCCGGGTGGTGGCGTTCATCCCTTACGGATGATGTCTCGTGATCCGGGCTCTGTGAGGCTCGAGCCCAGTGCTGTTTCCGGTGGTTCGAGAGACGGGGTGATGCATGCCTTCCGTGGGAGCCTCGCTGTTCTGGATCGTCGCGTGCGCGGTGGTGGCCCCGCTGCTGGCCGGGCTGTTTCCCCGGAAGCTGGTGCCGGAGGTCTTGCTGCTCCTGGTCGCCGGGATCGTGATCGGCCCCCACGTCTTCGATCTCGCGGTCGAGGGGAGCGAGATCGAGCTGTTGCGCAATCTGGGGCTGGGCCTGCTCTTCCTGCTCGCCGGGTACGAGATCGACACGGCCGAGTTCACCGGCCGCGGCGGGCGGCGGGCCCTGGTGACGTGGCTGGTGTCGCTGGCGCTGGCATTCGCGGTGGTGACGCTGCTGAGCGTCGTCCACGTGGTCGATGCGGGCACCGCGGTGGCGATCGCCATGACGTCGACGGCGCTCGGGACGCTGCTGCCGATCCTGCGGGACGCCGGAGCACTCGACACCCGGCTGGGGAGGACGATCCTCAACCACGGTGCGTTCGGCGAACTCGGCCCCGTCGTGGCGATGGCGGTTCTGCTCGGTTCCCGCGGGTCGGTGGCGTCGATCGTGGTTCTCGGACTGTTCACGGCCGCAGCGGTGCTGGTCGCGTTCATACCGGCCCGGGTGGGGCGCGAGGGTTCGCGGATCACCGCGATCATCCGGTCGGGGTCGGAGACGACGTCGCAGACCACGGTCCGGCTGACCATGCTGCTCCTCGTCGCACTCACCGTGCTGGCGGCGTCGTTCGGCCTCGACACCATTCTCGGCGCGTTCGCGGCCGGGTTCATCCTGCGGCGGGCCACGCCCGACGGCGACGAGACCCTGGAAACCAAACTCGACGGCCTGGCGTTCGGTTTCCTGATCCCGATCTTCTTCGTCACGTCGGGCATGGCCATCGACGTCGCCGCGGTGGCATCGGAACCCGGAGTCCTGATCGCGTTCGTCCTCCTGATCCTGCTGGTGCGGGCCGGACCGGTCTACCTCGCCGGCAGGTTCGACCGGGGAGCCGACGGCACGGACCCGCCCTTCACCGTCCGTGAACGCACCCAGCTGGCGCTGTACGCGGGAACGGGACTGCCGCTGATCGTGGCCGTCACCGGGGTGGCCGTCGACTCCGGCGACATGACGTCCGCCAACGCGTCCGTGCTCGTCGCGGCCGGCGCGATCACGGTCCTCCTCTTCCCGCTCGCGGCGACCTTGCTCGCCTCGAGTCCCGAACCGGCGGCCGACACGGCAGGCAGTCCGCCAGGCGGCGACACGAACCCCGGGAGCAGACCGTGACTCGCACCGAAACGACGCAGGCACCGGCCCGGGCGACGATCATCCTCGCCACCCTCATCCTCGTCGCCGCCGTCGCCAACCTGAACCTGTCGGTCGCGAACGTCGCGCTGCCCGACATCGGCCGCGCCTTCGACGCGAGTCAGACGCAACTCAACCTCATCGCGGTGGCGTACTCCCTCGGGCTCGCCGCGTCCGTCCTCTATCTCGGGGCCCTCGGCGACCGCTACGGGCGCAAGCAGATGCTGGTGCTCGGCATGGCGCTGTCGCTGCCGGCGTCGGCGATCGCCGGATTCGCCGGGAACTTCGAAATACTGTTCCTCGCACGCGTTCTCGGCGGCGTGTCGGCCGGGCTCGCATTCCCCACCACCCTCGCGATCATCACCGCACTGTGGTCGGGGCCGCCGCGGACCAAGGCCATCGCCCTGTGGTCGGCCCTCGGCGGCGCGATCTCCTCGCTCGGACCGATCGTGTCGGGCGCGCTGCTCGAGCAGTTCCACTGGGGTTCGGTGTTCCTCGTGACCCTTCCCCTCGCCGGTCTCGCCCTCGTCTGCGCCATCCTGTGGGTGCCCGCCCACGTCAACGAGACGACCGATCCCGTCGACAATCTCGGCGGCATCATCTCCGTCGTCTTCATCGCCGCGCTCATCCTCGCGATCAACTTCGCACCCGTCGACGGCGCGGGCGCGACCGCCCTCGGGCTCGGGGTGATCGCCCTCGCCTCGGGCGCCGCGTTCTTCCTGCAGCAACGCCGGGCGGCGCACCCGCTGTTCGATCTGCACGTCGCCGCCCGCCCGACGTTCTGGGTGGCCGCGGTCGGCGGGGTGATCGTATTCGGCGCGTTGATGGGAGCGATGTTCATCGGGCAGCAGTTCCTGCAGAACGTGCTCGAGTACTCCACTCTCGCCGCCGGATCCGCGATCATCCCGGCGGCCGTCGCAATGGTCATCGTCGCGCCCCGCTCCGCGAAACTCGTCGAATCACACGGCGCCCGATTCACGCTGCTGCTCGGCTATCTGTTCGTCGTCCTCGGACTGGTGGTCGCGCTGGTGTGGTGGGACGAGAACGCGACCTTCTGGTGGGTGGCGCTCGCCTACGCGTTCGTCGGCATCGGCGTCGGGTTCGCGGGCACCCCCGCGTCCCGCTCGCTGACGGGGTCGGTCCCGGTGTCGCGCGCGGGCATGGCGTCCGGCACGTCCGACCTGCAACGCGACCTCGGTGGCGCGATCATGCAGTCGATTCTCGGCGCCGTGCTCACCGCCGGCTACGCGAAGTCGCTGTCGGCGCAGATCGCGGCGTCGCCGAATGCGAGCGAGGTGACACCGGAAACCCAAGCAGCGCTGACCAAGTCGTTCTCCAGTGCCGAGGTGCTCGCCGAGCGGTACCCGCAGTACGCGGAGCAGATCATCACCGCCGCCCGCAACGCCTTCCTCGACGGCGACGACCGCGCGTACCTCGCCGCGATCCTCGTGGTGTGCGCCGGAGCCGTGGTGGTGTTCTTCTTCTTCCCGCGCCGGGACGAGGAGAAGCGGCTGCTGGCCGATTATGCGACCGAGAATACGGAGTAGGGCGACCGAGGGAACGGAGTAGGGCGAATGTACCGCTTGCCGCTTCGGAAGCGTCGAAAGGCACATTCGCCCCACGGTCGCGGAGTAAATTTCCGGCAGGGGCACCTCGACGACGGGACCGCACGATGACAGCTCAGGTCGTGACCAAGACGAATCGGCGACGGATCCTCACGGCGGCCGCAGCAGCATTGCTGCTGGTAGTGCCGATGGCGTGTTCCGAAGACTCGTCCTCGACGGGCACCTCCGCCACCTCGACGACGGAGCAGTCGGGGTCGCCGAGCACGGGGGCGGACGCGCAGATAGACCCCGGCGTCGCGGACCGGCTCGACGAGGCGATCGAGAAGACGATGTCGATGGCGGCGATACCCGGCGCGATCGTGGGCGTGTGGGGGCCGGACGGAAATTACGTGAAGGCGTTCGGTGTTGCGGACAAGTCGTCCGGCGAGCCGATGGAGTCCGACTTCTTCCACAGAATCGGCAGTGTGACAAAGACGTTCACGGTCACCGGCATTCTGCAGCTGGTCGACGAGGACAAGGTCGCTCTCGACGATCCGATCTCCAAATACATCGAGGGTGTGCCGCTGGGTGATCAGATCACCCTGCGCGAACTCGCCCGGATGCAGAGTGGCCTGCCCAACTATTCGGCCAACGAGGACTTCCAGAAGGCGTTGCTCACCGACCCGCAGACGGAGTTCACGCCGCAACAGTTGCTGGGGTACGCGTTCACGCAGCCCGCATCCTTCCCGCCCGGGCAGGGATTCGAGTACTCCAACACGAACACGATCCTGCTGGGACTCGTCATCGAGAAGGTCAGCGGAATGCCGCTCCCGGAGTACATGACGCAGAAGATCATCCAGCCGCTGAAGATGGCGGATACGAGCTTCCCGACCACCAACGCGTTCCCCGAACCGCACGCGCAGGGCTACACCGAGCAGACCTTGGACGGTAAGGAAGCCACGGCCACCGACTGGAACCCGTCCTGGGGATGGTCGGCGGGCGCCATGATCTCGACGCTCGACGACCTCCGCATCTGGGCACCCGCGCTGGCCACCGGAACGCTGCTGCAGCCGGCCACGCAGGCGCAACGGCTCGAGACGGTGAACGCCCCGGGACTGGCGTCCGACGTCGGCTACGGTCTGGGCATCTTCGACATCGCCGGCTGGGTCGGGCACAACGGCAGCCTGCCCGGGTACCAGACGGTGTGCATCTATCTCCCCGAGCAGGAGACGACCCTCGCGATCATGATCAACACCGACATCGCCTACGAGGACAGCGAACCGAGCACGGCGCTGGCGGGGGCGATCACCGAGATCATCTCCCCGGAACACATCTATCACCTGAGAGCCGGGGTGCAGAATCCGGACGCGTCCACCCCGGCGACGCCGACGCCGACGGAGAAGCCGCAAACCACCACGCCGGCCCCGCCCACCAGCTGACCCCAGGTGAGTGGCAATGCGTGCGCGAGCACACTTTGCCACTCACATGCCTTGCCGCGGCCGCGCCGGGCTCAGTAGCGTGCAGGGCATGACGATTCTGGTGACGGGGGCAACCGGGAACATCGGCAGAATGCTCGTCGACCACCTGCTCGCGCGGGGTGCGGCGGACGTCCGGGCCCTCACCAATCATCCTGACAAGGCACAACTTCCGGATTCGGTCACGGTGGTCGAGGGATACCTCCGCCGACTCGACAGCCTGCCCGCGGCGTTCGACGGAGTCGATTCCCTCTATCTCGCACCGACTCCCGACACCGCACCGGACGCACTCGCCCTGGCGAAGCAGGCCGGCGTGCGGCACGTCGTCGACCTGTCGGGTCCCCACGACGGCCACTGGGGCGACGTCGCGCGGGCCGTCGAGGCGTCCGGCATCGAATGGACGCACCTGTGGCCCGGCGAATTCATGGAGAACGCCGGAATCCTCGCCCCGCAGATCGCCGCGGGGGACTCCGTGCGCGAACCGTATCCGACGGCAGCCAACGCGCCCATCGCGATGGACGACATCGCCGAGGTCGCGGCCGTAGCCCTCCTCGAGGACGGGCACGTCGGCGCGTCGTACGAACTCACCGGCCCCGAAACGATCACGCGCGCCGACCTCGTCCGCCTCCTCGGCACCGCCCTCGGGCGGAACATCGAATACCGGCAGGTGTCCCTGGACGAGGCGGTGGACGTGCTGAGCCCGGCGATGGGTGAGTACGCCCGCTGGTACCTGGAAGGGATGGCGAGCCTCGTCGACGCTCCCCAGCAGTCGAATCGCCTCGTCGAGCAACTCACCGGAACTCCGGCAACCACCTTCGCGCAGTGGGCAGCAGCGCACGCCGGCGAATTTCGCTGAGCCGTATCACTGTGTCAGAGTGCATCTGAAAACTCGGTGATTGTCGGCGTGTGACGGATGGGAAACAAGTGAACTCCTGGTAGGTCAGTGAGTGTCTACGTCCCCGCCCTACCAGGAGTTCACTTGCTATCATCGCTCATCGA
>RRBB01001048.1:0-416 GCA_006543605.1 Rhodococcus sp. WS4
TATCGATGATGCGCATGGTACGTGCCACGATATCCTGCGCCATTTTGGTATCAAGATGCCAGCCAGCCATAAGTCCTCCGTTATGCACGGCTTAGCATAAGGAAGTACGTAACGTACGGCATTGTGCAAATGCCTAAAGGATGATGAAGATGTATGGAGTTGTGGTGAAGTTCACAGATTGTAAGGAGAACCCCTTCCCGTTTTCAGGAAGGGGTTGAGGGAGATTACTGCATTAACAGGTAGATGGTGCTGTCGCCGCGCTGAATGTTGAGTGCCAGCACAGACGGTTTGCTGTCGAGAACTTTACGCAGTTCAGCGATGTTTTTCACTGCCTGCTGGTTCGCGCCAATAATCACATCACCTTTCTTCAGGCCGATCTGCGCAGCCGGAGTGCCCGTTTTCACGTTGTTCACTAC
>RRBB01001049.1:0-415 GCA_006543605.1 Rhodococcus sp. WS4
CTCGTGCATGGCATGGCCGGGCAACACCCGTAGCAGCTCGCCGTTGCGCAGCGCCGCGGCCGCCACGTAGCTGGGCAGCAGGGCGATGCCGAGGTCGGCCTTGGCCGCCTGGGCCATGACCTCGGCGACATTGACCATGAAGGTGTTCTGCGGGCTGACGGTGCGCTCGCCCTGCTCGTCGGCGAAGATCCAGCCCTCCGGGTAGGCCGGGTCCTGCAGGCGCAGGCAGACGTGGCGCTCCAGGTCGTCCACCGAGCGCGGCACGCCGTGCTGTTGCAGGTAGCCGGGACTGGCGCAGAGTACGCTGTGGATGCTGCCCAGGCGCTGGGCGACGAACTCCGAGTCGGGCAACTGGCGCTCGCCGGTGATCAGCACGTCCTGGCCTTCCTCGAGCATGTCCGGGTTGCGCTGGGAC
>RRBB01001050.1:0-415 GCA_006543605.1 Rhodococcus sp. WS4
GAGTATGACGGCCGCCTTCATCTTTGGACAGAATGTACACTTCAGATTCGAACTTGGTGTGCGGCTTGATGGTGCCCGGCTTAGCCAGTACCTGACCACGTTCGATTTCTTCACGTTTGATACCACGCAGCAGAACACCTACGTTCTCACCGGCACGGCCTTCGTCCAGCAGTTTGCGGAACATTTCAACGCCAGTACAGGTAGACTTCTGAGTCTCTTTGATACCAACGATTTCAACTTCTTCGCCCACTTTGATGATACCGCGCTCTACACGACCGGTAACAACGGTACCACGACCGGAGATGGAGAATACGTCTTCGATCGGCAGCAGGAACGGCTTGTCAATCGCACGCTCTGGTTCCGGAATGTAAGAATCCAGGAAGCCAGCCAGTTCCAGGATTTTCGCTTCCCACTC
>RRBB01001051.1:0-414 GCA_006543605.1 Rhodococcus sp. WS4
GTCCCTGGCAGCTTCGGACCGACCTGGCAAGGGGACCTATCCGAACGGCGAGGGTGGCCCGCGGCCGTGCCGCGCCGCATGGCCAGTTCCCCATGCCGCCTGGCTATACTGGCGGCGCGGGAACAAGACGCCGCCCATGAAGAGCGTCCCGGCCCCGAACGTCGCGCTTCCTGTCATCTCCGCTACCTATCTTTCGTTCTTCTGCCGCGAAACGGCTTTCGGAAGCAGGCTGCCGGCGGTCGTTCATCGCGCCGTCCCGGGGTTTCCCTGCCCGTGCCGATCCGACCCGTGTTGCCAGCGAGGGGTATGTACGCAATGTCCGTGACCGATGCCAGTTTCCCAATCATCAACTGGTCGAAGGCGATGCCTTCGTTGCGCCAGCTGATGTATTTCGCCTGTGTCGCCGAGTACGGC
>RRBB01001052.1:0-413 GCA_006543605.1 Rhodococcus sp. WS4
GGATCACCTTGCCGGCGCTGGAGAACAGCATGACTTCCTTGGCGCCATCGGTGATCGCGGCGGCGATCAGGGTGTCGCCCTCTTCCAGCTTGAGCGCGATCAGGCCGCTGCTGCGCGGACGGCTGAACTGCACCAGCGGGGTCTTCTTCACGGTACCGAAGGCGGTGGCCATGAAGATGTAGGCGCCGGTCGGCTCGGCCACCAGCTCGGCGGTCTCGCCCTCGACTTCCTCGACCTCGGCGGCCTCAACCACCTCGCCCTCAAGCACCGCGCCTTCGGCTTCGTCGAGGTCGTCATCGGCGCCACCGTTCTGCTGCAGCGCCTCCAGGTCGATCTGCAACATCGCGGTGATCCGCTCGCCCTCATCCAGCGGCAGCAGGTTCACCAGCGGCCGGCCACGCGCGGTACGCGAG
>RRBB01001053.1:0-413 GCA_006543605.1 Rhodococcus sp. WS4
CTGTTGACCAGCACCGGATAGGCCGGGTAGTGCTCGATGCTGGCCTGGCACCCATATCTGGCGGCCTGCAACTCGATGATCTGGCGAACCCGCTGCAGCACCTGCTCGCGCACCTGGCCGTCGAACGCCCGCAGGCTCAGGCGCAGCACGGCGAGCTGGGGTATGACGTTGGCCGCCTCGCCGCCCTGCAATGCACCGACCGTGACCACTGCGGCCTTCTGCGGATCGACGTTGCGCGCCACCACGCTCTGTAGGGCCATCACCGCGCTCGACGCCGCGAGCAGCGGATCGACGCTCAGGTGCGGCATCGAACCGTGGCCGCCGACGCCCTCCAGGGTGACGCTCAGCAGGTCCTGGGAAGCCATCATCGGCCCCGCGCGGAAGCCAAGGTGCCCGGCCTCCAGTCCCGGCAT
>RRBB01001054.1:0-266 GCA_006543605.1 Rhodococcus sp. WS4
GTAGTTCGAGGTCGAGCAGGGCATCGGGATGGTCGATGGGCAGGGACTGGTAGTAACCGACAGCTTTCATGGGGGCTCCGGGAAACGGGCCTCAGGCGAGGCGATAGAGTTGGTCGATCTTCACGTTCTGCAGCAGGGCTTCGTTGCCGCGGCTGAAGCGCAGGAAGTGTTCGGTGTTCTGGTGGCGCTCCAGGGCGGCGTCGTCGCGCCACTGCTCGATCATGTAGAACAGGTGGGAGTCGTGGCGGTCCTGGTGCAGGTCGTAC
>RRBB01001055.1:0-412 GCA_006543605.1 Rhodococcus sp. WS4
GCTATTTCGGCTATGATCCGGACACCCTCGAGCACAGCGCCTTCGACCTGTTCCTGCACCAGGGCAACGTCCCCGAGGGGCTGCCGGCCTCGCTGCTGCGCAGCACCAGCAACGAACGCATCTCCCTGCTGCCGTCGAGTACCGCGCTGGCCACCCTGGAGCGCCAGTCGCCGGGCAAGAGCGGTCTCGGCCTGGTGGTCTCGAAAAGCCTGGCGCAGCTCTGGCAGGATTTCGACCATGCGATCATCGACAGCCCGCCGCTGCTCGGCGTGCTGATGGTCAATGCCCTGGCCGCCAGCCAGCACCTGGTGATTCCGGTGCAGACCGAGTTCCTCGCGGTGAAAGGGCTGGAGCGGATGGTCAACACCCTGGCGATGATCAACCGGTCGCGCAAACAGGCGTTGCCCTATAC
>RRBB01001056.1:0-411 GCA_006543605.1 Rhodococcus sp. WS4
CACCAGCCTGCTGATGCGTTCGCTGCGCGAGCTGGCGGGGCGCTTCAAGGGCGGCGCGCCGGCGCCGTCCGTCAGTTCCTCGGTCTACGGCTGAGGGGCGCGCCTCGCTCCCGCTGCGGGAGAGGGGCCAGGTCGGCGTTGCGGCAGGTATCGGCGTCGGTCCGGGGGCGTATGCCTAGCGTCGGCGGAACAACGGTCGCGGCTCAATCGCCGAGCGTCCGTAGAGCACGCTCAAACCCGCCAGCCCCTTGAGCGCGTCCACGACGTTCTTGTCCTCGCGCACCGCGAAGGCATCGAAGCCGCACTGGCGCATATGGCTGAGCTGGTCGCGCAACACGTCGCCCACTGCGCGCAACTCGCCGCTCCAGCCCAGGCGCACGCGCAGCAGGTAGGCCAGGCTGTAGCCACGAC
>RRBB01000105.1:0-35500 GCA_006543605.1 Rhodococcus sp. WS4
TCCGTCGTCGGCAGCGTCAGATGTGTATAAGAGACAGGCCCTGTGGCGCGGGCAAGACGATGGTCGGTGCAGCGGCGATGGCCAAGGCGAAGGCCACGACGTTGATCCTGGTGACCAACACCGTCGCGGGCCGGCAGTGGAAGCGTGAGCTGATCGCGCGCACGTCGCTCACCGAGGAGGAGATCGGCGAGTACTCCGGCGAGCGCAAGGAGATCCGTCCGGTCACGATCGCCACATATCAGGTGATCACCCGGCGGACCAAGGGCGAGTACAAGCATCTCGAGCTGTTCGACTCCCGCGACTGGGGTCTGGTGATCTACGACGAGGTGCATCTGCTGCCCGCCCCGGTGTTCCGCATGACCGCCGACCTGCAGTCCCGTCGACGCCTCGGCCTCACCGCCACCTTGGTGCGCGAGGACGGCCGCGAGGGCGACGTGTTCTCCCTGATCGGACCCAAGCGGTACGACGCACCGTGGAAGGACATCGAGGCGCAGGGGTGGATCGCCCCCGCCGACTGCGTCGAGGTGCGCGTGACGCTGACGGACGCCGAACGCATGTCCTACGCCGTCGCCGAACCGGATGAGCGCTACAAGCTGTGTTCCACCGCGCACACCAAGATCGCGGTGGTGAAGTCGATCCTGGAGCGGCACACCGATGCACCGACGCTGGTCATCGGCGCATACCTCGATCAGCTCGACGAGCTGGGCGAGGCGTTGAACGCCCCGGTCATCAAGGGCTCCACCAAGAACAAGGATCGGGAAGAACTGTTCGACCGCTTCCGGGCGGGCGAAATCCAGACATTGGTGGTCAGCAAGGTCGCGAACTTCTCGATCGACCTTCCGGAAGCATCTGTCGCCGTTCAGGTTTCGGGAACGTTCGGTTCCCGTCAGGAGGAGGCGCAGCGCCTCGGCCGTCTTCTGCGACCCAAGCACGACGGTGGCCAGGCCCACTTCTACTCGGTGGTGGCGCGCGACACCCTCGACGCCGAGTACGCCGCCCACCGGCAGCGCTTCCTCGCCGAGCAGGGATACGCGTACCGGATCACCGACGCCGACGACCTGCTGGGCCCGGCCATCGGGTGACCGCCCGGCCACCCGGCCCGGGGATCTAAGCTGAGCCCGTGCGACATTTCGAGTTCACCGTCGACCGGGCCTATGCGAAGTCTGTCAACCAGACGTTCGCCGACATGCGACGCCTGCAGGTGTCGGCGATCGTGGTGGCGCTGCTGTTCGCGGCGGCCGCGGTCGGTCTGATCCTGCTCGCCCACCCCTGGTCGATCATCCTCGGCGTCGTCGTGGCCATCGCCGCGCTCACGTCCGTGTGGGTGGCGTTCTGGGTGCCGAAGAAGGTCGGCAGCCTCGACGAGCTGTACGCGAAGAGCCCCCTGGTGCCGGCCGTCGTCTCCGAGGTCCACCCCCGCGCGATCACACTGCTGTCGCTGATCGACGTCGCGAAGCCGGGCACAGGCCGGGCGTCGTATGCGCTCGTCACCCGCAACGTCCCGATCCGGACGGGTCAGAAGCAGAACGTCGGCGACCGGGTGCCGTCGGTCGCCCTGCTCAACGACCGCAGCACTCACAGCGACGCCGCCACGTGGGAGATGGTCAGTCCGATGCCGATCGCGTGGGGCACCCGCGACGCGACCGTCCGCTCCCGCGCGGAGGACGCCATCGACCAGGTCGAGTGGGATTTCCTCCTGAGCCGGATCGCCGAGTCCGAGCACATCCGGACCAGCCCCGACCAGCGGGTCGCAGTGTCCGAGCACGACCTTCCGGAGAGCCTGCGCTGATCGGCCGTCAGCCGGGCCAGCCGTCGGCTGGTTCCCGTGGGTCGTCGGCGAGCAGGCCGGCCACCCACGAATCGCGTCGGACACCGCGCTGCATCAGTCCGGCGCGCTGGACCCCTTCGAACCGGAATCCGACCTTGCGGGCGACCGCCGCGGAGTCGCGGTTGCCGACGAAGGCGCGCCATTCGATGCGTTCGAGTCCCATGCCGTCCGGCCGAAACGCGAAATCGCACACCAGGTTCACCGCGGTCGTCATGAGTCCCCGCGAGCGGGCGGCGGGCGAGAGCCAGTACCCGATCTCGGCTGCCGTCATGTCCCGTGACATCAGTCCGATCATCCCGAGTACGGGTCCGGTTTCGTGTTCGCGCAGCGCCCAGGTGGGACTGCGGTCCGCCCAGCCGGACGGCACCGTCTGCCGGACGAACTGCTCGGCGTCCGACCGCGCGTAGGGTGCGGGCATCGTCGTCCACTCGGCGATCGACGCGTCGCTGCATGCCGCGCAGATCGCATCGACGTCGGTGACCACCGGCGGACTGAGCCACAGGGTGTCGGCGGCGAGGGTGATGACGAACATGCCCGCCACTCTATGCCCGGAGAACGGGCCGGGCTCTCAGCACGTCCGGCCGACGGGCCGGGCTCTCAGCACGTCCGGCCGACGGGCCGGGCTCTCAGCACGTCCGGCCGACGGGCCGGGCTCTCAGCACTGGAGTGTTCCCGATTTTGTGGACACCGTTTAGGCGGCTAATTCGGTAATGTCTCTATATCCTAGTTCGTATTCTCCTGGTGTCAAATATCCGAGTGTGGAGTGCCTTCTTCTGCGATTGTAGTAGGATTCAATCCAGTCGAATGTTCTTGATATCAGATCCTTGATCGTCGGCCAGGGGCGGGTGTGGATGAGTTCTTTCTTATAGGTAGCGAAGAACGATTCCGAGACCGCATTATCGTAGCAAATTCCAGTTCGCCCCAGCGACCGTCGAATGTTGTTATTCCGGCAGAACTGGTCGAACTCTGTCGACGTATATTGGCATCCGCGGTCGGAATGGAAGATCACCCCGGCCGACGGATTTCGGTGGGTGATCGCCATCTCGAGTGCGTCGGTGACCAGGCTCGTGCGCATGTGATCGGCGAGCGACCAGCCGACCACCTTGCGTGAGTGCAGGTCGATGACGGTGGCCAGGTAGGCCCAGCCGTCCCAGGTCTTGATGTAGGTGATGTCGCCGCACCACCGCAGGTTGGGGCTGTCGGCGGTGAAGTCGCGGCCGATCAGATCGGGAGCCGGCACAGGTGTGTCACCGGCGACGGTGGTGCGTTTCCACTGTCGTGGATGGCGTCCGCGCAGGCCAGCGGCCTTCATCAGCCGCCACACTCGTTTCAGGCCCATGTTCACTCCATGGGTGTGCAGCTCGGCGCGCATGCGTCGGACGCCGGGGTTACCCCGCAGCTCGGCGTGCAGGGTGACGATCAGCTCGCTCACTTCGGCGTCGGTGCATGCCCGGCCGCTGATCGGGCGGGTGCGCCACGCGTAGTAGCCGGAGCGGGAAACGTCCAGTTCGGCGCACATGAACAAGACCGGGTAGGTGTCCAGGACTCCCGACATGGCTCAGTAATTGGTGTGCGGTCCTCGGTGGGGTTTGACGCTGTAGCGCAGGGTGAGGTCGGTGCCGGGGTAGATGGTGTTGGTGTCGTTGAGCGCGTGGCAGAGTTCGTCGATCGCGTTGGTGTGGCGTGGCGCGGGCAGGGGGTCGAGCCGGATGTGCAGGGTGTTGGTGGCGCGGTCGGGGAGGATGTCGCCGGAGCCGCCCAGTGCGGTGCGGATCAGGGTGTGGGCTTCGTCGTCGGCGCGGGTGTAGCCGGTGCCGGTGAGGATCGTGCGGGCGAGGGCTTGTGCGGTGTTGTAGGCGGCGATGCGGATGGCGTGGTGGATCAGCTTGGTTTCGGTGTCGAGGACCTGCTGGCCAGGGTTGACCGCCGAGAGCGGCAGTCGGGCGGGGATCGCCTGGTGCGCGGCGATCGCCGCGCCGAGAACGGTTTCGGTGGCGTGGACGTCGGCGGTGGTGGTGTTGATCATCTCGTTGGTCAGCACCACCGAGGTTCCCGGTGGCGGCGAGTGGGCTTCGAGCAGCGCGGCGTTGCTGGCGGTTTCGGCCCGTGCCAGTGCACGCCGGACGTTTTCGACCTCGCGGTAGGCGGGTTTCTTGGCCGGGTTCGGCACCATCCGGTCCGGGTCGTCGTCGGTGGCGCGGTAGGTGTCGTGGGAATCGAGGTCGAAATGCAGGCGGGCGTAGCGGTAGTGGTTCTCCTGGCGCCAGCGCGATCCCATCCGGTAGCGGACCTCACCCGCCGTCAGGTCGCGGCGGGTGGTCAGGATGTGCATCTGCCGGGTGCCGGCGGCGTCGAACAGGCTGATCTGCCGCATCGCGAAGGTTTCCCCCTTGCGCGGGCCGTCGGCGATGTCCAACGCGATCTCGGTGTCGGCCAGGCGCCAGGTGTGGGTGCGGCCGCCGGAGTCGATGTGGGCGTGTTCGGCGAACCGGTTCTCGTCGATATCGGGTGCGGTGCCCTTGCGCCAGGTGAGGGTGTCGAACCCGGCCGCGTCCAGGTCGGCGAACAATGTCGGGGACCAGCCGCCGCGGTCGAACCCGACCAGCACCCGCCGATCGTCGCCGACGAGCGTGCGCAGGTCGGGGATCAGCCGGCGCAGCTCGGAGGCCAGCGACGCGGCCGGGCGGGCCATCACCACCAGCAGCGGGTCCCCGGCTGCGTCGGTGACCCAGGTCTCGACGGTGGCCGGGGCGGGGAACTTCAACCGGGGCACGTGGGTTTTCGCGATCTTGCGGGTGCCCTGGTAGGCGCGCACGTGCCCGTCGACGTAGAGCACCGCGGCCTGCTCGGGGTCTTCGGCGACGTGGCGGGCGGCCATCGCGGCGATCCAGTCGCCGGCCCGGCCGGCCTCGGCGAGCAGCCGGATCTTGCGCCGGATCGTCTTGACCTCCGGCGCCCGGTCCAAACCCAGCACCCGGCCCAGCGCGGGCGGGTCGATGCGGGCCGCGCCCTCCGCGCGGGCCTCGCCGAGCAGGGCGCGCAGCACGCTCTCGCACAACATCGCATCCAGCGAATAGAACCCGCTGGGCAACTCACCGTAGACGGTGTGCGCACACTCGAGCAGCCCGGTCGCGGCCAACCCGGGCAGCGCCAGCAGCAGTCCCGCCAGTGGGGCCCGCGCGCACGGCGTGAACACCGGCCGCGCGTACGAGATCAACCCGAACGCCGCCAACACCCGCTCGGCGGAGCGGTCGATCGGATCCGCCAACACCGGAACACGTGCGGGCACAGACTCGGGTGGATCATCGGAAACCACTGCCGGGAAATCCAGCTCGTCCTCGTCCTCGTCCTCGGCCTCCGGCTCGGGCTCGGCCTCCGGCTCGGGCTCCGCCTCCGCCTCGGGCTCCGCCTCCGCCTCGGGCTCGGGCTCGGGCTCTGGCTCTGGCTCGGGAGAACGGTCGGAACTCGTTGCGCGGCAAACTTCCTCGATAGGCGTTTCGTTATCGGCGAAGACGAGCGCGTTGCGTACGCTGCCCTCCGAGACCCCGGTGGCCGCGGCGATGGCGCGGTAGGAAAATCCGCCCTCACGCAGCCGGTGGATGCGGGCCACCGTGTCGCCAGTGAGTTTCGACTTGCGTTTGGGGCCTTTGCGTTCGGCGAGCAAACCCGCGACACCGGCATCGGTGAGACGAGCCTCCCAGCGCCGCACCGTGGCCGGTTTCACCGCGAACGCCTCGGCGACATCGAGTTGGGTGGCGGCCTTGATCCGCATCAGCGACACCGCTGCGAACCGCCGCGCCGGGGTGTCGCCGGCGTCCCAGGCGTAGGCCAGATTGCCGTGCACGAACACCCGGCCGCCGTCGCCGTCCTCGACGATCGCCGCGGCCGTGCCGATCGGGCGGGCACCGTCCGGCGCGAGCGGCAGGGGCGGCTGAGCGGTCATCACGGCCATCATCCACCACTCCCCGAATCGTTCGAACCAGCTCTATCTATTATTTCGCATCGCGACCGGGATCCCACCACGACACACCGAGAAACTCGCAGATCAAACCACAGAATTACCGACCTGGCAGGGACTCCATATCAGGAGTCCTGGTGTCGGAGTCAGCCCAGTCCGCGATCGCAGCGAAAATTACCGCTGGTCTTTGGCGAACCAGGTCGCTACTTTTTTTGCGAACTCCAATTGCATCTTCAGGTGCGCGTTTTCTTTCCGGACTTGTTCGAGTTCCGCGCGCTCATTGATATCGAGCGGCGTGTCCGACTCGGCGCCGTCCGCGTTTTCGCTATTCACCCATTTCCTCAACGTCCTTTCGTGAACACCGATATTTGCGGCAACCTTCGTGGCTGTTGTTCCGTCGAGCACTAATTGTACTGCCTGCTTTTTATACTCGGCTGTGAAGCTACGTCTCGTCGATCCCATTGCTGTCCCTTCATGGTCGGGAGCCAGTCGCTAATCTGAATCAGGCGACTGTCCACCAAATCGGGAACGGTCCACACGTCCGGCCGACGGGCCGGGCTCTCAGCACGTCCGGCCGACGGGCCGGGCTCTCAGCACGTCCGGCCGACGGGCCGGCCATTCAGCGCAGCGCGGGCAGGACCTCTCTCTCGAAGAGTTCGATCCCCGACGTGTCGTAGGCGGCCTCGGGGAAGTAGAAGATGCCGTAGGACAATCCCTGATCCTTCAGCACCGACAGTTTCTCGACGATCTGCTCCGGCGTTCCGACGCCGGGCATTCCGCGGAACGCGCCCAGCGCACCCTCCGCGGCGTCGGCGCCGACGTGGGGGGTGAGCCGCTCCTTCAGGGTGAGCAGTCGCTGCTCGACCTCCGCCTCCGTGGTGCCGATCGCAACGTTGTAGTTGGCCGAGCGGACGATGGCGTCGAAGTCGGTGCCGACGGTGTCGCAGTGCTTCCGCAGTATCTCGGACTTCAGCGCGAATCCCTCGGGTGTTCCGTCGAAGTTGGTGTACTGCGCGTACTTGGCCGCGATCTTCAGCGTCACCTTCTCGCCGCCGCCGGCGATCCACAGTGGAATTCCGCCTTCCTGCAGCGGAAGTGGGCGGACGATGGCGCCGTCGACCTGGTAGTGCTTGCCTTCGAGGGTCGCGGTGCCGTTGGTCCAGGCCTGGCGCATGATCTGCACGCCCTCGTCGAGGCGACCGAGACGCGTACCAGCAGAGGGGAATCCGTACCCGTACGCCCGCCACTCGTGCTCGTACCAGCCGCCGCCGATGCCCATCTCGACGCGCCCGCCGGCGATGAGGTCGGTGGTGGCGGCAACCTTCGCGAGGTAGGCGGGGTTGCGATAGCTCATGGCCGTGCACATCTGGCCGAGCCGCACCCGCGAGGTGACCGCGGCGAAGGCGGACATGAGGGTCCACGCCTCGTGCGTGGCCTCCTCCGTCGGTGCGGGGACGGTGTGGAAGTGGTCGTAGACCCACAGCGAATCCCACGCGGAACCCTGGTCGGCGCGCAACGCGAAGTCGCGCATCACCGACCACTGATCCGCGGGATCGATTCCGACGAGATCCAGACGCCAACCTTGAGGAACGAACAATCCGAAGCGCATGAAACGAATGTACCTATGCTTCCTGTTTTTCGAGCGGTGGGGAATCCGGCGCCGGCGTGGCCGGTGGTGGCCACGGGGAATAGACCGGGATGAAGCGGAACAGGAGCGCGGCCCCGAGCAGCGCCGCTCCCCCGATCGCGGCGACGGCCGCACCCAGCGGGACGACCGCGGCGAGGGCGCCGACCCCGAAGGGGCCGGCGAACATGCCCGTGTCGTGGGTGAGCCTCCAGGCGGCGAGGAATTCGGCGCGCGTCGCCGGTGGGGCGATGTCGGCGCCGAGCGTCATGATGACGCCGTTGCCGAGCCCGTTGCCGATTCCCATCACCACGGCGACGATCCCGATCGACAGGAGGTCGCGCGAGAACGGCAACGCCAGATAGGACGTCCCGATCACCAGAAGTGACGGCACCGCGATGAATCGGCGTCCGTACCGGTCCATCAAATGTCCGGCCGGGTACGAGCACAGCAGGTCGACGGCCGCTCCGACTCCGAAGACGAGGCTGACCTGGGCGGCGTCGAGTCCGAGATGGGCTGCCCACAGTGGCAGCACCGCCTCCCGGGAGGCGCGGGCCGCTCCCATGAGGAGCGATCCGGCGCCGAGGGTGGCCAGCAACTTCCGGTGTCGACGCAGAATCGACGGCAGTGTGGCGTGTGCACTCGCGGTGGCGCTGCGACGCGGCGGGTCGGGGACCCTCGACATCAGCCACCCGGACAGCACGACGCCGACGAACTGCACCATGAACCCGCCGCGGGCACCGACCACGAGGATCACGGCGGCGCCGAGCAGCGGTCCCACGAAGAAGCCGAGCCGCCACATCGCCGCGAACGACGACATCGCCCGGGCCCGCAGCTCGATCGGCACGGCGTCGGCCAGGTAGCTCTGACGGGCCAGCCCCCACACGGCGTTGGCGAGCCCCGTCAGCAGTGCGCCCACACCCAGCATCCACGGTGTCTGCGCGAGCAGACACACCAGCACACCGACGGCAACGACGGTACTGCCGCCGATGATGGACCGCCGTTCCCCGAACTTGGCGACGATCCGGCCGGCGGGCAGGTCGCCGAGGACGGCGCCGAGCCCGACGACCGCGACGATCAGCCCCGACACGGCAACGGACGCGCCGAGTTCGCGGGCCGTCAGCGCCATCACCGGGGCGGCGGCGCCCTGGCCGATGCCGAAGATCGCGGCGGGAACGAAGACGGTGGTGACGAGAGGTTTCATACCGGTCTCGCCGCTCATGCGCTCGCTTCGTCGGCAGCGTCCACGAACCGGTTGCCGACGTCGGCGAGGCCGTAGTGGCCGCGCAGCGTCGTCGCGGTGTACTCCGTGCGGAACAGTCCACGCTGCTGCAGGATCGGGACGACCCGGTCGACGAAATCGTCCAGGCCACCGGGCAGGTACGGCGGCATGATGTTGAAACCGTCGGCCGCGCCCTGCTCGAACCACGTCTGCAGTTCGTCCGCCACCTGTTCCGGGGTCCCGGCGAACGTGCGGTGTCCGCGTCCGCCGCCGAGCAGTCCGATCAGTTGCCGGACGGTGAGCGAACCGTCCGCCGCGAGATCCTTCACCAGCTGGTACCGGCTCTTGTTGCCCTGGATCTCGTCGAGGGGCGGCAGCGGTGGAAGCGGGGCGTCGAGGGAGTGCTTCGTCAGGTCGACACCGAGCATCGTGGACAACTGGCGCAGCGAGTACTCGGGCGAGATCAGGTCGGTGAACGACTGTTCGAGCGCCTCCGCCTCTTCTTTCGTGTCCGCGATGAACGGCACGATGCCGGGCAGGACCTTCAGTTCGCCCGCGTTGCGGCCGTGCTTGACGACGCGCGCCTTGAGGTCGCGGTAGAACTCCTGCCCCTGTTCCAGGGTGCGTTGTGCGGTGAAGACGGCCTCGGCGTACCGGGCGGCGAACTCCTTGCCGCTCTCGGACGACCCGGCCTGCACCAGCAGCGGCCGCCCCTGCGCGGACCTCGGCGAATTGAGTGGACCCCTGACCCGGAACCGCGGTCCGTCGTGATCGATCGTGTGGACCTTGGCGGGGTCGGCGAACGTCCCGGTCTCCGGGTCGAGCACCACCGCGCCGTCCTCCCAGCTGTCCCACAGTGCGAGGGTGACGTCCACGAATTCCTCGGCGCGCTCGTACCGTCCGCTGTGGGCGGGGATGCCGTCGACGCCGAAGTTGGCCGCCTCGTCCGCGCCGGCCGACGTCACGATGTTCCACCCCGCCCGGCCACCACTGATGTGGTCGAGCGAGGTGAACTTGCGCGCCAGATTGTACGGGTCGGAGTAGCTCGTCGACGCCGTGGCGATCAGGCCGACGTGTTCGGTGGCGACGGCGATCGCCGACAACAGCGTGACGGGTTCGAAGATCGCCTGGGTGTTGTGCGCGATCCGCGGTCCGACGGCGAGCCCGTCGGCGAAGAACACCGAATCGAGCTTGCCCCGCTCCGCGATCCGGCCGAGCTCCTGGAAGTGCGCGACGTCCAGAACGCGGTGGGCTTCGGTGCGGGGGTGCCGCCACGCCGCCTCGTGATGTCCCACGCCCATGAGGAACGCGTTGAGGTGGAACTGCTGGGAATCCTGTGACATGTGGAGTTTTCTTTTCCGGTAAGTGACTAGACCCGCCAGCGGGACAGCCGGCGTTCGATCAGTACGAGGACTGCGTTGAGCGACAGCCCGAGAACGGAGATGGCGACGATGCCCGCGTACATGTTGGGAATCTGGAAGTTGAACTGGGAGGCGGTGATCAGGTAGCCGAGCCCGGCCTTGGCCCCGACCATCTCGGCGGCGATCAGCACGAGGATGGACGACGCCGCCGCCATGCGGATGCCGGTGAAGATGGTGGGAACGGCGGCGGGCAGCACGACCTTCTGGAACAGGCGCACCGGCGACAGTCCCAGCGAGGACGCCGACTTGATCAGCAGCGGGTCCACGGTGCGCACACCGGAGATCGTGTTCAGCAGGATTGGGAAGGTGCAGGCGTAGATCACGAGGGCGATCTTGGATTCCTCACCGATGCCGAGAATCAGAATGAAGACGGGGAGCAAGGCCAGAGCCGCCGTGTTGCGGAACAACTCCAGGATCGGGTTCAGGAAGTCGGACACGGGCCGGTACCAGGCGATGGCGATGCCCAGTGGAATCGCGATCACGACTGCCACGAAGAATCCGATCAAGGCGCGGGAGAGGCTGGCGGACACGTGCTGCCACAGCTCACCGCTCTTGACCAGATCGAAGAACGCCTCGACCACTGTCGTGAACGGGGGCAGGAACACCTCGTCGACGAGACCGACCCGGGGCGCGATCTCCCACAGTGCCAGGAAGGCGACGATCGCCACGGACGGCTTGAGGATCCGCCAGGCGATCGGACGCAGTGCCGCACCGGCACGCTGAACGGCACCCGGCCCCGGCGGGGTGGAAGCGGGCGACGGAGCCGAGGTCCCGGGCCGATCGATTGCGACGGGAGCTTCCGGTGACGCGAGCGCGCTAGACATGTGCTTCCTCCTTCTCGATTACCTGTGCACGCTCCACTTCGCCGTGCAGCAGCGTCCAGATGCGGTGGCGGTAGTGCCGGAACTGCTCGTTGGACCGGACGTCCTCGCCCGAGCGATCGATGTCGATGTCCACGAACGTCTTCACCCGGCCGGGCCGCGACGTCAGGACGGCGACCCGCTGCCCGAGGTAGATGGCCTCGTCGATGCCGTGTGTGATGAACAGGATGGTCTTGCCGGTCGCCTTCCAGATGCGCAGCAGTTCGTCCTGCAGCGACTCCCGGGTCTGCGCGTCGAGCGCGGCGAACGGCTCGTCCATCAGCAGCACCTCGGGGTCGAACGCCAGGCTGCGGGCGATCGCCACGCGCTGCTTCATACCGCCCGACAACTCGTGCGGGTACCGGTCGCCGAAGCCCTTCAGGCCGACGAGCTCGAGGTAGTGCTCGGCGAGTTCGCGCCGTTCCTTCTTGGGCAGTCCCTTGGCCTCGAGCCCGAACTCGATGTTGTGCCGGGCCGTCCGCCACGGCAGGAGTGCGTACTGCTGGAAGACGATTCCGCGGTCGAGACCGGGCCCGGTCACCGGCTCGCCGTCGAGCAGGATCCGACCCGACGTGGGGGTGCTGAGTCCGCCGAGCAAGTCGAGCAGCGTGGACTTCCCGCAACCACTCGGTCCGACGAGGACGAGGAATTCGCCGTCCGCGAGATCGATGTCGATGTCCTCGATCGCGGTGAACTTGTCCTTGGACCCCCGCACGTCGAACTGTTTGGTGACGTGCTCGAGGCGGAGCTTGGGCGTCTGAACCCGATCGGGGTTCGAGGCGGTGGTGCTCATTTCTGTCCTTCCAGTACTTCTCCGTCGGGCCCGCTCTCGGGCTGGAACGTGCCGTTGGCGTACGGGTTGAATTCGTTGGTGTAGAGGTCGGTTGCGGTCAGCTTGCCCTCGTCGAGCTCACTGTTCCGGACGAGCCAATCGATCCACGTCTGCAGCTCCTTCTCCTGGATCATGGCTCCGGCAACGGGAACTCCGGAGCTGCGCCAGTAGTCGATGGCCTCGTCGCTCTCGTTGCGGCCACGCTTGTCGATGATGCTCTTGAACCGTGCGACGACCTCCTCGCGCGGAGTCACCTGGGTCCAGCGGATGGCCCTGGCCGTGCCCTGCACGAAGTCCGCGACGGCGTCCTCGTTCTTCGCCAGGAAGTCGTCGCGCACCACATAGGTGCCGTAGCTGAACGCGCCGAACAGGTCCCGGTCCGTGAATAGGGGCCGGATACCGCCGCGCTCCTGCGTGGTCTCGCGGAAGATGCCGTTGATGGCAGCCACGTCGATCTGACCTTCGCGCAGAGCCGTTTCGTTGTTCACCGGCGGAACCACGGTCAGCTCCACCTGCTTGATCTCGTCCTGGGTCAGCCCCTGCTGGGCCAGCCACTCCCGGACCAGGAACTCGTGGTGCGCACCGAGCGTGTTCATCCCGACCTTCTTGCCGATCAGGTCGCGCGCCGAGCGAATGGGGCTGCCGTCGAGCACGAAGTATCCCGTGTACTCGCCGGCATCCGCACCGTACGAACTGAGCACCGACGTGATCGGTGCCCCTGCGGCATTGAGCTTGACGACGGCCCCGTTGAAGGCCGAGCCGAACTCGATGTCACCGGTGGCCGCCGACTGGATGTCCTGCGGGCCGCTGGTGGTGTCGCCGACCCATTCGAGCTTGATCTTGTCGTAGTACCCCAGGTCCTCGGCGAGTTCATGGAATCCCACGTCACCGGCCCACCCCTGGTAGCGCAGGACCGTCTTCCCGTCCTCGGTGGTGGCGGTATCCGACGAGCCGGCGCACCCCGCCACTCCCGAGGCCAACGTGAACAGTGCTGCGGTTGCTGCGAGTGCGCGCACGGCGCCGCGCCGGAACCGGGAGTGGGACATCGACATCACTTTCTTCTCGTGGGGATCTGGGGTGGAGTTCACTTGGCAGCCAGCGCTTGTCCGTCGGGGCCACTGTCGGCGGGGTACGTGCCGTTGGCGTACGGGTTGTACTCGTTGGTGTAGACGTCGGCCGGCGTGAGCTTGCCGTCCTCGAGTTCGCCGTTGCGGACGAGCCAATCGATCCAGGTCTGGATCTCCTTGTCGGTGATCACGCCACCGGGACCCGCCACACCCGGCGACTTCCAGTAGTCGACGAGATCGGTGGTCTCGTTGCGGCCGCGCTTGGAGATGATGTCCTTGTACTTCGCGATGACCTCGTCGCGCGGAGTCGTCTGGGTCCAGCGGATGGCGCGGGCGGTGCCCTGCACGAAGTCGGCGACGGCGTCCTTGTTCTTCGCGATGAAGTCGTTGCGGAACAGCAGCGAACCGTACGTGAAGGAACCGAAGATGGATTCGTCGGTGAACAGCGGACGGATACCGCCGCGTTCGACGGCCTTGTCACGGAACACGCTTCCGAGCGTGCCGACGTCGATCTGCCCCTGCCGCAGCGCCTGTTCGGTGTTCACCGGCGGCACGACGGTCAGCTCGACCTGCTTGATCTCGTCGGGGGTCAGCCCTTCCCGTGCCAGCCATTCCCGCACGAGGAACTCGTGGTGTGCGCCGAGGGTGTTCATGCCGACCTTCTTGCCGATCAGGTCACGTGCCGACGTGATCGGGCTTCCGTCGAGCACGTAGTACCCGTTGAACGTCTCCTTGTCGGAGCCGTAGTAGCCGATGACGGACGTGATCGGCGAGTCGGCCGCGGCCAGCTTCAGCACCGCACCGTTGAACGCTCCGCCGAAGTCGGTCTGCCCCGTGGCGGCATTCTGAATGCTCTGCGGCCCGCTGGTGGTGTCGCCGATCCAGTTCAGTTCGACCTTCTGGTAGTAGCCCAGGTCGGCCGCGAGTTCCGGGAACGAGACCTGTCCCGTGGTCCCCTCGTAGCGAAGTACCGTCTTCCCGTCGGCTGTCGTGGTCGTCTCCGAACTGGAGCACGCGACAGCAAGGCTGGTGAACGTGAGAAGGGCGGCCGCTGCGGCCAGAGTCCGCGCGAAACGTGGACGAATCATCGAAGGTCTTCCTAGTGTGTGATGCCCGCACACGACGAAGCGGCGGGTCGTGCGAGCGCACTCCCGACCTCGTTCCGGCGGTCGCCGGACGGGTGTGCAGGACGTGCAGTAGAAAAGGGGTGCGAAAAAGCCAGGTCAGCTACGACAGCCGAAACACTGGAACATGGCAGACTCCCTGGAGGTGGTGTGGTCGCCACACCATACGTCCGGACCCACCACCAGGGTCAACGGTTACGCACACGGCGGATTTTATGTCTGGACCGCACGTAGGATATCGGCATGCCCACTGCCACGCTGGTAGACGAATTCGAGTCCCACCGGCCGCATCTGCTCTCCGTAGCGTACCGGCTGACGGGAAGCGTCAGTGACGCGGAGGACGCCGTGCAGGAGTCGTGGCTCCGACTCGACCACACGGACACCGCGAACATCCGCGACCTCGGCCCGTGGCTCACGACGGTGGTCGGGCGGATCTGCCTCGACCGGTTGCGGTCGGCCGCGGTGCGGAGGGAACAGTATGTCGGCCAATGGCTTCCGGAACCCATCGTCACCGGACTGTCGCCGTCAGCCGAGCCGGACCCGCTGGAAGCGGTCGTCCGGGACGAGGACAACCGCCTCGCCGCGCTGATCGTGCTCGACACGCTCACCCCTGCGCAACGGGTCGCGTTCGTGCTGCACGACGGTTTCGGGGTGCCGTTCGACGAGGTAGCCGGGATTCTCGGAATCGAGACGCCCGCGGCGCGTCAGCTCGCGTCGCGGGCCCGCAAGGCCGCTGCCGCAACCACACCCGCCGTTCCCGACGAGGAGCATGCGCTCGCCGTGCAGCGACTGCTCGAGGCACTCGCCGCCGGCGACCTCGACGCGGTGATCGCGGCGCTGCACCCGGACGCCCTCGTCATCGGCGACGCCAACGGCACCACGAGCACCGCCGTCAACGTCATCCGCGGCGCGGACAAGTTCGCCCGCTTCTTCCTCGGTCTCATCGAGCGGTACGGGCCGGCGGTGTTCACCGTCATGCAGCCGGTCCTGGTCAACGGCCAGCTGGGCTTCTTCAGTGCCGCACTCACCGGCGACGAGGCCCACCGCAGCTCGCCGCCGCGAGTGGGTGGGTTCACCGTCCGGGACGGACTCGTCTACGCGGCGTACGACATCGCCAATCCGGAGAAGTTCACCGGGATCAGGCTCCCGGAACATCCTTCGTGACCGCGGTTTCGTCGGCCCACGGCACCCGGCACGAATCGGTGCCGAAACCTTGCTCCGTGATGCCCAGCGCCGAGTACATCCGGGCGCGCATGTTCTCGATGCCGATCTGATAGGACAGTTCGACCACACCCGCCCGGCCGAACCGGCGCTCCAGATCCGCCACCTGTTCGTCGGTGACCGTGGTGGGCGTCGCCGTCATCGCGTCGGCGTACGCGATGGCCGCCCGCTCGTCGTCGCTGTACGCGGGCGAGTCGGCGTAATCGGCGATGTGCTGGAGCCGCGCCACGTCCAGTCCGTCGAGGCGTTGCAGCATCGTGCCGAAGTCCACGCACCACGAGCAGCCGATCGTCCACGCCACGCGGTAGACGGCGATCTCCCGCACGTTCGCGGGAAGCACGGTCGACGCCTTCTGCACCGCCAGCTCGTGGCGGGCCGACGCGACGAACAGCTTGCGGTGATGGGCGAGCACGGTGAACGGCTCGGGCACCTCGTCGAACTTGTGGGCAGCATATTTGTAGGCGACCTTCACCAGCGGGCTCGCGTCCGCCGGGGCCACTGCGGGAATGCGGGGCATTGTGTCCTCCATCGTCACCGGGCGCCCTTCGCGCGCCGTCTACAGAGAAGACGAGACAGCCCTCCAGAACGTGACGCGGCCCTGTGCAACCCTCGCCGTCACACCGACTACGCTGCAGTAATGCCCGCAACGCCGCGCAACCGCACCGTCCAGCGCTTGCAGCCGTTCGCGTCCACCATCTTTGCCGAGATGACCGCGCTCGCCGTGAGCCACGACGCCATCAACCTCGGTCAGGGATTCCCCGACACCGACGGTCCGGTGTCGATGCTCGACACTGCGCGGCAAGCCATCGCGGACGGGCTCAACCAGTACCCGCCCGGGCCCGGCATGCCCGTTCTCCGCCACGCGGTCGCAGCCGACCGGCTGGCTCGGTACGGGCTCGACCACGACCCTGATTCGGAGGTGCTGATCACCGTCGGCGCCACCGAAGCCATCAGTGCCGCGATTCTGGGTCTCGTCGAACCGGGTGAGGAGGTGGTGCTGATCGAGCCGTACTACGACTCCTACGCGGCGTCGGTCGCGCTGGCCGGCGCGGTGCGACGCAGCGTGCCACTCGCCCGTTCCGGGACGAAGTTCGTCGTCGACCTCGATGCTCTGCGGGCCGCGATCACACCGAAGACCCGGATGCTGGTGATCAACACCCCGCACAATCCGACGGGCACCGTGTTCACCCCGGACGAGATCGCCGCCGTCGCGGAACTGGCCTGCGAGCACGACCTGCTGGTGCTCAGCGACGAGGTGTACGAGCATCTGGTCTTCGACGGCCGTACGCACACCGCCCTGGCCACGCTGCCGGGGATGTACGAACGGACCGTCTCGGTGTCGAGCGCCGCCAAGACGTTCAACGTCACCGGGTGGAAGATCGGCTGGGCCTGTGGTCCGGCCGAACTGATCGACGCAGTGCGAACCGCAAAGCAGTATATGTCCTTCGTCGGCGGCGGTCCGTTCCAGCCGGCGGTGGCGCACGCATTGACCCACGAGCAGCAGTGGGTGAAGGAACTGCGGGACAGTCTCCAGACGAAGCGGGACGTGCTGTACGATGCGCTCGTCGCGTCGGGTCTGGAGGTCCATTCGGGCGGCGGCACGTACTACCTGTGCGCCGACATCACCGCGATCGGCGAACGTGACGGCATCGAGTTCTGCCGTAGCCTCCCGGAGCGCATCGGCGTCGCCGCGGTGCCGGTCAGCGTGTTCACCGACCACCCGCAGCCGTGGAATCCGCTGGTGCGCTTCGCGTTCTGCAAACAGGATCATGTGCTCGAGGAGGCCGCGCGGCGGCTCCGGACCCTCGGGGAGCCCGGATCGTGACTGCCCGCACCATCCCCGCCGACTTCGTGCGACGGTCGCTCGAACTGTCGGCGCGCAGCGGGGTCGACCTCTCCCCCGCACTGTCGGCGGCGGGGATCACGGCGGCGTCGCTCGAGAATCCGCTGGCCCGGCTGACGCCGACACAGGTCACCGCGTTCACGCAGGCGGTCTGGCAGATCACGGGCGACGAATTGTTCGGACTCGGACCGGCCCCTGTCCCGCGCGGCACTTTTCGGCTCGTGTGCCTCGCCCTGATCCACACCGCGGATCTGTCCGCCGCCCTGGAGCGGATGGCCGACATCCTCCGCGCACTGCCGTCGCTGCCCGCGCTACACGTCGGTCCCGGCGTCAACGGCGGAACCCGGATGACCATCGACATCCGCCCGGTCTCGGCCGCACGGTCGACCGAGGACGTGCAGGCGTCGGTCGAGGCGACGCGTGTCACCACCGACTTCCTGCTGATCCTCCTCCACCGGTTCGCGGCGTGGCTCGTGGGAAAGAGGGTACGGTTGCTGGCGGTGGAACTGCCGTATCCGGCACCCCTCCCGCAGCTCGCCGAGAATTACGATCACATCTTCGGTGTCCCCGTGACGTTCGATTCCGACATCCCCGCAATCGAATTCGACAACGCCGTGATGCGCGCCCCCATCATCCAGACGGAGGAAACGCTCGAGGACTATCTGCGGGAGTCACCGACGCTGCTGATGTCGGAACGCGACTACGACAGCACGGCGTCGGCGCAGGTACGCCGGGTTCTCGAACTCGGCATGAAAGGTCGCATCTCCAGCGCCGAGGACATCGCGGAGATGCTGTCGATCAGTGTCCCGCACCTTCGCCGCCTGCTGCGGCAGGAGGGGACGTCGCTCAACCAGCTGCGGGAGGAAGTGCTGCGCGATGCCGCAGTCGCCGGGCTCCGGCGCGGAGAAACGGTGGAAGACCTGTCGGCGCGCCTCGGCTTCTCCGAGCCCAGCGCCTTCCGTCGCGCCTTCAAGCGCTGGACCGGAAGCACCCCGAGCTCGTACCGCTGACTGCGCGCGTCAGCTGACGCAGAACTCGTTGCCCTCGGGATCGGCCATCGTGATCCACTCGCTCGGACCCTGACGACCGCGGTGGAGCACGGTGGCGCCGGACAGCTCCAGCTTCTCGGCGACCTCGTCGCGCCCGTCCCCGACCCGGAGGTCCAGGTGCAGTCGATTCTTGACCGTCTTCGCTTCGGGAACCAGTTGGAACAGCACACGCGGCCGCTCGGAATGCTCCGGATCGCGGATGGCTGCGCCCTCCCGCCAGACCAGGATACCCTCGAACTCCATGGTGTCGGACGCCTGCGCGTGGCCGGCCCGGACGAGCCCGCGGATGAACTCCTCGTTGCTGGGTTCCACCTCCCAGCCGAGTGTCTGCGCCCACCATTTGGCCAGGGTATGCGGGTTCTCCGAGTCCACGGTGACGTGAAATTCATATCCCATGCGCCGACGGTACAGCGGGACACCGACAGGTCCGGAGCGTCTACATAGATCTCATACTTCCTACCACTGACGTGGCTGGCGTTGGAGATGTATGTTCTTCACGGCTACCCGTAACACCCTGCGGTGGTGCGGGTTGTACCGTGTCCCACACCGACGCTTGTGGCGCAGGAACAGTCTTTGTCTGGTTCACCCCCACCCGGGGTGTCGCGGCGGGAGCACTGCGACGGACACGGCGATGCCGCGGCCTGCTCGGAGTGGGACACATCTTGTCGCGGCATTCGCGCACCGGCGCATGCTCGATCACCCGGATCTGCGGATTCTCCCCACGCTTCCGAACCGCTTTTCCGCGTCCCAGCAATGCCCGTTTGGCCAGGTTCACACCCGCCACATGGTCACGATGTCCGCCAACCTTGCACCGCACACACCATGCCCGGTGGTAACCGCCGGGACGAGAAAGTGGTTCGTTGCAGCCCGGACACAACGCCGAGGATCCGCGGGCCGGTACGGACACCACCGTCACACCGACACCGGCGGCGGTGTGGGTGAGCGCGTCGACGGCTTGGCGGCGGGCCGATTGCGCGGCCCGATTGTTGTTGACGCGCCCGTGCCCGCGGGTTTCGAGGGTGGTGAGGTCTTCCACCGCGATCACCGTCGCCCCCGCCGCGGCAGCGAAGTCGGTCACCTGGCAGCCGAAGTGAAACGCCATTTCCCGGTTGATCTTTGCCCGTTTGATGCCGACAGCGGTGCGGTGCCCGTCGAGGACGGCGATCTTCTCCTCCAGTTGTGCTCGGACCTCGGGGGGTGCGGTCGCGGCGAGCCGGCGCAGGCGAGCAGCCTTGCGGTGCAGCAGTTGCCCCTCGGTTTGCAGGCGGGCCAGCTTGATCCCGAGGCCTCGGTCGTCGTACGTGAAACCCCGATAGTCCGACACCAGCCCCTCCGGGCTGTCGGCGGTGATGGCGGCGGCACCGAGCGTGGACGGAGACCAGTCCACGCCCACCGCGGAAGTTCCCGATGTCAGATCAGCGGCGGGGACCGCTTCGGTGGCGGCGCATCGCAACAGCAGACCTCGGTGGTCGAGGGCGAGGGTCGGGAGATGCCACTCGCTGATCGGCCGCCCGTGCAGGTGCGGTGGGATCGCGGCGGTCAACCGGACTCGTCGCCACTGCGCGCGGTCTGTCGGGGCGGCGGTGGTGGGCAGTGTCACCGTCATGAGGGCGTCGGTGACGGTGATGTGTGCGAGTTGTCGATCCGCTGCGGAAAGCCGAGCCATCGCCGAGACCTGGGGTGGTGCCTGCACGTCGGTGATCCGCAGGCGCGTGTCTGCCGCACCGGCCGCGCCGGCGGCGGCGCGTGCGTGCGCTGTGAGCTGCCGCACCACGCCTCGGGCGTATCCGGACGGGACGTACTCCGCCGCAGTGGTGGGTGCGGCGATGCGGCCGGTGGCCGGGTCGAACCGGGCCGACAGTGCAGTGATCGCGGTGTCCCGGTATGCCAGGGTCCGCAGCGTCGCCATCGCTTGTGCGGTGACCACCCGCGTGACACGCGACGGGACGTAGACACCGTCCGGGTAATGCGGGGTCCAGCCCAGACGCGCAGCAGCGACATGACCGTGCATCGGCAGTGCCCGGCCGTGGCTGTCACATCCGGCGGCCAGGACATCGAAGGTGGCCGGTTGCCACAGCCGCGACAACATCTGCGCTTCGGCGCCCGAGATCAGGTCGAGCAGCCACCCGACACGCACGTCGAGGTCGCCCCGCCCGATCGGCGCACCGGTCTCATCATCGACAGCCCGGTAGGGGCGGGTGGTGAACGAGAACTGGCGCAGCGGTGAATCCGGCATCGGCCATCAGCTAGTCCATCTCCCACCGTGCCGCCGCATCGCCCGGAAGAAGTCGACGTGGATTCCGCTTCGACCGCAATGGGTGGAAGCGGCCGGAAAACGAAGCGAGCACTGCCATGAAGTCATCCATCAGCTCCTCTACCAGCGACGTGTCCCCATGTTCACGCAGGACCTCGACCCTAACGCCGACCACCGACAGGTAACGTTCGATCCACGCCACCGGTGAACCGCGCCAACCGATCCCGCCACACCACTCGCACCACCGTGAAGCGACACCTTGGCTGCGTCACGAGTATCCGATTCGGTCCCGCTCGAGTCTCTCCGCAGACCTGAACCACGATCGGTGTAGACCCGGTACACGGTGCCGGTGGCACGCTCACGCAGCATCTTTTCCTGATGGGTGAGCGAGGATGCCCGACCGGTCGAGCCGGACACCCGGCAGTACAACGCTTCCGCCCTGTCGGCCCGAACACTCTCCGGTGTAGGTCGACCCAGGTAGACGTCGCGATCCTCCCGATCGAAGACTCGCCGACCGGAACCTGTACACCGAGACGGTAACCGGCCCTCCGACGCGGCCTTCCGAACCCCCACCACCGACATGCTCAGGTATGCCGCCGCCTCATCGATGCGCATGATCCGACAGCAACAGGAAGGACTAGGAAGTATTAGGGATTACAGTAACAGTTGAGAGCCTCGAATCGGTGAAACCTGCCGGCCGGGTCAGGGCTTGACCAGGATCCGGACGGGATTCCTCTCGTGGTTCTCGAGCTTCTCGATGCCCTTCGCGACGTCCTCGAGCGGGACGATTTCGCTGATCGAACGCGACAGGTCCAGACGGCCCCGCGACACCAGTTCGGCGAGGGTCTCGATGTCGACGTTCTTGTACCCCAGATGGCCGAGGACTTGTTTCTGCGACAGCCCGAACTGCGCCGTGGTGCCCACCGAGGCCTCCTGCGCGCTCAATCCGACCGCGACGAGGCGGCCACCCACGGTCAGGCAGTCCAGGGCCTGCTCGAACGTCACCTTCAGTCCGGCGGCGTCGAACGCGACGTCCAGCATCCCGCCGCCGGTCGCCTCGGCGACCTTCTCCTTCAGGTTCTCGTCCCGGGAGTCGAAGGCGTAGTCGGCGCCGAGCTCCAGGGCACGTTCCCGCACAACGGGATTGATGTCGAAGGCGATCACCGGGACGGCACCCACCAGCCGCGCCAGCTGCACGATGTGGGTACCGACCCCGCCCACGCCCCACACGCCGACGGTCTCCCCGACGCCCACCTTGCCGGTGCGCACGACGGCACCGAACGGCGTCGACACCGCGTCGGCGAGGATGGCCGCCTGCTCGAACGGAACGTTGTCGGGGATGCGGGTCAGTCCTCCGGCCTGCGCCACGGTGTATTCGGCCCACGCGCCGTCGTAGGCGAACGCCATGAGCTGGATGTTCAGGCAGTTCGTGAGGTCGCCGCGGCGACAGTTGCGGCATGCGAAGCAGGGCCTGCCCGCCGACGGCACCACGCGGTCTCCCTCGGACCATCCGGTCACTCCGGCACCGAGTTTCGCGATGGTGCCCGAGGCCTCGTGTCCCTGGGTCACCACGGGCAGCAGCGCGGGGAACGTTCCGTCGATCAGACTCAGGTCGGAATGGCAGATGCCGCAGAACTCGACCTTGACGAGCACTTCACCCGGACCCGGCTCCGGGATCGGAATATCCTCGACAGCAATGGTTTTCGTGTCAGCATGGAATCGTTCCGCCCGCATGGTCCCGGCCATCTCTCGCCCCTTCGTCGTCCCCACCGACCGTACCCGCGAAACATGCCCAGGTGTGCATGATTCAGGCCACTGCCCGTTCAGACCGCCGCCCGTTCAGACCGCCGCCCGTTCAGACCACTGCCGGGCGCGTCCGGTCGAGTGCCAGGTGGACGGCGAGACCGCCGAGGACGCTTCCCATCACGAACTTCTGGGCGCGCAGCCACACCGGACGCCCCGACAGGAACGTCGCGACAGTGCCTGCGATGCAGACGATCAGCGTGTTCACCGTGAGCGCGACCGTGATCTGGACGCTGCCGAGCAGCAGGCTCTGCAGCCAGACGGGCCCGGCGCCGGCGTGGACGAATTGCGGGATCAGGGCCAGGTACATCACCGCGATCTTCGGATTGAGCAGATTCGTCGTCAGACCCATCAGGAACAGCCGGGCAGACGAATCCCGGGGCAGGGCACTTGACGGCGCGAACGGGGTGCTCCCGCCGGGCCGCAGCGCCTGCCATGCCAGCCAGCCCAGATAGCACGCACCGGCCACCTTCAGCGCCGTGTACGCCTGCGGGACGGCGGAGAACACCGCCGAAATGCCCAGTGTCGCAGCAGCCAGATAGCACAGGAACCCCAGAGCGACACCACCCAGCGAGACCAGGCCCGCGGCTCTACCCTGAGTGATGCTGCGCGAGACCAGATACACCATGTTGGGTCCCGGTGTGAGGACCAGGCCGAGCGCGATCGCCGCCACCCCGAGTACCGCCGTCGAATCGATCATGTCCGTGACGATCCCACTGCGGCGACTCGCCGTCGCGGTCCAGTCCAGCCTCGGTGGACCTGTGTCCGGGTTGCATTCGTCGACGACCAGTGGGAACGTCGGAAGAGTAAAGCGTTGTCCAATCCGAAAGGGTGAAACACGAGTTATGCGTACGGCCGTAGCCGACAACTACCCCACGCGGGACCGCAACGAGTGCACGATGACCGTCCGCCAGGACCCGGTCACCTGGTTCGACCCGAAACGGGGTGATACCAGGTCCGGTCCGCTCACCGCGAATCAGATTGCCGACTACGACGCACGCGGGTACCACTCCGCCGACGCGATCATCCCACCGCGGGACGTGTTCGACCTGGTCGACGAGATGACCCGCCTCGCCGACGCCGACACCCTGCGCGGCGACGACCGGGTGGTCCGGGAGAACGGCGACGGCGCGGTCCGTTCCGTGTTCGACGTCCACCGTCTCAGCGGCGTCGTCGACGAGATCATCCGCCGCCCCGAGGTGGTCGGGATCGCCCGGCAGATCCTCGGCTCGGACGTCTACGTCCACCAGTCACGGCTCAACTTCAAGCCCGGTTTCACCGGTGGACCGTTCTACTGGCACTCCGACTTCGAGACCTGGCACGCCGAGGACGGAATGCCCACCCCACGCGCGGCGAGTATCTCGATCGCGCTCACCGAGAACTACGGGCACAACGGCGGGCTGATGATCATGCCCGGTTCCCACCGCGCGTTCGTCTCGTGCGCGGGCGAGACCCCGGCCGACTACTACAAGGAGTCGCTGGTCAGCTACGTTCCACCGACCGGGTCGCCGGATCAGGCGACGCTCACCCGGATGGCCAACGAGTACGGCATCGACATGATGACGGGGCCTGCCGGTTCCGCCACCGTCTTCGACTCCAACTGCATGCACGGCTCGAACGGCAACATCACCCCGTTCGCGCGTTCCAACCTCTTCATCGTGTTCAACAGTGTCGAGAACACCCTGAACGAACCGTTCTCGGCGCCTGCGCCGCGCCCCGACTACCTCGGGAGCCGGGATTTCACCCCCTTGCGGTAACGAGCACCATGACATACTGCCGCCCCGCTCCCTGACCTGGGAACGGGGCTGCGGTCGGTCGATGCCGCGAAACCCGTAGCCTTCGCGGCACACCGCATGCGACCATGACTTGGCACGGTTCGACCGCCCGGCCCCGGGCGCCGGCCGAACCCTCATCTCCCGGAACGGGGAATGATGTTTGCCTACATCGCTCGCACGGTCGTCGCGCACCCCTGGCAGATCATTGCGGCCTGGGTGGTCGCAGCCGTCGCCGTCATTCTGTTCTCGCCCAGCCTCGACGACTACACCACCGGGAACCAGCAGACGTTCCTGCCCAGTTCATTCGAGTCCTCCGAGGCGCAGGCCGTCGGCAACCAGTACTTCCCCGGTCTGTCGGGTGCCACCGGCAGTCTGGTGGTGGTGCGCGCCGACGACGCCCCACTCTCGCTTGCCGATCAGCAGACGGCGTTGAATCTCGCGACCACGCTGCAGAATTCGGCGATCCCCGGGGTCGTGAGTGTGCAGGGGTCACCGACGTCGCTGTCCACCGACGGGAAGGCCGCCGCATTGCAGGTCGTGTTCGGCGGACAACCCGGCGACGACCAGGTCAACGACGCCGTACCCGTGCTCCGCGACCAGGCCGGGCAACAACTGAACGGCACCGGTCTCGTCAGCGGGCTGACGGGCAACGCCGCCATTCAGGTCGACACCACGGCCGCGTACGACAACGCGGACAAGGTCATCACGATCGCCACGGTCGTCGTCATCCTGACCCTGCTCGGCCTGATCTTCCGCAGCCCCGTCATCGCGGTCCTGCCGGTCCTCGTCATCGGGGTGGTGTTGGCCGTGGTCACCGGGCTGACCGCTGTCCTCGCCGATCTGTTCGATTTCGAGGTCAGCACGTCGCTGCAGTCCATCCTCGTAGTCGTTCTCTTCGGTGTCGGCACCGACTACATCGTCTTCCTGTTGTTCCGCTACCGCGAGCGTCTCCGACAGCAGGCCGCGGCAGGGTCCACCGCCGACACGCATCGCGAGGCACTCGTCTTTTCCACCGACGTCGTCGGGCGCGTCGTCGCGTCGTCGGCTCTCACGGTCATCGTCGCGTTCGCCGCGCTGCTGCTGGCGAAGCTCGGCTCGCTCACCACCCTCGCTCCCGGTCTCATCGTCGCCGTCGCCGTCATGCTGGTGACGGCGTTGACGCTCATTCCCGCCGTATTCACCGTTCTCGGCCGCCACCTGTTCTGGCCGCTCGGACCGGGACACGACAGTCCGCACACACCGTTCGCGTCGATCGGCGCCGCGATCGGGCGCCGCCCCGCGGTGTTCGCTGTCGCGGTCGGCGTCGTCCTGATCGCACTCGCCTCCTTCGCGTCCGGCTACAAGTCGACGTACAACACGCTGGGCGAACTACCCTCCGACACACCGTCGCAGCAGGCGTTCGACACCCTCGGACAGTCCTTTCCCGCGGGTGCGCTCAGCCCGACCCAGGTCTATGTCGTCGCCCCCGGACCGCTCGATCCCGCCTCGCTGACCCCGCTCGTCGCCGCCCTCACGCAGGTGCAGGGTGTGTCGTCGGTGGCCCCGCCGCGACCGAGCCAGGACGGCCGCGCCGCACTCGTCAACGTGATCCTCGCCGACGACCCCTACGACAACTCGGCCCTCGACCTGGTGGAGGGACCGATCCGCGACGCCGCCCACGGCGCGGTCCCGGGTTCGGAAGTCGTTGTGGGAGGGCAGACGTCCACGTTCGTCGACGTCCGCGCACAACTCGCAAAGGATACGCGTCTCGTGTTCCCCGTCGCGGCAGTCGCGATCGCGTTGATCCTCGCGCTGCTGCTGCTCGCGGTGCTGGCCCCGCTCAACCTGCTGATCTGCGTCGCGCTGACGTTCGTCGCCACGCTCGGGGCCGTGGTGCTCCTGTTCCTGCACGGCCTCGGATACCCCGGAATCGACTTCTCGATCCCCATCGTGCTGTACCTCTTCGTCGTCGCGATCGGCACCGACTACAACATCCTGCTCGCCTCACGGCTGCGCGAGGAATTCCGCAACGGCTACTCCTCGCGTGACGCGGCGCGGATCGCCGTCTCCAACGACGCCCCGACCGTGGCCGCCGCCGGTCTCATCCTGGCGCTGACCTTCGCATCCCTGACGCTCACCGGTCTCGCGAACCTCGCCGAACTCGGCTTCGGCGTCGCGATCGGAGTCGCCATCGCCGCCTTCGCGATGGCACCCATGCTGGTACCCAGCCTGTCGGCGCTCGAGGGCCGCGCCTTCTGGTGGCCCAGCCGGCAGAAGGCGGCCATCGACACCGGCGACGAGCGCGAGCCCGCGGTGCCCCGGTAACTGAGCCGCCAGCAAACGCGTTTGTGCACAGACGCACCCTTCTTCGCAGCCGCACTTCTTCTAGGGCCCGAAAAGTAGTGCGGCTACAGAGATCGGGTGCGTCTGAGCGGCGATCACCTCGGCGGTGCGTCGTCGGGCGGCGACGCCGAGCCGCCGCCCGACGACGTCACGACGACAGTCGGATGAGCACCTTGCTGCTGCCGCTGTCGCGGTCGGCGGCGACGTCCATCGCCTCGCCGGCCCGGTCGATCGGGTACCGGTGCGTGATCAGTGGGCTCACATCGAGTCCGTCGTGCATCGCCCCGACCGCGTCGGTGATTTCGTCGACGAATCGGTAGGAACCGATCCAGGTGATCTCCCGGGTGACGAGATCGCCGAGGTTCGCCGGAACTGGGGTACCCGGCAGGTTTCCCACCTGGACGACGGTGCCACCGCGCGCGGTGGCATGCAACACTGCGCCGAGTGCGGTAGCGGCACCGGACGCCTCGAACACGATCTCGACGTCCGCGGGTAGCTCCTCTCCCGCACTCAGGTCGACGACGCTGTCTGCGCCCATCGCACGGGCGATCGCCAGCGGAGCCGCTGCCATGTCCGCGGCGACGACCGTGCGGGCGCCGGCGTACTTCGCCGCGGCGACGACGAGCGCGCCGATGGGGCCGGCTCCGTTGACGAGCACTTCTCGACCCGTCAGGTCGCCTGCCCGGCCGACGGCGTGCATGGCGACGGCGAGCGGCTCGGCCAGCGCCCCGCGGTCGGTGCCGACCCCGTCGGGAAGCGCACGGATCTGATCGGCGCGGACGACCTTCAGTTCACTGAAGCCGCCGTCCGTATGCGGGGTGAACGCGGCGGAACCGCAGTAGCGCACCCGCGGGTACAGGTTGGTGCGGCCAGCGATCCGTTCCGGTAGGGGTTCGTTGCCGACCGGTGTCGCCGGGTGAACGGTGACCGGGGCACCGACATCGATGCCCGTCACACCCGGGCCGGCGCCTGCGACGCGGCCGGCCATCTCGTGTCCCAGGACGAGGGGATGCTCGAGGACGGCCGTTCCGGATGCTCCGTGTCGCCAGTAGGCGACGTCGGATCCGCAGATCCCACCCCATTCCATGGCGACGAGCACTTCCCCGTGGCCGGGCACCGGGTCGGGCAGTTCGTCGACCCGAAGGTCTTTCGCTCCGTGTACGACAACGGCTTTCACAGTGCATCCTCCAGTCGGACGAGGTCCCGGCCGCGGGTCTCCGGGGCGAGGGCGGCGGAGATCAGGGTGATGAGCGAGTACACGATGAGCATCGCTGCGATGGGCCACCAGCTTCCGGTCATCGCCGTGAACGTCGCCGCGAGCAAGGGTCCGACGGCTGTGGCCGCGATTCCGCCGATTTCCTTCGCCAGGGCGAGCTGGGTGAAGCGGGTCCGCGATCCGAACAGCTCCGCCATCGTGACGCTCTCCAGGGCGAACAGCCCCAGCACGCCGATGTTCAGGCCGATCACCATGGCGAGCAGCAGTCCGGCGTTGTTGCCGCTGGTGACCATGAGCAGCATCGGGAACGCGAACACCATCGTCAGCGCGGTGAGGGCGAAGTAGATGGGACGGCGGCCGAAACGATCGCCGAGCCAGCCGACCACGGGGATCGTGGCGAAGCCGAGCAGGGAACCGTAGACGATCGCGTCGGTGGCGATGGAACGGTCGACCATCAGAGTGGTCGCGATGTAGCCGACCAGGAACGTCTGCACGAGGCCGGAGTTGCCCGCCTGCCCGAACCGCAGACCGAGTGCGACGAGGAAAGCCTTGCCCTTCCGCTGGCGCAGCCCCGCCTCGAGGACACCCTCCGGCTTCTCCTGCGCGACGGCTTCGAGCTCGTCGCGAGAGAGGGCGACGCCGTCCACGATGTCGGGGCGTTCTTCGAAGACCGGGCTCTCCTTGAGGTTTCGCCGCAGCCACACCGCGAAGATCATCAGGACGAAACTGAGCAGGAACGGCAGACGCCAGCCCCAGCTGAGGAGTTGCTCGTCACTGAGCACACCGAGAAGCAGCGCCCAGAGTGCGGATGCCGCGAGTGTTCCCGAGTTGGTGCCCAGGCAGACCAGTGACGCGACCAGCCCGCGGCGGCGGGTCGGCGCGTACTCGACCAGCATCGTGGTGGCGCCCGCGATCTCGGCTCCGGCGCCGAAACCTTGGATGAGACGGAGGGCGACGAGGAGAATCGGTGCGAGGATGCCGATCGCCTCGTAGGTCGGCAGCACACCGATCAGCGTGGTCGAGGCACCCATCATGGTGATGGTGATGAACAGGACCTTCTTGCGGCCGATGCGGTCACCCATGCGTCCGAACACGATCGCCCCCGCCAACCGCGCCACATATCCGACCCCGTAGGTCGCCATCGCAGCGATCAGACCGATGGCGGGACTGACATCTGGGAAGAAGATCTTGTTGAAGACGATGGCGGCGGCAAGCGAGTAAAGCTGGAAGTCCATGAACTCCATGGCGGTTCCGAGCCAGCCGGAAACGGCCGCCTTGGCCAGGTCGCGCGTCGTCCGTTCGGCGACGCCCTTCGGTGGGGCCTCCGCATTGTTCGTCATCGCATGTGCTCCTTGCTCGTGAGGTCGTGGTCCGGTGACACTGGGAGCGCCGCACGGAACGTCACGGAAGTGGATGGGTGGGCCGACACGGACGGATCAGTGCGACCAATCGGCGTACTCGGCGCCATCACGGCGCCGCACCGCAGTTTCCGGCATCTTCGTCAGTGCGACCATGCTGATGACGACGAGAACGCTCACGTAGACCGCGACCCAGCCGAACGAGCCGTCTCCCGCGAGAAGCAGCGCGGCGGCGACGACGGTGAAAGGACCACTCGCGATCATGGCACCGAATTGCCAGACGACGGACACGCCGCTGTAGCGCGCGGAGGACGGGAACAGCTCCGGAAAGTAGGACGCCTGGGGCGCGTACGTCCCAGCGTGTCCGATCGCGAGACCAGCGATCAGCAACAGTGCGATCACCAGGATGCTCCCGGATTGGACGGCGTAGAAGGAGGGGATCAGGAGAACGAGGTTCAATGCCGCAGCGCCGAGATAGACCGGCTTGCGTCCCACCCGGTCGGACAGCTTGCCCCACAAGGGAATCATGACGATCTCGGCGACGATCGCGATGATCACCGCGTCCAGAACCACCGACGCGTCCACATCCTGACTGCGTGCGTACGTGACGAGGAAGATCGTGTAGAAGGGGAACATCGCGGCCTCGACGAACTTGACGGCGATACCGCCGAAAACTTCCAGGCGGTGGTCACGCAGCAGAGTTCGAATCGGTGCAGGGCGGTGTCCACTGTGCTCCTTCATGTTCCGGAAGACTTCCGTCTCCGGAACCCGCAGGCGAATGTACACACCGACGACGACGACGATCGCGCTCAACAGGAAGGGAATTCGCCATCCCCACGACAGGAACAACTCTTCACTCATGCCACCTTGCAGCACCGCGAAGAGCGCGGTCGGGATCAGATAGGCGACGGGAGAACCCAGTTGAACGAAGCTGGCGAAGAACCCCCGCCGCCGCGCCGGCGACGCTTCCGCTGTGAGTAGGACTGCACCACCTTGTTCGCCACCGACACCGAATCCCTGTATCAATCGGACGACGACGAGAATTACTGCGGCCCACAGTCCTATCTGCTCGTAGGTCGGCATAACACCGACCAGGAAAGTCCCGATTCCCGTCAGCAACAAGGTGAAGACCAATGTCTGCCTGCGACCGATTCGGTCACCGACATGCCCCCACACGATCCCACCCAGCGGCCGCGCAAAGAACCCGACCGCGTAGGTCGAGAATGCGGCCAGGGTGCCCACCAGCGGGTCGACATCGGGGAAGAACACCTTGTTGAAGACCAGCGCCGACGCGGTGCCGTAGATGAAGAAGTCGTAATACTCGGCGATCGTCCCGACGACGGAGGCGAGGACGGTCCGACGCAAGCCGGCGCTCCCGGACCCATCGGACCGAACGTCGACGCCATCCGCCGCCGCGCTTGTCGAACATTCACCTGACGACGGATCCTCGTCCAACGTTGTCGACCTTTCGGTGCCCGCCCGCGGCGAGGCCTCCGCATTGTTCGTCATCGCATGTGTTCCTTGCTCGTGAGAGGTCGTGGTCCGGTGACGCCGGGCGTGCTGCACGATCGCGACCGGAGGTGGGCGCAGTCGATGCGCGCACCGGTCCGGTGCGCCGTTCCGGTGGATTACCGCGGCGGCTTGTGAACCGGCTCACTTACATACAAGACCTGAGAACCAGATCTTGTCAACATGCAATTTCGACAAGCGTCTGCCACGGTTAAGGCGAGCGCATACGCCCCGGGATCAGGTCCAGACGGCCACGACCCGGCGCGTCGGCCGGGTGACGGTGCCGTCCGAGAACAGCTCGGGAGAGCGGTCGCGGATCTTCTCGATGTCGGTGAACACCTTGCGAAGATGGGTCCGCAGAGCCGCGGCCGCACGCTCACCGTCACGCGCTTCCAACGCGTCGACCACGGCGGCGTGCTCACAGGCCAGGGACTGCAGCGAACTCTCACCCATGATGCCGAGGCGGCGCGCGCGGTCGAGATGAGCTTTTGCGCCGACGACCGTGCGCCACGCGGAGCCGTGGCCGCCGACGGTGAGCAGAGACTTGTGGAACTGCTCGTCGAGTTCGAAGAAGGTATTGACGTCCGTCGTCGCGTTCTGCGCCGCGATCAAATCCCGCAGTTCGGTGATCGCCCGCTCGTCCACCGATCGTTCGGCGTCCGCGATGGAGGCGAGTTCGATGGCCTCGCGCACGAACTGCGCATCGGCGACCCGCTCGGGATCGATGCGCGCCACGAACGAGCCGAGCTTCGGAAAGATGTGCACGAGCCCTTCCTCGGCGAGGAGGATCAGGCTCTCACGGACCGGCGTCCTGCTGACCGACAGCTGTGCGGCGAGCTCGTTCTCGGACAGCGAGGCACCAGGCGCGAGCTCCAACGTCACGATGCGTCGCCGCAGTTCGGCGTACACGCGCTCCCGGTTCGAACCCCGCTTGGCCGCCCCTGCACTCGTCATTTCG
Organism: Rhodococcus sp. WS4; assembly: GCA_006543605.1. GTDB lineage: Bacteria > Actinomycetota > Actinomycetes > Mycobacteriales > Mycobacteriaceae > Rhodococcus_F. The sequence continues at coordinate 31,245 of RRBB01000105.1, forward strand.
ACAGTCTATTCCATACCGCAGCTGTTGACATACGATGCCATTTAGTACTTGTATGTAAGGACTGCCGAGCGGGCATTCGATACGCGACAAGGCCGCTGATTCCCGTCGAGCCCACCAACGGCCCGATCCTCCTCGAAGGAGAACCAATCCATGAAGATCGTCGGCGCGGACGTGCTGATCACGGCACCGGGACGCAACTACGTCACCCTGAAGATCACCACTGACGAGGGCCTGGTGGGGTGGGGCGACGCCACCCTCAACGGCCGCGAACTCGCGGTGGCGTCCTACCTGCGGGACCACATCTGCCCACAGCTGATCGGACGCGACGCGCACCAGATCGAGGACACATGGCAGTACCTGTACAAAGGTGCGTACTGGCGCCGCGGCCCGGTAACCATGACCGCGATCGCGGCCGTCGACATCGCACTCTGGGACATCAAGGGCAAGGCCGCGGGCCTGCCCGTGTACCAACTGCTCGGCGGCGCCGCCCGTGACGGCGTCATGGTCTACGGCCACGCCAGCGGCGAGAGCCTAGACGAGATGCTCGACGACTTCGCCGGCTATCTCGACAGCGGGTACCGCGCAGTGCGGGCGCAGTGCGCCATCCCCGGCATGGACACCGTGTACGGGGTCCACCGGGGCGGAGCGGGACTGTACGAGCCGGCGTCGGGTCATCTCCCCGCGGAGGAGACCTGGGAGACCGGGCCCTACTTGCGCTTCGCACCCCGCATGCTCGGTGCCGTCCGCGAGCGCTTCGGTTTCGACGTGCATTTGCTGCACGACGTGCACCACCGGCTCAGCCCGATCGAGGCGGGCCGCCTCGGGAAGGACCTGGAAGAGCATCGCCTGTTCTGGATGGAGGACGCGACGCCCGCGGAGGACCAGGACGCGTTCCGGCTGATCCGGCAGCACACCACCACACCGCTGGCGGTCGGCGAGGTCTTCAACTCGATCTGGGACTGCCAGCAGCTGATCACCGAGCGACTGATCGACTACATCCGTACGTCGGTGTCGCACGCCGGTGGCATCAGCCATCTGCGCAAGATCTTCTCCCTCGCCGAGTTGTACGGCGTGCGTACAGGATCCCACGGCGCGGGCGACCTCTCCCCGGTCTCGTTCGCGGCCGCACTGCACGTGGACATGGCGGTCCCGAACTTCGGTATTCAGGAATACATGGGTCACCGCGCACCGGCGGAGGAGGTCTTCCACACCAACTGGACCTTCCGGAACGGTCTGATGCACCCCGGAGACGCGCCGGGCCTCGGCGTCGAGGTCGACGAAGATGCCGCTGCGCGGTTCCCCTACGATCCGAAGTTCCTTCCGGTGAACCGCCGGACCGATGGATCGGTCCACGACTGGTGAGCGGCATCGATTTCCGGGACGTCGACGTCGTCGTCCTCGGCGAACCCCTGATCGAGATCAGCACCCACGGTCCGATCACGGCCGGGGTCGATTGCCGGCTCGGGGTATCCGGTGACGTCGTGAACACCGCCGCCGCGGCCGTGGCCGCCGGCGCCCAGGTCGCGGTCATCACCCGCGTATCCCACGACGAACTCGGCACCGCGGTCATCGACCGGCTCACCGAGATGGGCGCCGACACGCGCTTCGTCCGCCGCGACGACAGCTTCCAGGGCATGTACGTCCAGTACGCCGACCCACTCGGCGAACGCCAGTTCTGCTACGCCCGGGGCGGTTCCGCCGCCTCCCGGCTCAGCCCCGACGACCTGCCCGAGGGGCTGCTCGAGAACGCGGGCGGGGTGCTGGTCAGCGGGATCGCGGCGGCGCTGTCGGCCACAGCACGGGCGACCGTGCTCGAGGCGGCCCGTCGGTCGCAGCGCTTCGTGTACGACCCGAACTACCGGCGACGACTGACCACCGCGCAGGAGGCGGCCGACGTTCTCCGCGAGATCGCGCCGCACTGCGCGCCCTCGTCACCCCGTCAGCGCCGCACGAGTGCGCGACACTACTGGGAACCGAGAGCCCGGCGGAGGCTGCCGCACTGTTGCGCGCCGCGGGCGCGGGCGCCGTCGCCGTCACCTGCGGCGCCACCGGAGTCCACGTCGACGCCGAAACCGTGCACTGGCAGCCCGCGTTCCCTGCACCGGCCGTGGTCGACCAGACCGGTGCCGGCGACGTATTCGCCGGCACCGTGACCGCGCGACTCGCCCTCGGCGACGACCTGCGCACGGCGGTCCGCCTCGGTGCCGCCGCCGCCTCGCTGGCCGTCGGCGGAGCAGGCGGCAGCGGCGGAATCGCACCACTCGACGCCGTGCGCACGCACGCCGCTTCACGCAGCGGAGTATCCGCATGACGGGCCTGGGCTACGGAACCTACGGCCGTGCGACACCGCCCGACCCCGACCCGCGGAGTCTGACCGTCGGCCAGGTGCACCTCGGCCTGGGCGCCTTCCACCGCGCTCACCAGGCCGTCTACACCGAGGACGCGATTCGGATCACGGGCGACAGACGTTGGGGGATTGCCGCTTTCACCCAGCGCAGCGGAGCGGCCGCGGCACGGCTCACGCCCCAGGACGGCCTGTACACGGTCGTCGAACGCGGCAACGGCGCTGCGGAGCCGCGGACCGTCGGCGTTCTCCGCGAAGTCGGGAACGCGGCCGCGGATCCAGGGCTCCGTGATCGACCGCATCGCCGACCCGGCCGTCCACATCGCGACTCTCACCGTCACGGAGAAGGGGTACCGCCACGATCCGGTGACGGGGATCCTCCGTTTCGACGACCCCGAGGTGCGCGCCGACCTCGCAGGACGCACACCCCGGACGGTGCCTGCCGCCCTCGCGCACGCCATCGCGCGGCGGGCAGCGGCGGGAGCGGGCCCGCTCACCGTCGTCTCCTGCGACAACCTGCCCGACAACGGCCGACTCCTCGAAGGCCTCGTCCGCGACTTCGCGGCGGAGGCCGGACTCGACGCCACCACGGACGCCCTGTCGTCCGCGATGGTGACGTTCCCGTCGACGGTCGTCGACCGCATCGTACCCGCCACCACGGACGACGACGTCGCCGACCTGCAGCGCCGCATCGGGGTTCGCGACGCGGCTCCGGTGATCTGCGAACCGTTCCGGCGGTGGGTGATCGAGGATCGATTTGCCGGGCCGGCACCCGACTGGTCCACTGCCGGAGCGCAGTTCGTCGACGACGCCGCACCGTGGGAACAGCTCAAGCTCCGCATGCTCAACGCCGCGCACTCGATACTGGCCTACCTCGGCCTGCGGCTGGGGTACCGCTCGATCGCCGCGGCGGTGACGGACCCTGTCCTCGCCGAAGTCTGTCGCCGGCTCTTCGCGGACGACGTGCGGCCGTCGCTGGTCGTTCCGCCGGGCATGGATGTCGCCGGATACGGGGAATCCGTGCTGGCTCGCTTCGACAACAGTGCGTTGCCGCACACCACGATCCAAGTTGCCGCGGACGGGTCCCAGAAGATCGGCCCGCGACTGCTCGCCACCGTCGCAGCGCGTGCCGCCCAGGGCGCAGCGGCACCGTGGGCGACGCTCGGCGTCGCCGCGTGGGCACTGCACGTGATCGACCCGGTCGACGCCGCCGGCCACTCGGCCGAGTTGGCGGACCCACGGGCCGGCGAACTGCGGGACCTGGTTGCGGGAGCGACCGTTCCGGTCGCCGTGCGCCGCCTCGTCACCGATCCGACGGTGGTGGGCAGCGCACTCGCCGACGACTCGCGTTTCGTCGACCGCGCCGTCGACCTCGCCGACGGACTTCACAGGCACGGCTACGCCGCACTCCATCACGAAATAGGAACGTGATCACAGTCCCCGAACCCCGCGCGCCGACCGACCGAAAATAGTGGGAACATACGTACTGCTTATCTGCTTAAGTGGACTGATTGATTAGAATTCACCGAAAGTGTTGCTGGACAGTGAATCAGCGTCCTCGGATTCGATATGGTGGCTGGCTGCGGTGCCACCGATGAGTTCGGCGAGCGGATGAGGATCGGTGTTGACGCTCTGCTGCAGCAGCCGGTAGAAGAGCATCCCGCGAGCCTTTGACCTGCGTCGATTGAATCGGAAGGCGAACTCGTCCAAGTAGTACTGCAGGTGTTCGCGTTCGACGCGGTAGTGGTGGGTGCCGGCATTCCATCGTTTGAGCAGAGACGCGATGCGATGCGATGCGGCCCCGGAAGGGTGACGTGGCCCGGTTCCGGCGAGCTGTACCCGGATGTGTACTCGTGGGTGAATCCCTCGTCGGCCAGTACGCGGAACATCCGGGCGCCGTCCGTCCGGATCA
>RRBB01001057.1:0-411 GCA_006543605.1 Rhodococcus sp. WS4
GTGTAGCCGACGTTTTCCAGGTCGTTGTGCTTGCCGCCGGCGCGCACGCATTTCTGGCTGGTGGTCGCACGGGTGTAGGCGCGCTTTTCCAGGCCGAGGAAGCAGTCCTTGAACTGGTTCATGCCCGCGTTGGTGAACAGCAGGGTCGGATCGTTCGCCGGGATCAGCGAACTGGAAGCGACACGGGTGTGTCCCTTCTCTTCGAAGAAGCGGAGGAAGGCTTCACGGATTTCAGCGCTTTTCATAGGTTCTTCCACGGAAAATTGGCGGCCACGAATCGCCGGCAAAGGGCCGCATTATATCGGCCCTTGGGCAAGGTTGTAGTGTATTTGCGCGATAGTTATTGCCTATTGCCGACCTTTTCGCTTATGAGCGACGAAAGGCCGCGAAGGCATCCAGTACTTGTCCTAT
>RRBB01001058.1:0-411 GCA_006543605.1 Rhodococcus sp. WS4
CTATTACATCCTTTCCGGCGACCGCCTGGAGCGACGCCAGCACGACGATGCCCAGCGGGGGTTGCCGCCGGGCACCCTGTGGATCGACCTGCATCACCCGACCCCCGAAGAGGAGCGCCTGCTCGAATCCCACCTGCAGGTGAACATCCCGACCCGCGAGGAGATGGCCGAGATCGAGGATTCGTCGCGCTTCTACGAGGACGGCAACGTCCTCTACACGACCACTTCGGTGGTCGGCGGGATCACCGAGCACCGGCCGAGCACAGAGGAAGTGACCTTCGTCCTCAGCGAGAAATGGCTGATTACCGTGCGCTACGCCGACCTGCGTTCGTTCCGCGAGTTCGAGAACCGTTGCATCCGCCAGCTCGACGCCAACCGCAGCAGCACCCAGTTGTTCGCCCTGATGATGGA
>RRBB01001059.1:0-410 GCA_006543605.1 Rhodococcus sp. WS4
GCACCGGCTTGTGCATCAGGGTATGGCCAAGCTCGCGAACCTGCTGCTTGAGTTCGTTGCTGTAGTTGGCGGTGATCATCAGCGCCGGCAGCGGCGAGCCGCGCCGGGCGTTGATCGCGGCGACCGCGTCGACGCCGTTGCGCTGGTCGTCGAGGTGATAGTCGACGATCAGCAGGTCGGCCTCGGCATGGTAGTTGTCGACCTGTCGCGCCAGGTCTTCCTCCGACAGCGCCGTCACTACCCGGCAGCCCCAGGCTTCGAGCAACGTGCGCATGCCGGCGCAGATCGCCGCATCGTTGTCCAGCACCCACACCCGCGAACCACGCAGGCGCTCGCGCAGGTCGTCCGCGCTGGCCAGCGGCTCGGCGCGACTGCGCGGGGCATGGCGGGCCAGCGGTACCTCGATGGCG
>RRBB01001060.1:0-410 GCA_006543605.1 Rhodococcus sp. WS4
GGGTTGGGATCTGAACAAAGACGGTCAGATTCAGTTCGTACTGCTGAAAGGTGAACCGGGCCATCCGGATGCAGAAGCACGTACCACTTACGTGATTAAAGAATTGAACGATAAAGGCATCAAAACTGAACAGTTACAGTTAGATACCGCAATGTGGGACACCGCTCAGGCGAAAGATAAGATGGACGCCTGGCTGTCTGGCCCGAACGCCAACAAAATCGAAGTGGTTATCGCCAACAACGATGCGATGGCAATGGGCGCGGTTGAAGCGCTGAAAGCACACAACAAGTCCAGCATTCCGGTGTTTGGCGTCGATGCGCTGCCAGAAGCGCTGGCGCTGGTGAAATCCGGTGCACTGGCGGGCACCGTACTGAACGATGCTAACAACCAGGCGAAAGCGACCTTTGATC
>RRBB01001061.1:0-409 GCA_006543605.1 Rhodococcus sp. WS4
GTGTATTCTACTGACGTGAGGTTGGGTCAGGGGTGTTCATATATGTATTGCGGGGACATACCGAGGGCTTCGGAAAAGGTCCGAAAGTAGACCAAGTCAAGTGACCGCATAATTTGGTACGCGATTAGACAACTGATGTTTGGAATGAAATTATACTTTGGCTGGTAGCCGTTGTCCATTCTCGTTAAAGCCGTTTATGAATAACGTCTATGATATAGGTTGTCACATCGATTCATGCACCGAATTAGTAAGATTCTAACTGAAATTGAAACTAGATCTTGGAAATCATTTTGTCCAACTCACCTGAGTAGTGTCAGAATTGACCAACTTGAAGCGCTTGGGCTCCTAATATATTACTTCGTCTCTATTCCCTTCAGTCGAAGGCACTCTGAATGGCTGCAAAATACGT
>RRBB01001062.1:0-409 GCA_006543605.1 Rhodococcus sp. WS4
CGACCGCACCGAGGAACACCGCGCCGAGCAGGAAGTCTCGCAACTGGTGCAGGCGGCGGCCGCCGGCGACTTCAGCAAGCGCGTCGAGGAGGCCGGCAAGGAAGGCTTCTTCCTCAGGCTGGCGAAGGACCTGAACAGCCTGGTGGATACCGCCGACCGCGGCTTGCGCGACGTCTCGCGGATGCTCGGGGCGCTGGCCCAGGGCGACCTCACCCAGCGCATCGAGGCCGACTACCAGGGCACCTTCGGCCAGCTCAAGGACTTCTCCAACGAGAACGCGCTGAGCCTGTCGCGGATGCTCGGGCAGATTCGCGAGGCCGCCGACACCATCAACACCGCCGCCAGCGAGATCGCCAGCGGCAACGCCGAACTGTCGGCGCGCACCGAGCAGCAGGCGTCGAGCCTGGAG
>RRBB01001063.1:0-409 GCA_006543605.1 Rhodococcus sp. WS4
CCTCGATGTCCAGCTCCGGAGACAGCCGGACCCGATGGCGCAGGACCGCCAGGGCACAGCCCTTGATGTCGTCCGGCACCACGAACTCGCCGCCGCGCAGCAGCGCCCGCGCCCGGCCGCAACGGACCAGGGCGATCGACGCGCGAGGTCCGGCGCCGAGGGCCAGGCCCGGCCAGTTGCGAGTGGTGCGGGCCAGGCGCACGGCATAGTCGAGGACCTGGTCGTCGATCGGCAGGTCGCTGGCGATCCGCTGCAGGGCGAGAACGTCCTTGTCCTTCAGCAGCGGCCGCAGGTTGGCCACGTCGAGCATGTCGCTGCGCGCGGAGCGGGTCACCTGGCGCACCAGGGTCTGTTCCTCGGCTTCGGCCGGGTAATCGATGCGCAGCTTGAGCATGAAGCGGTCGAGTTC
>RRBB01001064.1:0-409 GCA_006543605.1 Rhodococcus sp. WS4
CCCGTAGCCCGCTATTTCCACCAAGAGGCGCAACGGCGCGGCTATGTGCTGGACGCAGCCCAGGGCAATGCCATTCTTCATCTCGATCGATTGGCGGAGCGCTTGCGTCGAGGTCCGGCGCTATTCCGGCAAGCGCCGCGCAGCCTCTACCTGGGGGGTCCGGTCGGGCGCGGCAAGAGCTGGCTGATGGATGGCTTCTTTCGCAGCGCTGATTTGCAGGGCCTGCGCCGGACGCATTTCCATGCGTTCTTTCGCCAGCTTCATGACGGCATGTTCCGCCGCCAGGGGCGGCCCGATGCCCTGGGCGGTGCGCTCGACGAACTGCTAGGAGATTGCCGGCTGCTTTGCTTCGACGAATTCCATGTCCACGACATCGGCGACGCGATGCTGATAACACGCCTGTTCAGGG
>RRBB01001065.1:0-409 GCA_006543605.1 Rhodococcus sp. WS4
AGGCAGCGATGCGCGAGGATTTCCCGGCGTTCCTCGGCGTGCTCCACGACCACCTGCACCGACTGGCCGGCTCGGCGATGCCGCTGGGGCTGCACACCTTCGGTGTCGCCGCCTCGCCGGAGCTGCGTCTGGGCACCGTCATGCAGCAGCTCGGCGAGCCCTACTACCGCGCGCTCGGTCTCGACCCCGACGAACTGTTCGCCGCCGATTTCAGGGCGCTGCGGGAAGGTCGTGCCTACCGCACACTGCAACGCTACCTGCGCGACGGCGGCGAGATCGCCAAGGTGGCCGATCCGCGCCTGCGCGAGCAGTTGCTGCGCGCCCGCGAACTGGACCGCCAGCTCGCCGACACCGGCGAACTGGAGGCGCTGCTCGCCGGCCTCGCCGGGCGCTTCGTCGCGCCCGGGCC
>RRBB01001066.1:0-408 GCA_006543605.1 Rhodococcus sp. WS4
CGCGCCAGAACACCAGTGCGGCGACCAGGGCCAGGCCGCCGAGGACCGCCAGCGCGGCATGCCAGGAGATGAAATCGACCAGGACGCCGCTGATCAGGCGTCCGCTCATCCCGCCTATGGCGTTGCCGCCGATGTACAGGCCCATCGACAGGCCGATGTGCTGCGGATGGATCTCCTCGCTGAGATAGGTCATCGCGACCGCGGCCAGGCCGCTCAGGGACAGCCCGACCAGCGCGCGCATCAGCAGCACGCCGTGCCAGGTGGGCATCACCGCGCTGCCGAGGGTGAACAGCGCCGCGGCCAGCAGCGACACGACCATTACCGGCTTGCGGCCGATCGCATCGGAGATCGGGCCGGTGACCAGCAGGCCAAGAGCGAGCATGGCGGTGGCGACGGACAACGCCAGGC
>RRBB01000106.1:0-35467 GCA_006543605.1 Rhodococcus sp. WS4
CGCCTGCACCGCCGCGGACCCCGGAGCCCCCGCAACAGCGACGCCCCAAGCGCAAGCGGAACTGGGGCCGGCGCGTCGGCGTCCTGTTCCTGGTACTGATCCTGGCGCTCGCGGGCATGACGTACTACCTCGACAGTTCGCTGAACCGGATCGACGCGCTGGCCGACTATCCCGGCCGGATCGGCGACACCCCCGGCACGAACTGGCTGCTCGTCGGTTCGGACAGTCGCACCGGGCTGACGCCCGAGCAGGAACAGCAGCTGTCGACCGGCGGCAACAGCGGCCCCGACCGCACCGACACCATCATCGTGGTGCACGTGCCCAGCGGCGGCGGCGCGGCGACGATGGTGAGCATCCCGCGCGACTCGTACGTGTCGATCCCCGGCTACGGCGAAGACAAGATCAACGCGTCGTTCGCGTTCGGCGGTCCGCAACTGCTGACGCAGACGGTCGAGGAGGCGTCAGGTCTGCACATCGACCACTACGCGGAGATCGGGTTCGGCGGTTTCGCCGGCATCGTCGACGCGATCGGTGGCGTCGACATGTGCGTGGACACGGCCATCGACGACCCGCTCGCGGGGATCAACCTCGCGCCCGGCTGCCAGGAACTGTCGGGGGCGCAGGCCCTGGGCTTCGTCCGCAGCCGCGCGACCGCGCTCGCCGACATCGACCGGATGAATCATCAGCGGATGTTCATGGCGGCGCTCATGTCCAAGGCCACCAGCCCCGCGACGTGGCTCAACCCGTTCCGCGTCTGGCCGCTCGTCACCGACACCGCCGCATCGCTGCGCGTCGACGAGAGCGACCACATCTGGAACCTCGCCGCGCTCGCCTGGGCGGTACGCGGCGACATGGTCACCACGACCGTCCCGGTCGGCGGTTTCGAGGACGTCGACGGAGCCGGCAACGTCTTGCTCTGGGATCACGAACGGGCTTCCCAGTTCTTCGACGCGCTGGCGAACGACCGTCAGGTCCCGGCCGAACTTGTCACCACCGGACCGTGACCGACGCCCGTAAACTGACACCCATGTCTCAACCGGCGACCAAGACCCCCACCGAGTTCCACGCCCTCCTGCTGCAGCAGATCCGCAACGAGTTCACCGCATCCCAGCAGTACATCGCGGTGGCCGTCTATTTCGACTCGCTCGATCTCCCGCAACTGGCTCGCCGGTTCTATTCTCAGGCCGCCGAGGAGCGCGGCCACGCGCTGATGATGATCCAGTACCTGATCGACAACAACCTCCGCGTGACAGTCCCCGGCATCGACGACGTGGTCACCGAGTTCGATTCGGTGCGCGCTCCCGTCGCCCTGGCGGTGGAACGGGAACGAGTTGTCACGGAACAGATCACCACACTCGCCCGAACAGCCCGCGACACCGGCGACTACCTCGGCGAGCGGTTCATCCAATGGTTCCTCGAAGAGCAGGTCGAGGAGGTCGCAAGCATGCACACGCTCCTGACGATCGTCGAGCGTGCCGGCGACAACCTGTTCGACATCGAGGATTTCATCGCCCGCGAGATGAGCGGGAACTCGCAGATCCGGCCGGGTGCGCCGAAGCGCGCGGGCGGCGGCGTCTGACCCTTGCCAGTCAGCATCGGGTGGGCGCTGGTTCGCCGCGGAACCGCGCGGCCACGTATTCGTACGCGTCGGGGAAACCCACCACTGCCGTCGTCATGTGCTCGGAGATCTCGTACGGGACGAACGTGAGTCGAGCGCCGGCAGCGCAGTAGCGGTGCGCGGTCTCCGCGATCGAATCGAATGGCGTCAGCCCGTCGAGTGTGCCGTGCCACAGGTAGAGCGGCGCGGTCGGGACACCCTCGAAGAACCGCAGGCTGTTCTCGCGCAGCACCTGATGCGCGCCCGAACTCGCCATGAGGCTGGTCGAGGCGGCCAACTGTCCCGCGCTGCGGAAGGCGCCGTGGAACAGGAGGAATCGACGGCATTCGTTCGACATCCATTCACGCAGCCACAGCCCGGTCGCGTTCAGCTGCGACGAGATCGGCAGCTGCTCGGGGTATTCACGTTCCAGGCCGATCGCGGCCGCGAACGCGAGCCCGAACCCCGGATGGGGGTTGAATCCCAGTCCCAGCGCCATCTGTTCGAGATCTGCCGGAATCCCGCCGGCCACCACCGCGTCGATCTTCAGTTCCGGTGCGTAACTCGGGGCGAGCGCCGCCGCCCACGCGCTGGCCATTCCGCCCCCGGAGTATCCGGCCAGTGCCACCGGGCTGTGCGACAACCCCAGTTCGGCCACGCGCTGCACCGCGCGGACACTGTCGAGGGTGATCATGCCGCCGAGTTTCGCGGCGCCGTACGCACCGGTCGGCCCGAGGTGATCGGGCACCGACACGGCCCAGCCGCGTTGCAGCCCCAGATACAGTCCCGGCGATTCCTGCAGTTCGAGGTTGAACAACGACCGCGACGGTGCGCATTTGGTGCCGAGTGAATTCACGATGGCCTGATACGACACGAGCGGCGGGTTCGCGACGCCGCGGGGCAGCAGGACCGTGGTGACGGCCAGGATCGGGTGGCCCGTGGAGTTCGTCGACCGGAACGCGATCTGCCACCCGTCTGAGTTCGCGTACATCCAGGTGTCGATCCGGCGGGTGCGGACGACGTCACCGGGGCGAAGGACCCCGAGGTCGGCCGGAGCCAGATAGAAGGGGTCGGGATCGGGCCAGGGATACAGCGGGTCGGCCTGCGCCGGGGCCGGAATCGCCGCCCCCAGGAAAAGGGCACCGAGAATCAGCGCAATCCACGTACCGGAACGTCTCAACATTGGGCCTGCCCCTCCGGGCCGCGTCGTCAGATCGCTGTGAATTTTATACGCGGGTGCGGTCCCGCCGACGCGGATTGCGCCGTTCCCGTCGCGCATCCGGCGCCAGCTCAAGTTAGGAAAATGTCATCGGAATGGTCCCGAATTTAGGTTGACTTTACTTTGGGAATGCTTGCTTCAATTAGGCTCAGCTTGGATGACAACGTGCTCTGACCAGCAATATCATCGCTTTCATGACCTCGACTGATGCGCACAAGACGAAATTTCACGCTCTGCTTCACGACCAGATTCGTAACGAATTCAACGCGTCACATCAGTACATCGCGACTGCCGTCTATTTCGACAATGCGGACCTGCCGCAGTTGGCCAAGCACTTCTACAAGCAGGCCGTCGAAGAGCGCAACCACGCCATGATGATCGTCCAGTACTTCCTCGATCGCGACATCTCCGTGGAGCTGTCGGGGGTGGACGCGGCGAAGGGCCAGTTCGAGAACGCACGTGAGCCGATCGCACTCGCCCTGACCCAGGAGAAGACGGTCACCGAGCAGATCGTGCAGCTGGCGAGCACCGCCCGCGAGGAGGGTGACTACCTCGGCGAGCAGTTCATGCAGTGGTTCCTCAAGGAGCAGGTCGAGGAGGTCGCGAGCATGACGACACTGCTGACCATCGCCGACCGCGCGGGCAGCAACCTGTTCGACCTCGAGGAGTTCGTCGCACGCGAGATGAGCGGCCCCGCGGACACCTCCGGGGCGCCGCACGCAGCCGGCGGTTCCGTCTAGCGCGGCTTCGCCGCCCGTGAGTGGTTGACGAGTCCCTGGACTCCTCAACCACTCACGAGCCCGAAGGGCCTACCGCAACGTGACCTGGCGGCCGCGCAGGCCGTCGCGGGCGCGTCGTTCCTCGGTGGTGAGGGGTGCGTCGACGGCGAGGGCCTCGGCCAGCCGCTGACCGAGTTCGACGGTGGCGGCAGCCCACTCGTTCGCATGCTTCTCGCGGTCCAGGTCGAACACCGGCACCAGCAGACCGTGCGTGCGGAACGACCCGGCGTACCGCGAACCCTCACCGAGGTGCAGGCCACCGGTCGCGTGCACGCGCGCGAGGGCCAGCATCAGATCGTCCTCGTTCTCCGGGCGCACCCAGCGGATGTGCGCCTTCTCGCCGGCGTCGACCCACCACGCCGCGACGACGCCCTCGGCCTCGACTCGCGCGGACGGCATGATCGCCGCGTTCGCGTGCTGCACCGTGGTCGCGACCTCGGGGGCCGGCTCGACTCCCTCGGGAAGCCACCAGTTGAAATCCTGGTGCACGGTGATGTCGAGAGGCGCATCGGCGTCGATCACGTCGGCCAGGGCGGGGGTTTCCGGTCCCGGTTCGGCGGAGGCCAGCGACTCGCCGGCGGCGGCGTCACGGACCCAGGCGACGGACGCGGCCAGATCGGCGCCGAGATCCGCAGAATGTGCCTGGACCTGCACACCGACGAAGCCGGTTGCAGTGTCTCCCTCGTCGCGGACCAGCGCCGCGACAGCGCCGGGCAGCACGGTCGCGAGCGTCACCGGCCGGGACGAATCCTTCACGGGAAGCGGCGCGGTCGCCGACGGGACGAATTCGCGCAACGCCACCAGATCGCATTCGGCGGCGAGGCCTTCGAACGGCCGGGTCACGGCCGCCGCGGCGCTCTCCCGTTCCGCCTGCCGCTGCGCGAGCTTCTCGGCGCGGGCACTACCGGGCTTCGGACCACTGTTTCTCTTGCTCTTCTTTGCCACGACGCCAAAACCTACACGCCGTCGCCGGTCCGGTCAGGATGCCAGCCAATTCTTGGTGCGGCCGGGGTGGTTGGTGGCCACCCAGCTGACCCCGAGTTCGCGGCACAGTTCGACGTCGCTGCGGTTGTCGACGGTCCAGCAGTACGTGGCGCGTCCCGCGGCGGCGGCCTTGTCGACGATGTCCGGGTGTTCGTGCAGCGTCTTCACCGAGGGACCGACGGCGGTGGCCCCGACCGTGGTCGCGGCTCCCCCGCCGAGATACCGCGCGGATTCGCCGAGCAGCACGGTCGGGAGCATCGGCGCGGAACGGCGGATCCGCCACACCGCTCCGGCGGAGAACGACATCACGACGGCGCGGGAGTGGTCGGCGGACGGCGGTGCGGCGATGCCGAACCGTTGCAGTTCGGCGAGCACCTTGCTCTCGACGAGGGCCCCGAACCGCACGGGATGCTTGGTTTCGATGAAGAGCTTCACCGGGCGCGCCGACCAGTCGAGGGTGAGCGCGATCAGGGCGCTCAGTTCGAGGAGTTCGGCGGGCTCGTCTTCCGTGCCGTAATTGAACTCGGCGAGCTCGTCGAGATTCATCTCACTGACGACGCCGGTTCCGGTGGACGTCCGGTCGACGGTGCGGTCGTGGACGCACACGAGGTGTCCGTCGCGGGTGAGCCGCACATCGCATTCGAGGCCGTCCGCGCCCTCTTCCAGCGCCAGCTCGTAGGCGGCGAGCGTGTGTTCCGGCTTCGCCGCGGATGCGCCGCGGTGCGCCACCACCAGGGGTCCGCGCCGGTCGGGGCTCACGACGCGACGACTTCCCGGTCGGTGACCTCGGACTTCTGCGCGGCGTCCGGCTCAGCGACCTTCTGCGGCGGCGGTCCGGTGGCGACGACCCAGCGGGTGACGGGTTCCTTCGCCCCCTTCAGCGTCCGGCCCTCGAGCCGGCGAAGAACCATCAGCGCGAGGACGGCGGTCGCGGACGCGACCAGTGCGGTGAACGCGGACAGCAGGACTCCGTCGGCCATGGCCTGCAACCCCGGCCGGGACCGCCAGAACCAGTTGAAGAGAACGAGCACGGCACCGAAGACCCACAGGCTCCACCAGGCCCGCACCAGCAGGACGGCGCGGGGGTCGCGACGGATCACCTCGAGCAGGAACACGCCCGGCATCACCAGGTTCAGGCCCGGCACCGCGCACCCGACGATCACGTCGGTGGAGGTACGCGGGTCGGACGCCTTGGCCCGGGCGAATGCGCGACGGCGCACCCGCAGCAGCCAGCACACGCCGCCGATACCCGACAGCAGCGCGAAGAGCATTCCGCCGGCCTGGCCGACGAACACGGCGATGTCGGACACGGCGAGCAGGGTGGGATCGATCAACCGGGTCCGGTTACGCATGAGGACGCCGTAGCGGCCCAGTTCGGCGAACACGGCGAAGGCGTACAGGCCGGCGGTGACGGTGAGGAAGAAGGCCGCCTTGTCGGCGAGCAGTTCCGGCCAGTTGCGGCGCGCGGAGGGCGCCTCGACCGGATCGTGCAGACCCCAGCGCGGGATCTCGGTATAGCGCGGGGTGGGGCTGGGAGCGAGCGCCTCGGCCGCGAGACCACCTCGCCGCAGCGGGGACCGTGCGATCCAGCGGAAGCCCCGACTGGTGGGCGTTTGGTGCTGGTCGGTCCGGATCGGAGCGAGCAGCACGCCGTGGCAGCGCGGGCACCACTGGGCCGGGCTGCCGAGCACCGGCCACCGAGCCGCGCATCGCGCGCACACCTGAACGACGACGCTCATGCCCTCCGCACCCACTTCACATTGCCGATTCTGTCACGACCCGAGAGTGCGGGCAGCCCACGACCGAATCGTCCTTTTTGGGGAGAATATGTGAGCTGCACCACGAGAAATGCCGAGTTATCCACAGTTTCCACAGGTTCATACACAGTTATGGACAGTGTGAGGAGTGCTCATACACAGGTCAGAGCGCATGCGAATCCGTGATTGTTGACAGCTTCGAATGAACGGTCCACAACGGTGGATGAATTTGACATCGCAGCTCGGTGAACGATCGGTGTCGGTAACCGACGGCTCGGCCCGGAATTACCCCTCCAGTTCGGATCGCCCGCGAAGCGACCCGAGAACTCCGGACCGGCCGT
The DNA here is from genome assembly GCA_006543605.1 of Rhodococcus sp. WS4. Taxonomy (GTDB): domain Bacteria; phylum Actinomycetota; class Actinomycetes; order Mycobacteriales; family Mycobacteriaceae; genus Rhodococcus_F. Next base: position 6,678 of record RRBB01000106.1, read on the forward strand.
CGTCTCCCCCACCTGTGCGGGGCGTCAATGCCCCGACACTTGATCTGACGCAGCCCGGCGCCGTTTGGTTCCACCCGATCTGTAATCTCGGGAAACGATGACGGAAGACGTCGGATCGCGGTGGCACCTCCGGCCCGCCCGTGTCCTCCACATAGCCGCCGGGCTCGTCGCGATGCAGCTGCTCGTCCGGACGTGGGTGGCCGCCCACAGCGACTTCTACTGGGACGATCTGATCCTCGCCGGGCGCGGGGGAAGCCTCCCGCTGCTTTCCGGCGACCTCCTGCTCTACGACCACGACGGCCACCTCATGCCCGCAGCTTTCGCGGTGGCGGGTATCGCGACACGACTCGCGCCGTATCAGTGGATCCTGCCGATGCTGACCATGATCGCGTTGCAGGCGGTGGCGTCGTACGCGGTCTTCCGGTTGCTTCGCACCATTCTCGGGCTGCGGCCCGTCCTGCTGGTTCCGCTGGCCCTCTACCTGTTCTCTCCGCTCACCGTGCCGGCGTTCGCGTGGTGGGCGGCGGCGCTCAATGCCCTGCCCCTGCAGATCGCGCTGGCATGGGTGGCGGGCGACACCCTGAAGTTGTGCCGCACCGGGCGGCGGCGGTACGCGGTCTCGGGGACGCTCGTGCTGATCGCGTCGCTGCTGTTCTTCGAGAAGTCCGTCGTGGTTCCGTTCGTCGCGTTCGCGACCGTGGCCCTGCTTGCGCACATCGAGGGACGGCACCGGCCGGTGCGGTCGACGCTGCGCCGAGGCGCCGCGCTGTGGATCCCGTCGGCGGCGGTGCTCGCGGTGTGGGCTGCGATCTACTTCTCCACGGTGGCGTCCCAGTGGGAGTGGGCGGGCGCGTCGCGGGCGTTCGAACTGCTCCACCACGGCACGTCGCTCGGACTACTACCCACGTTCGTGGGCGGACCGTGGACATGGGACCGGTGGATACCGAGTCCCCCGTGGGCGTCCCCGTCGACGGCGTTGGAGGTGGCCGGCTGGGTCGTCCTCGTCGCCGCCGTTGTCGCTACCGTCCGGCTGAAGCGTCGCATCGGCTGGGTGTGGATCCTCACGGCCGCGTACTTCCTGCTGTCGGTGACCGCGATGGTCGTCACCCGGTGGGGTGCCGACACCACCTACGAGCTCGCGCAGACTCTGCGCTACTTCACCGACACCGCGGTGATTCTCGCGGTCGCCGTCACGCTGATCGCCCGTGCACCCCGCCGCCGGGCCGACCCGGTGCGGGTGCGGCCGCCGCTCGCCGTCGCGGTCGTGGTGGCGTTCGTCGCAAGCAGCCTGTGGTCGACGTACACGTTCACGCGCAGTTGGGAGGAGAACCCGACCACCGACTACCTCGCGACCGCGCGGGCGTCGCTCGCCGAACACGCTGACGCGTCGATCCTCGAGCAGCCCGCGTCGATCTGGGTGCTGCTGCCGGTGGCGTACCCGAACAACCTGGTGAGCCGCGTCCTCGCACCGCTGCGTGATCGCCCCGAGTTCTCCGACAGCACCCCGGACCTCCGGATGATCGACGACGCCGGTGCGGTGGTCGACGCCCAGGTCACGTGGGTCCGGGCGATCGATCCCGGATCTGTCCCGGACTGCGGGCACCTGGTGGATCAGCGCAGTTTCGTGCCCCTCCCTCTCGACGGCCCGCTGACCGGCTGGGAGTGGACTGCGCAGCTCAACTACCTGGCCGACGCGGACGGGGAGATCGCCGTCGCGATGGAGGTCGGCAGCCCGGTGCGGGTGCCGGTGCACCGCGGCCCGAATTCGGTGTTCGTGCGACTCACCGGCGGCGGTCGGAGCGTGCGGGTGAGTACCGTGACGCCGAATCTGTCGGTGTGCATCGGCGCGGGCCCGGTCGGGGTCGTCGTACCGAAGTAGCTACCGCCCGTACCGCGACCAGGCCACGCGGGCGCTGGCCGCACCGACGATCGCGGCGGCCACCTCGTCCCACGAGGCGGCGGGCAACCCGAGCTTCGCGAACAGGGAGCGGCGCGGCCCGGTCATCTCGAGGGTGGCGTCGGGGAACTTCTTCTCCACCACCTCGCGGAGCGTGCCGATGCCGTCGACGATGCCGAGCTCGACGGCGCGGCGCCCCAGCCAGACGTCGCCGTTGAACAGGTCCGTCTCGGCTGCTTTCAGCTTGTCTCCGCGGCGGTCGACCACCCAGTCGCGGAACTCGTCGTGGATGCCTTCCTGAATCTGTTCGAGCCATTGCACGTCTTCGGACTTCTCCGCGAAGAACGGGTCGAGGCGGGCCTTAGCCTCGCCCGCCGAGTGCAGCCGCCGCTCGATTCCGAGCCGGTCGATCAGTTCGGAGAATCCGAAGCCCGCCGAGATCACACCGACGGAACCGACCACCGACGTCGCGGTCGCGTAGATCTCGTCGGCGGCGCAGGCCAGCCAGTAGCCGCCGGACGCGACGACGTCCTCGCAGAACGCGAGCACCGGCAGTTCGTGTTCGGTGGCGAGCTGACGGATGCGGGCGGCGATGTATTCGCTCTGCGTCGGCGATCCGCCGGGACTGTTGATCAGCAGCGCCACCGCTTTCGCGCCGTGGGCGGTGAATGCGCGCCGCAGGGGTTCCTCGACGGATTCCGCGCTCAGCACCCGCCCGAACCCGGCGCCGCCGGACGCGATCATCCCCTGCAGTCGCACGACCGGGACCACACCGGCGCCGGAGCCTCCGAATGCGTCGGGCAGCTTGTCGGCCAGCGGTTTCGGCAGGTTCAGTGGGATCTTCGCCATGAAATCAGCGTACCGATCACCGATCGGGCAGAGTGGTTCACATGGAGTTGCGAATCTTTACCGAACCCCAGCAGGGTGCCACCTACGACGAACTTCTGGCCGTCGCGCAGGCCGCCGAACGCTTCGGATACGGCGCGTTCTTCCGGTCCGACCACTATCTCGCCATGAACACCGAGGGACTGCCCGGGCCTACGGACGCGTGGATCACGCTGGCCGGTCTCGCCCGTGAGACGTCCACGATCCGGCTCGGCACCCTCGTCACGTCCGCGACGTTCCGGCACCCCGGGCCGCTGGCCGTCTCGGTGGCGCAGGTGGATCAGATGAGCGGTGGCCGCGTCGATCTCGGTATCGGCGCCGGCTGGTTCGAGGCGGAGCACCAGGCGTACGGCATTCCGTTCCCCCCGCTGAAGGAGCGGTTCGAGCGGCTCGAGGAGTCCCTCGCCGTGATCACCGGGTTGTGGCGCACTCCCCTCGGCGAGACCTTCGCCTACGACGGCACGCACCTGACGATCAAGGATTCGCCCGCGCTCCCGAAGCCGAAGCAGCCGCAGGGTCCGCCCATCCTGATCGGCGGCACCGGTAAGAAGAAGACCCCGGCGCTGGCCGCGAAGTACGCGGACGAATTCAACGTCCCGTTCCAGTCCGTCGAGGAGACGCGGGACGTGTTCGAACGGGTCCGGCTCGCCTGCAAGGCGATCGATCGTGATCCCACCGAATTGGTGTACTCCAACGCGCTCGTCCTCTGCTGCGGACGCACCGAGGAGGAGATCGCGAAGCGCGCCCTGAGCATCGGACGCGAGGTGAGCGAGCTGCGGGAGAACGGCCTCGCCGGGTCGCCCGCCGAACTCGTCGACAAGATCGGCCGCTACGCGGAAGCGGGTTCGCAGCGGATCTACCTGCAGACCCTCGACCTTGGCGACCTCGACCACCTGGAACTGGTCGCGAGCGAAGTCGTTCCGCAACTGGGCTAGGCAAGCTCCAGTTCGGCGGCCACGACCACCGGGAGATTCAGGGGCAGCGCGGCCACCCCGATCGCCGTGCGCGCGTGGTCGCCGACCTCGGGTCCGAAGATTTCGAGTACGACCTCGGAGAACCCGTTGAGCACGGCGGTCGTCTGGTCGTAGCCCGGCACGGCGTTCACGAATCCCGTCACGGTGAGCCACGCCCCGATGCGGTCGAGGTCGCCCACCGCACGTCGGACGCCCGCCAGCACGGCCAGGGCGGTGAGCCGGGCGGAGTGCGTGGCGTCGGCTGCCGACACCTCGGCGGGTACGGAACCGAACGGTCCGGCGGGTGTGCCGTCCTCGGCGAGCGGCCCGTGACCGGACACCAGCACTCTCCGTCCGTGCACGCGCACCCAGCTGAACGGCAACTCCACGCCCGGCGGCAGCTGGACGGCGCGAGGCAACACCAGCCCCAGTTCACGTAATCGGGATTCCGCGCCCATCACACCTCCACTCGACGACTGCCGGGATCATTCGGCTGACTCAGCAACATTCCGTTGCCCTCGCGACGGTGGAAGGCTCGAGGTACGACCGGGGCGGCCGTGTGGATGCAAGTGCGCCGGAGGTTGTCATGGGTTCTGCGGAAGAAGCGGTAGTGCGTCGATTCTACGAGGAGATGAACAATGATCGAAAGAACGAGATAGCGGCGGAGCTGTTCAGCAGCGACCACGAGATGCATGATCCCCAGGTACCGGGTGGGCCGGGTCCTGCGGGAATGGCAGCGGCGATCTCGGCCTACCAGGACGGGGTGGACGGGCACTGGAACATCGAGGAGATGTTCTCCGCCGGTGACCGCGTCGTCGTGCGCTGGACGGGTACGGGAACGCACGTCGGCGAGATGAACGGGATTCCGCCGACCGGGAACACCATTCGGGTGGACGCGATCTCGATTCACCGGCTGGCCGACGGAAAGATCGCCGAGACCTGGCAGGTGTGGGACACGCTCGGATTCCTTCAGCAGCTCGGCGCGGTCCCGACGAGCTGAGCGCGGCTCAGTGCCGGGTGGTGGAATCCAGGAACTGGCGCAGGTCGCGGTCCCACTGTGCGTCGCGGGCGCGGTTCAGGGAGGCGCGGCTGATGAGGAAGCCGGACAGCGCGATCATCATCACCGCGAACCAGGTGAAGAGTCCGGCGATGACGCCGGCCACTCGTGCCGCGGACGGCGACATCGGTTCCGTGGTGAGGTTGCCGGCGGCGTTGACCCAGATGTCTTCCTTCGTCCCCGACGGTGTGGCGGGGTCGACGGTGATGTCGGCGTGACGGGTTTCGTTACCCCACGTCCACTTGGCGGGGGTGGTGTCGACGCCTGCGGGTGCGACGTCGGAGGTCACGGAGACGCCGGTCGAGTCGGCGAGGGTGGTGGCGGAGACGGTGCGGTAGTCCGCGACCTGCTTCTCGGCCAGCGACAGCTGGCTGTCGATGGTCCGGGCTCCCACGAAGATGCCCACGGGCAGCATCACGAAGGCGAGCACCACGACCGCGAGGATCAGCATGTTCTCGATCCGGTCCGAGCGTCGCTGGAGAGGATTGTGCCGCTGACGGGCCGACCGCTTGCGCAGTCTCCGTGATGGAGAGTTGTTCCACATTTCGGATCCGGTCCTCTCGCCGACAATTCCCTACCATCCAGGGTCGTACGCAAGGCAAACAAGATCAAGTCGATCCGGTGTGTCTTTGGGCACTGTGCCGTAAAGCACTCATCTGCTCCCCGCCATCTCACGATGCTCCTTGGGGCTCACTCCGCGCACGCGTTTGAACGCCGCACTCAGGGCGAATGCGCTGCCGTACCCCACCCGCTGCGCCACCGACGCCACCGTCGCGTCGGGTTCGCGGAGCAGGTCCGCGGCGAGCGACAGCCGCCAGCCCGCGAGGAAGGTCATGGGTGGTTCGCCGACGAGGTCGGTGAATCGGCGCGCGAGGGCGGCCCGCGACATGCCGGTCTCCGTGGCGAGCGACTCCACCGTCCACGGGTGCGACGGGTTGTTCTGCAGGATGCGCATCGCCTTGCCCACCACCGGGTCGCCCTGCGCCCGCACCCACGAGGGCGCCTCGGCCGCCGGTCGTGCGAACCAGGCGCGCAGCACGGCGATCAGCAGCAGGTCCAGGAGGCGGTCGAGCACCGCCTCCTGCCCGGGTTCGTCCCGCACCACTTCCTCGTGCATGAGCGTGACCAGCCGGGAATCCCAGTCGGCGCGGCGTTGCACGACGAGTTCGGGGAGCGCGGACAGCAGTCGCCGGCTGATCTCGCCGGGGGTCTGATAGGTCCCCGTCAGCATCACCGTGCTTCCGTCCGGACTGTTCCCCCAGGTGCGCACCCCGAGATCCATCGCCTCGGCGAGCGGTTCCCCGAAGAGCGTCGTACAGCTCTGGTCGGGGTTGATGATCACGTGCGGTGGCGTGTCCGGATGATCGGCGACGACGTACCGCTCGGGTCCGCGGATGATCGCGACGTCGCCTTCGGTCAGCTGCACCGGTTCGCCGGTGTGCGGCAGCACCCACGCTTCACCGCGGCCCATCGCGACGAGGCTGAGCGGCGAGTGGTCGTCGATCTGGAGCGACCAGGGCGGTTCCATGATCGAGCGGAGCACGAACGCGCCGGCGGCGCGGGGACCACTGATGAGACCTGCGAGGGGATCCACACATCCAGCGTAGACGCTCACGTATGGATCAGCGTGTTTCAACCATGGAAAGTCTCGCGACCGCCGTCTTGACTGAAGACATGACAACGACACCGCACACACTCGTCCTCACCGGCACCGGCAAGGTCGGCAGCCGCGTCCTCGCCCGGCTCGCCGCCGCAGAGGTGCCCGCCCGCAACGGTTCCCGCTCGGGCCGTCCCCCGTTCGACTGGGAGAACAGGGACACGTGGCGGCCTGCGCTGGAGGGAATCTCCTCGGTGTACATCGCCTACTACCCGGATCTCGCAGTGCCGGGGGCGGCGGAGGTCGTCGAGGAATTCGCGGGCCTGGCGGTCGCGAACGGGGCCCGCCGTCTCGTCCTCCTCTCCGGTCGCGGCGAAACCGAGGCGGAGCGCAGCGAACTCGCGATCCGCAAGGCGGGAGCCGAGTGGACGATCCTCCGGTCCAGTTGGTTCAGCCAGAATTTCAGTGAGAGTTTCATGCTCGACTCGCTGTGCGCCGGCGACCTCGCGCTGCCCGTCGGCGGGCACGTGCTCGAACCGTTCGTCGACGCGGACGATCTCGCCGAGATCGCCGTGGCCGCACTGACCGGGGACGGCCACGCCGGTGAACTGTACGAACTGACCGGGCCGCGGTTGCTGTCCTTCGGTGATGCCGTCGCCGAGATCTCGGAGGCAGCGGGACGCGAAATCCGGTACACGCCGGTCACTTCGGAGGAGTATTCGACGACTCTGGCCGGGCAGGGGGTACCGTCCGACGCGATCGGCCTGCTCACCTACCTGTTCGACGAAGTGCTGGACGGGCGCAACACATCACTCACCGACGGGGTGGAACGCGCTCTGGGGCGCGCGCCCCGCGACTTCACCGACTACGTCCGCGCCGCAGCAGCGGCCGGTGTCTGGAGGGTCTGACCATGGAGCGCTATCTGACGATCGTCACGGCGGTGGGCGCCGGCGTGGTGGGCGGCGTGATGTTCGCGTTCTCCACGTTCATCATGACCGGACTCGGTCGCCTGGAGCCGGCTCAGGGCATCGCGGCGATGCAGGCGATCAACCGCGAGGCGCCGAACTTCTGGTTCATGACGGCGTTGTTCGGCACCGCACTGACATCGATCGTGCTCGCAGTCGTCAGCGTGGTGCGGCACGACGGTTCCGCCGTCTACGCGGTAGTCGCCTGCGTGCTGTATCTCGTGGGGATCGTCCTGACCATCGTCTACCACGTGCCGCACAACAACGCGCTGGACGCGATCGATCCCACAGCGGCCGACTCGGCGGCGTACTGGCGCGACTACGTGTCGGGTTGGACCGGGTGGAACCACGTGCGGACCGTCAGCGCCATCGCGGCGTCGGCAGTGCTCACGTGGTCCGCCACCCGCGGCTGAGACCGCGGACCTACGACGGCGGCAGGATGTCGGTCTGCGCCGGGACCTCGTCCTGCTTCAGCAGTCCGACGGGGCAGCTGACGCCGGTGGCGTGCACGGGGCAGTACCCGCCGGGGTTCTTCGCGAGGTACTGCTGGTGGTAGTCCTCGGCGTAGTAGAACTGCGTGAGCGGGGCGATCTCCGTGGTGATCGCCCCGTATCCGGCGTCGGCGAGCCTCTTCTCGAAGGCCTCACCGGTGGCCTCGGCGATCTCCACCTGCTGTTCGTCGATCGTGTAGATGGCCGAACGGTATTGGGTTCCCTGGTCGTTGCCCTGCCGCATGCCCTGCGTGGGATCGTGGTTCTCCCAGAACTCCTTGAGGATCTCGGCGTACGAGATCACCTTCGGATCGAAGACCACCAGCACCACCTCGGTGTGCCCGGTGCGACCCGAGCAGGTCTCCTCGTAGGTGGGGTTGGGGGTGTACCCGCCGGCGTATCCGACCGCGGTGGTGTACACGCCGTCGAGTTGCCAGAACTCCTTCTCGGCGCCCCAGAAACATCCCATGCCCAGCACCGCGGTCTGCATCCCCTCGGGGAACGGGGGTTGCAGGGGGTGGCCGTTGACGTAGTGCGTCGTCGGAACCGGGATCGGCTGACTCCGTCCGGGGAGCGCATCCTCGGCGGTGACCATCACGGACTTAGCGGCTGCTCGACCCAGAAGCTCGTCGTACCAAGACATGATTCGATGCTACGCGCGGTGTCGGCGTGGTCTTCTTCGCGAGCGCGGCCTCCGCGCGCATCCGCTCGGCGCGTGCGGTGACCCACCGCGTCGCCGGGACCTCCACCCAGCGGTACAGCGCCTCCGCCACCAACGCCGTCACCACGAGAAACGCGATGACCGCACCGGTCTCGCCGAACGAGCCGACCGTGTGCTCGTACACGCGGTACAGGATCAGCGTGTGGACGAGGTAGATCGCGTAGCTACGCGTCGCCGTCCACCGGACGACGGCCCAGTGCGCGGCGGGCCCGTCGTATCGGCCCACCAGCACGACGCACGCGGTGACGACGGCGAACGTCCAGAGGTAGTGATCGCCGGCCCAGTAGACCCGGAAGTCGGTGGCGAGGCGGATGACCTCGACCTGGGCGAGCGCGGCGACGACGACCCACCGGCAGTCCGCGAGCCGCGCCCAGCCGAGGTAGATGATCTGCCCGAGGAACACCGCGGGCAGCGTCGCCGCGATCTTGGACAGCATCGGCACCGTGTACGGCTGCGGCGCGTACAGGTTGTAGAGCAGGATCAGCGCGCAGATCGCGGCACCGGCCATCGGCATCGCGATGGGCAGGGTGCGCAGAACCGGGCGCGCCGCCACGCACGCGAAGTAGAAGAAGATCTGCACGGCGAGGGTCCAGGTGACCCCGAGAACCGCGACCTCGGGTTTGAGGAAGAACCCACCGAGAACGAAACTCAGCGCCGCGTCGACATTGGACACCCCGTCCTGGCCGCTGAACATGCCGTTGATGCCCAGGCGCACCAGCACGATCGCGGCGAGAACGGCCACCCAGAATGCGGGCAGGATGCGTCCGAGCCGGTTGAACAGGAAATGCCGGGGTTCGTGACGAATGGCCGAACGCGTGATCAACACCCCGGTCAGCATCATGAAGAAGGCGACCCCGAGAAAGGACAAATGCTGGTTGAGACCACCCCGCTCGATGAATATCTGATAGACGACGTCGATGAACCACCATCCGGTTCCGAGATCGTCGATGAGATAGAACGAGATGTGCGAGTAAATCACGGCCAGAACTGCGAAAAAGCGGAGCAGGTTCGCGCCCGTGAGCTCCACACGCGGCGCGGCCGCATGCGAATCTGCAACAGGTGTCAGCGAAGGCATCGCGTCAGCTTAAGGTTCCGTTCACCGCTCGGACGAATTCTCACGACATTCAGTGTCGCCGCGCGAGGGTTTTTTCGGGTGCCCGAACTTTCTTTTCCGGGAATCGCTCCGTGACCCCAACTGTTGCGCAGGGTGTACCAATGAGATTGGGTATATACCCGAGAACGATTCGCCAAAGGCGGGTGTCAGGCGCGTGCCCACGTGCCGTCGACACCCGGAACACACCAGGGCTCACAGCCCGTTGATGAAGGGACCCTCGTGTCTGTTTACACGCTGCCGGAACTCCCGTACGACTATGCAGCTCTCGAGCCGCACATCTCCGGCAAGATCATGGAACTGCACCACGACAAGCATCACGCCGCGTACGTGACCGGTGCCAACACGGCTCTCGACAAGCTCGCCGAGCTCCGCGAGTCCGACACCCTGCCTGCCGTGGTCAACCTGCACGAGAAGAACCTCGCCTTCCACTTGGGCGGCCACACCAACCACAGCGTTTTCTGGAACAACCTCTCGCCGGACGGCGGCGACAAGCCGACCGGTGAGCTCGCGGCCGCGATCGACGACCAGTTCGGCGGCTTCGACGCGTTCCGCAACCACTTCTCGGCCAACGCCAACGCCATCCAGGGCTCCGGCTGGTCCATCCTGGCCTGGGATTCCATCGGCCAGCGCCTGCTCATCGTCCAGCTGTACGACCAGCAGGGCAACATCCCGATCGGCCTCACGCCGCTGCTGCTCCTCGACATGTGGGAGCACGCCTTCTACCTCGACTACCAGAACGTCAAGGGCGACTACGTCAAGGCTTTCTGGAACATCGTCAACTGGCCGGACGTCGCCGCTCGCTTCGAGAAGGCACGCACCCAGACCGCGGGTCTGATCGTCTAGTTCGCGCTTTCGCAGCCACGGGCGCCCGGAAATGTTCCGGGCGCCCGTGCTCGTTTCGGGACCGGAAATCCCGTCCGATCAGGCCGAGCGTCCAATAGGCTTCGGAAGTGACCGAGTCCAGCAACCCCACCCGGGACGACGCCGTCGTCCACGCCTTCCGCGACGACGCGCTCGGCGACCTCGACGCCACCGGCCTCGCGGCGCAGATCGCCGCCGGGGAGGTGTCGGTCCGCGAGGTGACGGAGGCGGCGATCGCCCGCGCCGAGTCGGTCGGACCCGCACTGAACGGTCTGGCGTTCGCCGACTTCGACCGTGCGCTCGCCGAGGCGGACCGCCCGCACGAGGGCGTGTTCACGGGAGTGCCGACCGTCGTGAAGGACAACGTCGACGTCGCAGGCCTGCCCACGCAGCACGGCAGCGTCGCGTTCGCCGCGAAGCCGGCCCCGGTCGACAGCGACTTCGTCACGCAGTACCTGTCCACAGGTGTGCTCTCACTGGGGAAGAGCCGGTTGCCGGAGTTCGGGTTCAGCGCGTCCACCGAGTTCATGGACGCCGAACCCGTGCACAATCCGTGGAATCTCGCGTTCTCACCGGGAGCGTCGTCCGGTGGTTCGGCCGCGCTCGTCGCCTCGGGTGTGGTGCCGATCGCGCACGCCAACGACGGCGGCGGATCCATCCGCATCCCCGCCGCCGCATGTGGGCTCGTCGGACTGAAACCGTCCCGCGGCCGGACGGTCCCCGACGCCATGGACAAGACGTTGCCGATCCGGATCATCGCGCAGGGCGCCGTCACCCGGTCGGTGCGGGACACCGCGCGGTGGATGGCGGCCGCCGAACGCTACTACCGCAATCCCGCCTTGCCGCCCATCCGGTTGGTCGAGGGGCCGAGCAGCACCCGGCTGAAGGTCGGGGTAGTGGTCGATTCGGTCACCGTGTCCCGGACCGACGACGAGACCCGCAAGTCGGTCCACGCGACCGCGGATCTGCTGGCGGATCTGGGGCACCACGTCGAGGAGTGCCCGATGCCGGTGGGCCCCTCGTTCGTCGAGGATTTCTGCATCTACTGGGGGTTCCTGTCGTTCGTCATCTCGAACAACGGCAAGCGGATGCTCGGACCGGACTTCGACCGGGAGGCCACGGACAACCTGACGCGCGGACTTGCCGCGATGTATCGCAAGAACATCGCGAAGACTCCGCGGGTGCTCTACCGGCTACGACGCACGTACCGGGAGTACGCGCAGCTGTTCCAGAAGTACGACGTCATCCTCTCGCCCACCCTGGCCCACACCACGCCGAAGCTCGGATACCTCTCGCCGACACAGAGTTTCGAGGAGTTGTTCGACAAGCTGATCGCCTACACGGCGTTCACGCCGCTGAACAATGCGTCCGGCGGGCCGGCGATCTCGCTCCCGATGCACGAGACGTCCCGGGGCCTGCCGCTGGCGTCGCACTTCTCCGCGGACCACGGCGACGAGCGCACCCTGCTCGAGTTGGCGTTCGAGCTCGAACAGGCCACGCCGTGGCGTCGCATCCAGGACGCCGGCTGACGGTCAGGCCCTGCGCCGCAGGCCCATCCACACGACGGCGCCCGCCAGCAGCACCGTGGTGATGCCGAAGCCGACGGCGAGGTGCTCGGCGGTGAGGATCGGTGCGGGTGCGGACAGGGTGCGCGTCACCGCGACCGGTTGCGCGAGGACGGTCGCCAGCTGGTTCTGCTGGGCCACCGTGCGCACCGGCATCGCCGCGACCCCGTTGTTGAGGTCGGTGGACAGCTGCCCCGACAGCGTCTTCAGTTTCGCGAATCCGTCGACGATCTGCGTGGTGGCTCCTTCGAGCATCTCCGGCGCCTGGTCGGCGATGGGGACGATGCCGTCGTTCAGTTGCCGCGCTCCGCTGCTCAGCTGGGCACTGGCGTCGGTGAGCTGCCCCATCGCGACCCGCACGAGCTCGCCGAGGTCCGTGTCGGGGCCGACCTGTCCGCCCAGCAGGCCGGGCACCGAACCCAGCTGGGAGGAGAGCAGATCGAGGTCGGCACGGACCTGCCGGAGCGACGGGACCACATCCGGTGCAACGGGAGTGGCGTCGAGGACACGGATGGCGTCGTCGATCCTGGTGCGCATCTGGGTGGCACTGTCGTTCGCCTCGCCCAGCGTCAGCCCCAGCGCGCTCAACCGGTCCGCGAGGTCGTCGGCCGTCCCCGACGTCTCACCGACCACGCCGGCCACCTGATCGGCGACGCCCAGCAGTTGGACCGAGCCGGCGCGTGCCGTCTCGAGATACGGGAGCAGAGTGTCGGCGCCCTCGGTGAGCTGTTGCGCCGCATCGTCCGCCGCGGCCGTTCCGGCTGCGAGGAACCCGGCCGTCATTCCCGCCTGCTGGAACCGCGTCCGGGACGAAGACATGTCTGCCAGCAGGTCCGTGATGCCGTCGGCGCCGATCTGCGAGGACACCACTCCGGAGAGTTCGTCGGCCGCAGCGGAGCCGGAACCCGCGAGGTCGACGTCCAGGGTGGCCTGCCGCGGCTTCGCACCCCATACCGAGGACACCGCCTCGCTGAAGTCCTCGGGCACGGTCACCGTCGCGAACCAGTCGTCGCCGGCCGCTGCGCCCGCGTCGACGACCTGCCAGTCGAACGCCTCGTTCGCCTCGAGCTTCTCGATCAGGGTGTCGCTCGCCCGCACCGGTTTTCCGTCCACGGTGGCACCGGCATCGGAGTTCACGATCGCCACGGTCCGGCTGTCGGACGCGCTGTCGCCGAGGAACACGTATCCGAGTCCCGCCGCGGACGCCAGAACCAGACCTGCCAAGGCGGCCGCGGCGACGCGCCGCGAACCGAGGACCTTTCGCGTCGACTCGGTTCGGGCGTGATTCGCGGAATTCCGTGCGCGCTCAGAGGTCATTCCGGTGAGGGTAGGGCCCTTTTGTAGCGGCAGATTGTGGCGATTCTGAGGATTCTCTGAGGGTTAGCACTCCCCTGCTCTTGTGTGCCAGGCCGTATCGGGCGCATCCTTCAAGTACCCAACGAGGTGTGCAGAACGAGTCGTGTTCGAAACGCGTCATCACACCGAGGAGGCAGAGATGAACAGGGACGGCTACATCGGCATCTCGCCCTTCCAGGCTGCGGGTACCTTGCGGGGGTTTGTCATTTCCGGGCGCTGGCCCGACACCACCAAGGAGTGGGCACAGCTCCTCGCGCTCGCCGTGCGGGTGGCGTGCGTTCCGGGGCTGCTCCACACCACGACGGTCTTCGGTGCGCACGAGGATCTGCCCGAGGAGCCGGAGCCCGAGACCGTCGGCCTCGTGGTGGCCGAGGGCACCGTTCTCGGGGAGTTCGCGATCGCTCCGGGACGCTTCGCCGATCACCAGCCGCCTGCGCTGATGATGCTGCACCCGCCGTCCGAGACCACCCCGTCACTCCCCGAGTGCGCGGGCGCCGCCTCGGGCTGTGTGCTGCTGCCGGGGCTCCCTCACCTCGGGCTCGAGCACCGGGCGGCCTGGGTGGAGGCCGAGGCGGACGGGACGGTGACGTCGATGGTCAGCCGGGTAGGGATCGACCCGATCAGTGACCCCGACACCGCCGTTTTGGCCATGCTGCTGGCCTCGTGAGGGTACCCGAAGTTTCTCCAGTCGGTGCCCCAAACTTATTGCCGCCTTTGTCTTTTCAAGTAAGTCACGCTAACGTTACGGACATCGAAGGGGAGTAGCCCCCAATCGCCTGTGTCGACATACTGGCTCGGTGCTGAACGCACCGGACCCGGCCTGGCGAACCGCCGCCGAATATCCGGTGCCGGTGGGCGAGACCTTCGGCCGGGCAGATGTACCCGCGTCTGCCAGGCCGGAGGAATCCACCTGTCATCCTCCGACCGACCACCTGGAGGAGGATGTCCGTGCTGACCGCCGCACTGCTGAGCTTCGGCGTGATCTTCGTCGCCGAGCTGGGAGACAAATCCCAGCTCATGGCGATGACCTTCGCCCTGCGTTACCGCTGGTGGGTGGTGATCTCCGGCATCACAGTCGCCACCACCGTGGTCCATCTGGTGTCCGTGGCCGTCGGCCACTACCTCGGCGTCGCGCTCCCGACCGCGGCGATCAGCATCGTCGGCGGTGTGGCCTTCCTCGTCTTCGGCGCGTGGACGCTGCGCGGCGACAACCTCAGCGAGGACGAGCAACTCAAGGCCGGCCGCGCCACCCGCTCTGCGTTCCTGGCCGTCACCTCCGCCTTCTTCCTCGCCGAACTCGGCGACAAGACCATGCTCGCCACCATCACCCTCGCCACCGACCACGACACGATCGGCGTGTGGATCGGATCGACCGTCGGCATGGTGGCGGCCGACGCCCTGGCCATCGTCGTCGGCGCCGTACTGGGCAAGCATCTGCCCGAGAGCGTCATCCGCGTCGGTGCGGCCGTGCTGTTCTTCGCGTTCGGCATCTGGCTGCTGCTCGAGGGCCTGCTCCCCGGCAACGCCGCCGGCCCGATCGCCGGTGCCGCCGTCGTCGTTCTGGCGCTGGCCGGCGCCGCGGGCCGCGCCGTCCGGTCGCGACGTCGCGTCGTCCCCGCAGAGAGCGAACCGATGCAGCACCAGGACTGAATCCGGTCGACAAAGGCGCGCCCTCGGGCAATACTCGGAGCCCTGGAGTTCCTCGCAGTTCTGTACGGACGAGAGGGCGTACGTGACCAATCCCGTAGCGAGTGGCAAGCCTGCGATTCTCACGGTCGACGACGATCCCGGGGTGTCCCGCGCCGTCGCCCGCGACCTCCGGCGCCGATACGGTGAGAAGTACCGCATCATCCGCGCCGAATCCGGCGAGTCGGCCCTCGACGCGATGAAGCAGATGAAGCTGCGGGGAGATCCCGTCGCCGCGATCCTCGCCGACTACCGCATGCCGTCGATGAGCGGCATCGAGTTCCTCGAGAAGGCGATGGATCTGTATCCGGTCGCGCGCCGCGTGCTGCTCACCGCCTACGCGGACACGGACGCCGCCATCGAGGCGATCAATGTCATCGACCTCGACCACTACCTGCTCAAACCGTGGGATCCGCCCGAGGAGAAGCTGTACCCGGTGGTCGACGCGCTGCTCGAAGCGTGGGCGTCGTCCGATCACCATCCCGTCGAGGAGACGAAGATCGTGGGCCATCGCTGGGCGCCGCGGTCTTCGGAAGTGCGCGAGTTCCTGGCCCGCAACCAGCTGTCGTACCGCTGGTACATGTCGGACGAGCCAGAGGGCAGGCGGTTGCTCAGCGCCGCCGGTGAGGACGGCCGACGCCTTCCGGTGGTGATCTGCGCCGACGGCGAATGCCTCGTGGAGCCCTCGGACACCGAACTGGGCCGACGTCTCGGACTCCGGACCGACCCGTCGGAGAACTTCTACGACCTCGTGGTCGTCGGCGGCGGACCGGCCGGTCTGGGCGCCGCCGTGTACGGCGCCTCGGAAGGTCTGCGCACCGCCCTGATCGAGCGGACCGCCACCGGTGGGCAGGCGGGTCAGAGTTCACTGATCGAGAACTACCTCGGATTCCCCGACGGCGTGTCCGGTGCGCAGCTGGCCGAGCGGGCCCGCAGGCAGGCCACCCGGTTCGGGGCAGAACTCATCACCACCCGCGACGTCGTGGCCCTCGAGGTCAACGGCTCGGCGCGCACCGTCCGGTTCGCCGACGGCGACACCATCGACGCGCACACGGTGATCCTGGCGACCGGCGTCTCCTACCGGCGTCATCCGGCGCCCGGAGTCGACGACCTCACCGGCCGCGGCGTCTACTACGGCTCCGCCGTCACCGAGGCCGCACGCTGCACCGACCAGGACGTGTACATCGTCGGTGGGGCCAACTCCGCAGGACAGGCCGCGGTGTACCTGTCCCGGGGCGCCCGCTCGGTCACCATCGTCGTGCGGGCGAAGTCGCTCGAGGATTCGATGTCGTACTACCTCGTCCAGCAGATCGAACGGAACCCGCGCATCCGCGTCCGGCCATGCACCGAGGTGATCGGCGTCGAGGGCGAAGGTCACCTCGAGAAGGTCCGGCTGCGCAACAACGTGACCGGGGACGAGGAGACCGTCGACGCCGGGTTCCTGTTCCTGTTCATCGGGGCCGCCCCCCGCACCGAATGGCTCGACGGCGTCGTCGCGCGGGACGAGTACGGATTCGTCGTGTCCGGCCCCGATCTCGTCGTCGACGGAAAACCGCCGAGAGGCTGGCCCCTCGACCGTCTCCCCCACCACCTCGAGACGAGCGTCCCGGGGATATTCGCGGCCGGTGACGTGCGCTCCGAGTCGGCGAAGCGGGTGGCGTCGGCGGTCGGGGAAGGCGCCATGGCCGTGATGCTCGTCCACCGCTACATCGGCCAACCGTGATCGGGGGCAGATCATGACCCAACTCCCGTGCAATCCCCCCGAGTTGAGGACGTTGTTCCTCTTCGAGCAACTCACCGATCACCAGCTCGAGCAACTCTGTGAGAAAGGACACGTCGAGCTGATCGAACCGGGGCCCGTGTTCGCGGAGGGTGAGGTCGCGACCTGCTTCTACGTGCTGATCGAAGGCGAACTCGTGCTGAGCAAGCTGTCGGGCGGCGAGGAGATCGAGTTCAGCCGGACGTCCCAGCGCGGCGTGTACGCCGGTGCCTGGCAGTCGTACCTCGGCGACCGCGCCCCCCAGACGTACACCGCGTCGATGCGCGTCACCGCCCCGTCCCGGTTCTTCGTCCTCGACGCCGACCGTTTCGGGCAGCTGATGCGCGAGTGGTTCCCGATGGCCGTGCACCTGCTGGAAGGCTTGTTCTTCGGCAACCAGAACGCGAAGCAGGTCGTCGATCAACGGGAGCGTCTCCTCGCGCTGGGTTCGCTGTCCGCGGGGCTGACGCACGAACTCAACAACCCGGCGGCCGCCGCGGTCCGGGCGACGGCGTCGCTGCGCGACCGGGTGTCGCACATGCGGCAGAAGCTCGGTGTCATCGCGTCGGGCGTGTACGACCGGCAGGCGCTGGCCACGTTGATCCGGTTGCAGGAAGAGACCGCCGAACTGGTGGCGAAGGCGCCGACGCTCACCCCCCTCGAAGCGTCCGACCGTGAGGACGAGCTGGGCGACTGGTTCGAAGACCACGGCGTCTCCGGCGGCTGGGACCTGGCGCCTACGTTCGTGCAGGCCGGTCTCGACGTGCCGTGGCTCGAGCGGATCGTGGCCAGCGTCGACGACGAGTCGATGGTCGAGAGCGCGATCCGCTGGCTCAACTACACCATCGAGACCGAACTGCTGATGAACGAGATCGCCGACTCCACCGCCCGGGTGTCCACGCTGGTGAACGCCGCGAAGCAGTACTCACAGATGGACCGCGCCCCCTACCAGCGCGTCGACCTGCGGGAACTCCTCGACAGCTCGCTGGTGATGCTCGGACGCAAGATCGGCGACTCGGTCACCGTGGTGAAGGAATACGACCCGGCCCTGCCGCAGATCCCCGCCTACGCCGCGGAACTCAACCAGGTGTGGACCAACCTCATCGACAACGCCGTCGCCGCCATGGATGGCCACGGCACCCTCACCGTCCGCACCCGGCGCGACGGCGACATGGCCCTCATCGAGATCGGCGACACCGGCCCCGGAGTGCCGGAAGAGATCCGGTCGCGCATCTTCGAGCCGTTCTTCACCACGAAACCCGTCGGCGAGGGAACCGGCCTCGGCCTCGACATCTCGTGGCGCATCGTCGTGAAGAAGCACCGCGGCGACCTGCGCGTGGAATCCGAACCGGGCGACACAATGTTCCAGGTCCGCATTCCGATCGAACCCGAAGTCGTGTCAGCAGAAGGAGTCTCAGATGGGTGAGCTGGACGGAATCGACCCGAGCGTGCCGCCGAGCGGCGACGGATGCGCCGACTGCGACCCCGCCGGCGGGTGGTGGGTGCACCTGCGCCGCTGCGCGCAGTGCGGGCACATCGGCTGCTGCGACTCGTCACCGGAACAGCACGCCACCAAGCACGCCGCTCACACCGGGCACCCCGTGGTGCGGAGCTTCGAGCCGGGTGAGGTCTGGTTCTGGAACTACGCCACCGAGACAGCGTTCGAGGGCCCGGAACTGGCTCCGCCGCAACACCATCCGCTCGATCAGACCGTCCCCGGCCCCGCGGACCGCGTTCCGCCGGACTGGCAGGCGCACATTCACTGAGTCAGGACATGCGCTCGTCGAGTGCGCAGAACTGCAGGCCCCCACTCGACATTCCCCTGCAGGACTGCGCACTCAGAGTTGCCCGACACGGTGTGCCGTCGCCGTGTCCTGCTCGTCGTACCGCGCCAGCGCCGCTTCGAAATTCGCCTTCAGTTCCAGGGCGTAGCGCTCGTGCGCGGCGAACGTCCCGACCGCCGAATCCCCTTCCGCGACGCCCGGACCGCCGATCGCCGTCGCCCGGAACCGCGCCGCCAGTTCCGCCGCCGAACGCAGATGCGTCTCGCCGAGACCGAAGTTCTCGGGAGCCAACTCGCGGCGCGCTCGCTCCCGCAGGTCCTGCATGTCCGCCGCCAGCACGTCGCACGCTGCAATGCAGCGCACCAACGCCTTGCGGTCCACCTCGAGCCGATCCCCGGCCATCCGTCCCCCTACGGTCGTCGTCCGCGTCCCCTGATCCGCGCGAGAACACAAACTACCAAGACCCGTACCCATTGACCGTAACCATCGTGGATTAAAGGTTGTTACCATAAACTTTAATGACTTCGGTCTCGAGTAAGGGATAGCGAATGGCCGACTACGCGAGTCGAACTGGGAAGCGGACCCGTCGACCGGACTGATCGCCCGTGACCGACGCGGCGGCCACTACACGGCCTACATTCCTGACCTGATCTGCACACGCCCCCTGATCCTTTCCTCGGAACTCTCCACCAAAGCAGCCGCCGCCGAACGCGCAATCCGAAAACTCGGCAGCGGGCCGGGCGCGAAGGGGCTGGAAGGGATCTCCCGACTACTTCTCCGTGCAGAGGCCATCGCCAGTTCCATGATCGAAGGCATTGCCCCCTCCCCGCAGCAGGTCGCATTGGCCGAACTCGCCCAGGACGAGGAGATCCGCGGGTTCGACGATCACGCCCGACTCGTTGCCAACAACATCACGGTGCTGCGCCGAGCGTCGCAGGAACTGGTCGAGACGGAATTCGTCACCACCGAAGGCGTGACAGCGCTCCACTCGGCGCTGCTGCCCGATGAACGCCACCGTGGACTCCGCGAGGTGCAGAACTGGATCGGTGGGTCGAACTGGAACCCGCTGGAGGCGGAGTTCGTGCCCCCGCCGGCGCCCGAAGTAGAACCCCTGATCGCCGACCTCGTGTCGTACCTCAACGGTTCACTGCACGGACCACTGATTCAAGCGGGCATCGTTCACGCCCAGCTCGAGACCATTCACCCGTTCACCGACGGTAACGGCCGCGTCGGTCGCGCACTCATCCACACGGTCGCGCGTCGAGGGCTGACCCTCGGCGCGATCTTGCCGGTCAGTCAGGTGTTGGCAACGCTCACACACCGATACGTCGCCGGGCTCTCCGCCTATCGGTATGTCGGCGACCCGCTGGCGCCGAACGCCGTTGACGGAATCTCCTCGTGGTTGAGCACATTCGTCGAGTCAGCGGCGATCGCTGCGGAAAGCCAGCCGCCTTGCCGACGATATCGGCGACCTGCAGAGAGCGTGGACGCATCAACTCGGCACGTACCGCGCCACGCAGGGGTTACGCGAGGAACCTCGCGCAGGCTCTGCGACTGCCCGAATTCTTCAGATGCAGCCCGAAGCGCCGATCATGACAACGAGGACAGCGCAACGGATCCTGAACGTGTCCTTTCCTCCCGCGCGCGCGGCCCTCGAAGAGCTGGCGGATGCCGGCATCCTCATTCGCAAAAGTGTGGAAAGGGGGACCACCGGCTATCTCGCGCGTCAGATTCTCGACCTCATCGGACTCGCCGAGCGAAGGCTTGCAAGTACACGATTCGACACCAGAATCGCTCGACCCCAGCGGTCCGCCCCAGCGCTACCCGACGAGCGCCACGGTTGAGCGACATCGCCGGTACCTTGCCTCTGCCGTCACACCGCGCGGACGTTATGGTGCAGGTCACCAGGGTCGGCCAACGGAGGTCGCCGGAAAAGAAGGATGCGAACTGTGGAAATTCAGGGAACCGCCGCACTGGTCACCGGAGCCGCCTCGGGCCTCGGTGCCGCCACCGCCAAGCGTCTCGCCGACGCCGGAGCCACCGTGTTCGGACTGGACCTGCAGCAGTCCATCGAGCGCGCCGGCGACAACGTCCCCGACGGCGTCACCCTCCTCGCCACCGACGTCACCAGCGGTGACGAGGTCCAGGCCGCCATCGACACGATCGTCGAGTCGGGTCTGCCGCTGCGCATCGTCGTCAACTGCGCCGGCGTCGGCTGGGCCGGACGCATCCTGTCGAAGAAGGGCCCGCACGACCTCGAACTGTTCCGCACCGTCATCACCGTCAACCTGCTCGGCACGTTCAACGTGATGCGCCTGGCCGCCGATGCCATCGCCAAGACCGACACCGTCGACGAGTCCGGGCAGCGCGGCGTCGTCATCAACACCGCGTCCGTCGCCGCGTTCGAGGGCCAGATCGGGCAGATCGCCTACTCCGCGTCCAAGGGTGGCGTGCACGGCATGACCGTCCCCGCCGCCCGCGACCTCGCGCAGTTCGGCATCCGCGTCAACACCATCGCCCCCGGCATCATCGACACCCCGATGCTCGCCGGCGTCACCGACGAATACCGCAAGGGTCTCGAAGCCGGTGTCCCGTTCCCGTCGCGCCTCGGCCAGCCCGCCGAGTACGCGCAACTCGCTCAGATGATCGTCGAACACGACTACCTCAACGGTGAGACCATTCGTATGGACGGCGCCCTGCGCATGGCGCCGCGGTAGGCGGCTCCGCCGCCCGTGCGTGGTTAAGGAGTCTCTGGACTCTTCAACCACGCACGAGGCGCGAAGCGCCCTAGGAGGGCCGGCATGGGTTTCTACACCGACCAGATCGTTCCGCGACTCGTCAACGTCAGTTGCGGGGCCAAGTTCACGCATCCGTCGCGTCGACGTGTCTGCGCCGGCCTCCACGGCCGCGTGATCGAGGTCGGCTTCGGGTCGGGTCTCAACGTCCCGTTCTACCCGGCCGCCGTCGATTCGGTGAGCGCCGTCGAACCCGCCGACCTCGGCTGGAAACTCGCGGGCAAGAGGCTCGCGGCGTCGACCATTCCGATCGAGCGGGCCGGCCTCGACGGCCAGTCACTCCCCTTCCCCGACAACAGCTTCGACACCGCGCTGTCCACGTGGACGATGTGCACCATCCCCGACGCCGACGCGGCGCTCCGGGAGATCCGGCGCGTCCTGAAACCCGGCGGCACACTGCATTTCGTCGAGCACGGCCTCGCTCCCGACCCGAATGTCCAGCGGTGGCAGCACCGACTCGAGCCCATCCAGAAAACCGTCGCCGGTGGTTGCCACCTCACCCGCGACATCCCCACCCTGGTGACGAAAGCCGGATTCGACATCCGGGACCTCGACCGGTTCTACCAAAAATCTGAGCCCAAAATCGTCGGCGCCTTCTCCCTGGGGGTTGCGGCTTCGCCGCCCGTGCGTGGTTGAGGAGTCCAGGGACTCGTCGGGCACGCACGGGCGCTAGGCTGCTCTCGATTCGCGAACAGACGAGGGGGGCTTCGTGGGAACGTTGAAAGCTGATCTGGACGAGCTCGAAAAGCTGGGGGGAACCTTGCACGGGCTTGCCGACGAGGCGAGCGGTTTGAGAACCGGCCCGGCGGCGGGACCGTTCATGTCGAGCGTGGGGGGCGTGATGTCCTCGGTCATCGAGGCGGCCGGGATCTCGGCGGATCTCGTTGATGGAGCGCTTGTCCCAGCGATCAAGGAAAGACTCGGCGAGACCGGGGACGTGATGATCCACGTTGCGCAGGAGTACTGCAGCCAGGACGAATCGTCGGCCGACCGATTCGTTGCTGCCTACACGAACGCAACGGGCGACTGGAGCGGTGACGCATGAGCATCACTCGAACCCAGCTCGAATCCTGGAATCCCTCGACGCTCACCGAGATCGGTGACGCCTGGATCGCCCTCGGCACCAAGGTCGAAGATCTCTTCACTCGATACGTCGACGGCGTGACCAAGGTCAACGACTCCTACTGGGAGGGTAAGACCGCCGAGGCTGCCCAGAACAGAGCGAACGCCGACAAGAAGACAGCCCTTGTGGTGGTGGATCAACTCGAAGCTCTCGCCAACCGCGCGAAGCAGGGTTTCCACGATGTGGACGCGCCCCTGCACCGCGCACGGATGGCGATCACGGCCGCGGAGTCTGCGGGTTTCCGTGTAGCCGAGGACTTGACCGTCACCGATCCCGCGAACCCCGACCCAGACAACGATCGTGTGAGCGAGCTGACCGGGTGGCAACGCGAGATCGCCGACGCGGCGGCGGCGACGGAGACCGCCGACGCGACCGTCAAGGACGCACTCAGTTCGGCTCGCGACGGATTGCGGGCCACATTCACGTCGGCCGCGGCGCTGGGCTCCGATCAAGGTGCGTCCGACGGGACGCAACTCGTGTCCGATCCCGCCGGAATGAATCCCGAGCAGGTCAGGCGGCTGGTTGAAGCCGGGGAACTGACACCCGAACAACTCGACGCCGTGAACTCCGGCAACACCGCGACAATCCCTGCGTCTCAGATGGAGTATCTGAACCAGATCAGCCGGTCACTGGACGGAAAGAGCCCGCAGGAGATCCAGCAGATCATCGACAAACTGCCTCCGGACTCCGGGCGCGCCCTGGCGAACTCACTCCAGATCGTGTCGAACGACAAGGTCACCGCCACCGTCAAAGGCGACTCGCAGGTGCCGACCAACGGCGGCCTGAACCTTCTACCCGACAAGATGCGCGAATCGCTGACCCGCGACGACCTCGTGAACCGCGATTTCACGATGGTCGGGTCCACCGGCGCAGCCAGTGTCGAACTGAACGGTGTCGCCGACAACCAGGCCATCGCGCACATCGTCCAGGCCGGCGATGCGCAATATAAGAACGGCAGCAGCCTCGATCAGCACCTGCTGGAGGTCGGTCGCCAGTACCTCGACGCCCAGGTTGCGCACGAGCAGAACCCCAACCACACGTTCGAGTACTTCACAGTCGACGGTCGGGGTACCGAGAACACGGCGATCACCGAAAGCATCTTCACCGCCGTCGGCGACGACAAGATCGCCATCGAGAACGCTGTCACCCATCCCGACACCGGCCAGAACCTGGTTCGCGACGTCCTCACGCACAACTGGTCCGACAACGGGCAAGCGGCAACCTCGATGTTCCAGTTCGGCGACAGAGAGGCCACGGTCGAGGACCCCGGCAATCGGGCCGACGTCGAAGCCGCCACACGCAGCGGGCAGATCATGTCGGCCGTCGCCGAGAATATGAGTACCGACTGGGACACGCTGAGGGGAATACCCGGCACCAACGGGCAATCCGTCGGGGAGATCAACCCGGACCTCCTTCGAACCGTGTCCCACAGCATGAGTCCGTACATCAGCGACCTCGCGGGCGCCGGCAGACCGGAGAACCCCGGATTCGACATCGGCACTTGGGCAGACCCCGCCGACAACAACCACTTCGGCGGCTCGTCGAACGTCTTCGCCGTCATGAACACCGACCCGGAGGCGGGAACACATTTCACCCAGTCCTCGATGCAGGAAATCCTCGCCGCCGAGGGCCGATACGCGCACGACCCGTCGGCACCCCTGGCCGGTGGCGACCTCTCCACCGCCGGCCGAATCCACGGCCTCATGGACAGGGGACTGCTCCTCTCGACCGAGGACAGCTACAGCGACAAGGCCGAGCAGGCGCAGGCCATCTACGACCGTAAGGCGGCGGCCTACGGTGCGCTCACCAGCGTCGGCTCCGTAGGCCTGGACCGGCTTCCCGGCGGGGAGTTCATCAACACCATGATCGACGCCGGCGGCGACCCGTTGAAGGACGCCATCATCGGCAAGGCGCCGGGGTCGGCACCATCCGTCGCCCTGGAGGCTCCGGACTTCTACCGCGACTACTACAACATTCTGCGAGCGACACCGGAGCTTCCGGTGAGCTTCCGAGAGGACTATCCCTGGGCATTCGACACGTCCGGAGAAATACTTTCGTGGGAGGACATCCGTTCGAACGCTGAGGTGAAGGGCTACGGAAAGGATCCTCTCCAAACTATGTTCAGCAACCTCGGCGATCCCGCTGACGGAAATGGGGAACGCATCCGAAACGGATACGACGACGTAGTACGCAATGACGGCTGATCGCGCGGGTTTCGCTTTGGCGTTGGCGTCCGTGGCCCTTCTGTCGACGAGCTGCGTCAAGGAAGAGGTCAGAGAATCGGATCCACCTCCTCGGGCAGAAACCACAGTCTTGTACTCCAATGTCTGGTCTGGCGAGTCCGGTGTCGATTTGTTCACTCGCGACGCCGAACTCGTCCGCGCGGCCTACGAGGCGGGAGAGCTCACGTCCTATGTGGGCCTCAGCAACGCGTATCTCGGTTATGAAAGCGCTGTCGGCGGACCCGCGAGACATGGTGACCCCGACAAGGAGGAGTTCCTCACCTGGCGAGAACCCGAGGACACTCGCCAGGTTGCGGGAACGAACTTCGTGCACATTACCGAACTTGCAACTACGGATTCGAGAGTGGCGGCGACGGTATGCAGTTACGAACTCTTTTCCGAGCCGCACGCAAACATCACCCTGAATCCTTTGAGCGCGGCATTCCAGGTCGAACTCGAGCACACTGCCGACGACCCGGGCCAGCCGGGTGTTCCCGACGCCGACGCCGCTGAGCAGGACCCCCGCGCCCATCGAGTGCCGACGTGGAATGTGTTCGAGGGCTGGAAGATCGCCAAGCTCCATTACCTGCGTCGGCTGAATGGTGATGTCATTCCGCAGGGCTGCACGGACTGGTGGCAGCAGCAGTTCCCGGCGTTCGCCCCGAATGCGTCCGGCAATCTCGTGCCGCCTGCCGGGTTCGATCCGCCGACCATGCCTGTTGCCGTGCAGTATCCGGAGTGGATCGGCCCTGCGAATTCCGGGTAGGCAGCTCCGCCGCTTGTGCGTGCGCGAGGAGTGCAAGGACTCGTCAACCACTCACAGGCGGCGGCGCCGACGGTCGTCGACGTAGAACAGCACGAGTGCTACGCAGAGGAGGGCGGCAGGGATCCAGGCGGCCGCTCCGCCGAAGTAGCGGGTGGCGAATGCCCCGACGACGGCGCCGCCGACGAAGCTGCTGACGATGGCGGCGTAGACGCGGGTGTGCTGACGTGATTCGGGGACTTTCTCGATGTAAGCGGCATACGCCGACTCGGTGAAGCGCATGAGGTTGCCGGTGGTGGCGACGGCGATGTACGACAGTGAGCCGATGGTGCGGAACAGGCCGAACTGCATGGCCGCGACGAACGCGATCGGAACGGTGACCAGCGCGTTGGGGACGTCCGGGGGAACGAACGCGACCGCGACGAGGACGACGATCTGCGCGACCATGGCGATCCGGATGGGGTGGTCGAAGACGCTGTGGGCGAGTTCGCCCTTGAGCAGGTGCGCGAACGCGACGCCGACGATGAACGCGAGGATCGGCCACA
Organism: Rhodococcus sp. WS4; assembly: GCA_006543605.1. Lineage (GTDB taxonomy): Bacteria > Actinomycetota > Actinomycetes > Mycobacteriales > Mycobacteriaceae > Rhodococcus_F. The sequence continues at coordinate 32,817 of RRBB01000106.1, forward strand.
GGTGTGCCCGTGCCGCGTGGAAGTGCCGCTCGGACAGGTCGATGGCCATGAGGATGACGTTGCCGGTCTGGGCGTTCGCGAAGACGCCGCCGCGGCTGATGTAGGTGTAGGCGTCGAGGAAGCCGCCGGCGGCGGTGAGGAGCAGCGCAAACCGCAGCGTCGTGGATGTCTTCGGCACCTCCACCTGACCACCCCTACCGAATCGGGCCCTGCATTGCAGCCTAGAGGTCGGAGGCGAGCGGGATCTCCTTCTCGGCCCGATCCGACATCCATTCACGCAGCACTTTCGTGGCGATGACGTCGTCCTCGTTGTATTGCAGCAGTCGCTCGCGTTGGGTGAGGTCGGGTTCGCCGTCGTAGCCGACGGCTTCGCGGTACCAGCTCATGGATGCTTCGCCGCCGGCGTCGGCGTCGCGCCACCGGAATCCGGCGACGGGGGCGATCTTCTTGAGGCCTTTGCCGCCCGGGCAGATGAACTGGTCGCTGATCGCCTGGTAGATGTCGACCCATTGTGGGCTGTCGATGAATTCGCGGATCTCGGCTTCGGTGGGGATGCCGGGTGCGCCCGCGAACCGGCGGGCGGAGTCCAGCAACCACTTGTCCTCCGCGGACCGCGAATAGCAGTATGCGGCGAACGTTCTGCCGCTCAGCGCGGCCGCTTCCCGCTCGGCCATCAGCCACGTCCAGAATTCGGCGAACGACCGCGCCTCGTCCTGTGTGGGCACCGGGTCCCAGCTGACGAACGGCCGGTACGCCGACACGCCGTCGACGTTGAGCAGCGTCCCCCACAGGTAGGCGCCGTGCTCCTGGTAGCTCTCCATGTCGACGTCGACCTCGACGTCGGCGCGCGTCACCCGGACCTCCGGGAACCGCCGCACCAGGGGCGCCCCCGCGAGCCAGGCTTTGGCGGTGACGACGGCGTCCTCGAACGCGCCGTGCGGCCAATCCTCGAGCGGTTCGCCGTCCCACGCCGCGAGGTCGTCGATGGTGTGGCACCCGGCGCCGCGCAGCATGTCGGCGCGCGAACCGGTGGCCACGAGGCTCACGTCGTGCGTCTGCGTCAGCTGTTCCTCGCACCCGGGCCACCACGGGCACGAACGGCATTCGCCGATCCTCGACGGCACCGTCGCCGATTGTCCGCGGGCGACGGCGAGCCGGTCGGCGAAGCGCTCGTCGTAGTCGTCGAGGATGGTGGTGAGGTCGTGCACGAAGATGACGTCGGAGCCGTAGCCGATGGCGCCGGCCACGAGCGCCGGGCTCGCGTACCCGTGCCGCTCGAGCATCCGGTGCACCTGCGCGACGCGCATCTGGTCCCGGACCTGACTGCGAGGCTTCCGCGTCGAGTCCTCCCGCGGTTCCCACTCGAACATCCCCGACGTCACCGCGCCGCGGCCGGGATCGGTGACCTTGTGGTTGACGACGATCACCGGGATGTACCCGCCGTGGTCCTCGTCACGGATGAGGATCTCGCAGCGCGCCTTCCGGCCCGTCTCCCGGTCGAGCGGGAACACGGCACCCCAGATACGGTCCGCGCCCGCCTCGCACGCGGCCAGGGTGTCCTCGGCGCGCCGCCGCAGGCTCTGCTCGGTGTCGATCTGCACCCACCGTTCCGGCGCGTGCTCGGTGACGGTCCGGCGAATGTCTTCACGCTTGGCGGCGGCCGCATCCTGACGCTGGCGGACGCCCGGGTCCTCGGGCGCGGCCGCGAGTTGTTCGGGGAACGCCGCGTCGAGGTGCACCCGGTGGCGGCACCGCGTCAGTGCGCTGGCATCGATCACCGTCCCCGCCACCTTTCCGGGAGAGGTGGCGGGTTCTGATTGCTGACCGATATGGGAACACACGATGACGAAGATTATGGGCTCCCCTAGGCTGATCCCGAAGCACCGGATGCAGTTGGTAGCGTGGGCTGCGCTGAAACACCAGGAAAAGGGGTCTTTTCGATGGGGTTGTTCAAGAAACGTAAGTCCCGAGCCACCCGCAAGGCGGAAGCCAAGGCACTCAAGCACAAGGCTGGGGTGGAGGCGAAGCTGAGCGCGAAGAACGAACGGAAGCGCGACAAGCAGGCCGCCACGGCCGGCCGCAAGCTCGAGGCTGCCGAATTGAAGTCGCTGAAGAAGGTCGAGAAGGCTCAGGTCGCTGCGTTGAAGGCCCAGGAGAAGGCGGCCGCCCAGAAGGGATTCACCGTCGCCGCCGTCCGCAAGTACCTCGGTGTCGCGCGACTGCTGACGCCGGTACTGCTGCCGATCGCCTACCGCGCCGCCACCGTCGTGCGCGGCCAGATCGATGCCCGTCGCGCCGACCGGATGGGCGTCGACGTCGATCAGCTCGCCAACTTCACCGGGCACGGCGCCAAGCTCAGCGCCCGCATCGCCGGCGCCGAAAGCTCCACCACGGAGATCCTCGCGCAGAAGCCGGACGACGCGGAGACGCAGCAGTTCGCCGCCGCCATCCGCGACCGCCTCGGCGACCTCAACACCGCCGTCCGCGCAGCCGAGCAGATGCCGCAGGCCCGTCGCAAGGCCGCCCATCACGCCATCTCGTCCGAACTCGACGGAGTCGAAGCCGATCTCCTCGCCCGCCTCGGCGTGCGCTGAACGACCCGAACCACGTCGATGTCCCCCGCCCGCCCCGCGACCGCCACCCTTCGGGGC
>RRBB01001067.1:0-408 GCA_006543605.1 Rhodococcus sp. WS4
GATAGGGGGTCACCACCAGCACGTCCAGCGGGTCACCGTCGTCGGCCAGGGTGTTCGGGATGAAGCCGTAATTGGCCGGGTAGAACATCGGGGTGGCCATGAAACGGTCGACGAACAGGCAGTCGGTGTCCTTGTCGATCTCGTACTTGATCGGCGCATGGTTGGCCGGAATCTCGATAGCGACGTAGATGTCGTTCGGCAGGTCCTTGCCGGCCGGGATCTTGCTGTAGCTCATGGGTGACTCCAGAGGTTTCTGGCCAAAAAAGAGGCCGCGATTATAGGCATATTCGGTTGTCGATGCCATGTACCGGCATTCAGCCGTTAGTCGTGTCGCCCGCCGCCTCGCGGTAGTCCGGATGCTCGGCCTGCAGGCGGCGCAGGCGTTGCAGTGGGTCCTGGCGGTAGAGC
>RRBB01001068.1:0-408 GCA_006543605.1 Rhodococcus sp. WS4
TGTCTTCCTGGGCCAGTTGGAACAGGCGCTTGAGGTCGGGCAGGACGAAATAGAGCGGTTGCAGGATGTCGATGCGGTAGGGCGTGCGCATCGCCTCCAGCGGATTGAAGGCCTGGTGCAGCGGCTCGTCGGAGAGGCAGTAGACGGTCTCCTTCGGCGAGGAGAGGATGCCGCCGCCGTAGATGCGCTTGCCCTGGTCGGTCTCGACCAGGCCGAACTCGATGGTCATCCAGTACAGGCGGGCGAGGAACACGCGTTCCTCCTTGCTCGCCTTGAGGCCGAGCTTGCCGTAGGTATGGGTGAACTCGGCGAACCAGGGGTTGGTCAGCAGTGGGCAGTGGCCGAAGATCTCGTGGAAGATGTCCGGCTCCTGCAGGTAGTCCAGTTCTTCCGGGGTGCGGATGAAGG
>RRBB01001069.1:0-407 GCA_006543605.1 Rhodococcus sp. WS4
CGTTCACCGTGTCCTTCCACATCATCTTCCCGGCGATCACCATCGGGTTGGCCAGCTACCTGGCCGTACTGGAAGGCCTCCGGCTGAAAACGAACGAAGAGGTCTACCGCGACCTCTATCATTTCTGGTCGAAGATTTTCGCGGTCAACTTCGGCATGGGCGTGGTGTCCGGGCTGGTCATGGCGTACCAGTTCGGCACCAACTGGAGCCATTTCTCCGACTTCGCCGGGTCCATCACCGGTCCGCTGCTGACCTACGAGGTGCTCACCGCGTTCTTCCTCGAGGCCGGTTTCCTCGGGGTCATGCTGTTCGGCTGGAACCGCGTGGGACCGGGCCTGCATTTCTTCGCCACGGTGATGGTGGCGATCGGCACGCTGATCTCGACGTTCTGGATCCTCGCTTCCAAC
>RRBB01001070.1:0-407 GCA_006543605.1 Rhodococcus sp. WS4
GCCTGAAGCTGCACGAGGACTGGGGCAGCACCCCGGCGGCGATCGACAACTGCCTGGAGGTGGCCGAGCGCCACGACATCCAGGTGGCGATCCACACCGACACCCTCAACGAATCCGGCTTCGTCGAGACCACCCTCGGCGCCTTCAAGGGCCGCACCATCCACACCTACCACACCGAGGGCGCCGGCGGCGGCCACGCACCGGACATCATCAAGGCCTGCGGCTTCGCCAACGTGCTGCCCAGCTCGACCAACCCGACACGGCCGTTCACCCGCAATACCATCGACGAGCACCTGGACATGCTGATGGTCTGCCACCATCTCGACCCGGCCATCGCCGAGGACGTGGCCTTCGCCGAGTCACGCATCCGCCGCGAGACCATCGCCGCCGAGGACATCCTCCACGAC
>RRBB01001071.1:0-407 GCA_006543605.1 Rhodococcus sp. WS4
GGGCGGCATGCACTTCGGAAAAACGGGTCAACCCGGTCAACAGGTAGGCGACACCGCCGAGAACCTTCTTCAGGTCCTCCGAGGTATTCGCGGTGACCTTCGAACCGAAGCCGCCAGTGGCCATGTTGAGGAACAGCTTGCCGTTCACCTCGCCCAGGTCGATCGGCCGCGCCGTCTGGTCGAGCAGCGCCAGCGCCGCGGCCGGTTCCAGGGGAATCCCGGCGGCGCGGGCGAAATCGTTGGCGGTGCCCAGCGGCAGGATCGCCAGGCTCGCCTCGCCTCGCCCGCGCGCCAGCGCTTCGGCCACCTCGCGCAGCGTGCCGTCGCCACCGCCGGCGACCAGCGTCGCATAGCCGGCCGCCAGCGCCTCCTCGACGATGCGCCGGGCGTCGCCGTCCTCCCAGGTT
>RRBB01001072.1:0-407 GCA_006543605.1 Rhodococcus sp. WS4
CCACCTGATCGCCCTTGCGCACGGCTTCGGCCTGCTCGAGGAAGACCGGCGCCAGCACCTGGTCGTTGACCACCGGTCGGCGCAGTTTCTGCCCGACGACGCGGGCCGGATCGGTCAGGTAGCCCTGGGTCAGCAGGCCGACGTCGCGCTCGACCAGGGCGATGTCGGCATCCTCCAGCACGTGCGCGCGCTTGAGCGGCTGCACCGCAACCACCACCTGGCGGAACAGTTTCACCTGGGCCGGCATGAAGATGGTCCAGGGTGCACTGCCTTCGCAACTGATGCGCACGGTGACCCTGCCGATCGGTTGTGCCGGACTTTCCTGGCTGAGCGTCAAGTCCCTGTCGCATTCGGCCAGGCGCAGGCGCGGATCGACACGGTTGACCTGGATCTGGTAGCGCCCGTCG
>RRBB01001073.1:0-406 GCA_006543605.1 Rhodococcus sp. WS4
CACGCACTCGGCGTGCTCGGCGGCGAAGCGCTTGCCACGACTCGACGCGCCGGCCTGGTAGAGCACCGGCGTGCGCTGCGGCGACGGTTCGCAGAGATGGATGCCGGGTACCTGGAAGTGCTCGCCGACATGGCGGATCTCGTGAATCTTGCCCGGGTCGCTGAAGATCCTTCGGCGACGGTCGCGGAGCACCGCGCCGTCCTCCCAACTGCCTTCGAAGAGCTTGTAGAGCACCTGTAGGTATTCGTCGGCATAGTCGTAGCGGCGGTCGTGGTCGAGCTGGGCCTGCTGACCGAGGTTGCGCGCGCCGCTTTCCAGGTAGGAGGTCACTACGTTCCAGCCGATCCGGCCCTTGGTCAGGTGGTCCAGGGTCGAGAGTCGGCGGGCGAAGGGATAGGGATGCTCG
>RRBB01001074.1:0-406 GCA_006543605.1 Rhodococcus sp. WS4
CCGCTGCGCCCTCGCCAACCGCGCACGGTCCCTGCCCTCGTGGCGCGGGTTGGTGATCTTCTCCCCCGTCGAGAGCGTGTAGAGGCTCGTGATCCCGGCGTCGAGCCCGACCACCCGATCCGTCGACGGGTGCTCGGCGATCGTGTCCTCGACGAGAATCGAGATGTGGTACTGACCGCGAGCATTACGCGACACCGTCACCTGCGACGGTGTCGCCCCCTCCGGCAGCGGCCTCGACCACCGAATGTCCAGGGGTTCGGACTGCTTGGCCAACCGGACCTGCCCGCCGCGGTAGGTGAAGCAGTTCGCGTAGTAGGTCGCCGAATCCTTCGACCGGCCCTTCCTCTTGAATTGCGGGTAGCGGGACTGCGTGCGCCAGAACCTGTCGAACGCGCCCTGCAACTGC
>RRBB01001075.1:0-405 GCA_006543605.1 Rhodococcus sp. WS4
TTTCCGTGCCGACATTACGCCGCAAGTGGCGCGGATGGATGCGCACAGCCTGCGCCGCGAGGGACCGAGCCGCCTGTGCTATGCCGGCAGCGTGCTGCATGCGCAGCCGCGCGCGCTGTCCACTTCGCGTAGTCCGATCCAGCTGGGCGCCGAGCTGTACGGCGATCCGAGCCCTGCCAGCGATGTCGAGGTGATCAGCCTGATGCTGGAAATGCTCGAGATGGCGGAAGTGCCGGACGTGCACATGGACCTCGGCCATGTCGGTATCTACCGCGGCCTGGCGCGCGCGGCAGGGCTGTCCGGCGAAGTCGAGCAGCAGTTGTTCGATGCCTTGCAGCGCAAGGCGGTGGACGAGGTCGAGGCGCTGACTGCAGACCTGCCTGCCGAGCTGCGCGGCATGTTGCG
>RRBB01001076.1:0-405 GCA_006543605.1 Rhodococcus sp. WS4
GTTGCTCTCGGATGTCTCCATGAGGGCGTCGTTGCTTCTGCGGAAAGTGCCCAGCGTCAATGGGAAGGTATCTACACCCCATTCCCCTGCAAGGGCTCAGCTGGCAAGGAAGCTGCCTTCTCCGCCACCTGCTACCTTTAATGACCTTCCTGAAGAAATCCAAATCCGAATCTTTGATTTTGTCAACGATAAGGCCTCCTACCAGAACTGCCTCTTCACAAGCAAAGCCTTCTACCGCATGGCCAAGCCCTTCTTGTTTCAAAACGTCTCCTTCACTTCCACTTACAGATTCGCCCAGTTTATCACCTACTTACGGGTCAATTCCGCCTTGGGGCTGCACGTGCTTGAAGTTGACTTGTCTCAATTGAGGCCCGGCAACTGGGAATTGGAAGCCCAGAGCGATGA
>RRBB01000107.1:0-34718 GCA_006543605.1 Rhodococcus sp. WS4
TCCTTCTCCCCGACATACTCGGCGATGGTCCAGCCGTTCTTCCGCTCGATCGGCGCCAGCAGCCCCCGAAGATACTGCCCGGCATGCCGGAGCGAGTTTTCGTGAACAAACAACGGCTCGATGCGGGCAAGGACCTTGTCGAACTCGGACGCCCATTCCTCCAGATCTACGACGGACACCGCATCAGGATCGAGCACCGGACCATTCTCAACACGCGCAGCCACCACTGCAAGATCCCACACGCTGCCCCAAGATCAAGTCAGACACGCCGACCGATAGCCCTGTAGTATTAGACCCGGACGACGGGACTGACGGTGAGTCAACGCAAGGCCGTGACGAGGATGATCGCGACCCGTTACCGGCAGGCGGACAAGACTGGCAAGGGCCGGATCCTCGACGAGTTGTGCGCCATGACGGGGTTGCATCGCAATCATGCCCGCAAGGCACTCGCCCAGGCGCGCACCGAGGACCGTCACGCCGCGCGCGTCGCGACGGCGATGATGGACCGAAAGTGGTGGCGGGCGTAGATCTTCTGCTGGGCGGTGCTGGGCATGCCCGACGGGAAGCGACTGGCCCCGTTCCTTCCGGAACTGGTGCCGGTGTTGCGGCGCTTCGGTGAGCTGGACATCGACGACGACGGGGTGTGAAGCTCTCCACGGTGGCAACCCAGATCACCGGAGTCTCGGGGCGCGCCATGCTGGCGGCACTCATCGACGGGCAGCGCGATCCCGCCCAGTTGGCCCATCTCGCGAAAAGGCGCCTGCGCAACAAGATGGACCAACTCTCCGAGGCACTCGAGGGCAACCTCAGTGGCCGGCACGCCTTCTTGGCTCGCGAGCATCTCGATCGGCTCGATGCATTGACCGCGGCAATCGCCCGTCTCAGCGAGCGGATCGACGCGGTGATGGTCGATCATGCCGAATCCGTGGCATTGCTGACGACGATACCGGGGGTGAGATGGTCCAGTTCCCGTCCGCCGCCCAGCTGGCATCGTGGGCCGGTGTCTGTCCGGGCCACAACGAATCCGCCGGAAAGGTCAAGTCCTCACACACCCGCCCAGGCAACCACTACCTGAAGCGGGCACTCGGGATCGCGGCGGCCCGCACCAATGGCACATACCTGCAAGCCAGATACAAGCGCCTCGCCGGAAGGCGCGGGCCGATGCGGGCGTTGGTGGCCACCGAGCACTCGATGCTCATCGCGATATGGCGCATGCTCTCGCAGCGGCAACCCTACGACAAGCTCGGCTCGGACTACTTCTCCCGCATCAACCCACGGCTGACCCGACGTCGGGTCGCGCAGCTGTCCAGCCTTGGTTTCGAGGTGATCCTGACCCCCCACCTCCATCCCACTCCCTGGCAGCATCGACCACCCGTCCCGAGGTCACCACGGCGGAGAATCGAGGCTGGGCTGTGCCGAATCGCCACACGGGCTCGGACGACGCCGCCATCGGTCTTCTACGCCAACATCAACGTGGTCAACCCACCGAACGCGCCACAAGCTCGTCTATTTACGCGCGGTCAATAGGCAGTCAGTCGTTCCCGTCCTCGAGGTCGAACGCCGGACCGGCCAGCGCTCCTCCGTCGACCGCAAGAGTCTGCCCCGTCACCCACGATGCGGCGTCGCTCACCAGAAATAGGGCCGCCTCGGCGATGTCCTCCGGCTGACCGAACCGACCGAGTGGCACACCGCGCAGAAGCTGCTCTTCTCTGCCCTCCCACAGCGCACGAGACAGGTGGGTCTTGACGATTCCCGGTGCGATGCTGTTGACACGAACCCGGGGTGCCAGCTCCCACGCCAGCTGGCGTGTCATGTGGATCGCCGCCGCTTTGGTGGCGTTGTAGTAACCGATACCGCGTTCGACACCGAACGCTCCGATGGACGAGATATTCACGACAACACCACCATTGGCTGCCATCCAGGCGCGCCACGCGCTGCCGATCCAGGCCAAAGGCCCGAACTGGTTGACGTCGACGATTTTGCCGGCCCGCTGCGGATCCAGGTCCACCAGATTTCCGAAGAATGGGTTAGTGGCCGCATTGTTCACTAGAATGCTGAGCGAGCCGAAGGTTCGCATCGCGAACTCAACAGCTGCTTCGGCTTGGTCAGGATCGCCGGCGTTCGCTGCGAAGACCTCCACACGGCCCGGGAGGAACGCTGCGTCGGCTTCTGCAGCGAGCGCCTTCAGTTCCGCTTCCTTCCGCGCCACCACGAGGACGTCGGCGCCAGATTCTGCAAGTCGCCACGCGATACCGCGCCCGATGCCCCGCGAGCCACCGGTCACCACGGCGGCCCGACCTTCAAGGTTGATCGAAATCCTGCTCATCGCGCCATCAGCCCTTCACTCCCGGCAACGACGCCGTATGAACTGCGCGGGCCGAAGGAGTCCACCCACGACCGGTCCTGCCGAGCGGTTATAGTACTCATCATCATGGCCTCGATTCTGTCAGATGTTCGAAGATTCCGGGATACCCTTTTCGAAGAAGTTTCGCTAGTCGACACCGATTCTTGGTCATGCATAATGGTCATGTTCTAATGACCGCTAGAATATGTGCGGCGGACCGGTCGGGCGCCCGCGATAACCCCGACAAAGGCGACCTGAGGGAGCTTCGCATGCGGATCGTGGTTACCGGGGCAACGGGCCATCTGGGACGCCTGGTCGCCGACGCGCTGGTTCGACGCGGCATCGCTGCGAGTGACATCGTGGCTGCCGGTCGTAACCCTGACCGGCTCGATGCGCTTGCAGCAGCTGGTTTCACCGCCGCAGCGATTGACTATGACGATCCCGTATCGTTGAGGAAGGCGTTTGACGGCGCGGACAAGCTCCTGCTGGTCGCAAGTCATCACATGGACCGGCGCACGACTCAGCATCTCAACGCGATCAATGCGGCGTGCGACGTCGGAGTTGGATTAGTGGCGTACACCAGTCTCGCCGGGGCGGCAACGAACTCCTCCGGGCTGGCTCCCAGCCACCGGGCGACCGAGGAGGCGCTCCGCTCCTCGGGAAATGCGTTCGTGCTGCTGCGCAACGGGTGGTTCATGGAGAATTTCACCGAGGCGATCCCCCGGTACCGCAAGCAGCGGCGCGTCGTCGGCGCATGCGGTGACGGCAGGGTAAGTGCCGCCACCCGCGCCGATCTCGCTGATGCGGCTGCGCATGTGCTCACCTCGGTGGGGCACGAGGGCATAACCTATGAACTGGGCGGTGACGAGGCGTTTACGATGGCCGACTTCGCCGCCGAGCTCGGTCGGCGGGTCGGGTCCGACATTCCGTGGGCGAACTTGGAGGTCGAGGAGTACGAGCAGTTCCTTCTCGACAAGGACTTTGGACCGAAGCTCGCTCGGCTGTACACGAGTTTCGACGAATCCCTCGCCGCAGATGAACTCCTCGTCCGCTCCGGTGACCTCAGCCGTCTCCTCGGTCGGCCGACGACGTCGATGAGCAAGGCCGTCGTCGATGCGCTCACTGCGTAGGCGCACGCGCGCCGGATCCTGATATTTACACCCTCACCACCGGCTGCAGCGAAACGCGTCCTGCACCAAGATGATTGCGAACCGGTGCAAGGAGGTACCGCGCGAGGGCGTCTGTCTGGCCCTGTTAACCGCCGAGAGCGCCGACGGGGGCGGGCCCTTCGCGTCGAAATAACGTGTAAATCGGCAGGCCACGGCCGTCCGAAATTACCGGCGGCAGGTGTCGCGTCAACGGCGCGGCAACGGACACACCAGGACAGTCGACCATGCAACAAAGCGTGATACCCGTGCGGGATAGGTCCGCCGGCGCTTCATCGTCGATCGGGTCGCGTGGCCGAGGCGGTACCCGACGGCAATGATCCGGGGGCAGTCGGGGTCATCGATCGTGCACCGGCTCGTCGTCGCCCCGCCATTGCCCGGACGACCCGCGTGGCCACCGCCCTGCACGCTTGCGATGATCATCGGATACTCGACCGCGTGCCACGGGCGACGTGCGCCGAGGATTACCCCCTCCTGCCCTTGTGGGCGGGACGACCGAGGGGAGCGCTACACGACCTTCACCCCCTATTGCGGACACCGGCGGGCAGGGCCGCTGCCCGAGGACACAACGCCCGTTGGGATACTCGCGGCCTCAGGCGTGCGGCGCGTGCCCGTGACGTGAGAGAATGCCTGGTGCCGGCCATACCTATTCGGCACGTGCTGGCCGTCAGAGGACGGCCGAAGGCGGGAAGAGGCGCTACCCATCCCCCGTGCATACGATGGCGGCGCGAACCAGCCATGCGCGTCCCGCCTTGCGAGGCCGTTTCGCCATGGCCATGAGCTCAGACATCGCGGCTGACCGTCGCCGCCGCGACTTCCCGTAAGAGGTGACGTGCCCCCGGGTCGCCTGCCGTTGCGGGGACGAGGCAGACGACGTCGGCGCCGGAGCCGCGTGCGCGGTGATTGCTGCCGTCACCGCGCGGGCCGAATCGATCGGGGCGAGGAGTTCGATGACCGAGCGGGGCAGCGTGTCGACGATTTCCCTCATGGGCGCTCGTGTGGCCAGTTCGGTCAGCCAGCCGAAACCCGCGCGGGTGAACATCTCCCGGTAGGTCGGTTGCCGAAGGTAGATGGCGATGTTGCGAGCGATCTGGCGCATCGACGCCTCGTCCGGGCTCACCGACGCCATCATCCACACGACGAGATCGGGGGCCGGACGGTCTGTCTCGCGGGCGATCTCGTCGATTTGGGTTCGGACGTGTCGGACCTCGTCGGGTGTCACCTGGTTGAGTACGATGCGGTCGGCCGATCGGGCGGCGAGATCGAGCATGCGAGATCCCGAGGCCGCGACTGCGATCGAGGAGCCGGAACAGTCGGTCCACAGCCGGAAGTCTTTCGTTCGGACCTGTGTGCCTTGATAGTCCGAACGATGCCGACGAAGGATGGGCCGGAGGGCCTCGATCGTCTCCGCCGTCCGTTCCACCACGCCCGCGAATGGGCGGCCGTGCCAATCGGAGACGACGGTCGGGGTCGAGGCACCGAGCGCCAGGTCCACCTGGCAGTGCCCGACCGTTGTCAGGGTGGCCAGGCCCAACGCGAGCTCGGCGGGATCGCGCAGACCGGCGGGCAGCGGGCCGATGGTCAACCGCGCTGTGGGCGGCGCCTCCGCGGCGAGGACCGCGGCGAGTGCGAACGCGTCGAACGTCGCCATCTCCCCGATCCAGATCTCGGATAGCCCTGCGGTGAGGGCGTTGCGGGCGACGTCGAGGACCTCCTGTGCGGGGCGGTCGGGCCACAGCGGTAACGCCACACCCACGATGGGATGTGCGCGAGACACCGGAGCGGGTGCCTTATCGGCGGAGGACCTGGAGACCATGGGCATCCCGATCCCAGGTGCGTTCATTCAACGGCTGTTTGCGGAACCCCGTCTTCTGCACGCGCTGGTTGGGTGTCTTCGGGATGACGTCCACGAATTCGATGTAGCGGGGCACCATGAACCGGGGCATGCTCTCGACCAGGTGGTCGAAGAGGGTCCGCTCGGTGAGCGTGGAACCAGGCGTACGTTGCACCACGATCTTGACGTCCTCGTCGCCCAGATCCGAACGGACTCCGATGCATGCAGTGGCCTCGACTTGCGGGTGCTGGTCCACGAGCCGCTCGACTTCCAGTGAGGAGATGTTCTCCCCCGCCCTGCGCACGCAGTCCTTCATCCGGTCGATGAAGTAATACAAGCCCTCGGCGTCCTGGCGAAAGGCGTCTCCGGTGTGGAACCAGCCGTTCCGCCACGCCTTTGCGGTGGCTTCGGGGCGATTGAAGTACCCCGCGTTGAGCTGCCACGGTTCCGTGGTGCGCACGATCAGCTCGCCGACGTCACCTTCCGGGACGGACATGTCGTGTTCGTCTACGATCCGGAGTTCGACGCCGTCGACTGGGCGCCCGGATGAGGTCCGGTTCTCGTCGGTGACGACTTGGTTCAGCAGGGCCGCGCCCATCTCGGTCTGGGTGTACGACGTCATTACCCGCGGGATGGCGAACCGCTTCTGGAATTCCTCGATGCGTTCGGAAACCGGGACGCTCCAGAGTAGCCAGACGGGGTTGTTGGCATCGTCGGGTGACGGCGGCTGCTTGAGCAGCAGGGTGGCCATGGTTCCGACCAGTACCGTGAATGTCGAATTCGTCTTTCTGATGTCCGACCAGAACGCCGAGGCGCTGAACCTTTCTCGGATGATCAGCCGACCTGCGCGACTGGCCATGAGAAGCGGAAATACCTTGCCGCCGATGTGAAATAGCGGCAGTGGGAGGTAGTATCCGTCCTCCTCGGTCAGCAAGCCTTCGAAGTTGCGGGTCAGGTGCTGCACCTGCCCCCAGGGCAGCAGTACGCCTTTGGATGGACCGGTCGTCCCCGACGTATAGCAGATGGCGGCGGTGTCCCACGGGTCCGGCGGGGTGGGGGCGTCCATCGGCTCTGCTCCGGAGAGGAACTCCGCCAGGGAGACGCACTTGATATGCAGTGGTGATTCTCGGATCTGATCGACCCCGGTGACGACCACAAGCTCCAACGAAGGAGTTCGGCCCGCGATCTCGGCTACGCGGTCGAGGTAGTCGTGGTGGACGAGCAGCGCAGTGGCACCGGCATCATTCAACACATTCGCCAGCATGTCGCCCCGGTACTCCGGATTGAGGCCGACCTCGATGGCCCGCAACCAGGTGAGTCCGATCCAACAGAGGGTGTAGTCCGGCGACGGGGGAATGAAGACGGCAACCCGATCCCCGGCGCCGATACCGGCGTGGCGCCAGGCATCCGCCCACCGGAGACTGGCCTCGAACACCTCTCCGTAGGTCGCTGTGAACCCGGAGACGTCCTGAAGGAATGGTCGGTCCGGAGCGTTGCGGGAGTGGTCGATCAACAACTCTGGAAGTGACCGTTCGTACATGCGTTGCTTCCTCCTTGCGCATTCGATCGGCGCTCCCGCCGCTGCGAACAGATGCTAACATTTGTTAGAAATTATGGCTAGCCTCATTTCCTTTCACACAGAAGTGTCCGAGACGGCTCCTTGACTGGCGGACCCATTCGCCTCACGCGGGACCGCCGGGCCAGCCATTTGACGAGATGCCCATGGAAAGGCAACGGAGTCTCCACTATGAACCTCGCTCATCTGCTGCTCCGCGGCACAACATACGGCGGCGAACGGCCGGCGTGGAAGTACGGATCCGACACGGCGACCTACCGGGAGATGGTCGACCGGGTGTCACAGCTCGCCGCCGGGCTCACCGCCGCTGGGCTACGACCGGGCGATCGAATCGTGCTCGACCTCCCCAACCGCCCCGAACTACTCGAAATGCTGTGGACATGCTTCTGGGGAGGATTCGTCGCCGTCCCACTCAACTGGCACCTGCATGCAAGCGAAGTCGGCTATGTCGTCGAGGACTGCGGCGCTGCGGTCGTTCTCGTCGCGAAGGAGACCGCCGATCACGCGGTTGGACTTCCGGCGTCGGTGCGCGTGCTCAGCTGCGACACCTCCGCGGGTCAGCCCCTGACGGACGTGCTGGGCGTGTCCGGCCTGCCCCCGCGGGACACCAGGCCGGACGACCCAGCGTGGTTGTTCTACACATCCGGCACGACTGGGCGCCCCAAAGGGGCTGTCCTGTCACACCGGAACCTGCTGTCGATGACGCTCAACTACTACTCCGACGTGGATCCTGTCAGCCCGGGCAGCGTTTATCTGCACGCCGCTCCGTTGTCCCACGGCAGTGGCCTGTATCTGCTTCCCGCGACCGGACACGGCGCCACGAACGTCATCATGTCCTCCACCAGCTTCGACGCCGACTCGTACCTGGACCTGGTCGCCGCCGAACGGGTTTCCCACGCCGCGTTCCTTGCGCCGACGATGCTCAACCGCGTCGTTGCCGTGGCGCGTCCGCGTGATCCCCGACTTGCGACGTTGCGTTCGATCGTCATCGGCGGGGCCCCCTTCTACCGCGAGGACGTGCTCCGGGCGCGCGACCGGCTCGGGCCGATCGTTCACCAGATCTATGGGCAGGGCGAGGCGCCGATGACAATCACGGCGCTGCGCGCCGACGAGTGGACACAAGCCCGCCTGCCCTCATGCGGACGACCGTTCAGCGGAGTCGAGGTCCGCGTCGTCGACGCGGCGGGCAGGGACGTAACGGTCGGCGAGTCCGGCGAGGTCGCCGTCCGGGGCGATGTCGTCATGTCCGGCTACTGGAACAACCCGAGTGCGACGGCACAGGCGCTGCGCAACGGCCTGCTCCACACGGGCGACATCGGCCACTTCGACGAGCACGGCTTCCTGTACCTCACCGATCGCGCCAAAGACGTGATCATCACCGGCGGCTCGAATGTCTACCCGCGCGAAGTCGAGGAGGTGCTCCTCACGCATCCCGCCGTGAGCGAGGTGGCGGTGGTCGGCCTGCCGGACCCGGCATGGGGCGAGTCCATCTGCGCCGTCGTCGTCACCGTGCAGGACGCGACGGTGTCGAAGGAGGAGCTGGTCGAGTACTGCCGCGACCATTTGGCCTCCTTCAAGAAGCCCCGCGAGGTGGTGTTCGTCGCGGAGTTACCGAAGAATGCCACCGGCAAGGTTCTCAAGCGCGGACTGCGCGATCTCGACCCGCGCAGCCACTGATCGAACGAAGCCGGCCACCCGCTCGGTGCGTGTGGCCGGCTGCCCAGGACGACCCCGGGGAAGACGATCGGGCATGACCCCGTCTCACTCGAGAGAATTGAGCACCGTCGAATAGCGCGCTTCTGCCTGAGCCCGAAGGTCCGGGAGATGCCCGGACGGGAACAATCCCTGCGCGGGTTCGACATCACGCAACAGTCGCTCGGCGAGGTTGATCTTGTGAATCTCGGTGGCCCCGTCCGCAATCGCCATGTGGAACGACTCCAACACCCAACGGCCGAAGGGCATCTCTGCCGACGCTCCCAGGGAGCCGTGGATCTGCAGGGCACGCCCGGCGATGTCGTTGAGCACCTTGGGCATAGCCGCCTTGACCGCCGCAATGTCGGCGCGGACCCGTCGGTAGTCGTTGTACTTGTCGATCCGCCACGCGGTGCGGAGGACGAGCAATCGGAACTGCTCCAACTGGATCCACGAGTCGGCGATCATCTCCTGGACAAGTTGCTTGCGGCTGAGCGATTCCCCTTTGGTCGTTCGTGAGACGGCGCGCTCGCACATCATGTCGAATGCCCGCCGCGCTAGACCTACCGTTCGCATGGCATGGTGGATACGTCCCCCGCCCAGCCGCGTCTGCGCGACCGTGAACCCCGCCCCGCGCTCCCCGAGCAGATGGTCCGCCGGGATGCGCACGTCCTCGTAGCGAACGTACGACTCCGAGGCCTGTGAGTGCTCGTCACCGAACAGCGCCACGTCCCGCAGGATGGTGATACCCGGGGTGTCCGCTGGGACGACGAACGCCGACAGGCGCCGATGGGGAGGCGCATCCGGGTCGGTCACTGCCATCACGATGAAGAATGACGCGAACCGGGCGTGCGAGGAGAACCACTTTTCCCCGCTGATCACCCAGTGGTCGCCGTCGCGCACCGCACTCGTCGTGAATCCCGTCGGATCGGAGCCACCCTGCGGTTCGGTCATCGAGAAGCAGGACACGATGTCGTTTTCGATCAAAGGCTTCAGGTACCGATTCTTCAGGTCCTCGCTGCCGTAGTGTGCCAGGATCTCGGCGTTGCCCGAGTCGGGCGCTTGGCAACCGAAGACGATCGGTCCGCAATGGGTACGACCGAGGATCTCGTTGAGCAGCGCGAGCTTGACCTGGCCATATCCGGGCCCACCCAGAGCCGGACCCAGATGGCACGCCCAGAGCCTGCGCTCGCGTACCCGACTCTGCAGCGGTGGGATGAGGCTCTGCCGCACCGGATCGGTCAGGTCGAAGGGATGCGTGATCACGAAGTCCAGTGGCTCGACCTCGGTACGGACGAAGTCCTCCACCCACTCCAGTTCGTTTTGGAAAGCCTCATCCGTCTCGAAATCCCATGCCATATTCGGCCTCCCGGTCATCGATAAAAATCTAACAGTTGTTTTGATAGTATGACAGCGCGAGGCGGCTCTCGAAAGAGGCCCCTTCAAAGTATTGATTTGACGTGCAATGAACCTAGACTGCACGATGCTCTCGATCGTGAGAACCAATATGCACACTGTTAGAAAATGTCCACTGACCACTGCTCGCCACGAGTTAAGGTAGGCACGGAATGGCTCCCTCACTGAGGCCGGCGGCCCTGCGCGACCCGTACCCGCATACACCCCCACTCGGCCCCTATGTGGCTCGGCGTACTGCTGTGCTGGACACACTCAGCCCGCAGGGGCCGGCAGGGCCGATGGAGGTGCACGCCGTCGGATACGACAGCGTCGCCACGGGCGAGACGGCGGCGGTCGTCGGGCACGCAAC
Organism: Rhodococcus sp. WS4; assembly: GCA_006543605.1. GTDB lineage: Bacteria > Actinomycetota > Actinomycetes > Mycobacteriales > Mycobacteriaceae > Rhodococcus_F. The sequence continues at coordinate 10,378 of RRBB01000107.1, forward strand.
GTGCCGAGTCCGCGTCGACCGGTGGAGTCGGCAGGTACTCGACCTGACTGCCATGCCGGAGACACCGGCGCTGGCCTCGCTTGTCGGTCACAGCGTCGCCCGCGGCTTCCGACGTCGAGTTCGTCCACTGGTGCCCGAATCTGAAGGTGCGGCCGGGATCCTCTACCAACTATTGGACGACCTACCCGGGGCGACGGTGGTCGCAACGTACGTCCCCATCCGAGCAGGAGTCGAGCCACCGGACAATGACGGCCTGATGGTCGCACCCGACCTGTGCGCCGGCTGGGCCGAAGGGGGGTCGATGCTGCAGCTCGTCCGCGAGACCGGCCGTCCCGTCGCCATCGCCGGACCCGCCGCCCCCCACGCAGAAGCCGAGCCACACACACCGCACGGGCACGAACTGCCGTCCCTGCCGCCCCACGGCATGCGGCGGATACGACGGATCGACGTGCGCGACTCCGGGACGAGCGCGATCGAGATCGAGGCGCATTTCCGGGACTCCCACAGCGACCAGGAAGGCCACGAAACGGTACTCCACGAGTACCGCATCACCGCGGCCGCCGACGCGGACGGCCGCCTGACCGACATCACCGCACGGCCGCACGTACTCCCGTTCCCGGAGTGCCCCATCGCGGCCGCCAGCACAGTACGCCTGATCGGGGCCGAGTTCCGCGGGCTCCGCGAGCGTATCCGGACCGACTTCACCGGGCCCTCGACCTGCACACACCTCAACGACATGGTCCGCGCGCTGGAGGACGTCCCGGCGCTCGCCGCCTACCTGAGGACGCCGGAGGCCCGGTAGCGGACGACACCCCTACGGGCGCGCGGGAGGATTGATGCCCTCGAAGAGGATCTTGCTCAACGTCGCAGCAATGGCTTCGGGCGACCACAGCGAGCCGGGCCACTCGATCGTCCAGTTCATCGCACCGATCACCAGCAATCGGGCGACCGTGAGATCCAGATCGACCCGAACCTCGCCGGCATCGCGGGCCGCCTCGAACAGACTGCCCCAATACTCCCCGTAGTCCCGCGAATACCGGTTGTGGCGTTCGCGAATCGGTTCGGGGATCTGACTGGTCATTCGCATGAGAGCCCGCGCGTAGTCGGTCCGCTCGAGCACACTCTCCGTGTGCGCCTTGATGGCAGCACGCAGGCGTTCCGCGTGGCCTTCGGTGCCGTCGACCGCCTCACGGACATGCTGCTCGATTTCGACGATCGCGCGCTGCAATACCGCTTCGACCAGTTCATCCTTCGAGGCGAAGTGGTAGTACATGCTCCCGGCCTTGGTGCCGGCGGCATCGGCGATATCGCGAAGGCTGACGTCGGCGTAACCGCGCGCGGCGAAGACCTGCGCCGCGGAATCGAGGATCCGTCGGCGGGTGCGTTCCGACTTCGGCGTGACCGCTCGCCCCTCACTGTTTCTGCCGGTGGCACGCACCGGTCCACTCTGACGGGTACGCGATGCATTTTCGGTCATGCGAGCGGCCTCCCTGCAACCGGCACAAAGGTGAGCACGGCGGACATGTCTTCCGGTTCGCCGCTCGGGTCGATTAACTTTACCGGCATACCCGGCTGGAGACGGGTCATCCCCGCGGTCAGCAAGCGGCCGGTGACGCGCACTCCCTCGGCGAGCTCGATGATCGAGACCAGAGCGTCGTCGGCGCCAGCGTGCCCGGCCGGCTTCGTATACGCCTGAACGGTGCCGTCCCCGGACAATCCGATCCAGGACAGGTCGTCGGACAAGCAGTGCGGGCACCGGCGACGGGGATAGGAACTCACGGTCGAACACCGGGCGCACCGTTGTAAGGACAACCGGCCTTCCGCGGCTGCCTCGCGAAACGGCGCCTCAATGTCCGGTCCGGTCGAGTGAACGTCCATCTACACCCCTTCCAGGATGAGTGCAGCCTGGGCTGCCATGCTCCCGCCCGAACCGCTGATGAACGCGGTGTCGTGCTTACTCAGTTGCCGATCCCCCGCGGTGCCTTGAATCTGCCTGACCGCCTCGATGACATGGGTCATGCCGCCCGCGTTACGCGCCTGCCCGACACCGAGCTGGCCGCCGTTGGTGTTGCAGGGGAAGTCCCCTTCGTAGGTGAGGTCGTGCTCGAGTACGAACCGATTGCCTTCACCGGTGCTGCAGAATCCTGCGTTTTCCAATGAGAGCACGACCGCGATGGAATACGGATCGTACAGCTGGACCATGTCGATCCGGTCTCGTGACATACCTGCCATCGCAAACGAGCGGTCGGCGGCGTCCCGGAGCGGCATCCGCAGGAGGTCCCGATTGTAAGTGGGTGTGTAGAACGAGGTCGCCTCGCCGAAGCCGGACACGACGACAGGTCGACGGTCCGACCGGACCTCCGTGGCGGCCGTGACCACGATCGCGGCGCCGCCCGTGCACGGCATCACGATCTCGAGCAGGTGCAGCGGAGGGGCGACGATCCTCGACGCGAGGACGTCCTCGGGAAGGATCGGGGACTTGTAATGGACGGCATCGGGATTCATGGCTGCGGACCGGCGCTGATCGGCGACCAGCTTCGCACGTGCCTCCTCACCGCCGCCGACGACACCGTCGTAGTGCGACGCGACGAGGGCGTAGCCGACGTTGGGTCCCACGTTCCCGTACGGGCTTTGGTATCGACCGACCGGCGAGCCCCATGCCTTGGTGGAGTTGGCGTCGACCACCGCGAGGTCGAGTTCGCCCTCGGGCCTCGCCGGGCGCGGACGGGCCGGAAGCGCACAGACGACGGTGCGGCAGATGCCCGCCTCGATCGCCATCGCCGCGCGCCATACCATCCCCACAGCACTGGCGCCCCCCAGGTCGACCCGTTCCGCGTACGCGATGTTCCAGCCGCAGTACTCTGCCAGCACCGCGGGCACCATGTTGGCGGCCTCGTACACGTCTGTGGAGCAGATCAGACCGTCCACCTGCCTCGGGTCGATGGCCGCGTCCTCGAGGGCCAACGCCGCCAGGTCCGCCCATTGTTCGATGGTGAATCGACCGGGTCCGGCGAAGCGGCGCTCGGGTGGGTATTCGGCCACTCCCGCGATTGCTGCATTTCCACGCAATGCCATGTCCGCTACCCGCTGGTGGTCAGTGCCGCGAACTTGGCACGCTCGGCGTCGAGATCCATCGCATCCGCCACCGCAACATGCTCCAGCTCGCCCCACAACTCCGGCGGCACCAACCACATGATCTCGACGTCCAGACCATCGGGATCGACCCCGTACACACTCTTGTTACAGCCATGATCGAGCACACTCACCAAACACCTGGCCGCCTCGAAACGAGCCCGGTACTCCTCCAACTCGTCCAACGAACTCGCCTGCCACGCAATGTGATGCATCCCCACACGACCACCGCCATACGACGCACGCCGATTCGCCGGCCCATCCGGATCATCCTTCACCGCGAACAACGCCAGATCGTGATGATTCGCCGACCCCGGCGCCCGCAGGAACGCATACCGATCCTTCGGCGACTCGATCACCTGCGTAAAACCCAACACATCCCGGTAAAACGCCACCGTCCGCGCCACATCACCGACATTGAGCACCACATGATTCAACGTCTCAATCGCCACTCTCAAACCTCCCGATCCAGCGAAAACAAACACCAACGACCAAACTTGAAGCCCACCGCGGGCGCAGGAGCGCTGGTGGCGCAACCTTCAGGCGGTACGCCAACTTCCGCCGAGACCGCTGCCATGATTGCGGTGCCAGCCCTTCACACTCGAGCCAATAAACGGAACGATTGTTAGAATACGGGTTCGCCTCCCAGCCGGTCAACCGCCACGAAGTGCCGAGCAGGGACTGCGCCCTTTCCGACGCCCACCCGGACCGGCACGACTCACGATCGAGGTGCACGGACGGCCGCCAGCTCACCGGCCAGCCCGCTACGCAGAAGCGGCAGGTCCCCGGCGCACGTGACCATCTGAAATCCCATCTCGGAGTATCGACGCGCTGCTGCCCTGTCATAGCCGTGGATCCCTGCGATGGTCCGGTGCACCCGGCATCTGTCGAGGATGTGCTCGATCGCCTGGGTGTGCCGCCCCCGACCGGCATCACTCGGTCGCTCGCCCAGGCTGATGGCGAGGTCCGTCGGACCGACGTAGACCCCGTCAACGCCCGGCGTCGTCAGGATCGCATCGATGTTCCCGAGGCCTTTCTCCGTCTCGATCATGACCAGGCAGACGACGTGGGCGTTCAGCACGTCGATGTCGCTGCCGAGCATCGCCGTCGCACGCGTCGTCCCGTAACTTCGAGTTCCTCGTGGCGGGAACCGACACGCGGCCGCCACCGCCGCCGCCTCCTCGGAGGTCTCCACCATCGGCACGATCACCGCTTCGGCACCCGCGTCGAGCACCCGGCCGATGTCCGCCGGATCCTGACTGCTGACGCGTACCACGGCGGTCACATCGAAGCGGGCCATCGCCTGCAGCATCGGGACCAGCCCCGAGTAGTCGACGAATCCGTGCTGGCAGTCGATGCACACGTAGTCCGGATCGGCCATCCCCGAGAATTCCGCGATGACCGGCGCGGGGATCGAGCACCACATTCCGTACGCCACGCCTGCCCGAGCTCGCTCCCGGAGCCTGTTTTGCCGGCCTGTCCCCGAAGCCGGTTGCTTCTCGGCCACGGAATGGCCGATGCCCGACACGGCTCCGGTGACCACGTGGCGCTTTCCTGCGAATTCTGACATGTGTGGGCCTTTCACGAGTTCAGAGTGAGTAGGGCATCGACTTGACGGCATGAACGAAGTTGCCGGTGAGATAAGTGGGTTCACGCTCCTCGAGCGAGGTAGGGCTTCTCGAGCTCGCGCTTGACGAGCTTCCCGGTCGGCGTTCGTGGTAGGTCATTCACGAAGTCCACGCTGCGTGGGGCCTTGAACCGCGCGATGCGCTCACGTACGTACTCGATGATCGCGTCGGCCAATTCTGCAGAAGGTTCGACGCCGTCCTTGAGTTGAACCACCGCCTTCACGGACTGGCCCATCTCTGTGTCTGGTACACCGATGACAGCGACGTCGTAGATCGCGTCGTGCATCGTGAGCACGTTCTCGATCTCCTGCGGATAGATGTTCACGCCGCCTGAGATGATGACGAATGACTTGCGATCGGTCAGAAAGAGGTACCCGTCGTCATCGAGGTAGCCGAGATCTCCCACCGAAGTCCAGGTCGGATGCTGGGGGTGCTTCGCATCCTCGGTCTTCTTTTCGTCTTTGTGGTAGGTGAATGGCATCGTGTCGCGTGCGAAGTAGACCGAGCCGACCTCCCCGGGTGGTAGCTCGGCGCCGGCGTCGTCGCAGATGTGCACTTCGCCGATCACTGCCTTCCCCACGGAGCCCTTTTTGGTCAGCCACTCGGGCGTGGAAACGAATGTCATGCCGTTCTGTTCGGTGGAGCCGTAGTACTCGAAGAGCACCGGACCCCACCAGTCGATCATCGCCTGCTTGACTTCGGGAGGGCAGGGCGCTGCGGCGTGGAGGGCAAGACGAATCGACGAGGTGTCGTGGGCCGTCCGCGCCTTCTCAGGCAGCTGCAGCATGCGGACGAACATCGTCGGCACGAATTGTGCGATCGTCACCGCGTATTTCTCGATCGCGGCGAGGGCGGCCTCTGCGTCGAACTTTTCCATCATCACGACCGTGCCGCCGAGAGCATTGATCGCACCGGACCACTTCAGTGGGGCTGCGTGATAGATCGGCGCGGGTTGGAGATAGATGTCGTCCGCGCCGACCTTGACCGCATGGGCGAGGAACCCGGTCAACGCATCGCCGGGTTCGGTGATCTGGATCGGCGGTATCGCGGCTCGGACGCCCTTGGGTCGTCCCGTTGTGCCGGACGAGTACATCATGTCGGCGCCGCGCGGCCGATCGGTGAGAGGTTCGCCCGCCGCTGCCAGCAGAGCTCCATAGGAGTTGTAGCCTTCGACCTCGCCGCCGAACGAAAATGCATGCTCGATCGACGGCAGTTGCTCGCGTACTTTCGCGGCGAGGTCGGTGAGCGCGGCTGAAGCGAACAGCACCTTCGCGTCGCAGTCGTCCACGATGTACGCCACCTCGTCGGCGGCGAGATTGCGGTTGACCGGCGTGATGTAGAGTCCTGATTGCATTGTTGCCCAGTATATTTCGAAAACCTCGGCTGCATTGTCGGCGAGTACGGCAACTCCGTCCCCCTTGCGCAGGCCGAGGCCATGTAATGCCGAAGCGAGCGCCGCGGAGTTGTGATCGAGCTCCCGATAGGTGACCGTTCGACGGCTTCCCGTGATGATGACCGCAGGCTTGTCCGGCGTGGTCTGGGCGTGGACTCCGGGATACATGGTGTGCCTTCCGTCCTATCAGGCGAGCAGGTGGTCGCGGCCGTCGGATTGCGGGGTCGCACCGTGGCTCGGGTAGAGCTTCTTACCCAGCGGGGCGCGCATCGACAGCGCTGCCGCAGTGCCCATAATCTTTGAACCTCCGCCGCGTCGTTGATGCCGTGCGATTTCTCCTGCCCGAGTGGAACGTCCACGAGGTCGCAAACTCTGCATCCCCGTCATGAACGCATGTCCACCGATAGACGGACGCCTCGCTCAGCTCCCCGGACGACCGAGATCGAGTGCCGTCCGGCGTGCTCTCCAACAGAGCTCGGCGGACTCGCCACGCAGCAATTCATGAAACTCCTCTCAGCACTTCCATCCTCCGCAACTGAAGGAGCCCCGAATTAGAGTGCACATCACAGCTCTACCCCTACACAGCTCTAACAGTTGTTAGAAGAACGATAGCAGCCAATCCGCGACTGGAGCCTCGTTTGATTGCGCGTATTGCGACTCGGATCCGAGTCTTGACGGCATACTCTAACAACTGTTAGAACTTGTTTACCGGTCGTCGCCGTAGCGACGGCGGGGCCCAGCGCCCTAGGCATTGAACAAACGCGAGCGCACCGAAGGCGAAAAGAGGGCAGGCGTGACCAAGGACGTACAGCAACTCGACCGAGTGGTCATTCGAATCGCCGGCGACTCCGGCGACGGCATGCAGTTGACGGGCGATCGGTTCACCCAGGAGACCGCCGGCTTCGGCAACGACCTCTCCACGTTGCCGAACTTCCCGGCCGAGATCCGTGCGCCAGCAGGCACGCTGCCGGGTGTGTCGTCCTTCCAGTTGCATTTCGCCGACCACGACATTCTGACCCCCGGTGATCGCCCCGATGTTCTTGTCGCGATGAATCCGGCTGCGCTGAAGGCGAATCTGAACGATCTGCGGAGCGGCGGCGTACTCATCGTCGACACCCACGACTTCACCGCGCGGGCGCTGGCCCGTGCCGGGTGGGCGGCCAACCCGCTCGACGACGCCACTCTCGACGGCTTCACCGTTCACGCAGTCGACATGACGCAGCTGACGCTGGACGCGCTCGCCGACACCGCGCTGTCCCGCAAAGACGCCGGACGGTCGAAGAACATGTTCTCGCTGGGTCTGTTGTCGTGGATGTACTCACGTCCGGTGAAGGGAACCTTACAGTTCCTGGAGCAGAAGTTTGCGAACAAGCCGGCCATTGCCGCGGCGAACATCACCGCGTTCAAGGCGGGATGGAATTACGGCGAGACCACTGAGGCTTTCGGCGTTCAGTACGAGGTCAAGCCGGCCGTACTGCCCTCCGGCACCTATCGGAACATCACCGGCAATACGGCGCTGTCATACGGATTGCTCGCGGCCGCACGGCGGGCCCGACTTCCCCTGTATCTTGGCGCGTATCCGATCACTCCGGCCTCCGACGTCCTCCACGAGCTGTCCAAACACAAGAGCTTCGGCGTCCGGACCTTCCAGGCCGAGGACGAGATCGCCGCCATTGGCGCCACCATCGGTGCCGCATTTGGTGGTGCGCTCGCGGTGACGACCTCGTCCGGTCCGGGTATCGCGCTCAAGAGCGAGGCGATCGGACTTGCCGTCTCGCTCGAGCTCCCCCTCGTCATTTGCGATATCCAGCGCGGCGGCCCGTCCACAGGACTGCCGACCAAGACCGAGCAATCGGACCTTCTGCAGGCGATGTACGGGCGCAACGGGGAGGCTCCGGTGCCGATCGTGGCTTCCCGCTCACCCGGCGACTGTTTCGATGCAATCCTCGAGGCCGTGCGGATCGCCTTGACGTACCGCACTCCGGTGTTCTTCCTGTCCGATGGGTACTTGGCCAACGGCTCGGAGCCCTGGCGGATCCCGGCCCTCGACGAGCTGCCCGACCTGCGGGTGGAGTTCGCAACGGAACCGAACGGGGCGGACGGGACATTCCTGCCGTACCTTCGCGACCCGGAGACTCTGGCCAGGCCCTGGGCGGTTCCGGGCACCAAAGGGCTCGAGCACCGGGTCGGCGGGATCGAGAAGGCCGACAAGACCGGCACGATCAGCTACGACCCCGACAATCACGACTTCATGGTCCGCACGCGCCAGGCCAAGGTCGACGGCATCGCACGGTCGATCCCACCGTTGGAGGTCGACGACCCGGATGGCGATGCTCGGGTGCTCGTGCTCGGCTGGGGCTCCACCTACGGTCCGGTTGGAGCGGCGGCCCGCCGCGTCCGCAGCGCAGGTCTGTCGGTGGCGCACGCGCACGTGCGCCATCTCAACCCGTTCCCCTCGAACCTTGGCGAGGTCCTGGCGCGCTACCAGCGGGTGGTCATCCCGGAGATGAATCTGGGGCAGCTGGCCCAGCTTATCCGCGCCCGGTACCTCATCGACGCCATCAGCTACACACAGGTCCGTGGCCTGCCGTTCCGAGCCGCCGAGCTGGCCGACATACTCAAGGGAGTGATCACAGATGGGTGAGACACCACGCGGTGACCTCGGCCTGAAACCGAAGGACTTCAAGACCGACCAGGAGGTTCGGTGGTGCCCGGGCTGCGGCGACTACGCGATCCTCGCCGCCGTGCAAGGCTTCATGCCGGAACTGGGCGTGCCGCCCGAAGACATCGTGTTCGTCTCGGGTATCGGCTGCTCGTCGCGGTTCCCGTACTACATGAACACCTACGGCATGCATTCCATCCACGGCCGCGCCCCCGCGATCGCGACCGGGCTCTCGTCCTCGCGGCCGGACCTGTCGGTTTGGGTCGTCACCGGGGACGGTGACGCACTCTCGATCGGCGGGAACCATCTCATTCATGCGCTGCGCCGCAACGTAAACCTCACGATTCTCCTGTTCAACAACCGGATTTACGGGCTGACCAAGGGCCAGTACTCCCCGACCTCGGAACTGGGCAAGATCACCAAGTCGACACCCTTCGGGTCCCTGGACACCCCGTTCAATCCGGTCTCGCTGGCCCTGGGCGCCGAAGCGACGTTCGTCGCCCGGACGTTGGACTCCGATCGCAAACATCTGACGTCCGTGCTGCGCGAGGCGGCCAAGCACAAGGGCACCGCGCTCGTCGAGATCTACCAGAACTGCAATATCTTCAACGACGGCGCATTCGACATCATCAAGGACCCCGCCACTCGCGACGACTGGTTCATCCGCCTCGAGCACGGTCAGCCGATGCGCTTCGGTGCCGACGGCTCGAAGGCCGTCGTCCGATCCGCTACGGGCGATCTGGAAATTGCCGAAGGTGTAACCCCCGACGACCCACGGGCACTCGTACACGACGCGCACGCGCCAGATCCGGGGTACGCCTTCATGCTCTCCAGGCTGTCGTCGATCGACTCGCGGTACACGCCCATGGGGGTCTTCCGGTCTGTCGAGCGACCGACGTACGACGAGATGATGACCGAACAGATCGAACTGGCCACCGCAGGCGCCCCCGGCGAGGACGAGCTTCTCGAATCACTCCTGCGCGGCGTCGATCATTGGCAGGTCAACTGAAGGCCGCACGCCTGCGCCCCAGTCCCAGAGCACCGCGAACGTCCTGGGCCTCGACAGCACCCCGAGGCGCGACCCATCCTCGGCCGTGCCGCCCGAGGCATTCATCTCCCACTGAGGAAGGAAAATCCATGAAGAACACGCACCAGACCATCCCAACGAGCCGTCGCCCTGCGCGATCTTCCGGCGTAGCCACAGGCGGCACTTTGACCAATGCCGATCTCGCTGCGGTGACCCAAGTTCTGATCGGAATCCCGATCCATCCGATGAAAACTCCAGCGGCGAAGTAGGATTCCCGCACGCCGAAGCTAGCATTCGACGCGGTTCCCGCATGCGGCGACATTCTGTCCCCTCCACCGCCTTCGGCCTCCGCTGAACGTCGGCACGCGACACCTCCCGGAGCCGACCTCATTGATCCGCCCAGAAAGAGGGTACTCGTTCATGGCCGCGCCTTCGATCCTGAAAGACCGGCTCCGCTTGCCGGTAGTCGCCTCCCCGATGTTCATCGTGTCGGGACCCGACCTGGTGATCGCCCAGTCGATCGCGGGCGTCGTCGGGTCGTTCCCGTCCCTCAACGCCCGCCCTCAGCCCGTCCTGCGGCAATGGCTCACCCGGATCACCGGGGAACTCGCTAAACACGACGCCAACAACCCAGAGGCGCCGTCCGCGCCCTACGCGGTGAACCTGATCGTGCACAAGAGCAACGACCGCCTGGGTGAGGACCTCGCCACCCTCGTCGAGTTCCAGGTGCCCAGCGTCATCACCTCTCTCGGCGCCCGCGCCGACATCAACGACGCCATTCACTCCTACGGTGGCATCGTGCTCCACGACGTCATCAACAACACGTTCGCAAAAAAGGCTGTCGAGAGGGGCGCCGACGGCCTCATCGCCGTCGCCGCCGGCGCGGGCGGTCACGCCGGCACCCAGTCCCCGTTCGCCCTCATCCAGGAAATCCGCACCTGGTTCGACGGCCCCCTATTTCCGGGCCGCAACCGGGTGCAACGTCCATCATTTCCGAATGCTCAAGTTTCCCCAGTCGAGGCGTCGCGATCGGCACTGTCGGGCAGACGAATACGTCGATCTCGTCGAAGACTGCCTCAAGGTTCCGAATGAACAACTGTCGGTACATCGCAGCCTCGGCGAACTGGGTCGCGGTGACCGACCGGCCGTGTTCCAACGACATCACGACTTCCGGGTCTGGATCCTCGACGCGTCGATCGAGGTACTCGCCGTGGAGTGCGAAGAAGTTCCGCAGGCCTTCGATCCCCTCCGGAACGAGGTCGAGGGTGTCACGACGTCGATCGACCGACGACACATCGGCCTGGTCTACGCGTCCATGCTGCGGAACAACCGGGCAGCGTCAACGGCCGTACGTGTGATAGGTCCCCGGCTGTGAAGGTTGCCACGCGGGTGGTCGCGGTATGGCGGTTGGAGAGACGCCGCCCTGCCGACGATTGCAGGCCGACAACTCCGTTCAGGCTGGCCGGGATCCGAATCGATCCGCCGGAGTCGCTTCCGTTCGATGCCGTCGCAATCCCCTCAGCAACACTAGCGGCCGAACCCCGCCGGACCCGCCGGCAATGCGGTCCAGACCCCATGGTTTCCAACACGACCCGTGATGAATGTCCTACAGGATCCATTGTTGGGGTGTCCACTCCACAGGGGCAGCCTCAGGCGCCGCCCTCTCCCCCACCGGCGGACCCGGCGGCACTGGCCGCCGAATATGCCACCGCGATCCCGCACGAATGGGGTACCGCCGTCAGCGGAGTTGCACACTCGCCTCGCGGCCGCGGGTCGCCGGATCGCGCTGACCATCGATGCGTGCGGTGGCCCGAAAGGCAGTGACGTCGACAGCGACCTGATCGCCCTCCTCGACCGCGAGCAGATCCCAGCCACGTCGTTCCTCAACGGCCGCTGGATCGACGCAAACCCTGCCGTCACGGGCAAACTGGCCGCAAACCCACTGTTCGAACTGGCCAACCACGGCACCCGCCACCTACCGCTGTCGGTGACCGGCAATCCGCCTATGCCATCATCATCGGCACCCGCTCCGCCGCCGAGATCGTCGACGAAGTCCTGACCAACCACCACCGCCTGTCCGCCCTCACCGGGACACCACCCCGATGGTTCCGACCCGGCACTGCCCACTGCGACGACGTCGCCGCCGCCCTCTTCCGAGACATCGGCGAACAAGTCGTCGGATTCACCGTCAACGGCGACGACGACGACGCACACTATCCCGGCCGCGGCGCACTCCGCCCTCACCACCGCAGCCGCCGGGTCCATCGTGATCCTGCACGGCAACCACCCAGGAACCGGCACCGCCGAAGGTCTCACGACAGCGCTCCCCCAACTCCGCGCCGCGGGAACCGTGTTCGTCGCTCTAACAGGACCGCCTGATCGTGGCGTTGGGCGCGAGCAGTCTCGTAGATGGACTGTCGGTTGTTGCGAGGCCCCCTGGCGCAAGAGCACGCTGCCAGCGTATTGGGTTTGCACACTCGAGCTGGCGGGGCAGATGCACCGTGTCTTCGGGGGAAACGAAGTTCAGGTGCACAGTTCGGGGTAGTCCCGGGCTACCACACCGTCGTGGTCGGGCGCCGGGTGATCTTCCTCGTCACCGGCGAACAGTTGAATCCATAGGTCACCGGCTACGGGAGACCCGGGCGGCGGCGGATCCTCGGCAGAGGTCTGTCGCGCTTACCACGCGCCGCCTGCGGAAGGTCGGCCTGGAGGAGGGCGTCGGTGGCACTCTCGATGGCCTCCCCGGCCAGGTGGCACATCGACGCCAGCCGGTCGGTCAGGTCGTCGAGTTGCTCATGAAACTTCGTCCGCATGCATCATCATCGTGCACTTCGCCGGGCGCCGGGCGCCCGGCTTCCGCGTCGTCCCGGGAGTTACCGGGGGGCTATGTCCCCGGTGTCGGCGGTGGCCGGTCGAGGGTGCCGCGGCGCGAGGGGCCGGTGTTCGCCGCGACGCATCCGGTGGACGTGTCGTCTGCGGTCGGTTTCGGTCATGCCGCCCCAGATTCCGTAGGGTTCGCCCGTGGCCAGGGCGTGGTCGCGGCACCGGCTGAGCACGGGGCAGTCCTGACAGATCCGCTGGGCCCGTGCCTCGCGTCGGGCCCGGGCGTGACCGCGTTCCCCGTCCGGGGAGAAGAACACCGACGATTCGATACCGCGGCACGCGGCGTGCGCGCCAGTCCCGGTCACCGGCGGTGGTCTCCTCGGCGGGCGGCGATGAGGATCCTACGGGCAGCACTGCGGTTCCTTCCTTCCCGAACGTGGGAGCCGTCGAGACGGATCCGGCCACGCCAGGAAGCTTTTCCATGGTGACGGGTATTGGTTATGCCTCGTTCTAGATAACACACCGAATGCCCTGTTTTGAGGTTTTACCGGAGAACCCGACCTCGGCGCCACCCGGTCGCACGTCCAACAGATCCGCCGCCTGCGGAGGGAGGTGGCCGACCGCGTGTTCTGCCCCGGTCCGCTCACACACACCCTGCGACCGGAACGTCACCGTCCAGCCAAAGGCGGGGCCGAGTTCGATTGTCGGCGCGTACTGGTGCGGGCGCACAGTAATCTGTCGCCACTGTTTGCGGCTTGCCGCGACACTAGCACTCGGAGTTCCGGTCTCCCCAGCGCAAGTCTTGCTCGCGTTGGGGAGACCACCCTCCCGCGACCGTGAAAGGGGGTCGTCTCGCTATCTACCCGTCCAGCGAGGTACCCGGCGTTCGGTGAACGCTGAGGCTCCCTCTGCGGCGTCGGCGGAGCCGAACACCGGATCGGTGAATGCTGCCTGCCGTTCGAACGCTTCGGCGTGCGTCCACGTGCGCGATTCGAGGGCCAGGGCCTTACTTGCCTCCACCGCCATCGGGGCGTTGCCAACGATGACGGCCGCGATCTCCCGGGCGACGTCGACGGCGGTGCCGTCTTCGACCACCCGGTTGATCAGGCCGTGCGTGAGAGCGTCCTGTGCGGTTATCGGTTCCCCCGTGAGTAGCATCTCCAACGCCACCGCCCGCGGCAGCAGCTGAGGAGCACGGAAGATGCCTCCCGCACGCGCGGCGAGGCCGCGCTTGACCTCGGGAAGCCCGAACTTCGCCCCGACACCGGCGACGACGAGATCGCACGCGAGGACGAGTTCGAAGCCACCGCCCAGCGCCCATCCCTCGACCGCGGCGACGATCGGCTTGCGCGGCGGGGATTCGACGAGACCTCCGAATCCCCGGCCCTCGACGATCGGTCGCTCACCGAGTTGGAACCGCTTCAGGTCCATTCCGGCGCAGAAGGTCCCGCCGCTCCCAGTCAGGATCGCGACACTCAGAGCCGGATCCTCGTCGAGCCGTGTGAGCGCCTCGGCGATCCCACGCGCCGCCGCCAGAGTCATCGCATTGCGCTGGGCGGGGCGATCGATGGTAACGGTTAGGATCCCCGAGTCGACCTCGACTAGCACCTCGCTCGTGGGCGGTGTGCTCATCGCGGGGCCATCCGGATCGCACCGTCGAGACGGACGGTTTCGCCGTTGGTGTAGGAGTTCTGCAGCAGTGCCAGCGCCATGTCGGCGTAGTCGGCGGGATTGCCCAGCCGCTTCGGAAATGGCACTCCCGCGGCGAGGCCTTCGCGGATGTCCAAGCGCAGTCGCGCGAGCATCGGCGTGTCGAACAGGCCGGGCGCGATCGTATTGACGCGGATACCGACGCTCGCGAGATCCCGCGCGGCCACGAGCGTAATGCCGTGCACCGCGGCCTTCGATGCCGTGTAGGAGGTTTGGCCGATCTGGCCATCGAATGCGGCGACCGAGGCAGTGAGTACGATTGACCCCCGTTCACCGTCTATCTGTTCGTTGCGGGCCATCCGGGCAGCCGCCAGCCGCAGCACGTTGTACGTGCCGACGAGGTTGACCTCGAGGACGTTCCGGAAACCGTCGAGCGGACTTGGGTTGCCTTCCTTGTCGAGTATCCGCACCCGGTCCCCGCCGCGGCCAGCGCAGTGCACGAGGCCGCGCATCGGGCCGTATGCCTCGGCGGCGTCGAGCGCTGGCCCGAGGGTGTTCTCGTCGGTGATGTCGACGGCCACGAATGTGGCAGCGTCGCCGAGCCGCTTCGCCGTCATCTCGCCCTCGGACGAGCGGAGGTCGGCGACGACGACACGTGCTCCGCGCTCGATGAGTGCGGTGGCGGTGGCCTCGCCGAGGCCGGAGGCCCCTCCGGTGACGAGGAAGGTGTGGTCTTTCAGCCTCATGGGTTGTCCTCCGAAAGTTGTGTGAGTGTAGGCTGTCGGGTCGTTATGCGGGGTATTGGGCGGCCAGTTCCCGGCCGATGATCTCCTTCATGATCTCCGTCGTGCCACCGACGATGGTCTGCACGCGGGCGTCTGCATATGCTCGGGAGATCGGGTATTCGTCCATGTAGCCGTAGCCGCCGTGCAGTTGCAGGCACGCATTGATCACGCGATTCTGCAATTCGGTACTCCACCACTTGGCCTTCGCGCCGAGCGTAGCGTCGAACGTGCCATCGTTGTATGCCACGACACTGTGCTCGAGAAAGGTGCGGGTGATATCGACCTCGGTGGTGAGCTCGGCGAGCCGAAACCGAGTGTTCTGGAAGTCGATGATGCGCTCCCCGAAGGCCTTCCGCTCGCTAGTGTATCGGATCGTCCAGTCGAGGGCTGCTTCTGCGGCGCACAGGGCGCGCCAGGCGATGGACAGCCGCTCCAGGGGGAGCTGAGCCGTGAGGTGGTGGAATCCCCTGCCCTCCTCGCCCACCAGGTTGCCCACCGGGACTCGGACGTTGTCGAAGGCGATCTCGGCGGTGTCCTGGGCGTGAAGGCCTAGCTTGCGGAGCTTGCGTCCGCGGGTGAACCCTTCGGTCGTGGTGGGCACCAGGATCAGCGAGAGCTGCGGTTGCCCTTCGCGTTCGCCGGTCCGCGCGGCAGCCAGGACGAGGTCGGATGAGAATCCGCTGGTGATGAAGGTCTTCGCGCCGTTGATCACCCATTCCTGACCGTCGCGCACGGCGGTAGTCTTCATGCCGCGCAGATCGCTGCCAGCGGCCGGTTCGGACATGGCGATCGAGGCCACGACGGATCCGTCTGTCATACCCGGGAGCCACTGCTTCTTCTGCTCGGGCGTTCCGAAAGTCGTCAGGTACGAGGCGACGATGTCCTCGTTGATCGAGAATCCCGAGGCGAGAGCGGCCGCGCCCACGCGAGCCAGCTCCTCCTGGACCACGCTTCGGAATCGGTAGTCACGCATGCCGCCGCCGCCGAACTCCTCGGGAACGCGGATTCCGAGGATGCCATGGGCGCCGGCGGACTTCCACACGTCCCGTCCGGTGCTGCGTTCGTCCTCCCACCGGTCGAGGTTGGGTGTCACCTCCCGGTTGACGAATTCGCGGACGATGTCGCGGAACGCCTCGTGGTCGGCCTCGTAGAAGGGCTGGGGCATAGGGAGTCTCCTTGTTCGTGTTATCAGTCCGCCGGAAATCGGCTTGTCGGCGAGTGAGGGCGTACGCTTCAATGCACCGACTGAACAGTGCAATGAAAAGGGTGGTACGACATGGAATCTCCGGCGCCGCTGCGCGGCCTGCGGGTGGTTGAATTTCTCGGGCTGGGACCAGCGCCATTCGGCTGCATGCTCCTCGCTGACCTGGGCGCCGAGGTGTTGGCGCTGCGCCGCCCGGGCGCGGAACTCCCGGCGCTGGTGCGCAATCGCCCGACCCTCGAGGTCGATCTGAAGGATGAGCGGGCACGGGCCGCGGTCCGCGAGATGATCTCCGCCGCAGACGTCCTCGTCGAAGGGTTCCGTCCGGGCGTCATGGAGCGGCTGGGGTTGGGGCCGGACGAGGCGACTTTGCTGAATCCGCGACTGGTGTACGCGAGGATGACCGGCTGGGGTCAGACCGGGCCGCTCGCCGCGACGGCGGGGCACGACCTCAATTACATCGCGTTGACCGGTGCGCTGCACTTGGCGACCCGTCGGGGCGGGAGCCCGGTACCGCCTGCCAACCTGCTCGGCGACTTCGGCGGTGGCGCAATGTATCTGGCCACCTCGATCCTGGCGGCGCTCTTCGAGCGCGACCGGTCGGGGCGGGGTCGCGTCCTCGACGTCGGCATCGTGGACGGCACCACCTACCTGACCTCGATGCAGCATGAGTACCGGGCGACCGGCCGCTGGTCGGACGAGCCGGGAACGAACCGACTCGACACCGGCGCCCCGTACTACGACGTCTATCCCTGTAGCGATGGGAAATTCGTTGCGGTCGGTGCCCTGGAGGACCCCTTCTTCGACGACCTGTTGGAAATCCTCGGACTGGATCCGGCGCTCGCCGAAACGCGGCACGACCCGGAGTTGTGGCCTGCACTGCGCACCGAGATCGCAGCGGCGCTGCGATCGCGTACCCGCGACGAGTGGACCCGGCTCGCCCAGCACACCGATGCATGCTTGACACCGGTACTCAGCCTGGCCGAGGCGCCGACCCATCCCCAGGTCGCCGCGCGTAACATCCTCGTCGCCAACGGCGACGACGCGTGGACGCCCCGGGTGCCGTTGGGCTTCGAGAACGAACCGGTCACCGCGGCCGAGATCCTGCGGGCGTGGGACGTCACCGACCCGAGTGCGGTTAGCGCACCCGTCGACGTCGAGCGGTGAGCATCCCTGGGTTGTAAGGACTATCGGGCCACCGGCGGCACTTGTCGGGTCGCCGGTGACCCGACGCTTCTCCCGGCGGGTGCCATCGAGTATGAACTGCAGGAAGATCCGACTGATCTGTTTCGGGCTAATCAGCCCGCTCGCCTCGATCCAACGGTAGCTGCTGGTGTACATCCCGATGATGGCTCGCCGCAGTACCGGATCGACCGGCCTCAGCACACCCTGCTCGGCACCCTCGTCGAACAGGGTCTGCCAGACCGACTCGTACTCGTCGCGCGAAGCGAGGACGCGCTCGCGCGACGGGCCGTCGAGCGCCTCCCAATCGCGCGTCGAGGTGATCCACGCGTACCGGTTACGCGAAAAGCCTTGTAGCAGAGTTCCGGAAAGGTCGAGCAGCCGATCCTCCACCGTACCACCGGAGTCGATAATCGAGCAGCTGGCGTCAACCGGCCGCTCGAGCAGGTCCACCGCGATCCCGGAGAGCAGATCATTCTCGCTCTTGATGTGGTCGTACAGGGCTCCGCGGCCGAGGCCGGTGGCGTCGGACAATTCCTGCACGCCCGTGCCGTCGAACCCGCAGTGGGCGAACAGTTCGGTGGCAACGCGTAATACGCGCTCGCCGGTCATCTCATCCGCGGTCTTCCTGATCACCATGCGCGTCGATCGGGGACGATACGTCCCGGCGCGATGCGTCGGTTGTCACTCGACCAATTCGTAGATCGTCGCATTGGCCGTTCCGCCTCCCTCACACATCGTCTGTAGGCCGTACCTGATCCCCTGGTCACGCATATGATGAATCAGGCGGGTGGTCAGGATCGCGCCCGACGCGCCCAGCGGATGGCCGACCGCGATGGCACCGCCGAGCGGATTGACCCGCTCGGGATCGGCGCCGAGCTCGAACTGCCACGCCAGGGGAACAGGAGCGAAGGCCTCATTGACCTCGAACGCGCCGATATCGTCGATGGTCAGGCCAGCGCGGGCGAGCACCTTCTGCGTCGCCGGAATGGGAGCGGATAGCATCATCACCGGGTCGTCGCCGACCACAGAGCCGGCCAGCAGACGCACGATGGGGGTCAGGCCCAGTTCCTTCGCCTTCTGCGGGGTCGTGATCAGGACGGCGGCCGCCCCGTCAGAGATCTGGGAGGCATTGCCGGCGTGGATGACACCGTCGTCGCGGAATGAGGGCTTCAGTTTCCCGAGCGTCTCGACCGACGTGCCACGGCGCAGTCCTTCGTCGACGGCTAGCTGCGTGTCGCCGATGTCGACCGGAACCAGCTGCCGGTCGAACACCCCCCGATCGATCGCGTCGGCGGCCAAGCGGTGCGAGCGGGAGGCGAACTCGTCGAGCATCTGGCGCGACAGGCCCCACTTCGCCGCCATCATCTCCGCGCCGGTGCCTTGATCGAGGCGATCGGTCTCGTAGCGGTCCAGCACAGTCTGCCCGTAAGGGAAGCCCGAGGAGCGGGCCGCTCCGAGCGGCACACGCGACATGGTCTCCACCCCGCCGGCGACGACGATGTCGTAGGCGCCTGACATCACCGAGTGGGCTGCGGACTCGACGGCCTGCTGGCTGGACCCGCACGCACGGTTGAACGTCACTGCGGGCACCGACTCAGGCCACCCGGCGGCCAGCACCGCGAAGCGGCCTATGTTGCTGGACTGGTCGCCGATCTGCGTGACGCATCCCCACATGACGTCGTCGACGCCCGCGGGCTCGATACCCGTGCGGCGGATCAGCTCGCGCATCACGACGGCCGACAGGTCTGCAGGATGGACGCCGCTCAACGAGCCATTCCTCCTACCGATGGGTGTGCGCACCGCCTCGACGATGACCGCCTCGCGTACCTTCATGTTGTATCTCCAATCCCCGCGCCCTGCGCGGTGGTGTGCTCGATCGACATTGCCGCCGGAGTTGTGTATTGCCCGAACGGTATAGCACTGGGCGGGCGAGTGCCACGCGCACAGTCACGGAAGCGACCCGAAATACGCACTCCTAGTTCAGGTCTGGAAATCAGGTCCACCGAACTGTCCCCAGCCGTCGACCGACGACACCGATCGACGCCCTGTCACTCCCGGAAGCGGCTGCATTCCAAACAAGTTGACACCTCCCGGTTTTCGACGTAGAGCAAGACGCCGTGACGGGGACGTCGTCGCGGGCGAACCAGTGATGGTGGTGTACCACAGTCCCATCGCCTGGACGAACTCGGCGGCGCGGCGCAACTCGTCGTGATCGAGATCCGGTTTGCCGGTGTCGATCTGGCGAAAGTCGCAGTGTCGGGTGCATTGTTCACCGCCGATGAGGAACGTCGCCTCCCGGCCTTCCCAGCATTCGTAGATGTTGGGAAAATCGGCTTCTTCGCGGACGGTGTGCAAACCCTCGCGCTTGACGAGGCCCGACATTCTTTTCCGGTTCTACTTCCACTGGGCGAGGGACCTACCGTGTTCGCGCTTCATCGGCGTGCAGCGCACGCGATCAGCCCTGGTTGGCTGCATGTGCGATCGCGTGCGCGACCGCCACTGGCTGAGTAAACATTGGACAATGCGCCGCATCGACCTCGATCACCGTCCGGGTATAGGTGCTGAATTCGCGTTGGAGAACAGCGGAGAAGGTCCTGTCTTGAAGGCACAGCATGTAGGTAGCCGGATGCTGTGACCGTCCGGCACTCTCAATGGGTTCCGAAAAGCGGGCACCGGGTGAGGTCCGAGAGCGTCGATGACGTCAACGGTTTCGTCGTCTGCCTGTTGCATCGTTGCACAAACATTCCCTAGCAAAAGGGCGACTCGTACCACAACCGTCCTATGAGGAAGCGTTATTCTTCCCCGAGGGGAATCTCTATTCCAGTCAATACTCTGATGACAAGGGCCCATTCGGCGTCGGTTATCGACGTCTGGGTCGCCCCAGGCCTGCGCATTGAAGACTCCCGTCTTGAATTCGTTCGCGACATTGCGATATCTCCTCAGTTTCTGAAAACGTTCATCTGCGCTCCCTCGGCGCTCTTATGGGGGGTATGAACGGAGGACAACAGATTTGACGACCAAGATCGTCAACAGGCGTTCCCCACACCGGGGTTCGTGAGCGTTTGCCCCGCACCCCGTCGCGAAGTGGACCATCCGACGCGGCACCGCTATCTCAGGCCCCTCTCGGAACCTGCTTGGCGTCACCCTCGAAGGTCTCGGTATCCTGCTCACGCCGCGCCGGCCGGACAGCGCCCCACTCTCGACAGCCACCGGCCCCGTCGCAGGTGTCGATGAATGCCGAGGAGGACGCCTCGCCCACCGCACCGCCGGAACCCGCGGAGACTTATGAAGTACAGGTAAGCGCCCTGCTGCACCTGTTCAGGCATGGCCGGAAACGGCTGGCATGGACTGCGATCGCGTCGAATCTCGATGTCGAACGATGTCGCCTCGGCCAGCCGGTCCGCTGAGGTGGGCTCTGTGATCATCGCCGAGGTTGGGCAGGTCAACAGCCACTCGTGGCGGATGTACGCCCTGGAACCGACCAAGAGCCACATCCTGCCCGGGCAGGATGAACCTGCGACCACCCGCTTCGGGAGGGTCCACAGCGCCCCCTAAGGCCCCAGCTGGCACTTTGACCACACGGGGCATCGGCCCGAACGCTCGTGCCGACCAAGGTTAGGTCCGAATGTGGTGCCGTTCAGACCCGGCCCAGCCCTGCTCCAGCGGCACCGAGTACCAGATCTCGATGGCGACCGAAGTGAACAGCCAGCGACCGTCGATGCGGGCGTAGCGGTCGGTGAACCGGCCGGACACCAGGTAGCTGCGACCGTGGTAGACGGGGGTTGCGAGCAGGTGGCTGATGCCGGTGGCGGTGTCGCCGTCAACCTCGACGTCGTGCGCGGTCACGAACTGCCGGACGAACGCCTCGCCCCCGGCCGACAGCTGCTGCGGGAGCGCGATGAAGAACTCACTGATCTCGGCCCGGCCGGAGGCCGACCCCACATAGGAGTAGTCCAACTCGGCGTCGGTGGCGAACAGATCGCCGATCTCCGACCAGCGGTCGGTGTTGACCATGTCGTGATAGCGGGCGCGCAGTCGGCGGATCTCCTCGCGGGACTCCAGGACGTCGACCCGGTGGCTCAGCGCGGTGATCTCGGCGGCGGTGTTGGAGGTGGTCACGTCAGCTTCACTACCTTTCGGATTGCTTCTTCGAGATCGTTCGGGCCGGGCATGTGTTCTTGTTCGAGCGCTGTTGCGAAGGGGACGGGGGTGTTCTTGCCCGCTACGCGCAGTATTGGTGCAGCGAGGGTCTCGAACAGTTGCTCCTGGATGGTTGCAGCGATTTCGGCCCCGAATCCCGCGCGCTGCACCGCCTGGTGCGCGATGACCGCTCGGCGTGTCTTGGTGACCGACGCCATGACGGTGTCGGTGTCCCACGGCACAATCCACTGGAGGTCAATGATTTCGACGCTGATCTCGGTAGAGATCCTGTCGGCTACAGCGACCGCTACAGGGACCATTGGACCGTACGCGATCACCGTGACGTCGGTGCCCGAACGAACGATGCGTGCGGTCCCGGGGCGGATTCGGTCCTCGCCCACCGGCACTTCGCCGGTCACGTTGTACAGCGCCGCTGGTTCCATGAACACCACCGGATCCGGGTCGTCGATCGCGGCGAGAAGGAGCGCCTTCGCATTGGCCGGGTTCGAGGGCATTGCCACCTTGAGCCCGGGGACGTGCGCCATCCACGCTTCGAGGCTCTGCGAGTGTTGCGCCGCGAAGTTCAGCCCTCCGCTGAAGAGGCCCCGTACCACCATGGGCACGGTCGTTCGTCCACCTGACATGTACCGAAGCTTCGCGGCATGGTTGGCGATCTGATCCATGCAGACCGCGTAGAAGTCCGCGATCATGATCTCGGCGACCGGCTTGCCGCCGGTGATCGCGGACCCGATCGCGGCTCCGATGATGGCTTGTTCCGAGATTGGTGTCTCGCGGACCCGTTCGCGGCCATACTTCGTCGACAGCCCCTTCGTCACGCCGAAGGAACCACCCACAGGATCGATGAGATCTTCGCCGATCAGGAAGACGTCGGGGTCGGCGGACAGTGCGATGTCGAGCGCTTCGTTGAGCGCGGCGACCATCGTCATCGACTTGAATCCGGTCATGCGGGTACCACCTCTGCGTAGACGTCTGTGTATGTTTCCGACAGGTCCGGCACCGGCGAGGTCAGCGCCCATTGCATGGCTTCGTTGACCTCTTCCGTTACGGACTTCTCGAGCTCGTTGGCCGACTCGTCGGTCAACACGCCGTCCGCTACCAGCGCCCTGCGGTACGCCGGAACGGGATCGTTTTCGGTGGCCGCCGCTAGCTGTTCCTTGGGCATGTACTGCATCTGGTCAATGCCGAACACGTGGCCCATGAGTCGAAACGTCTTCGCCTCGATCAGAGTGGGTCCCCCGCCCTCGCGGGCGCGCGTCACTGCCGCATGGGCTGCCGCATACATCGCGTCCGGGTCGTTGCCGTCGACCGTGACTCCAGCCATTCCGTACGAACCGGCACGGTCGGAGATCTTCTCGATGTTCATCGAGTCAAGTCGCGGTGTGTACTCGCCGTATTCGTTGTTCTGGCAGACGAAGATGACCGGCAGTCGCCACACGGCGGCCATGTTCAGCGCCTCGTGGAAGGCTCCGATGTTGCTGGCGCCGTCCCCGAAGTATGAGACGGTCACTGAATCGCTACCGGTCATCTGGGAGCGCAACGCGAGACCGGTCGCGATGGGCAGTCCAGCACCGACGATGCCGGAGGTCACCATCACTCCGACCCGTGGGTCGGACAAGTGCATGATGCCGCCCTTGCCCTTGCAGGTCCCGCCCGAGCGGCCGATGACCTCGGCGATGACCTCTCGCAGATCCGCGCCCTTCGCGAGGGTGTCGTGGAGTCCTCGGTACGTCGTCGTAATGTAGTCGTCGTCGCGCAGTGCGGCGGACATCGCGGCCGGTACCCCTTCTTGGCCGCGCGGCGAGTAGTAGATGATACTGACCGCGCCTCTCATCACTTGAGCACGAATAGCCTCGTCCACCGCGAAAATGCGATACATCGACCTGTAGATCGCGATACGGGTGTCATTTGAAATCACATGCCGCTCCATTCATCG
The DNA here is from genome assembly GCA_006543605.1 of Rhodococcus sp. WS4. Lineage (GTDB taxonomy): Bacteria > Actinomycetota > Actinomycetes > Mycobacteriales > Mycobacteriaceae > Rhodococcus_F. The sequence continues at coordinate 33,958 of RRBB01000107.1, forward strand.
TTGATATTGTCTGCACCCTGCGATCGTGACGAATACTTCGCCCTATCTGCACGGTGAGAGCACCTAAAGAAGCTCATTTCCCATCACGTTCTGTCGCTCGTAAGACATTCCCGATGTTCTGATGAGCCGGTCGACTGCTGACCGGGACGCGGGCAACCGCGTACAGCCGATGCATGGTTCATCTGTAGCGCTACCGAGACGCCGGCGGTTCGCCGATGATCTCGTCGGTGGCCGATGACCTTTGGGTGGCCGCCCCCCACACGATGGATCCGACTACACGATCGATCCGATTACGGCGCCGACTGCGTAGGTCTCCTCCAGCAGCCCCGACTGCCGGAGTACCCCGCTCGCCGGGGCCTCGATCTCGACCTCCGTCTTGTCCGTCGCCACGGTCAGGATCGGGTCACCTTCGGTGACCGTGGTCCCGTCCTCAACGAGCCACTCCTCGATCGTCACCTCGGTGACGGCGACCCCGATACGCGGGACGACGAGATCAGACATTCTTCCTCCTGTTTGGCTCTGTTCCCTGCAACGGGGCGAACGACTGTCGCCTCATCTCTGAGCGTTTTACTGTTCCGGTATCCAGATGGAGCCGGACTCGGCCACACGTCGTAAGTTTTCATTCGCCGAGTGCGGCGATTGGTTGACGGTGGGTGGTCCGTCGACGACGTGAAGCTGGATCTGTTGCGGGAGTTGCTACTTCGCGAGGTATCGGTCGACCTCGGCGAGGTAGTGGCGGATACGGATCTCCTGCTCACCGA
>RRBB01001077.1:0-404 GCA_006543605.1 Rhodococcus sp. WS4
GCTCTGAGCTGGCAGAAGTTTAATGGAGATTTGTTGTTGGAGGGAGATCCCGATACTACGGAACACGAGAGTGGGAGGTGGGTGTCTGAGATGCTAGTGGTTGAAGAAAGCTTTCGAGCTTTCTTTGAATTCAATTAAAGATGGTCACCAGCTTTTCTCTTTGTTTCAAGCTTACCATGCTGCTCGGAATCATTGTGTACACACAGGACTAGAGTGCTTCGCCATACGTCTGATCAGCGTTCAGGTTGAAGCACTAGCTGAAAGAGTAACAGTAAGGGTACCTATTTGGCTGCCGTTAGAGCTCACTGCTGTCTTTCAGCGCTGTGATTAGAATGGTTCCACCTGCAAATGAACAATCTTCGAGATAGAGAGTGAAGCTGGTGTGGATCATCACAGGTATATAG
>RRBB01001078.1:0-403 GCA_006543605.1 Rhodococcus sp. WS4
CCATAACGCTTGCTGTTTTTGAGAATATCACTCAATGCCAGCATTTTAGGCACGTACTGCTTCGTTTCCTGCGGCAACGGTAACGACCAGAAGTCCGTGGATTTCCCACGCGCTTTGTTCGTTTTAATTGCCTTCATGACCCGACCTTCGCCGCTGTTATAAGCCGCTACGGTCAGAAGCCAGTCGCCGTCAAACATTTTGTTCAGACGCTGCATCATATTCAGCGCGGCAGTTGTTGAAGCAACAACATCGCGACGCGCGTCATAATTGCGGGTCTGTTTCAAACCATAATTGCGCCCCGTGCTCGGAATGATCTGCCAGATGCCTGCGGCATTGGCGCCAGACGTTGCGTGAGGATCAAAAGCGCTCTCCACTATGGGTAGTAGTACCAGTTCCATAGGCA
>RRBB01001079.1:0-403 GCA_006543605.1 Rhodococcus sp. WS4
TACTGCAACGGCACTTATGGCAGGTGGCCGCGGGTTCGGTAATGACAGATGCGGGCCTGGTGTTGTCGGCGTCTCCGCCAGTGCGACCAGGACCAGATGTGCTCGTCGGGGTGGGCGTGTCGCAGGATCAGAAACACGAGTAGACGGCGGATCTCGGGTACCGTGTAGCCGATCATGCCCTGATCTTCGGTTCCGATTCCCCCTTTACCGCTTCGGTTTTCGTCCCGGCGAGCCAGGCGAGGGCGAGCATCGACAAGGTGATGTGGGCGTACCAGGCCCGGTAGGTGCGTACCTGGTAGTGGTCGAGGCCGGCCTCGTTCTTGGCCTGCTGAAAGCATTCCTCGACCCGCCACCGCGAGCCGGCGATGGTGGCGAGTTCGGTGAGCGTGGTGCGGCGGGGTCC
>RRBB01001080.1:0-402 GCA_006543605.1 Rhodococcus sp. WS4
GTGATAGAACAACGCGCCGAGCAGGACAACCGTAGCGAGAATACTCAAAATCATCATAACGAAAAGCCCCTTACTTGTAGGAGGTCTGACCACTTGTGATGATATGGTTGTAGTGGATGTAAAAACATTTAGCAATATGTTTACAATATAATTACAACAAAGCTCACATTGTTGCTGTTTTTATCCGCACTTCAGGTCAAAAAGTCCTGGTCATAGCACCTGCCCGTACTTCTCGCTTTTGGCGGTATCCGGTACACTGCATTTTGTCTATTACATTTATGCTGAAGGATATCCTCATGTACCAGGATCTTATTCGTAACGAACTGAACGAAGCGGCGGAAACGCTGGCTAACTTTTTAAAAGATGACGCCAATATTCACGCCATTCAGCGCGCGGCGGTCC
>RRBB01001081.1:0-401 GCA_006543605.1 Rhodococcus sp. WS4
CGCCGGGGGTGTCGGCGGGGGATCGGGGTGTCTGTTTCGTCCGGTTCTGAGGTTGTTTTGAAAGTTGTTGTTTTGCAACATGTTTGGTTAATCAACTGGAGAGTAGTATTTTACGAGAATTGTGCACAGATATACACTTGTGAGGTTTGTAATCTGTTGATAATCAACAAGTTTCAGCGTTTGTCGATTTTCGACTGGTTTGGGTTTCCTGGAGGGTGGGTGATATGCTGTGGGTATGACATTGAGCGGCGCGGGAAGGCGAGTTGAAGGAAGGCGGGCACACCCGCCCGCCTTCCAGGCCTCGTCGAGGTGTGGGGGACCGGATCGAACACTCCGATGAAATACACAGGTGAGAGCCTAATTTGGGAAACTCAGAGGAGCGAAGCGACTCGATCGACGGC
>RRBB01001082.1:0-401 GCA_006543605.1 Rhodococcus sp. WS4
CGGTGGTGCTGAAGCTCGCCTCGGCGGACATCCAGCACAAGTCGGAAATCGGCGGCGTGCTGCTTGGCGTAAGCGATGCGGACGCGGTACGCGCCGGTTTCCAACTGCTCCTGCGCCGGGCCGCCGAGAAGGCGCCGCAGGCGCGTCTCGATGGCGTCCTGGTGGCGCGTCAGCTGCAGGGTGGGGTGGAGTGCTTCATGGGGATCCAGCGCGATCCGCTGTTCGGCCCGGTGGCGCTGTTCGGCCTGGGCGGGATCTTCGTCGAGGTGCTGCAGGACGTGGTGTTCCGCCGCTGCCCGTTCGAGGTCGACGAAGCCGAGGTGATGATCCGTAGCATCAGAGGCGCGCCGCTCCTGCTCGGCGCGCGTGGCCGGCCGCGGGCCGACGTCGCGGCGCTGGCA
>RRBB01001083.1:0-400 GCA_006543605.1 Rhodococcus sp. WS4
TTTTATCGCTGGAGCGGCAGGAGGCCGGAAAAAAAGAAATTGGGGGTAGCACCGCGAATTCGAGACATTCGCGGCAGCGTGGAAAGAAGGCAGGCAGGCATGGCTGCGAAACGCGACCCACGTCGAGAAAGTGGTGAAGAAGCAAAGAGGGAAAGGGAAGAACCAAAGACTAAAAGGATCAAAAGATTAAAGAATCAAAGGGTGCAATTTGGAGATTGTAAAAAAATCCCGCTACATCTGAAAATTGTACCTGTCCAATTGTAATGTCTTCAAATGAATTCTTCTTGTGCCTCCCCTCTGGCTGCCTGCCTGGCCAGTCTGGCCAGTCGCCCTTTCTTCCTACTGCCTACTGCCTACTGCCTACGCCCGTCGCCCTACACCTTTCCCCAGGTCCACAGGC
>RRBB01001084.1:0-400 GCA_006543605.1 Rhodococcus sp. WS4
CCGCAGGACATGGGCGAATGGGGCTGGCGCGTACCGTTCTTCATCGGCTGCCTGATCGTTCCGGCGCTGTTCGTCATCCGTCGCTCGCTGGAGGAAACGCCGGAGTTCGAGGCGCGCACCCACCGACCGTCGCTGTCGCAGGTGCTGCGCTCCATCGGGCAGAACTTCGGCGTAGTGCTGGCCGGTACCGCGATGGTGGTGATGACCACCGTATCGTTCTACCTGATCACCGCCTACACGCCGACCTTCGGCAAGAATGAGTTGCAACTGTCGGACCTCGACAGCCTGCTGGTGACCATGTGCATCGGCCTGTCCAACTTCATCTGGCTGCCGGTGATGGGCGCGTTCTCCGACCGCATCGGGCGCAAGCCATTGTTGCTGGGTGCCTCCGCGCTGGCAC
>RRBB01001085.1:0-400 GCA_006543605.1 Rhodococcus sp. WS4
AGCATCACCAGCAGCAGGCCGATCGGGCCGAGCCCGAACACCGCGCAGCGCTGGCCCGGCGCCAGGCTGCTGCGGCGCAGCGCGTGCAGGGCCACGGCGGCCGGTTCGAGCACGGCGGCCTGGCGGAAGCCCACCGCGTCCGGCAGGCGGTGCAGCATGTAGGCCGGCACCCGCGCGCGCTCGGCGAAGCCGCCGTCGCCCATCAGGCCGATGAAGCCCATCGACTCGCAGAGGTTGTAGCGGCCTTCCCGGCAGTAGCGGCATTCGCCGCAGCGGTATTCCGGCTCCACCGCGACGCGGTCGCCGATGCGCAGTCCCTCCACGCCAGGGCCGAGCGCGGCGACCACGCCGCAGAACTCATGGCCGAGGGTCAGCGGCGCGCGGCAACCGGACAGCGGGT
>RRBB01001086.1:0-399 GCA_006543605.1 Rhodococcus sp. WS4
GATTCATGCTTGTCTACCGTTATTCGTCTAGGTATTGCGCATTTCGGCGGAGCGCTCGTGGCGCCCCACCACCTGTGACCGTCGTTTCGCGAACCACCCGGCTCGCGAAAAAACAGTCCGGCGGCATACGCCCGCGGCCACCTCGCAACGGTCGCCGGCGCTCACCCGCCGTGGTTCTTCTGAAAGTCTGCCGCCTGCGGCATCCCGACGCAGGCGGCAAACCGTGGATTCTACAGAACCCGGACCCGACAAGGCCAGGAACCTGTCCTGGCCTGACGGACGACGCGTCCCGCGTCGCTGTGACGCCCCTGGCGTGAACCGGGGCGTCGGATCACTCAGCGCTTCTTGCGGTTGGCGATGTGGATGGCATGGCCATTCACTGCCAGGGCAGCTTCGTGC
>RRBB01000108.1:0-34620 GCA_006543605.1 Rhodococcus sp. WS4
CGGACCGATCGGTGTGTCGATCATGCTCGCAGCCTTCTGCACACTCAGCGCCATCTGCGCATACCGGATCGGCGACAACCGCACCGTCGACCTCAGCGACGCATGACACCCCGCGCTAACCCGGCAGCCGGCCGTCGTACACATCGAATGTGCTGCTGAAGTCAAAGTTGATCAGACGACAAACGATTGCAACAGAAGAGGATAGATCATGACTCGCATGATGAATTTGATCGGATATCTGAAGACTGGCCCGACTGCGTTGCACTCGGGTGGATGGCGGCACCCCGAGGCGACTTTGGACGACATTTTCGATCCGGTCCGTTACGAACACATGGCCCAAACATTAGAGGCTGCGAAGTTCGATGGCGCATTCTTCGCCGACCTTTTCGGTGTGGCCGACACCTACAAGGGGCTCGAGATGTTTATTCGCTCGGGAGGACAGAACAGCTATCTCGATCCTCTTACGGTTCTTCCGATCATGGCGCGAGTTACGACGCGGCTTGGTCTGGGGGTGACAATCTCGACCAGCTTCCACAACGCATTCCATATCGCGCGCTCCCTAGCCTCGATCGACATGTTGAGCAAGGGGCGTGTGGCTTGGAATGTCGTAACATCCACCAGCGAACTCGAGGCAGCCAACGCCGGGCTCGACGGATTGCCTCCGCATGGTGAGCGCTACGACCGTGCGGACGAGGTACTGGAGGCATGTAGCGCTCTGTGGAACACGTGGGACGACGATCCGTTCATTTTCGACAAGCGTCGCGGAGTTTTCGGCGATACAGACAAGGTTCACTACGCCGATTATCAAGGCAAGTGGGTGAAGTCGCGCGGTCCGCTCCCGACACCACGCAGCCCTCAAGGACATCCGGTCATTATGCAGGCAGGTAGTTCTGATCGGGGACGGGAGTTCGCGGCTCGATGGGCGGAAGTCGTCTTCACTCGACCAGGCGGTCGAGCGGAGATGGTTGCCTTCTACGAAGATATGAAACGCCAGGTCGTGGAGGCCGGTCGAGATCCAATCTCATGCAAGATCCTTCCCGGAGTGACACCGATCCTGGGTGAGACCGACTCGATCGCTCGCGAACGTGCCGATTACCTGGATAGTCTGCAGCACAGCGAGTATGACCTGGCGTATGCGTCGCTATCGGTCGGTGCCGACCTGAGCAAGCATCAGACCCTCGAAGAAGTCAGCAACGTTCGAGGAAACCAGGGCACCCGGGGCAGGACTGACGAGCTCAACCAGTTCGCAGAGAAGAGTGGGGTCACACTGGCGGAGGCAGCTGCAAAGCGCTCGCGCGGAGGTTCATTGGTCGGTACGCCTGAAAGCGTCGCCGATGAACTCCAGGACCTGTTCGAATCGGGCGCGTGCGACGGGTTCGTCATCATGCCGACAACCTTCCCCGGCTCGCATGAACAGTTCTGCCGCTCGGTCGTGCCCGAGCTTCAACGCCGCGGAGTGTTCCGCAAGGAGTACAGTGCGTCCACTCTCCGCGGGAACCTTCTCAGCTGATTCGCCCCGCTGGCGGTGGTGAAAGTTGGGTCGCTTTCACCACCCACCACCAACATCGGGTGGCTCCGGTGACCCCCACGCCCCGTGCCCACAGCACGCGCGTGACCACGACCTCCTCCTCCATCAGGTGTGCCCCTTCCCTTGGGGGCGCAACTACACCGACGGTGGACCCGACTCGGAAACGTGAGGTACATATACATGGAAACGACCGTGATGACAGGCGACGCTATCCGGAAATCCTCCGGGAGGGAGCACGCATGATCGCGCAGTCGGCCCTGGACGGGCCAACCCTTCGAGAGGCATTCGGCCAATACCCGAGTGGAGTGGTTGCGGTGTGTGCGGAGATCGGTGGTGAACGGATCGGTATGGCGGCGAGTAGCTTTGTCTCGGTGTCGCTGGACCCTCCGCTAGTTGCTGTCTGCCCGCAGAACACCTCGGCGACGTGGCCACGACTACAAGAATCGCCGCGCATTGGAATCAGCATTCTCGGGGAGACACACGATGGGGCGGTGCGATCACTGTCAGCGAAGATCGGAGACCGATTCGAGGGGTTGACCACTCAGACACATGAGGGCGGCGCCGTCTTCATCGAGGGAGCCAGTGTGTGGTTGAACACCTCGGTAGAGCAGGAACTTCCAGCAGGCGACCATACGATCATCGTGCTGCGCATCAACGATTTGAGTCTTCAGCCCAACGTCGCACCGATCGTGTTTCACCGCAGTGGTCTTCACCGGATCCAACAGGAATCAGCATGAGAGTCGACGCGGCGCTGGCCTCACTACGGGAGGGACGACCGGTGCTCACTGTTGATTCGACCGGTGCCGGCGCCGTAATCCTGGCCGCACACGGGGTAGACATGAAGTGGGTTGCATGGACTGTGCGGCACACCTCTGGCCTGCTCTGCGCGCCGATGTCAGAAGCCCGAGCCGACGAGCTCGACCTTCCTCCGATGGTGCCGCGCAACCAAGTTACCCTCGACGACCAATACACCGTGAGCGTGGACGCCCGGCACGGAGTAACCACCGGGATCAGTGCCGTGGACCGCGCCCGCACGTTCCGCACGTTGGCGGCTCCCTGCACAAGCCCCGCCGACTTGGTTCGGCCGGGCCACGTGCTACCGCTATGCACCCACTCGGGCGGCGTGTTCGAACGCCTCACGCATCCGGAAGCTGCCGTCGATCTGTGCACACTAGCCGGACTGCCCCAGGTCGCCGTACTGGCCACGCTCGTAGCCGACCAGGGTCACGTGCTGCCGCGGGCCGGAATCGAAGACCTCGCCGCCAAACACACCCTCCCCGTTCTGGACATCGCCGAGTTGCTCACGTATCCCCGCCGGGCGGAGTATGCCCATCGAGGGGCCCGTCGTGCAGCGAGATTGGAGAACCGCGCCGTCCCCGCACACCTCTTCCCGTAATGCCCTTGCACGAGATGTCTTGTTCGACTTTGCCGGCCGCATGTGGCCCGCCTCCAGCTCGGGGGTTGCCACTCCGAAAGGCGATGCAGCGGCATTTTCAATCGGTATCAGGAAGCCGAGCCAGCGGCTCCAAGGCGCTGTGAGGTTCCAGTTGGTTTGATCGATATCCAAGAATACTTCGTACAGCGTGACGGGATCATTCCGTGACTCGTTTTCCTTGGTGCTGGGCACACCAGTGATGAGTCCGCCGAATACGACACAAGTCCCTGGCCGCGCGAATGTACAGTGCGACAGAATAGTGATGGAGAAACGCATGACCATTGACCTCGGCACGGCGAGAAGAATCATTGAGGCGGCTCGAACATGTGCCAACGACAAAGGGTTCGAGCCGCTCACAATTGTTGTTCTCGACGCAGGGGGACACGTGCTGGCAGCTGAACGCGAGGACGGGGCCTCGAACAAGAGATTTGACATCGCGTTCGGCAAGGCCCATGGAGCACTTGCACTCGGGATCGGCTCCCGTTCGCTCATGGGCAGGGCAGAGCAGCAGCCATACTTTATTGCCGCGGCAACCGCCGCAATCGGTGGATCGCTGGTGCCTGTCCCTGGCGGCGTTCTCGTACGTGAGAGCGAGGGGTCCCTACTGGGTGCCGTCGGAGTTTCCGGGGACACCTCCGACAACGACGAGGCCGTCGCCGTAGCAGGCATTGAGGCCGCAGGTCTGGTCCCCCAACCTTGATCGGTCGCCAACCGACGCCTGTCAGTGGCGAACCAGCGAGTATCCGATTCCTGCCAACACGGCCGGCCGTAGGACGTGTCCACCCCGCCCGGCACTGGTGTCCCCGGACATACAATGACGATCCTTCACTGTTGCCACACGCCTGATCTGCGGCGGCAGTTCGACTATTTGACTACCTGGACATTCGGAGGTGCAAGTTGGACCAGATCACCACTGACGACGACGTTGTGGTATCGATGTCGGAGCGCTTCGTTGGGCAAGTCCCGCATCAGGTCTATGTACAGCACTGGCGTCCGTCTCCGGAAGCCAAGGTGTCAAGGGGCCCGCTCGTCATGGTCCATGGCGGCTTCCACACCGGGACCGCGTGGACGACGACTCCCGATGGTCGCGCAGGCTGGGCACCCAGGTTCGCTGCGTTTGGGTGGGACGTCTTCGTAGTCGACTGGCCGGGAACCGGGCGCTCGAGCGGCCTCACACTGGACAACGTCGCAGTTTCCGCCAACGACGTTGTTGACGGCCTCATTGCGCTTTTGGAACAGACAGGCCCGGTCGTGTTGGTCGGGCACAGCATCGGCGCCGCATTGTCTCTGAAAGTGGCCGAGCGTCACCCAGGCAAGATCCGTGCCATCGCAGCGCTTGCCCCGGCCTCCGTGGAGAGCCCTGTCGCAGGCTGGGATCCAGCTCCGCTGGACCAATGTGTGGTCTTCACAGATGAGATGGTTCGTTCGCTGTTCGCCAACAGCGAGTGCTTTCCACAGCAGGCGATTGGCAACTATCGATCATCACTCGTGCCGTTGACCCCCCTAATCTTCAACGCATCCCTCGGGCTGAATATGGATTTGAAAACAGATCCCGCTGTCGCGCCAGGTTGGGGGAGTCAGATCCCCGTGCTCCTACTTGTCGCGGACCAAGATCAGCTCATACCAGAGGCGAGGGCGGAGGAGACGTCGACAGCGTTAGGGGTACCGATTACCCGACTTGCCACGGACTGGGGACTGTCGGGCCATGGGCACAACTTCATCATCGAGATGGGGTCTGAGGAAATCGCACAGCGTGTCGATGCGTGGCTGAGTTCTGTCTGCTAATCGCGCAGTCGGTGGGTTGTGATCGTTGAGGCGAGGAGTACTCCGTCGGGGTTAGTGATGGCGTACTTGTCGTATCGGGTCGAGAAACCGCGCCACTGTCCGAGTCGGTTCAAACCACGCTCGACGGTGTTGCGGTGACGGCAGAGCGCGGTATCGAAGGCCGGCGGTCGCCCACCTGGGGAGCCCTTCTCGCGCCGTGGTTCGGTCCGACTCCGTTTCGTTCAGGGGTTCCGCACCTAGGCAACGGGCAACGAGGACAAGCACGGTCCGTCGGATAAATATGCCCCCCTGGGTCGGAAGCCTTCAGAAAGAAGACCTCGGCCGATTAGATGTTTGTGGCCTTGCCCGCGGAGTTCCCTGGCGTGCGACGACTGCGCAACCTTGGTTGCGCAATCCGAGTGGACGGGCTGTCTCGTGGCAGCGCGCCGGCTCGGCGACCTTGCCGAAGCGGTCATGTTCGTCCTCTGCCTCCTCCACTGCGACACATCTGGCGTGGGGGTGCTCGTACGGTGCTAGCGAGTAAGAAAGGCGGTCACGTAACTGGCGAATTCCGTGCTTCGTTCTTGCTGTAGCCAGTGGCCCGTTTCCGGAAACACGAGCAATTCGGACCGCCGAAGCGCAGACAAGTAGTGAAATGCGTCGTCGGTCGGACAGAACCTGTCGTCGCGCCCCCAAAGGATGAGTGTCATCTTGTCGATGGTGCCGATCCACTGAGATGGGGTTCGGCGCTCGTAATCCTCAACCCAGCCGCCGCTGGCAAGGCGTTGGCTTGCCGCCTCGATCCCGGGCCTCAGCGTGCCTTCGTACCGCGAGGCGACAGCCGTGTCGAGGTGGGGAACCGTGCTCACGTCGGCCACCAGCCGGGTGAGCAAGTGCCGCATCTTGTTTGGCGACGGGTGGGGGTAATAGTCGTGAAGAAGCGCTGCCCCCTCTGAAGGAGGCGCAAGAAATTGCGGGCAGAATCCGCGAACGAATGGAGCTATGAGGACGATGCGGTCTACGAGATCCGGATACTCGAGCGCCATTCGCAGCGCGACGCCCCCGCCCAGCGAGTTTCCCGACACGTGCACCCGCCCGACATCGAGATGGCTGAGGAGTTCGGCCATGGCCTTCGCGGAGATGGCGTTATAAGGGAGTCCGCTGTCCTCGACGAGATGAGACTGTCCGAAACCGGGTTGGTCCGGAACGATTACTCTGAACCTGGCCCGCAGAACCTCGATGCAGGCAGCAAAGCTGTCCCATCCCGTTTCCCCTGGAGCTCCTCCGTGAAGGAGCAGGAGGGTGGGCCCCGACCCGAGGTCTCGGTACGAGATATGAGCCTCAGAGGTCCGATAGGAATGGACCGCGGGGATCTCAGGCACGACTGCGTTCTCCTTTGTCGCGTGGGCTACGGTCTCCTTGCCTCTCATGCGCCTGTTCTGCCGGTTCGGTTGTTATCCCGTCGCCGACCAAACTAGGAGTCACTTCGATTGTCACGCGAGACACCTCCGGCTCGCCGGTAATACGAACACAGACTATCTCCCTGGCGCAAGAGCTGCGGGCGGACAAACCTGTCGCCAAGTCGTTCGAAGCGGGGACTAGGTGTTCGGGTGCAGGCCGGGGGCTGGTTGCCCGCCCAGCTGCCGGCACCCGGCGCGCCAGCCTTCTTGGGATGGCGGCGGACGCGACGGAGACTGAACCCGCAAGCGGTCGTGCGGTGGCACCTCAGAGTCCGATTGACCGCGTTGTCACCGTACGGATGTCTCGAAAGTGATAGCGCAAAAACGTATCTCGGACACACGCCGAGGTCTGAACACGGCGCCTGCGGTTCATGGACGGAAGGGCCGCCGAGAGGATTCATCGGCTTCCTACTGGCTCCGCCGGGGCGTGCCCTGGGCGGCGCCACAGTAAGTTGGGCACCGCCGAGACTTCGCGATTCACGCCCGGAGTGATCGGGTTGTCGGGGCTTCTTCGCGTGTTTCAGACAGGAAAAATTCTGCACGGATCTGTTCAAACGCTTGCCACCGTGGATCGTCTGTGTTCGTATTATTGTCGAAGAGGGTGGCGACAACCCGAGCACTGGCTCGGCGCACCGGCTCCTCGGATGGGTTGTCAGGCAGCGGGAATCGCTGTCTGACTGCTCCTGACAGGGACGTTCGGGCGAGCGCTTCGCAAACGGCGAAATGCACTTGCGGTTCAAGTACGCCGACCGATCGTTTCAACAGGCCAGCTCAGCATTCGTGAGCCGGCGACAACCAGCCAGGCCACGCAACCTCGTCTGCGCACACGCAGTACGGGAGGGGTCAGGCCCCGCACATCGGCGTGCAGGTCATCTGAAGCTTCGTTGTATTCCAATTCGAAAGGAAATCCGTGAAGCACATCACCAAGTCAGTCACTGCGGTTGTCGGGGCATTGAGCCTCGTCGCTCTGGCATCATGCGCAGGCGGCGGTTCTGACAGCCAAAGTTCGGCCGGAACAGACACCAACGGGTCCTCCATTGCCCTCCCGGAGAGCGTCGAGGACAAGGGCGCGCTCGATGTCGCCGTGTACGTGCCTTACCCGCCGTACACCACGGTAGGCACCGATGGGGAGCCGGGAGGTCTGGAGCCTGACCTGTTGAGGGCTGTCGCAAAGAAGTTGGGGGTCACCCCGAAGTTTCATTCGATGAAGTTCGAAGCCATGATTCCCTCTGTTGTGAGCGGACGAAACGACGTCATGATCGGCGTCATGGCCGACACGGAGGAACGCCGAGAGGTGGTCAGCTTCACTGACCTGTACACCGCAGGTTTCAAAGTCGTCACGGCCGCGGGAAACCCAGCATCTATCGATGCAACCAACCTGTGTGGGGCGACGCTCGGCGAAGCACCGGTGAGCGTTCAGCACGACATCGTCAGCCAGCTGTCCGAGGACTGCATCGCTGCCGGCAAACCAGCGATTGAGATCTTGGACCTGGTCAACCCCGCGGACAACCTGGTCACGATTACCAACGGGCGGACCGACGCCACGCTTATCGACGTCATCATGGCAGCGGAACTCGTCAAGACGAATGACGACTTCGAAGCCCTCGACGAGGTCATCGAGGGCCCGGATGTGTACACCGGTTGGCTGTACAAGAAGGACAATGCCGTCATGATCAACGCTGTGTGCGAGGCGGTTTCGGCGCTGATCGAGGATGGGACCTGGGCGGACATCATGGGGAAGTACGGAGCGGGCGAGGTGGCTCTGACCCCGATTCGCATCAACACCGAGACGGCGGACTGCTGACCATGATCAACAAAGTGGATGCGCCCTCGCCCTCCGCGAAGGAGGGGGTGGCAGACGTGCCATCGCCCGGCGATGCGACTCTTCCTATCGTCAAGCTAGGTCACCCGTACCGATGGATGGCGGCTATGGTCATCCTGTTGCTGGCGGCTTGGTTTGTGCGGATCCTCGTGGTAACGCCGACGTTCGAGTGGGACGTAGTCTGGGACTACCTCTTCGACACGGGCGTCCTCCTGGGTGTTCTCCGGACGCTTCAGATGACTGTTATCTGCATGGTAGTGGGAGTAATTCTCGGGACCGTCATCGCTATCATGCGTCTGTCGCCGAATCCGATCTTGAAGGGCGTTGCTTCGTTCTACCAATGGTTCTTTCGGGGAACGCCCACCCTCATCCAACTAATCTTCTGGTTCAATCTCTCCAGCGTCTTCCCATCCATCGAATTCGAGTTGTTCGGGTTCACCTTCGTGAGTTGGAATACCAATGAACTCATGACGCCGTTCCTGGCGGCGGTGCTTGGACTCAGCCTGAATTTTGCGGCCTACCACTCGGAAATCGTCAGGGCGGGCATTCTTTCGGTCGACGAAGGGCAGTCCGATGCGGCCGACGCGTACGGGTTGAGTCGCGCTCAGACTCTGCGCTTCATCGTGCTGCCGCAAGCGATGCGAGTGATTATTCCCCCGACGGCGAACGAGACCATCGGGATGTTGAAGTGGACGTCACTCGCGAGCATCGTTTCGTACACGGAGCTTCTTACCACAGTAGGCAACATTTACAACACGACCTACCAAGTAATTCCGCTGCTGATCGTCGCCGCTCTCTGGTATCTGTTCATGACCACAATTCTCAGCATCGGCCAGATCTTCATCGAGAAGCGGTTTGCTCGCGGAACGACCAGGAGTGCCAAGAAATCTGCCATTGGGGACGTCCTCGGCAGTATGCGGAGAGGAGTGCGCGCATGAATCCCATGATTTCTGCCCAATCGATCAGTAAGCACTACGGTCATCAACAGGTTCTGAAGGATGTGTCCCTGGACGTTGCCAAGGGTGAGGTCTGCTGCTTGATCGGACCCTCCGGAGCCGGGAAGAGCACGCTGCTGCGCTGCGTCAATCACCTCGAGCACCTCGATGGCGGACGACTCATGGTGGACGGCGAGACCGTTGGATACCGCGAGCGCGGGGGCAAGCTGCGGGAGATGAAGGGGCGGGACGTGGCGAAGCAGCGTGCCAAGATTGGCATGGTGTTTCAGCACTTCAACCTATATCCGCACTTGACGGCGGAGCAAAACGTGAGTCTTGCACCCCTCACGGTCCACGGTAAGGAAAAGGGGGCGGCGCGGGCTAGGAGCGTCGAGTTGCTCGAGCGCGTCGGCCTGGGCTCGAAGACTGACAAGTACCCGCGGCAGCTTTCCGGTGGCGAGCAGCAGCGAGTCGCGATCGCCCGCGCCTTGGCGATCGACCCGAAGTTGATCCTGTTCGATGAGCCTACGAGTGCGTTGGACCCGGAACTCGTGGGTGAGGTGTTGTCGGTCATTCGCGACGTCGCGGATGAGGGAATGACGTTGCTGGTCGTTACGCATGAGATTGCATTTGCTCGCGAGGTTGCCAACCGCGTGGTTTTCATGGATGGAGGAATGATCGTGGAGCAAGGCAGCCCGGAAGAGGTCACCCTGCGCCCCCGCGCCGAGCGTACCAAGGCCTTCTTGGAGCGCGTCCTATAGGCGTAATGAGTTGCACCGCCCCGCCCGCCACGCGGTCATGTAGTCAGGCGGCATCTCTACCCCGACTGGAGGAATCCCTTGTCAAATACCGATGTGCACATGAATCTAGTCTTGTTCTTCAATCCTGGAGGCAGGCTCCCATCGAGTTGGCGTCGGCCAGAAAGCCGCGTCGAAGATCTCTACAAGCTCGACTTCGCGATCGAGGTGGCGCAGCGAGCCGAGCGCGCCGGGTTCGACGCGCTCTTCTTGGCGGACGTCTTCTACGAGGCCCACCTCGGTAGGGACCCCTTCTCCACGGGCGCCGAGCCGTTGACGCTGATGAGCGCGCTCTGTCCAGTCACCACGCAAATCGGCCTGATCGGCACGGTGTCGACGTCGTTTGTGAATCCCTACAACCTTGCCCGCTACCTGGCCAGCATCGACCACATGAGCAAGGGCCGGGTCGGCTGGAATGTGGTGACGTCGTCCGCGGGTGGCGAGGTGTTCGGTGTCGAGCTGCCGCCGCGCGCGGAACGATACTTGCGCGCCGATGAGTTCGTGCGAGTAGCCGAAGAACTCTGGGACGCCTGGGACGACGATGCGGTCATGAACGATCGTGACTCCCGAGTCTGGGCCCGACGCGATGGTATTCACCCGGTCAACTTTCAGGGTGAGTACTTCAGCGTGCAAGGCCAGCTCAAGATGCCGCGATCACCCCAGGGCAGGCCGGTCATTGTTCAGGCGGGGCAGTCCAGCGACGGGATAGACTTCGCGGCACGCCATGCCGAGGTCGTCTTCACTGCTCAGACCGATATCGAAGAGGCGCAACAGTTCTACTCGGATGTCAAAGGCCGTGCGGCGGCCCTCGGACGCGATCCGTCGACGATCAAGATCCTTCCCGGCATAGCGCCGATCATCGGTGAAAGCTTCGCTGCGGCGCAGCAGATCGCTGCGGAGCTGGCAACGCTTGTGGACATGGAGGTCGGCCGAAAGGCAATGGAGATCACCCTGCAAGGGGCAGACCTTACCGGTCTCCCGCTGGACGCACCGATCCCACCGGACCGCCTTGCGGATCCCGAGGTAGCAGGCTCGGCCGGAGGGCTCGGAGCGAGTCGGTACAAGAACTTCTACGCCATGGCGGTACGCGACAAGATGACGCTGAGGGACCTCATCTTCGAGAGTGAGCGAGGACTGGGTCACAGCACGGTGACCGACTCCGTGGCCCGGGTAGCAGACAGATTCGAGGAATGGTTCACCAAGGGGGCCTGCGATGGCTTCGCCATCACCCCCGTTTACATGCCGGACGGGCTCGACGTCATCTGCGACAGCCTTCTTCCTGAACTGCAGCGGCGAGGGCTGCATTCCTCGGAGTACACCGGGTCCACGCTGCGCGATCATCTTGGCCTCGCACGGCCCGAAGTCCTCCGGGGATCCGAAGACGACCCAGCACACCGTCGGCTCGCCTGATGGCGCAGCCAGCTCGTCTGCTGGCGACAGAGGAGCTGGCCTGCCATTACTACAAGGATGTACCCCGTCCGCTCTTTCACGATAAGCACATGAGCGATATCGCCGGCATTCGCGCCCAACATAGTTGACGGGCAGACCCTTCGCCCAGCGTTGGCGTACGGGCTCGGTCAAGCGGATCTCGAGGCGGTGTCGTTCTGACGCGAGCCAACGATGGCGAAGACGACGTCGCCGCCGACGTAGGCGGCCCGGAGCTGATCGAGCGAAAGCGACACCGTGGTGCTGCGGACCGCACCGAGTCGGGACCGTGCCACGGCAAGCGACTCGGAGGCGGTCGACATGCCCAGCGCCCACGGCGCCGACTCGACCGGTGTCAGTCCACACCGTTGGGAGTGGTCCGATCGCCGGCCGGTGGCACTGTCGAGCGCGGTGATCTGCGCGGAGTCCGCGTGGGGATCGGGGTCGGAGCCGGTGGAGAGCACCGGGTGGGGCCACATCAGCAGGATCCCGGTGGACAGGTTCCGATGAATCGTCTCGGCCACCAGCCACGCCCCCAGACCGTGGCCCCCGCAGCGGTTCGGTGACGAACGCGATGTTCGGGATCAGGACCGCCTCGGTGATGACGGTCAGAGTCTCGTCCCATAACCCGTGCGTGCGAACCGGGACCGAGCCGTGCCGGCGAACCCTTTCGCACTCCACGTGTACGCGACGTATCGGTCATTCGAGCGCACCGAAAAACGCGATGACGTCCTCTGCGAGCGCCTGCGGCTGTTCCAGCGCGGCGAAATGTCCGCCCTTCGTCATGCGGGTCCAGCGACGGATGTCGCCGAAGGATTGTTCCGCGAGCGAGCGCGGCGGCGTGAGGTTTTCGCGCGGGAATTCCGCGTACCCCATCGGAGCCGCGACGATCTCGCCCTCCGGCACCGGCCACGGGCTGTGCATGCGCGCGTAATACGGCCAGAACGACGAGCCGATCGCACCCGTGAACCAGTAGAGTGAAATGTTGGCGAGCATCTCGTCGCGTGTGACGGCGTCTTCGGGGTTGCCGTTGTTGTCGGTCCACGCGTGGAATTTCTCGACGATCCAGGCCGCGAGGCCGGCCGGCGAGTCGGTCAGGCCGAACGCAAGCGTCTGCGGTCGCGTTCCCTGTATCCACTGATAGCCCGTCTCCTCTTTGACGAAGTTGTCGAGCTGATCGAGGTACATTCTCTCTTCAGTATTCGGATTCGGCGGCATTTTCAGATCGCGCCGCAACGGAAGCATGTTGAGATGGATGCCGGACGTGCGGGCCGCGAAGCGATGGCCCAGTACCGAGGTAATGAAACTGCCCCAGTCGCCGCCCTGTGCGCCGAATCTTTCGTAGCCGAGCGCCGTCATCAGCTCGGCGAAGACTTCGGCGATTTCGACGAGGCCTAAGCGTTGCTGGCCTGGCGTGAACGACAGCGTATACCCGGGGAGCGAGGGTGCGACGACGGTGAAGTGCTCGGTGAGCAGCGGGATTATCTTGTGAAACTCGAACACCGAGCCTGGCCAGCCGTGTGACAGCAGCAGTGGCATCGCGCCGGGCTTCTTGCTCGGGGCGTGGATGAAATGTACCTCGATGCCGCGGACCGGCAGCGTGAACTGTGGAAACGAATTGAGCTTCGCTTCCCACGCGCGCCAGTCGAAGTCGTTCTGCCAGTGGTCGGTGAGCGATTTCAGATATGCGACGCTCGTCCCCGTGGACCATGGCGCAAGGGGCGGCTCGTCGGGAAAGCGCGTGCGTGCGAGCCGTTCGCCCAGGTCCGCGATCGCGGCGTCGGGGATGCGCAGGGTGAAGGGTTTGGGGGTGCTCATCGCTGAATCCTAGCCCGAACAATTCGTGAGGCAGCGATGGATCAGGGCGTGTACAGGAACGAAAGAGACTGTCCTGCAACGCGCCATTACAACAGCGCGGAACCCAATCAACTATGAAGGTGGCTCGAAAGATTGAGGCTGGGTTCTGTCTGCTACTTGCGCAGTCGGTGAGGTGTGATTGTTGAGGCGAGGAGTATCCCAGGTAGGTGATGGCGGACTTGTCGTAGCGGGTTGCGACACCGCGCCAGTGCTTGAGTCGGTTGAAGCCACGCTCGACGGTGTTGCGGTGTCGGTAGAGCGCGACATCGAAGGCCGGTGGTCGCCCACCTCGGGAGCCCTTCTCCTTCCGGCGTGTGATCTGATCGGATCGTTCCTGGATCGTGTGCGAGATGTGTTTGGTCCGCAGTAGTCCGAGTCGAGGGATGGGAGTACGCCTTGTCCGCGAGCAACCGCATGGTGCCACCGTGCCGATCCGGATAGATCTCGAGCAGCGGCGCCTGCTGTGGGTTGTCGCCGATCTGCCCGGCGGTCAGCAACATGCGACCGGAGCGCAGGTGCCGTCGACGAGGGCGTGGATCTTCGTGGTCCACCCGCCTCGGGAAGATCCCAGTGCGTGATCGGCGGGCTCGCTCGCAATCGTGTAATTCGACTCAGATCCCTGTGGGTCCCGCAGCCGCTGTACCCGCCGCGTGCTGGTGGGCCAGCACGCTGGTCGAGTCGATCGAGACCAGAGCCACGCACAAGCGAGCGAGAGAACACGCCCTGAACGGCCGACCATACTCCGCCCACTCGTCTGTGTTAGATCCTTCCTCACGCGCGAGAGGTGCTGGGCGTCAGAAGCGCCCGATCGTCCGTTTAGAACTAGTAGAGGGGCGCCGTCAAGCCGGAGGCGCTCAGCTATGAAGAAGCTGCTGGATCCAATGCCCTGCTGAAGGTCTCGGGCGCCCAGATATAGCCCACGACGCCCCCGGCCAGCAGAACTGCAACGCACATTGCCAACGCGGCCACGACCCCGAAGTTGCCAACCACGATCGGCATGAAGAAGGTCAGTGCGGATGCACCGAACCGGCTCGATGCCACCGCAAGACCAACCCCACGCCCCCTCAGCTCGGTCGAGAACAATTCAGACGGATATACATACCCAACTGTGCTGGTTGCCTTTGTGACCAGCGCGAAGGTAGCGAAGACGATGACAATGAACAGTGGACTCGCACCGGATATCATCAACGGAAGCAGGAGGAGCCCGGAAACAATGAAGCCGCCGAAGGCCATCGTTCTGCGTGAAAGGCGGTCTATCACAAGGAGTCCCAGGAAAGGTCCTATGGCGGCGCAACAGTAATACCCAAGTGAACCCGTATATGGGTTTTCTACCCCCAGTGTTTCTACGACACGTGGCAGGAACGTACCGAGAGCAAAGGTGGGCATGACTGCAACGGTATACACCAAACACGCTATGAAAGTGCTTCTCGCAGTGTCGGAACGGAAAAGCGCTCGCAGGCTCGGCTCGACCGACTTCGGGGCAGTTTCCGGTAAATTGTAGTTCGCACCCATCCGGCTAGTCACAATTTTTCGAGCCTCGGCCACACGTCCATTCTGGACAAGCCAACGAGGCGACTCGGGTGCGCCGATACGTAGAGCGAAACTAATGATTGATGGAATTGCAGATGTGGCGAGAATCCACTTCCAGGAATCAGGCCCTAGGTCGCGCATGAGTAGCCCGACAATGTAGGCGGCCGCGAATCCCAATGTCCATGCGAATCCGAGTGCGCCCAATGCTCGGCCACGCCAATGGCGTGGGGATACCTCCGCGAGCAGCGCTTTCGACGAAACGTAGTCTCCCCCGAGGAGAAGTCCCATGATGAATCGAACGATCAACAATGACCAATCGGGACTCGTCAGAAGCTGCAGGAGGGAGACGAGGGTGAAAATTAACATCAGGGGACCAAAAAAAGGCTGTCGCCCGAAGCGGTCCACCAATCTTCCACAGATCAATGCGCCGAAAAATAGCCCGGCAAGTGTGGACGACCCGAGAAGTCCCTGCCACGTATCGCTGATGTCCATCGTGTCCGTTGCGACCGCCAACGCGATCCCGGTCACGCCGAGTACATAGCCGTCGGAAAACGAACCAGATGATGCGCTGAGGACGAGCCGCCTATGGAACGGTAGTACGGGGCCGGCGTCATAGTCGACCGTCCTGGTGGCAGTTTCTTCTGTCACTACAAAACCTTCCATCGTCTGCATCCTGTGTGAGCGAGGCATTCTGAGCTGGTGCGGCAGGTGCGGATTTGTGAAACCTACCGGTGCCTGTTGCAGTGTTTATACCGGGATGTCATCGGGCAAGCTAATACGGCTTTACAAGTAATTCCATACGAAAGTCGTATGCGTGCAGGTGGGGTGCCTGTAGAGGTGCGCGGTCAGGTTGCAGGCGTTTGAGCGGGGCAACCACCAGGGCTACGTTCACAACGCGCGTGAGTTGATCACATGGTCCGAGGAAGAATGGGTTGGCATCTAATATGTCTTTGCAACAGAAGTCCGTCGACTACCGTGGCTATCGGACGGCTGGAATAAGGCTTTCCGAGGGGCTTTGGACCGATAGGTTATTTACGTCTCGAAACCATGAACGAGCACCGTTGAAGTCGATTCTCGACTTCGATAAGGCCCACTTGGTGATGTTGGTGGAAAAGGGCCTGGTGGAGAAGGGCGACGGACGCAAGATGCTGGCTGAAATCCGTGATATCGAGGCGAATAGCGTTCTGCTCGGCGAATGGGACGGGGGGATGCATTGGACCGAGCAGCAGTTGATTCAGCGCCTTGGCGAGCAAATTGGGGGATGGATAAATCTAGGAAGGAGTACGGGCGATATATCAGAGGTTTCACGGAGGCTGAATACCAGGAGACTAGTTTTTTGCAATATTCACATGCTAAATAGTCTCCGGGAGGTGCTACTGAAACTTGCGATGAAGTTTGTCGAGACTGTCGTGCCCGGTCAGACATTTTTGCAGCATGCGCAACCGACAACGCTCGGTCACTGGCTGAGCATGTGGGCCGCGACACTCGATCGTGACGTTCAGCGTTATATGGAGCTCACAGTTCGGGTGAACCAGTCGCCGGCGGGTGCTGGGATATTGAGCACGACCGATTTCGAGATAGACCGAGAGCGTGTTTCAGAACTCTTGGGCTTCGACCGTCCCATCGCAAATAGCTTGGACGCGATCATGAGCCATGATGTAGGTCTGGAGACGATAAGCGTCGTGACGATCGCTGCTATGAACCTTGCGCGAATCGCCGATGATTTAGAACTTTGGATGTCTACCGAGTACCGATACGTGGACTTCCCGGACAGGTTCTGTGCGACCTCTAGCATTATGCCTCAGAAGAGGAACCCAAATATCCCGCAGCAGATCAAGGCGCAGTGCGCAAAGGCTATCGGCGCAATGTCTCTCGGAATCGCGTCTGAACGAGGTGCCACTGGTCAGCCGATGCTGGAGCGCTTCGAATGCGACGTAGTCCTCTGGGAGTTGCTCGAAGACCTGCCTCGGATCATGGGGGACTTGTCTACGATGCTTGATGCCATCGAGGTCGACGACAGGCGAATGCGTGAGAGTTCGGAACGTCACTGGGCCTCGGCTAGTGATCTGGCGTCATTGATCGTTACCGAATGCGGTCTGTCTTGGCGTACCGCGCATCAGATCTGCGCCATTGTCATCCGACTCTGCTACGAGCGTGGTCTTGAACCTCGAGATCTGACATCGGCGATAGTAGACGAAGCCGCGTGCATGTACAGAGGAGAGCCACTGTCGCTTTCGTTGAATTCTCTTCGTGCAGCGCTCGATCCGATCACATCAGTGCACCGGCGAACGGTACTTGGTGGCTCGGCACCGAGTGCGGTGTCTCGGGAGATCGCGTCTATGAAGGAACGCCTTGGGTACGACCTTCGTGCGGCATCGGTGTGCGAGCGTAATATCGCAGAATCTCAGGCAAGGCTCACCGAAGTGATCGACCGGATGCTTGCGGGATAGTTTGGACAAGTCTAACTATCCACAGAACCGAAAAGGTCGAGGTGCGCGATGAGCCTGACGCGTTTGAAGTACTTCGTTGTCGTCGCGGAGGAACTGAGCTTCACGAGGGCGTCCGCGCGTCTGCACATCTCCCAGCCGCCGCTCACGCAGCAGATCAGAACGTTGGAGCGTGAGGTCAACCAAGAGTTGTTCAAACGTAGTTCGCGAAGAATTTCGTTGACCCCGGCCGGTGAAGCGCTGTTGCCCGAAGCTAGGCGGATCCTGGAACGGTATCAGCGCTTGCCTGGATTGTTGCACGAGGCTGCTACCGAGAGCACCCGAACTCTGACTGTGGGTTGTGTGGCGTCCGCTGTGATCGGACTTGTCCCACAGGTTCTACGCGAACTCGAGCGCGCGAATCCACGCGTTGCGGTGAGACTTCAGGAGGCGGGTGTCGAGACCCAAATGGACCGGCTGAGGTGCGGTGATCTGGACGCCGGTTTGTTGCGAGTCAGAGAGTTGGGCGAGGAGTGGTTCTGGGTGGACGCGGCGCCGGAATACTATTGTGCCGCAGTGCCGATATCGCATCCGTTGGCGAAACGGGAAACCATTCAATGGAGAGAGCTTGCGAATGAGGTCCTGGTAATCGCCGATCGGAGCCGCGCGTCTCTGGAATTCGATACCGTGATTGCGGCTTGCTCGAAGAATGGTTTTACACCAATCGTGGTCGCCGAGGCCATCGCCGGATACAACATCATTCCACTGATAGCAGGTAATCGTGGAATCGGGATTGTTCCCGAGCGCGTGTCCGCGTTCAAGATGGACGGGGTTGTGTACCGTCCGCTGAGCCCGCGTGTTGCAACTGTACCGATGCGGTTGGTTGTTCGGAAGAACAAAGTTGACGCGAGCATCAATCGACTCGGCGAGCTTGTGAGAACAGCGGCGGTGCCGCTGTGTAGGTCAGAGGTATAGCGAGGATTGCCGGCACGAGGGATTGTGCTTCACACTCTGAGTCTTAGCCTGGATCCACCGATGTCTTGTTGGTCGGGTAGTGGGTTCGGTTGCGTCCGTTGATTGCTGCTTGGGTGTGGGCGATCGTCTCCGTTCGTTTCCCCAGGGCCCCCGGTGTGGGAGAGGCAGGGTTAGCCTGCGCGCTCGAGAACGCGATACGGGCTGGGAAGTCATCAGGGTCCTGCGGATGGTGGGGGTCCTCGCGATTGCCCGCCGTCTGCCGGTGATGGCTCGAATCGGTCTATCCGCCGCCGGTCCCCGGGGGATGTCAGGTTCGGTGGTCGCCCTGCCTCTGTCCGGGGGTGCTGTGCGTGGAGGGCTCGGATTCCGCGGGTGTGTGGGTGGTCGCGACCCAGCTGCGTAGCAGGTCGAGGGCGTCAGCCGACGGAGTTCCGGGGTCGGCAAGGTAGGTGGCAATTCGGACATCGGGGGTCGAGCCGAGAGCCAAGGTCTCGAATGCAACCGTGAGTTCACCGACCACGGGATGGCGGATCGATTTGGTTCCGCTGGTATGGACCGCGACCGTGTGCCCTGCCCACCAGGTGCGGAATTCGGGGCTGTGGGTGGCGAGCTCGCCGACGAGGGCCATGAGGGCACGGTCACCGGGGTCGCGGCCGGCGAGGAGGCGCAAGCCCGACACACTCTGCCGGGCGCTGTGTTCCCAGTTGACGTAGAACTCCCGGGAGCGGTCGTCGAGGAAGAGATAGCGCGTGTGGTTGAGCGGTTCCCCGTTCTCGGGAAATAGATGTGGGAACAGCGCTCGTCCGAGGCTGTTGGCTCCGACCAAGTCGCCGAGCCGTCCGAGCGCTACGGCCGGGACATCGCCCATCGCGTCGAGGAGTTGCGTTGCTCGCTGCGGTAGAGACGACTGGGGCTTGAAACGTGACGTTCGCGCGCCTTCGGATGCTCGTGCGAGGTCGAACAGATGCTGGGTCTCCACCTCGTTCATGTGCAATGTGCGGGCCAGCGATTGCAGCACGCTCTCAGATACTCCACGGAGGTTCCCACGTTCCATCCTGGTGTAATACGTTGTGCTCACTCCGGCGAGCTGCGCGACCTCCTCGCGGCGGAGTCCGGGTACGCGGCGTTCGCCGCCGAAGATCGTCACACCTGCCTCCTCGGGAGTAAGGCGCGCCCGCATCCCGGTGAGGAATTGCTGTACTTCGCGGCGGAGATCCATGCAATCGACGGTAGCCCTCGCGGTGGGCCGCGTGGGAGTGCATGGAAGTGCCTGTCAGCGTGGACCGAGCTCGCTTCTGGGGGATAACGACAGTGACTCTCACACTGCTGGACGAGTACCTACTGTCGAGGCGTGCCCCAGAAGACGCTCACCTCGAACACCGGTGTCGAGATGCCGGCAATCGGGCTCGGTGTCTTCCAGACCCCGCCGGACTCCACGACCGCTGCGGTCGAGGAAGCTTTCCGCCTCGGCTCCGCCACATCGACACGCCCGCCGCGTGCGCCTCAATGAGATGCCTCTCCGCATCGCCGAGGACTTCGACGTCTTCGCCTTGGAGCTCCCACCGAGCCGCTCGCCGCGATCGACGCGTTCGACACCGGAGTACGCGGCGGGCCGGAACCGGACAGCATCGCTCTCGAAACGAACGGCAGATATACCCGAGGCGTGAGTCCACGCCGTCGCCGACCGCGGTGACGACAAAGTTCAACAACTGACCAGGAGAGCGCAGTGCACAGCAACCCGACCGATCGTGGTCGCCGCAAGTTCTTGATGGGAGCGGCGGGGTTGGCCGCAGCCCCGCTGGTCGCCGGGATGGCGGCTAGCTGCACGTCGGCCGAGCAAACCCCGCAGTCCGGTGCCGTCGGCACGAGCGGCGCCGGCGACGGTGCGGGGCTGGTGACTGCGGCCACAACGGTCACCGGGCGCCGCACAATCGGGTCCTTGGAAGTCTCGAGCATCGGGCTCGGATGCCAAACCATGCCCGGCAAGCTCTACGGCCCCGTCAGTGGTCGTGCGGACATGATCACCCTCACTCGAGCAGCTGTCGACCAAGGAGTGACCTTCTTCGACACGGCCGAAGCGTATGGGCCGCTCGAGTCGGAGCGAATCGTCGGGGAAGCTCTTGAACCCGTCCGCGATCAGGTAGTGATCGCGACAAAGTTCGGGTTCGACTTCGACCCACAATCCGGTGAGAGACGCGGCGGCCCGAACAGCCGCCCGGACCACCTTCGGCAAGTAGTCGACGAGATGTTGCAGCGTCTGCGAACCGATCGCATCGACCTGCTCTACCAGCATCGAGTGGATCCCACGGTCCCGATCGAAGACGTGGCAGGCACTGTGAAAGATCTGATAGGCGAGGGCAAAGTCCTGCACTTCGGCCTGTCCGAACCAGGACCCGATACCATCCGCCGCGCACACGCGGTCCAGCCGCTCACCGCCATCCAAAACGAGTACTCGATGCTCTGGCGTGGACCCGAGGACGTAATCCTGCCGCTGTGCGAAGAGCTCGGGATCGGATTCGTATGCTGGGCACCTCTGGGAATGGGCGTCACGACCGGGACGATCAATCCCTACACCCGGTTCGCTGAGGGAGACTTCCGCGCTGCGGTGCCACGGAACGCGCCCGACGCCTTGGCAGCGAACATGCCCCTGGTCCAGCTGATCCAGGAGTGGGCTGTGCGTAAGGGCGCCACCGCCGCGCAGATCTCCCTGGCTTGGCTGGTGGCGCAGCGACCGTGGATCGTCCCGATTCCGAGCGCCACGAGAACCGCCCACCTTCTGGAGAATCTCGGAGCGGAAGAAGTCACCTTCAGCGATGACGAGCTTCAGGAGCTGAATACTTCTCTGGCAGGAATCACGATCCACGGCGACCGGCTACCACCGGCAATACTAGCCCAGACCGGTGTCGAAGCGCCCACTCGATAGTGACCTAGCGATACACCGGTGCACCAGTTTGCAAATCAGATGGCTGGGCCCTCGTTTCGGTGTCCGATGGACGCGCCCTGATCGGGGACCGCGTTACGACCTAACGCAGCGTCACATTTGAGTGGCGGCGATACTCTTGAAGCATTCATCGAAAACGCCAACCAGTCACTGGTCGTGCCGTCGGGACCAGTGCGCGGAACCACGAGTCGACGGAGTGAGTAGACCGTCCGATGGGTGCAGGTGATCCGCTCGACACTCAGCGGTACCCGCCCTCCCCGGCCGCCGAGCTCGGTGGAGCTGGTTTCGCTGATGTTCAGGAGATCGGCCGCGGCGGGTTCGGTGTCGTGTACCGCTGCACCCAGCAGGACCTGGATCGCACGGTGGCGGTGAAGGTGCTCACCGTCGAACTCGACGACGAGAACCGCGCTCGATTCTTCCGGGAACAGCGGGCGATGGGGCGGCTGACCGGGCACCCGAACATCGTCAACATTCTGCAGGTCGGCGCCACCGACAGTGGCCTTCCCTACATCGTGATGCCGTATCACCCGCAGGATTCACTGGAGGCCCGAGTCCGGCAGGGCGGTCCGCTGCCGTTGGATCAGGTGCTTCGGTTGGGGGTGAAGATGGCCGGTGCGGTGGAGTCGGCGCACCGGCTCGGCATCCTGCATCGCGACGTCAAACCCGGGAACATTCTGCTTTCCGAGTACGGCGAGCCGGAGTTGGCAGATTTCGGTATCGCGCACATCTCCGGTGGTTTCGAGACGGCCACCGGTGCGGTGACCGGGTCTCCGGCGTATACCGCGCCGGAGGTGCTCGGCGGTGATCCGCCGAGTCCGGCGGCCGACGTGTACGGGCTCGGTGCCACGTTGTTCAGTGCGCTGACCGGCCATGCCGCGTTCGAGCGTCGCAGCGGTGAGCAGGTGGTCGCGCAGTTCCTGCGGATCACCACGCAGGAGGTGCCCGACCTGCGTGAGCACGGGATCCCGGAGGATGTGTCCGCGGTGATCGCCCGCGCGATGTCCCGCGAGCCCGGTCAGCGTCCGGCCACCGCTGCCGACTTCGGCGAGGAGCTGCGAGCCCTGCAACGCGCCCACGGCTTCCCGGTCGACGAGATGGCGCTCCGCTCTGAACCCGGCGCAGAGATCGGTGGCCGAGCACTAGCGTCAGGCGGTCGGCACCTTCCCACAGAATCCGCCCGTCGGAGCACTACCGGGAATCTGCCCCTGGAGCTGACCAGTTTCGTCGGTCGTCGGCACGAGCTCGCCGAGGCGAAGAACCTGCTGGCCAGCTCCCGGCTGGTGACGTTGACCGGGATCGGCGGTGTCGGCAAGACGCGGCTGGCGATGCGGGTCGCGTCGGCTGTGCAGCGCGAGTACTCCGACGGTGCGCGCCTGGTGGAGTTGGGTGAACTGCACGACGAGTCGTCACTGGTCGACGCGGTGGCCGCCGCCGTCGGGGTGCGGGACCACTCGGGGAGGCCGCTGCGGGAGGCCCTTGTCGAGCACCTGGCGGCACAGGAGCTACTGCTCTTACTCGACAACTGTGAACACATGGTCGACGCCGCGGCGGAACTCGCCGAGACCCTGTTACGGGTATGCCCGGGGGTGAGGATCCTTGCCACCAGCCGCGAACCCCTGGTCATCGGCGGGGAGACCACGCTGCGTGTCCCCCCGCTGGCCGTCCCGGATTCCGGGCGGCGGACCTCCCTGCGCGGGCTACCCAAATACGATGCGGTGACTCTGTTCGCGGAACGCGCCGCTGCCGCGGTTCCTAATTTCGCGCTCACCGAGGAAAACGCGGCGGCGGTGGCGGGGATTTGTCATCGTCTCGACGGGTTGCCGCTGCCGATCGAATTGGCGGCGGCCCGGTTGCGGGCGATGTCGCCCGAGCAGATCCTCGAGCGGCTGACCGACCGCTATACCCTGCTGACCCGCGGCAGCCGGGGTGCGCCGACGCGGCAGCAGACGTTGCGGTTGTCTATCGATTGGAGTTTCGAGTTGTGCGCCGCTGAAGAGCAATTGGTGTGGGGGCGGGTGGCGGTGTTCGCGGGAAGCTTCGAACTCGATGCGGCGGAGCGGGTGTGTGGTGAGGGCCTTGACCCGGATGAGTTGTTGGACACGCTGACGTCGTTGGTGGAGAAGTCGATCCTGATCCGGGAGGAGTACGGGGCGGGGGTGCGGTTTCGGATGCTCGAGACTCTCCGCGAGTACGGTTTCGAGAAGCTCGAGCAGACCGGTGAGGCTGTGGCTTTGCGTCGCCGCCATCGGGACTGGTACGAGGCGTTGGCGCTGGATGCGGAGGCCGAGTGGATCAGTGCCCGCCAGCTCGAGTGGATCGCCCGGCTGAAGCGGGAACAGCCGAATCTGCGGGAGGCTCTCGAATTCAGCGTCGGCGACGATCCCGCCGCCGGACTGCGCACGGCCGCAGCGCTCCACATGTTCTGGAGTTCCCAGGGCCTCTACAGCGAGGGTCGGCGCTGGCTCGACCAACTGCTCTCCCGACAGAGCGGCGCACCCACCCTCGAGTGGGCCAAGGGGCTCTACTGTGCCAGCGTGATGGCGAACGTCCAGGGCGACCTCAGGGCCGGGTCCGCACACGTGGCGGATGGGCGCACACTCGCAGCCCGGACCAGCGACCCCATGATGCGCGCGTTCGTTTCCTTCGCCGACGGAATGCTGGCCCTCTACAACGGTGATCTCGCGCGCGCGTGCCCTCACCTCGAAACCGCACTCGACGAGTTCACCCGACGTGAAGATTCAACGCTCGAAGTAACCGCACTGTACCCGTTAGGGACGGCATATGGATTGAACGGCGACACGGAGCAGGCTATCGAATGTCACGAGCGTCTTCTCGCGATCACGGAAAGGCACGGCGAGAAGATGTACCGGTCACACTCGCTGTGGGCCTTGGCAATTGCCGGATGGCAGCAAGGAGATACGGATCGTTCGGTGCAGCTCATCGAACAATCGCTGAAGCTGACCCGGCACGTGCGTGGTCCCCGCATCGCTGCAGCCTGCCTCGAGGCGCTGGCCTGGATCAGCTTCGAACGTCGCGACGCACTCCGGGCTGCGGTTCTGATTGGAGCCGCTGACGGGCTGGCGCGGTCAATCGGCAGTTCCGCGGTCATACACTCCAACCTAATTGGTTACCAGGAGGAATGTGCCACGAAGACCCGGCAAGAGCTCGGGGGCAAAGTATTTGGGGCGGCCCACCGCAAGGGCGAACAACTCGGCTTCGACGGGGCAATCGCCTACGCCCTCCACGAGCAACAGGCCGACACCACAACACGAGACACCGACGCGTCGACGCAACTGACCAAAAGGGAACGCCAAGTCGCCGACCTGATCGCCGAAGGCCTGACCAATCAGGCCATCGCCGAACGCCTGGTGATCTCACCCCGCACAGCACAAGGGCACGTGGAACACATCCTGGCCAAACTGGGCTTCACCTCCCGGACACAGGTCGCGGCCTGGGTCGTGGAGCGGACGCACGACTGAGAGTTGTCGCGAAGTTACACGGCTGGCAGCGCCGGCGATGCCACAGGTCGAACTCACCTTCACAGCTTGCAATATGAGTATAGGGATGGGCTTGCCGCACGGTGGGAAATGTGGGTACTGACGAACGAGGCAGCATTCCCTATTGTCGGTGTCACGCGTCGAGGCAAGACAAGAACAGCTGAGCGCCGCCCGGACCGAGAATCCGGGCGGCGCTCAGCTGTTCTGCTAGTCGAGATTGATGTAGACGGCCTTCGGATACAGGTAGCCCTCCACGTGCTCGCGGGTTCCCTTCCATCCGTAGCCGCACATCTTGGTGTAGAAGCCGACGGCCGGGTCGAGGACGCCGTAGCAATTGACCCAGATCGTTCCGGCCTTGATGGTCTGCGAGACCTTGTGCGCGGTGGACAGACTGCGGGGCGACACACCGCCCGCGAGCCCCGAACGGGGTGTCGTTCGCGAGCTGCAGCGCGTCGTCCATGTCGTCGAACGGGATCACCGAGGCGACCGGACCGAAGATTTCCTCTCGGGCGATGGTCATGTCGTTGGACGCGCTGGCGAAGACTGTCGGCTCGACGAAGTAGCCCGATGCGAGTTCGCCGCCGAGGCGCCGGCCGCCGCTCGCCAGCCTCGCATCGTCGCCGTCGTCGAGATCGATGTAGTGCATGACCCTTTCGAACTGACGCTTCGAAATCAGTGGACCCAACTGGGTATTCGGTCCGAGCCGTCTCCCACGCGGATGGTCTTCGTGAACTCCGTCATGCGCTCGACGAACTAGTCATGGATAGAACGCTGAACGAACATCCGCGTGCCTGCGATGCCGACCTGGCCGCTGTTGGTGAACACACCCATGACGGCGCCGGGCACGGTCTTGTCGAGATCGGCATCGGCGAAGACGATGTCGGGCGACTTGCCACCGAGCTCCAGTTGCAGACGCTTGAGGTTGCCGGCCGACGCGCGGACGATGGTTTGCGCGTGACGCGGTGCCCGAAACAACGTGCCCGGTGCGGGCGTCGACGGCGCTCATGCGGCGGCGTCGAGCAGATGCAGTTCCTCCGCCACGACCAGATTGACTTCTTCGCTGGTCAAACCCGAAGAAAGATGTGTGGTCAGCATCGCTCTCACCTCCTCACCGCGCTTCTACTGGTACTCGAACCGGAGAACCCGGAATTAACATCGACACCCATACAGACGAGACACCCCGGATACGGACGAAACAGAGGCGGCTGGGCGCGGCACAGAGTGCGTCCCCTCGTGGTCACCGCCGTCCGTACCAAGAGAAGGACGGCCGTGGTCGCCACCGAGGCGTCGGGCGGGGATGCTGGAAAACGGAGAGAACTGCGGCCCCGCCACCGGCCGAGTTGACTGCCTCGTCGAGACCGCCCTCGATTACGACGTTCGGTTGGCTGATCGTGTGAAGCTGTTTCAGGGGTGAGTGAGAAGTATCGCGGCCCGCGGCGGTCGACGACGCGACCCCAACCGGAACTGCTGATGACGCGATGACGCTCGAGGTGCAGCGATCCCGTCGGTCACTCGGTTGCGGAAACGTGTCGCATTGGCCCAAATTGTCGCCTCAGCGCTCCTACGCTGAGATCACGACACCAGCGAGAGAAGGCTCATGAGTTACTAGTAAAGGCGACTGACAAGGACCTGCTGGCAGGCGTGTGCCATGGGCAACGCGGGCTGTGGTGTCAGGTGTCGGCCTGGCTGTCGTATTGAACGCGGGCCGTTCGGATGGTGTCGGCATGGTCGTCGGCCCACGCGGCGAGGGTGTATACGACCCGCTCGAGGTCCTGGCCGACATCGGTGAGTGCGTACTCGACGGTCGGGGGCGCCGAGGGGAGGACCGTGCGGGACGCGATGCCGTCGCGTTCCAACGCCTTAAGGGTGGACGTCAGCTGCCGCTGCGTGATTCCGGCGACATCGCGCCGCAGCTCGTTGAACCGGCGAGGCCGCTGCCCGAGCGAGCAGATGATGGCCACGCTCCACTTGTCGCCGATCCGGGCCAGGATGCCGCGCACGAGCGCCACCCGCCCCTCGTCATTCCAGTGCTCGGGCATCGGCTGCGTTGAGGAGCTCGCCGGGCGGGGGGCGGGCGCGGCCTTCTTGCTGCTCTCTTGTCGGCGCGCGCCGGGTTCGGTAGTCACCGGAGTAGTATCCGTCATATACCAACAGGCTGAAAAGGTACCACGGCGCGAGAAGTGCATTCCCGCGCTCACAACGTGACGGGAGCGGTATGAAGGCGGTCGTGGTGACGGAATTCGGCGGTCCGGAATTTCTGCGGTGGATGGACGTCCCCGACCCGCACGCGGGCCCCGGCCAGATTCGGGTGCGCGTGCACGCCGCAACGGTGAACCCGTCCGACGCCGTGGTCCGCAAGGGGGCGGCGGCGGCGCTGTTCGATGGCCGTCTCGTCCCGCCGTTCAGCCCGGGCAACGAGGCCGCGGGCGTCGTCGACGAGATCGGTCCGGAGACCGAGACTGATCTGAGGATCGGGGACCGGGTGATGGCATTCGTCGTGCCCTACATGGCGTCCGGGGGCGCGTACGCGCAGCACCTGGTCCTGGACCCGCGGCAGGTGGCTCTCGCGCCGGCCGGAAGCAGCCACGCCGAAGCCGCTACCATCCCCTGCAACGGGTTGACCGTGCAGCAGGCCATGGATTTCCTATCGCCGGCCGCCGGGGACTGGATGGCCGTCACCGGTGCCGCCGGCGCAGTGGGGGCTACACCATTCAGCTGGCCAAGGCTGCCGGCCTACACGTGGTGGCCGACGCGGCTCCCGCCGACGAGGAGTTGGTGCGGTCCCTGGGCGCCGATCGCATCGTTGCGCGCGGTGCGGGCGTGGCCGGACGCATCCTCGAAGCCGTCCCCGGAGGCGTCTCCAGCCTCATGGACTGGGCGCTCCTGGGGCGGGAAATCCTTCCGGCGATCCGCCCGGGCGGACAGCTCGTCATGGGCCGCAGGTCAGACATGCCCGGCGTCGGCGCCCTGGGCGAGCATCCTGGCATCACCATTCACGAGGTCTTTGTACCGGAATACGTCTACGAGCAAGACAAGCTCGACGGCCTCCGTGTGCATGCCGAGAGAGGAGAACTCACGATGCGGGTCGCCGCCGAGTACCCCGCCGCCGCGGCCTCTGAAGCGCACCGCCGCATGGAAGCCGGCGGTGTCCGCGGCCGTCTGGTCCTCATCCTCTGACCGGAACGGGAGGCGCGCCGAAGCCTTGCCGCATTCTCCGAAACGGTTATCTGTGAGAGTTCTGCGACAGGCCCGGAGTGATCGCATTCTCGCAGATCGCCGTTCGCGAAAGCCCTCAAACCTTCCCTTCAGTGATCCCTCGTGTAACGCAGTCGGCGAGCTCATCTCCCTGACAGTGTCCAGTTCTGCGTCAGATCTCGAACCGCAACCTCGCAGTATTTCGGCCAACTCCTGTTGTGGCGCACCCTCGAAGGACTCGCATTCGGAGCGGAATGGCCGGTCGGCGCCGCACTCATGGCCGAGTACGCCTCACCCGAACGACGCGGCCGCGTCCTGGCCTGGGTGCAGTCCGCCTGGGCGGTGGGCTGGGCCGGCGCGAACCTTGCGTACATGGTGACCGGACTGATCTGGGCACCGGAGGTGGCCTGGCGGGTGATATTCCTGCTCGGCATCCTGCCGGCCATCGTGGCCCTGGTGATTCGCCGCAAACTGCGTGATGTCCCACGAGTCCAGGTCACACGAGAACCGCAGCAGCGGGGGGTCTTCCGGGAACTGTTCGGTCCCGAACTCCGCAGGCGGACCATCATCGGTGCACTGTTCGGGGCCACCGGACTCGGCAGCACCTACGCACTGCAGACGTGGATACCGGCGTACCTCCTGCAAGAACGCGGGCTGAGCGTGACCGGCACCGCCATGTACGTGTGGTTCATGATCGCCGGAAACTGGCTCGGCTACGTCCTCGGCGGGCACGTGCACGACCTCATCGGCAGACGGCTGGCCTTCACCGTGTTCTACCTCAGCACAGCAGTGTCCGGGATCTTGTTCCTCCTGATTGCCGTGGACGCACTGTGGTACAACCTGCTGCTCTCGACGCTGCTCGGCTTCTTCCTGGCCGCACAGGCATCCGGCAAGGGCGCACTGTTCACCGAACTGTTCCCGGCGAGAGTCCGTGGCACCGGAGCGGCCTCACCTACAACGTCGGACGCGGCTTCGCTGCTCTGAGCCCGGCGTTGATTGGATGGGCCTCCGCCCAGCTGGGGCTGGGACAGGCCATCGCGGTCGTGCTGATGGTCTGCACCGCGCTCGCCATCTTCTTCGTTTGGCTCCTCCCCGAAACCAAGGGCTGGCAAGTGGACTAGCGATTCGGGGCGGCGACACTCCGCCAGGTCCCGGCTCTCCCGCGGGCACGGAACAGACCACGAAACGGGCGTTGACACTGCACCGTCCGACGAAATTGTCCCCATCCGCCGGTCGCTCTGTCGAGGAAGGCGGGTCTCGTTCAATGCCGATCGACTGCGACAACGCAACCGAGACGTGCAGCAGACCCGACCTTTCCCGCAAAATTCGACCCACTCCTGACACCGAGGATGCAACTTCGCCCCGATTCGAAAAGCACACATCTTCTCACCCTGGGTCCATCGCTGAACAACGCGGCACTCCAGGGTGTCTTCCGCCACCACACGCACGTCAAAGGCGTATCTGCCCTCAGGGCAACGGTTTTTCTGTCGTAACCCTTCTCCGACCAATATCGGCGCAACCACCAAAGGATCACCATGCCCAGGACCGCTTTCTCCACCGAGTTGGCTCCGCAGCCGAAGAACCCCGTCAGCCAGTGTGTCCGAGTAGGGACCGTCGTGGCACCCGCCGGCCAAACCGGACGGCTGCTCGACGGGACCCTTCCCCCGACATCGACGGTCAGACCCGCGCCGCCTTCGCCAATCTCATTGCCGTCCTCGCCGCGGGCGGCGCATCGGAATCCGACGTCGTCCACGTCCGCATCTACCTCACCGACGAAGCAAATATCGGTGTGGTCAACGACGCGTTCGAGGCCACCTTCAGTCAGCCGTACCCCGCCCGAACGGCGGTCTACGTGGGGCTGCGAGCGGGCGTCCTCGTCGAGGTCGATGCCCTCGCCGTCGTGGACTAGAAACCTACGACCCAGGATCGCGGTGATCATCGGCCGCTGGGGACTGTCTGAATAACGGTTGATCCGATTCTTGGTTCGACACGCCGAGCCCAGCTTGGCGGGAAGGATCGATGATGACCGAAACACTAGATCCCATGGCAGTGACCGAGGTGGATCAGAAGCAGTTGGCCGCGCAACTCCTGGCCCAGGCCAAGGAGCAGGGGGTGGAGTTGATGGGCCCGAACGGGCTATTGAATCAGCTCACCAAGAACGTTCTCGAAACCGCGCTGGACGCGGAGATGACCGAGCACCTCGGCTACGAGAAACACGACTCCGTCGGCCGCGGCAGCGGGAATTCACGCAACGGCACCCGGGCGAAGACGGTGCTGACCGAGATCGGACCGGTGGAGATCGATGTCCCGCGGGATATCGATTCCTCGTTCGCCCCGCAGATCGTGAAGAAGCGTCAGCGTCGGCTCACCGGTATCGATGAGATCGTATTGTCCTTGACGGCGAAGGGTTTGACGACCGGTGAGGTCTCCGCGCACTTTCAGGACATTTACGGAGCGACGGTGTCGAAGGACACCATCTCCCGCATCACCGACAAAGTTGTTGGGGAGATGACCGAGTGGCAGAACCGGCCACTCGACCGGGTGTATCCGGTGATGTTCATCGACGCTGTGCACGTCAAGATCCGGGACGGGCAGGTCACGAACCGGCCGATGTATGTCGCGATCGGCGTCACCGTCAACGGTGAACGCGACATCCTCGGAATCTGGGCTGGCGACGGTGGTGAGGGATATGGAACGCGCACAGGTTCGTTTCCGGAGTTTCGTGCTGCTGCCTGAGGTTTTCCCACCGATTGGCGTGTCGCTGATCTTCCAGGTGTAGATCCGAGAGGTAAGGTACTGCCTCGAAACGTCTGGTGCGAGGAAGGTGTGCGGTGGGTGACGGGCGGCTGCGGGTGATCTCGGGTGAGGGCGCGCCGGTCGTGGCGACGCGCGATCCGCAGCGGTTCCAGGCCGAGTGCGTGGAGGCGTTCGTGGCGTCGTGGACCGCGCGTGGATTCGCCGATTCGACGATCGTCAACGACGTCGGGGTGCTGGAGCGGATGCTGGTGGCGCTGGGTCGGCCGGTGTGGGAGGTGAGCGCCGACGACGTCGACCGGGTGGTGGGCGAGCTGGCCAGCTCGGGTCGTGCGATCTCGACGCGGCGGAACTACCTGCAGGTGTTCAAGGGCTTTCACCGGTTCCTCGAGGTTCGCAAGGCGGCGGAGATCGAGGCGGCGTTCGGGGTGCGGCTGGCCTGTCCGCTGGACGAGTTCAATGCCGCGCGCCACGTCGGCGACGACTCGCCGAGCGTGGACGCTCCGCCGGCGCCGGAGCGGGTGGCGGCGTTCTTCGACTTCCTCAAGGCGCGGATCGCGACGGCCCGCAAGTACGGCCCGGCCGCCCGGGACTACGCGTTGTTCCGCACGCTGTATCACGCCGGAGTGCGAGCCGAGGAGGTGGTAATGCTCGACCGCGGCGACGTGCACTTCGGGCGTGGCACGTTCGGCAAGCTGCACGTGCGCTTCGGGAAGGGTGCCAAGGGATCCGGGCCGCGGCCGCGCTGGGTGCCGATGCTGGACGGGCTGGATCTGGTGTTGCGCTGGTATCTCGAGGACGTGCGCGGCCGGTTCCCGGACAGTGCGGTGCTGCTGTGTGACGAGTCCGGTGGCCGGATGGCCGCGGCCACGATCCGCAACCGGCTGCGGCACTTGATGAGCGTGGAAGGACGGCCCGAAGCGGAGTGGTTCAGCCCGCACGCGATGCGGCGCGCGTGCGCGACCCACAACTACGAGCGAGGCGTGGATCTGGTTGCCATCCAACAACTTCTAGGCCACTGGACGGTCGCGTCGACCATGCGGTACGTGCGCCCGTCGGAAACGTTCATCGAAGACGCCTACCAGCGCGCGATCTCGTCGACGCTGACCGAGTTGACCGGACAGGAGTGAGCATGCAGATCAGGTGGAAACTCCGGATGGCCGCCGCCCAACGCGAGGTCTGGACCGGCACCCAGCTGCAACGGCTGCTCGCGGAGAAGGCCGGATTGGAACTGTCCTCGGCATCGGTGTCGGCGTTGTTCACCAAACAACCCAGCCAGCTCAAGCTGACCACCCTGATCGCGCTGTGCACCGCCCTGGACTGCACACCGAACGACCTGTTCGACATCGATACCACCCCTGTCGCACAACCGATCTCGTCGAACCCGGCCAAGGTCGCGGTGAACGACACGCACGTGTCGCGGCGAGGCCGGTCGATGCCGCCGATCTGAGCATGACCCGCCGGATCCGGGACTGCCGCCGCTGCGGCCGCGCGGTCGGCAAACCCGACCGTGACCTGTGTGCACGCTGCCACTGGGCGGCCTCGCACGCCCCGGTCAAGCATCCCTGCCCGCGCTGCGGCATCGACCGGGTGCTGCGGCCGGACACCGGCCGCTGCGTGCGCTGCTCACGCACCTGCCGGATCTGCGACGCGCCGGTGCTGTTCGTCGACCGCGACCTGTGCAAGGAGTGTCACCGACGGCAACGGCGCGACGCCGAGCGAGCCGAGTGCCCGCGCTGCGGCAAACGCCGTATCTTGCGCTCCGACACCGGCTACTGCGGTTCGTGTTCGCGTCCGGGCCGGCCACCGAATCCGAATGCGGCCTGCGTCGACTGCGGCCGGGTCACCCGGCTGACCGGCGCCGGGCGGTGCCGGCCCTGTTGGCAACGCTCGCCGCACCGGATCGCCGTCCGTGCCGCCAATCTCTCTGAGGCCCTGGATGATCCACCCGACTGGCTGGGCGACTTCGCCGCCTACCTGGTCGGCCGTCATCATCCCAGCCGCGCGTGCGCCATGCTCAGCCGCCTCGGCAAACACCTGGCCCACGATGCCGCGGTGCATCCGCAGGCACTGTTGGACGCCGTCGCCGCCGACGGGCCGCTCGCGCGGGCTCTGGAGGACTTCCTCACCGCGAGCAAGCTGGCGCTGCCGCCCGACCACGACGAACGCCGCGCCGCCGCCCGCCGCCAGTCCCGCATCGACGCCGTGCCCGCACCATTGCGACCGGCCGTGACCGGATTCGCCGAGCACCTGCTTGCCGGCCGCGCCCGCGCCCGCCGCGCCGGCACCCGCCCACGGGGGCACGGCACGCTCGAGGCCCGACTGACCGCGGTGCGTGACTTCGCGCAGTTCCTGGCCGCGCGCCGCGGCAAGAGCGACTGGGCGACCGTCGATGTCGGCGACGTCGAGGCGTTCCTGCACGCACATCCCGGCCGACGGGCCTCCTACCTGACCGGGCTGCGCCAGTTCTGCCGTTACGGGCTGCGGCGTCGGGTGCTGCTGATCGACCCCACCGCCGCGGTGCGAGCGCCGCAGACCATGGCCTTCCGCGGACCGACGCTTCCCGTCGACCGCCAGCGCGAGTTGTTCCGGCGATGGACCGCCGGCCCCGACGTGCACCCGCACGAGGCATTCGTCGGACTCGCGGCCCTGCTGCACGGCGCCACCACCCAGGAACTGCAACACCTCACCGACGACGACATCGACCACAAGACGCGCCGGGTCCGGCTGGGCAGCCGACCGCAGCCCACCCCGCTGGACCCGTGGACCTGGTCCGCCCTGCGCCGCTGCCTGCAGCACCGCAGGAAGCTGGGCAGCAGAAACTCCCATGTGTTGATCACCATGCAGACCAGGGCCACCCGCACGGCCGCCTCCGACGGCTACGTCAAGCACACCCTGCACCGGGTCGGTATTCAACCCCGGATCCTGCGCTCCACTCGGCTGGTCGGCCTCGTCGGCACCGTCGATGCCAAACTCGTCGCCAACAGCTACGGCATGACCAACGAGGCCGTCATCGCCTACCTCGCCGACCACGTCGACACCGCCCGCCTGCCGAACCCGTGACAGTTCAGGCGCCACTTCGCACACGTTCGCGCGAACCTGTGCGCTTTCGCGAAGTTCTGGCTCTCGGTTCTGACGGAGATCAAGAACCGCGGTGTCGGCGACGTCTGCATCGTCGTGTGCGACGGGCTCAAAGGATTGCCCGATGCGATCAATACAGTGTGGGAACGTGCAGTGGTGCAGACATGTGTAATTCATCTGATACGCAACACCTTTCGATTCGCAGCGCGGCAGTTCTGGGATGCGATGGCGCGTGATCTGAAGCCGGTGTACACCGCACCGTCGGAGTCGGCGGCGAAGGAGCGGTTCGCCGAATTCTGCGGGAAGTGGGGTGAGCGTTATCCGGCAATCGCGCGGATGTGGGAGAACGCGTGGAGCGAGTTCGTACCGTTCTTGGACTACGACGTCGAGATCAGGCGGGTGATCTGCTCCACCAACGCGATCGAGTCCGTCAACGCCCGCTACAGGCGCGCTGTGCGTGCTCGTGGGCACTTCCCGACGGAGCAGGCGGCACTGAAATGCTTGTACCTGGCTACCCGGGCGCTGGACCCGACCGGGAAAGGTAGGGCACGATGGGCAATGAGGTGGAAGCCGGCACTGAACGCGTTCGCGATCACCTTCGAAGGACGTATCACCCCGAACGGTAACTAACCGACACCGAGGTCGGTTCCACCGTTAATCGGACACTCCCGGCCGCTGCGGCGGGCGCATGAGTGAGCTATCCGAGCAGCGGGGATGTCCACTCATGTTGCCCGCCAAATCACGAGTCGGGTGCACGGCTTCGAGGGACGTGCACGTAGCAGCCCGTAGAGGTGAGCTTCGTCGCTGACGGTGTCGTAGAACAGGGGTTGATCGGGCATAGTGGTTTGGTGAGTTCGGGGAAGGCTTCGGCGAGTGCCTCCGACACGGCCGGTCTGCTCCTGACCGCGCCCCGCGGGGTCTCGACTGCGACGCGCAGCGCACGCCAGTTGGCGCCGCAGGCCCGCGGTCGATCTCAGATGTCAGTGCATGTCGCTACTGTCGCGGGGTCGGGATGTACATGGGCTGGAGGGCACAATGACAGAGGCCTTATGCCGAATTCGCTATAAGGCCTCTTATGTGGACCACACCGTTATGCCGACCGCTGCGGTGGGCTCGTGGTGGCGAGCGTTCTCGGCTTCGGATGTTCGGCATAATCAGAGTCCGTCGAGGAAGGCCAGCACGGCGTCTGGCGGCCGGT
>RRBB01001087.1:0-399 GCA_006543605.1 Rhodococcus sp. WS4
GGCCGGCAACAGCCTGGAACCGGGCAAGAAACCCTCGGCGGAGACCCTCCTGCACACCCAGCTGTATGCCTGGAACCCGGCGATCGGCGCGGTGCTGCATACCCACTCGGTGAATGCCACCGTGCTTTCCCGCCTGGTTCGCGGCGACCGCCTGGTGCTGCAGGACTACGAACTGCAGAAGGCCTTCGCCGGGGTCACCACCCACGAAGGCCAGGTCGAGGTGCCGATCTTCGACAACGACCAGGACATCGCCCGCCTGGCCAGCCGCGTGCAGCCCTGGCTGGAGGCGCATCCGCACTGCCCGGGGTATTTGATCCGCGGCCACGGGCTGTACACTTGGGGCGCGCGCATGAGCGATGCCCTGCGTCAGGTGGAAGCTTTCGAGTTTCTGTTCGAGTG
>RRBB01001088.1:0-398 GCA_006543605.1 Rhodococcus sp. WS4
GGCGAGACCAGCACCCTGGCGATCTTCATCGGCGGTGCCGTGCTGCTGCTGACCCGCATCGCCTCCTGGCGCATCGTCGCCGGGGTGATGCTGGGGATGGTCGCCATGAGCTACCTGTTCAACGCCATCGGCTCGGCCAGCAACCCGATGTTCGCCATGCCCTGGTATTGGCACCTGGTCACCGGCGGCTTCGCCTTCGGCATGATCTTCATGGCCACCGACCCGGTCTCGGCGTCCATGACCGATACCGGCAAGTGGCTGTTCGGCGCCCTGATCGGAGTGATGGTCATGCTGATCCGGGTGGTCAACCCGGCGTTCCCGGAAGGCATGATGCTGGCGATCCTGTTCGCCAACCTGTTCGCACCGCTGATCGACCATTTCGTCGTTCAGGCCAACAT
>RRBB01001089.1:0-398 GCA_006543605.1 Rhodococcus sp. WS4
GTCCGCAGGGCGTTCGCGCAGCGGCCGCCAGGCCAGCGGGAAGACCGACAGGCGATAGTAGAGGTCCTCGCGGAAACGCCCCGCCGCGACTTCCGCCGCGAGGTCGCGGTTGGTCGTGGCAAGCACGCGGATATCCAGGTTGATCGGCTTGCGCGCACCGACCCGCTCCACCTCGCGCTCCTGCAATACGCGCAGCAACTTGGCCTGCAGGCCGAGGGGCATTTCCGATATCTCGTCGAGAAGAATGGTGCCGCCGTCGGCCAGCTCGAACTTGCCGGGCTGGGCGGCAATGGCGCCGGTGAAGGAACCTTTCTCGTGGCCGAACAGGGTGGCCTCGAGCATGTTGTCCGGGATGGCCGCACAGTTGATCGCGATGAACGGCTTGCCGGCACGCGGCG
>RRBB01001090.1:0-398 GCA_006543605.1 Rhodococcus sp. WS4
AGGCGGTGCCAGAAGCCAGTGATGCGTTGCAGCAGGGCCTCGTCCAGCGCCAGGCCGAACTCTCCGGCCAGGGCCTCGAGACTCTGCCGGTGCAACTGGTCGAGGTGCTGCCAGGGCGCCTGGCCGTTGCGTACCCGGTCCATCGCCGGCTTGTATTGCTGGCGCCAGCGGTCGGTCAGTTCCACGCAGGGCAGGGTCCCGCCGAGTTCGCGCTCCAACGCCTGGAACTGCTCGATCAGGCTGGAACGCCAGTCCACCAGGGTACCGAACACATCGAACAGGATCGCGCGCATCGTGCCTCCTCGGCCGTGGCCGTCATCGCTTCAGTGCTTCTGTGGCAGCGCCGTGGGCAGGCCGCGGCCGCTCCAGGCAGTGACCACAAGGGCTACCGCCGCCAT
>RRBB01001091.1:0-397 GCA_006543605.1 Rhodococcus sp. WS4
GGCCCACGGCGCCGGTCGCAAATGGCAGCGCGGCGAGTGTCGGGAGCGTCTGGCGGCGCGCTTCAGCGTCGACCAGTTGGGCCGTACGCGCCTTGGCAGCAGGGTGATCTGTGGCGACCGCCAACTGATCTACGAGGAAGCGCCGGAAGCCTACAAGGGTATCGACTCGGTGGTCGGCGCGCTGCTCGAAGCCGGCCTGCTGCGCCTGGTCGCCCGCCTGAAGCCGGTGCTGACCTACAAGACCCGTGGGGAGTGCTGCCGATGATCCTGCTGCAACTCTCCGCGGCCCAGGGCCCGGCGGAATGCTGCCTGGCGGTGGCGAAGGCGTTCGAGCGGCTGTGCCTCGAGGCGGCGCAAGCCGGCGTCGAGGTCGAGGTGCTCGAGGAGGTGGCCGGCG
>RRBB01001092.1:0-396 GCA_006543605.1 Rhodococcus sp. WS4
GGCCCTTGTAGTCTGTGTGTATCTTGTCTAGAAGAGGGCTCGGTAAATGAAAGTTGAGGAGGTCAACTGCGCATGAGGGCTTGTCTTGAAATTTGAGGTAAAAGTTTTCAAGAGTCTCAAGCTGATTTAAGCCATATGCCGTTGCTAAATAAATTTTAGCGAAGTATGCATTTCGGTTATCAAGAGAAATCAGTTTTGACACCTCCTCGTAAGACTTCTCGAGCTTAGTTGCGGAGTAAATAAGATGCTTCCATGTGCTGAAGTCATTAAAGTTTTACTCAAACAAGAGTTTATAAGATTCGTCGTAAAGTTGTTGCCAATTCTCGGACTTTTCCAAGCTGTCACGATACAAGAGCAAAAGCTCCAAGTCTCTGTGTTGTAAGGGCTCAATTAGAT
>RRBB01001093.1:0-395 GCA_006543605.1 Rhodococcus sp. WS4
GTTCCTGATCGGCGCCAACAGCCTGGGCAGCCTGATCTTCCCCGGCATCTACCTGAACAATCACCAGCAACTGTTGCTCGGCGCCGCCTGCACGGCGCTCCTCGCCCTGCTGCTGGATGCCCTGGTGGTGCTGTTCAGCCGTATGTTCCTGGAACGCGGCCTGACCGCCAAGGAGGCCTGATGAACCGACTGATCCGCTCACTCTGCCTGGCCTGCGCCGGCCTGCTCGCCGCCGGCCTGGCGCAGGCGGAAACCCTGCGCATCGGCGGCAAGACTTTCACCGAGCAACGCATCCTCACCGCCATCACCGCGCAGTTCCTGCAGAAGCGCGGCTACGACGTGACGGTCACCACCGGCCTGGGCAGCACCCTGGCCCGCGCCGCCCAGGAAAGCGG
>RRBB01001094.1:0-394 GCA_006543605.1 Rhodococcus sp. WS4
AATCATGTGGCAGGAATTCGGCATCGCTTTTTGTCTCGTGCTGGTGCTGGAAGGCATCCTGCCGTTCCTGTGTCCGCGACAATGGCGCGAGGCGGTCACCGGCATCGGCCGGCTGAGCGACCGTCACCTGCGTCTCGTGGGGCTGGGCAGCATGCTGCTCGGCACCCTGCTTCTTTACTGGATTCACTGATGATGTGCCGCCCGGCTGAAAGGGGAGAGGCGAAATGGCAACGGTAGACCGCTGGCTGCTGCCAGATGGGATCGAAGAGGTGCTGCCCCCGGAGGCGGCGCGCATCGAAGCAGCCCGCCGTCAGGTGCTGGATCTGTTCCACCGCTGGGGTTACGAGTTCGTCGTGACCCCGCATATCGAATACCTGGAGTCGCTGCTCACCGG
>RRBB01001095.1:0-394 GCA_006543605.1 Rhodococcus sp. WS4
GACCAGAACACCGGTCTTGGAGCGCATCCTAAAACCAACCCCTGCGGGAGAGTCGATCCCCGCTGGGGTCACCTCCTGCGTAATTTGAAACAGGAGGTAATAAATCAGGAACTGGCGGCCAGCAGGTCGTCCCTGTTCCCCCTTCCCCAAAGGAGACATGAGCGAAAGCTCTGTCTGTCATTGTCCAACCACTGCTTGTATGGAGTGGCAGCGGACTCGTTGTGCGACCAACGGTAGCCTAGGGAAACGTGCGTTGCTGGTAACGGCAGGGTGCGAAGCTTTCCCGACAATGTAGCCCCCGCGAGGGTGCGAATTCACCGTGAGGTGAACCGCAGAGGGTCGGAGTAGCACCGACCCAAGGCGCTAGGCTGACTGGTACGGGCAACCTAGGTGA
>RRBB01001096.1:0-393 GCA_006543605.1 Rhodococcus sp. WS4
ATGCAGGCAGAAACGCACAAGCGTACCCAGACCAAAACCGACCCGGGAGGCAAAACCTTTGTTGGTGTGCGCGTTCATGATCAATCTCCTGGCTCCCAGAGGGAGGCATCCTGCTATCACCTATACGCCAAAAAAGATGATCTAGCAAGCCTTATGGCATATTATGCCACTAGCTATCTGCCGACTGGAGTACCTCATGGCAACGCGAAACGTCGTCCTTCCCGATCCGCTGGAGCAGGATATCAACGAGCTGGTGGAGACCGGCCGCTATCAGAATCGCAGCGAAGTCATCCGGGCAGGATTGCGCCTGCTGCTGCAACAGGAAGCCCAGAATAGCGCCAAGCTCGAAGCCCTCCGCAACGCAACATCCAGTGGGCTGATGCAACTGGAGCG
>RRBB01000109.1:0-34234 GCA_006543605.1 Rhodococcus sp. WS4
CCTGCATCCAGGCGCTGCCCCGACCCGGCTAACGATCCGCCCAGGACCTGCTCCACCGAATCGAAACGCCTTCCCGGACCGTGGAATCCGGCGCTCACCTGACGCGACAGCCGGGCATCGGCCATGCCCACACCCCGACGGGTCATGATGAAACAAGATCGAAACCACTCGGCACTCGCCAGATCAAGACCGTGAGCCATCAAGGTATATATCACTCAACGACAGAATGGTGTGGAGACGGCCTTTGTGCCTTTCCGGCAGACTCGCGTAGTCGGTGAGGTCGTACGCTGTAATACTGGTGGGATTGTGCTTGTCGTCGGGCGTCGTCGGCCTCCGTTGGTCGGGTGAGCTCGCATG
The DNA here is from genome assembly GCA_006543605.1 of Rhodococcus sp. WS4. Classification (GTDB taxonomy): domain Bacteria; phylum Actinomycetota; class Actinomycetes; order Mycobacteriales; family Mycobacteriaceae; genus Rhodococcus_F. The sequence continues at coordinate 358 of RRBB01000109.1, forward strand.
CCGGTGCTACCCGCCGCGGGTGCTGTTTTCTCGAAAGCCCCTCGCCCACCGTGTCCGGATTGGGAGGGGCTTTCGAAATGGTGATCAGTAGTCGGGTGTCGCCGCAGCTTTCTTCGGCCCGCTGATGCCGACGATGCGGTCGAGGGCGAGTGGATTCGCTGGCCCTTGTTTTTGTTGTAGACCAGGACGGTTTCGGCCTCGGGCTCGTCGAGTACGTCCTCATACCACGTGTTGTCGGCCGACTCGATGTAGATGCAGATCGACAGCCGTGTGCTTTCGCGTCGACGAGGTGGCGGAGCCAGGTCGAACTGCGGTCTTTTTGCGTGTGTTCTGCTTTCTCGTTGGCCCGGCACGCTGGTGCGCCGGGGTCACTAGGTGGTGGCAGCCGGCGGGTGTCGGTCAGTGCGCCACGGTTACGGTCACGGCGATCGACTCGACGTCGGCGCCGGTCGTGACGGCGATGTACTCGCGGGCCATCTGCTCGACCTACCACGGCTTCGGGCCTGTGTGAGGCCGTCGATGGCGGGGATCGCGACCATGAACCAGTCACCGTCGCGGGCCACTGTGGCCGTGTATGTCTTTCGCTGGGTGCTCACAGGGGCGGTTCTCCGTGTTCAGTAGTGGTAGCGGGCTTGCTGGATGATCACGGTGTCGTCGATGACGACGTAGACCAGGCGATGCTCCTGGGTGATGCGACGGGACCAGACATTGCCCTCCATGTGGCGGAGGCGTTCCGGTTTCCCGATGCCCTCGAACGGGTGGCGTTTGATGTCCTTGACCAGCTCGTTGATCTTCGTCAGGATCTTGCGGTCCGTAGTGAGCCAGTAGGTGTAGTCGTCCCATCCGTCGTCGGTGAAGGCGGTGTTCACTCGATGAGTTCCCGTTCGGTGTATTCACCGCGCCGGGTCGCCTCCAAACTGCGAAACAGTCGCCGGGCATTCTCCGGTGATGCGAGCAGGTAGGAGGTCTCCATTATCGAGTCGTAGTCGTCCTTCGACAGCAAGACTGCGTTGCCGTTCTTGGACACGATCTCGACGCTGGTGTGATCCTCGTTGACCTGGGACACCAGGCCGAAAAGGTTCTTCCGGGCTTCGGTTGCGGTTATGGCGGACATGTACTCGTCACCTCTTTCCTTGCTCGTGCGCAAGGGGGGCACCCTCGTCGTGGACGAGGGACTGAACTTCGGTAGGTGGCTAAAGCCTACCACTCATGTACCAAAAGTGGTACATGAGTGTGGCTGGGCGATGTACATCGAGAGTACGTCCGGGACCGAAGGACACATCAACTCATTCCCACAGGTTAGAGCTGTACTCGGACTACGACGGGTTGGTCAACAGCGAGTGCCGGTCCGACGAGCCCGTCGAGTGCGCGGCCGTCAAGATGCGGACGGCGATGGCGTCGATGCCGGACGGCAAGGAGCTGATGCACATGCTCGCCGACGCGCTTGGCTACACGGTCACAAAGAACTGACCTACCCGGCCGGGCCCCACACCGAGAGGCGGCCCGCCCCCGACCGGCCACCACCTGAGACCGAAAGGGTTACCCGCATGACCGACACCTACGCCGCCCCGTGGTCTACAAGTCGCAGAGCGAGCGGACGCTCGAACGCGGCACCATTACATCGAGGAATCGATCTGGGTCTACCTGATGCGCGACTGGGACGGCGCGGATGCTTGGACCCGGTGACGGTGGACGGGATGTGGGCCGATTCGGGTCTCGAGAACGGTGCGACTGCCGAGAGCTGCATCGATGTCGGTGCGGGCTTGGACTGGGACGAATGGAACGAACACCGTGACGGCATGCTCGAGGATGCCTCTCCCGCGGCCCGTGAGCTGATTCTCAAGCTGCTCGATGATCCTCCCGGCGGGAGCTATGTCGAGGGCCCGACGATCGGCCCTGGTTCCGATCCGGCGTCGGGCCTGGGCCAGCGCTCCGGCGGTGGGTGTGGCCACCGCCGGAGCCCGTCGAGTCCGGCGATCATCCGCTGCCATACCTGCCGGAACCCTGCCTCGGCGAACGGTCCGGCGGCCAGCAGCAGGTAGACCACGACCCGTGAGGGCAGATCACGCACCCGGGCTTGGACTTTGCCGGTTTCGGCCAATGCGGCCTCGACCATGTCGAAGCCCACGATCGCCGGTCAGTTCCCCGAGATGCCCCGGGACGAACCGGCCTAACGCGACGGTGACGACACGGGTGATGACAGAATTGGTAGCCAGCGGATCTCCTGGGTCGAGGATGTCTTGGAGGACGCCCTCTTCTACCGGAGCTCCGCTACCCATTCGTGCACGACACGCCCAAGACCCGCATTCTTGACCGCCAGCCGTCCCCACTAACTACACGACCTTGGGCTTAGCTTAGATGGGCCGGTAGCCGGCGCCGTACCCGCCGGTGGCGTTCATGTCGGCGACGATCGAATTGATGTTGGTGCCGATCTCCGGGCCGATGCACGGCGCGACGAGGTAGGCGTTGACCATCGCCACCAGCGTGGTGCCGACGACCACCGGTGCGCCCGAATCGCCTTCGACGACGCACGCCTGCGTCCAGGTCTCCCCGGTACCGAGGAGGTCCCCGTACACGATGCCGCAGGTGTTGCCGGTGGTGCGGCCCTCCTTGCACGCCACCTGCGGGAACCCGGCCGGGGCGCCGATCCCCGTGATGGTGACGCTGCCGACCCGGTTGACGGGAACCACCTCGCCGGGATCGAACTCGATCACCGCGTAGTCGAGAGCCGGGTTCGACACCACGACCCGGCCGACCACCCCGCTCTCCTGACTGGCCTCCGGAACCACGGACGCACCGACGGCACCACAGTGCCCCGCCGTCCACCCGACCATCCGTCCCGCATTGTCGTGCCCGATCGTCGTGAGCGAGCAGAGCAATTCGTCGTTGACGATGATTCCCGTGCCGCCGCCCATCACCGCCGGCGGCGCTGCCGTCGCGACACCCACCGCGACGGTCCCCAGAAGTCCGACGGTCGCTGCGACAACCGCGACGAATCGTGTCAACATGGTTCGAACCTTCCCGGAACGACCCTGACGGTCGCATACGTCGCTACCGGGATCCGCACGCACAACGTGGTGTCCGTCTCGGAGATATCGATTCCCGCGCACCGCGGGTGCACCACATCCATCACCGACCACCGTTCCCGGGCTGGGCCCGATACGCATTCGCTTGTGTGGGTGCGTGTTCCGGGGAGGGCGGGGTGGATGCAGGATCTTGACACCGGTGCTCGAAAGGCAACAATCCACGGTTCCTGCGGACAAAGCGCCCTCCACCCACCAAACGACTCGCCGGCACCATGGACGGATCGGGGTCGACCGGAACACACCCTGCAAGTGTCCTCCGACCAGCATCGATCCCACCAGACCCGGCGAGGACGGTGACGGTGGACACGCACCCAGGTGTGACCCTGGCACCACATTTTCCTTCACCACGGCGGGCCGCAGCGCCTGGGGAACTAACCCAATTCCTTGCGAGCCGAGTATTCGAGTTCGCCCAGTCGGTTTTTCGGCCGTTCGCCGCGGATGAGCCGCTGGCGACGGGATGTTTCCAACGGTTCGCCGACACTGGCATGACAGCTCCCGGTTGCTCGGCAAGACGACAACCGACCAGCTCGCCACCAAGGTCGTCGGTGCGATCAAGCACCTCGCGCGGATGGACCACGTCGATCCAGTACACAGCCGCGGACCACGGGGTGGGGACGAAGGTCGTCGAGCACGCCACCGACGAACCCCAGCCCGCGGCACGGATCACCGGGTCGCTCACCCCACCGACCGGGTGCTCGGTGCCCTGAGCCGCACCCGGTTCCGGCCGCTGAGCATCCTGTCGATCAGCCCGATAGTGCTCGACCCGGTGCGCCGGTTCGTCGACGACACTCCGCCCCCGTTCACCGTGATGATCTCCGGTATTCCCGGCCCGCTCCGGCCCTGGTACTCGCAGGATGCCCGCCTGTACGCCGCCTACCCCGCCCCGACCGTGCTCGGCCGGTCAGGCGCTGTCCATCACCCTCACCAGCCGAGCCGGCCAGCTCGATGTCGGTGTCGTCAGCGGCAGCATCTCCCGGTTTGTGCGGTGCCCGGTGCGGGGGAAGGCGATAATCCGATGATGACCAGCGGGCACGGCGCCGGTGCAGGCGAGCCATTGGATGTCGGCGACCGAGTGCTCGCAGCAGCAGATCTCGGGGGTTTCCTCCGCCCCCGCATCCGGCGTGGAACGCCGGGGGTGGTCATCGGGTGCAGGTTCGACGGATTACTGACCGTGCATTTCGCCAACGGCCGCGTCCAGCACGCCAGCCCGGACGAACTCCAACTTGCCGCCACCCCACCACCGGCGTACCGCGAGGTCGATGATCCGCCCAGTGACCGCGGCTGAACACGATCGCCGCGAGCACCGTCGGCACCCTCTGCGCCGCGGAGTCGCACTTCGGCGGGTCCGGCGGTGGTGATCGGCGGCCCGGACGGGGCACCGCACCTGTCTGCGAGAGTGGGGGTTCGCCGGAGATCCCCCTCGTATTCGCAGGTCAGAACCTTGCAGGGGCTGTCGAAGAGCACGTACCGTGATGTGTGCGGATCAAGGAACGGCAGTCCGGGTGATCCTCGTCCGCGAGCAGCACCGCAACCCACCACCGGGTGTGCTCCTGCTGGACCGGCAACGGGCCCGGTTCCAGCGCCGGGCCCGCGGCGCGGACGCAGACCCGGCGTGACACGCGTGAAGGCCACCGATGTGAGCGGTGGGGACACGCACGACCGGTGGTCAGCGCACGATGTGGCCGGCCGGCGGCCATATCGGCAAGCGCAGACCATCCGGGGACCTGCGGCCACGGAGGATGCGTATGGCGGCCCGGTACATGAGTTCCTGACCGGGCGGACGCGCCCCAGGTACGCCGAACCAGCACTGATCCTCCATCGTCAAGAAATTCGTCCAGGTTCGACCGACCGTTTCGGGCGCCGGAGCAGGCGAACCGGGTGAGGAGCCAACCTCAGATGTGGGTGATGTTCAACATGGGGTGCGGCACGACGCTCATCAGCGAGTTCCGTCATGGACAGCCGCGTTGAACGAGCTCGAACCAGGCGCTGGTTCCGCCGTGAATGTGCGGATCCGGGTAACAGAGGGCGAGGCCCTGCTCGTCGAAGGCGGTGAACCACTCCTGCCAGGAGATGTGCTCGAGCCCGGCGGTGCGGACCCCGAGAAAGTCGATATGCAGGACGCCTGCGGTGTCGGTGGTCGCCGCCGATCGCGCCGGTGCGCCGCGATGCGCCTGAATCCAGCCGCGGATCTCGTCGTGATCGGTGGTGACGTGCCGGTGTGAGGTCATCAAAATCGGTCCTGGTTCGAAGCAGCCCATAGGCGGGCGGTGCCGTCGGATGTGGTTCCTGGCATACCCACAACGGCACGAATCAATCGACCCGCCTCGCCCGGCGCACCGGCCTCGTCGGTCGAGAGTCCCTCGTGACCTCATCCCTGCCGGGATTCTTACCGGGGACGTGTGTCATGGACGACTGGCGCTCGTCGCCGGAAGGTCGGGATTCCGCCGATACCCCGTCAGGGCGGTGAACACCGGCACCTCCGGACGCGGCGTAACGGGAATACAGCAGATCTGGACAGACGACGTCCGAGCCCGGAGACCGCACGGGTTATCTCGAACGGCGTCCCGCGCCGGTGTTGCCGGGACGGCTGCCGGTGCCCGTCGCGGCGGTGAACCGGGACGGTCCGGTGCTCGGCTGAGGCATCCGGCGGACGGACTGCGCGGACGACCGAACCGCGACCTCGCGTGGGCGGTCTTCCCACCGAGGTCGGGCGCCGCGAACGTGCACGCGGCCGCCGGATGAAGCCCGGCCACCCGCGCGCGTGCGACCAGCATCGGCTGCACGCACACCACCGCACCCCGGCCTCGGCGGCGATCTCCACGGGACAAACGGCGGCGACTACCGTCAGACATGACACCCTCCTGATGCGGTCGTGACTCCGAGCCCGTTCACCACCCCACCAGGAGGTGTCCTTCAACTCCAACCCGCTCAGGTTGTCACTACCTTTGTCCGACCGGCACTGTCAGCTCGCAGGCACCACACCGAGCTGTCGCAGGAACGTCAGGGTGTCCCATACCTGCCACGTTTCGGCGATCTTGCCGTCGCCCATCCGGTGAATCGAGATCGCATCGACGCGAACGTCGTTGCCCGTCGGCGGAATTCCGTTCACCTCGCCCACGTGCTTGCCAGTGCCCGTCCAGCGCACCACGACCCGGTCGCCGGACGAGAAGATCTCCTCGATGTTCCAGTGCCCGTTGACACCGTTCTGGTAGACCGAGATGGCGTCGACCATTCCCTGCGGCCCGGAACCGCCCGGCACCTGCGGGTCATGCATCTCGTGGTCGCTGCTGAACAGCTCGACAGCGATATCGTTCTTCCGATCGTTGTTCATCTCCTCGTAGAAGCGGCGCACCACTGCTTCGTCGGATTCACTCATCGTCAACCTCCGGGACATACGTAGGTCCGTGCGGCCGAGCCGGTCGCATCTTCGAGCTTTCCACCGCCGCGCGTGCAACGGAATGGTGCTGAGCCGTCCGAAGGTTTCAGCCGCGACCGACGCGTTCACTACATGCACGAGGGTCCCGCACCACCCCTTCGTCGATGTCTCGGCGGCAGTCATCTCGACGAGACGGGGCACGAAGCCGTGAACCTTGCCGTTCGTACAGCGTTGGTGGTTGCTCCGCACGGTGCGCTCCATGTTCCCCATGGCATTGCACGGACACCGTGGACCCTCGCCACCCGCGTCACCACCCCGAACCCCGGTGCCGTCACCCGGTCAGCGCCGGCGCCGGGATCGCCGTCTCCGGCCGACCGCGGGCCGGTGATGCCCGACAAACGCGACGGTGAGTCGGCCGTCGTCGTGGCGTCGTCGGCGGTATCCCACCACAGGGCCCGGCGAATTCGCGATGCTGTTGGCCGTTGCTGAGAATGCAGACGATTGCATCATGGAATTTGCAGACGCAGGTGTCACCGTTCGTCGGCACGCTGACGGGCTCGTCGGCACCGTGACTGCTGTGCGTCAGTGTGGACGCCGATGATCGGCACGGTGACGGCCGGATCCGGGCGCTGGAGGCCCCGGCGGGGCGGTCGTGTCAGCTCGATGTTGCGGGGCAGCAGTTGGCCTTGGGTGTAGACGCCGATCAGGTTCCACGATGGGTCGATGAACCCCCAGCGGCGACGGTCCTCGGCGGCCGCTGCCGCGAGGATGCTCAGGGCGTGCAGCAACAGGTGCCGCACATACCGGATCTCGGAGAACACTTCGCGGGCGACCTCGCCGGGTGCCCTGGTGACCCCATCCACTGCACCTGCTCATCGGTGCTGCGGCGCACCGTGGACGGCGGGCGAGCCGGCCGGTCGGCGATACGCCAGAACCCCAGGCCTTTCGCCTTGTGAATCAGGGCGCTGCCGGCCACCTCGGTGGTGTCGGCGCGGCGGCCTGCAAGGGCGGTGCGCAGCAAGATGTGGGTGCCGACGCAGTCGCGACAGCGGACCCGACGTCGGCGCGCGGTCGCGGCGCCCAGGGCGCGGACGGTGCGCTCACAGGCCGTGACCCCCTGTGGCCAGCGGCCCCCGGCAGGACGGGCAAACCATTGTGCCGGCGCCGAGGAGCTCCGCGGCCTCCTTGGGCGGCGAATGACGATCACTTCCGATGACTCCACTCAGGACTGGACCAGTCTTGACGACCAGACGGGGCCGCGAAGGGGCCAGTTCATTTTGGCGGCAGAACGTTTCGTGTCGCGCCGTCACCGCCGATGCCGACGACCGGGCCGCCGTCACCCGCGACCTGCATTCGACAGGTTGAGCAGCCCAGCTCCGGCGTCGCCCCTTCGTCGGCACAGTGATGATGCGCATGATCGGGCCTCCACCCGGCACACATCGGCATCGGCAGTGACGATCACCGGCCCAGTGGTCGTCATTCGAAGGGACGCTCAACACGCGGGGTACGTGCTACCTGCAGTAAGCTGCCCTGTCCTCGAGGGACGGGCACACCCCGCGATCCGAGCCAGCCCACCGGATCCATCTTGGTTCCGGTGGCCGCCCACACCTCGTAGTGCAGGTGCGGTCCGGTCGACTGCCCCCGGTTGCCCATGGTGGCGATCTGGTCACCCGCCCGGACCTGCTGCCCGACCGGGACCAGCGAACGGTCGATGTGGCCGTACACGCCGACGGTGCCGTCGTCCTGCTGCAGGCGGACCCACAGCCCGAAGCCCGAGGCCGGACCGGTCTCGATCACGGTGCCGTTGGTGACTCCGTTGATCGGAGTCCCGATGGAGTTCGCGATGTCGATGTCATTGTGGTTCGTGCCCCACCGCGGACCGAAGCCCGACGTGAAGGCCCCGGCGGCAGTCTTTCGGGTCGGGCAGCGGTCTGCGGGGCTCGCGTATCCCGCCACGTCCATCGTCATTTCTGTCGATCCATACGGCCAGCGCGGACCCGGGGTCGACCAGTGAGCCGGATTTGGGTGCTTGAGCTGTGATCACCCCGGTGGGCATGTCGGACTTGCCTATTGGGCCGGCGTCTGCTTCGGGACCGCGCAGCCAGAGTCCGGCGTGGTCGGCCTCACGCTTCGCCTTCGAGGGGGACATACCGATGACGTTGGGGACCACTACGAGGTCGCGAGGGCGTCGAAACATCGGGTGTATCAACTTCGCCTCGCAACCGGAGAGAACGGTTTACACCGTCGACGATACGTGTACTGACACCATGACGACATCAATCGCCGAGGTGCGCACATCGGGTGCGGCGCGGCGCGCCGTGGGATGACGCGACCCCTTGCCCGATCCGCCGGCCCCGCGGGCGCCATCGTATCGGGTCCGACCGGCGCTTATGCGTTCGAGGAGTGCCCGGCCGCGTGGCACGTCGCGCGAGCCCACTGCACGAGGTCGATAGAAGGAGCGGCCCTCGCGAATGTGCGGCGCGAGGGCGGCTCGGTACCACCGACCGTACGGTCCGGGATCGGGGTTGGGGTCGGGGCGGTGTCAGCTGGTCGTCTTCTTGGCCGGAGCCTTCTTGGCGACAGCAGCGTTGGCCTCGTCGACATGGTCGGCCGCAGTGTCAGCGGCGTCCTCGGCCCGCTCGATGCGCTCGTCGACGCCCGGACGGGTGCGCAGCCGCTCGACGGCCCCCTCGCCACGCTCGGCAAGGTCGGCGTACAGATCGACGACACCCTTGAGGTACTCCTCGGCAACCTTGCGCAGCTCCTCGACGGTGAACTTCTCCCGCAACTCCGCCCACCCGGGCAGTTCCGAGGGCAGCCCGGCGAGGCGCTGACGGAGGGCCTCGATCTGCTCCTGCACATCGGTGGGCAGCGATGCGAAGCGCTCACGGGCTTCCTCGACCCACCCGGAAACGTCGGTGCCGGTGTTCTCGGCGCGCTCACGAACCTCGGCGACAACATCGGCAGCGGCCTGGACGGCCACATCCCCGGCGCCGACCGTGGCGTACAACGGCTTCTTTACGTTTTCGATGGTCTTGTCTGTGGACTCGCTCATCTTCGCTCTCCTGCTCTGGGGCTGGGGTTCAGCTGGCAACTCGGCACCTCGGCGGCCATCTCCTCGTCGGGTTGATCGTTCTCGCGACAGGACCATTCATCTATTTTGGGCCGCCGAGACCGGACTCTAGCCGACCTGGACGTGGTTCGCGGCCCGCCGGAGACGGCCCGTAACCTGGGGTGCTGGCGTGGGGTCACGAGGGACCGGCGGGCGGTGGTCCGAGCCCGGGTGTGCCGTGGCTGTTGCAGCTGGTCGGTGATCAGGCGGGGCGCTGTTCGCTATGACGTCGACCGAGGTGGTGTTGCGCAGCGGCGATCGTCCACCGTCACCGCAAGGTACGACTGCACCGCCGCCGGTGTTCTCGAAAGCGTGCCCGGTGGTGCTCCAACACGACTTCCTCGGTGTGGATGCGATGCGGGTGTTGGGCGATGGCTTACGGGGCGGCGCTGCGTCGATCGAGGAAGGCGGCATGCACCGCCGCCGTGTCGTCGGCGAGGATGTACGCCGCGGCACCGTCGCAGCCGAGGAGGATTTTCTCGTAGGCCGGCCTCACCGGCGCATCCTCGTCGAAGATCACCGGCAGCACCAGATCGTCGACCAGCTGAACGAGCCGGTAGCAGCCCGCATCAGCGCTCGAGACACCGCGCCCAGTCCGATGGTCCGATCGTAACGCCAGGCACCGGCACGGTTAGCTTGTCCGGTGGGTGGGTACGTCCGATGGAAGGCCGCCCTCTGCGGTGGCGGTCGTAACTGCGGAGAGCTAGCGGAGTCGGTCCTGAACGTCGTCAGCGGTGCCGTTGACGAGGTCATGGCTGCCTCCCAGCGCTGTTCCACTGTCATCTCACCAAGCAGCAGGAATTCTGGACCAGCTTCGAGGCTTCACGCTGTTGATCAAGATTCCATCCGGCCGCGCCCCACCCGCTGCACGGGGAGTGTCGGGGACAGCTCTGCCGCACCATCTTCTCCCGGTCGGCAGGGACGACTCGTCATCCCGGCCGACGTCCGGACCGCGCTCGGCCTCGCTCCCGGTGATCGGCTGCACCTCCACCTAGCCGGTCGCCGGATCGTGCTCGAGCGGCAGCAGGACGCGGTGGCGGAGTTGCGAGGCATGGGTTCGAATGTGCCGAAGACCCGCTCGCTGGATCGGCCCCCTCTCGAGGGTGCGGCCGGCACCTGCGCGGGGCGGGGAGTTTCGACGACGCGACGGCGGTCTGATACCCACCAGTAGAAATCCGGTTGCCCGGGAGTGGGAGAATGGCGCTCGTGAGCAACCCAGACCACGGCCACCACCGCATGCCGCACCGCAAGCTGGAGCAGTCCACCAAGCTTCAGAACGTGCTGTACGAGATTCGTGGACCGGTACATGCCCACGCCGCCCGGCTGGAGGCGGAAGGCCACCGGATCCTCAAGCTCAACATCGGCAACCCCGCGCCGTTCGGTTTCGACGCGCCGGACGTGATCATGCGCGATATGATCGCCGCGCTTCCGTACGCGCAGGGGTACTCCGAGTCCAAGGGCATCCTGTCGGCGCGGCGCGCGATCGTCACCCGCTACGAACTCGTCCCCGGGTTCCCCGAGCTCGACGTCGACGACATCTACCTGGGCAACGGCGTGTCCGAGCTCATCACGATGACGATGCAGGCGCTCCTCGACAACGGCAACGAGGTGCTGATCCCGGCACCGGACTACCCGCTGTGGACGGCGATGACGAGCCTCGCCGGCGGCACCCCGGTGCACTACCTCTGTGACGAGGGCAACGACTGGAACCCCGACATCGCGGACATCGAGTCCAAGATCACCGACAAGACCAAGGCTCTGCTGGTCATCAACCCGAACAATCCCACGGGTGCGGTGTACTCGATGGAGGTGCTGCAGCAGCTTGTCGACCTGGCGCGCAAGCATCAGCTGCTGCTTCTCGCGGACGAGATCTACGACAAGATCCTCTACGACGACGCCAAGCACATCTCACTCGCTACGCTGGCCCCGGATCTGCTGTGCCTGACGTTCAACGGCCTGTCGAAGGCGTACCGCGTCGCGGGCTACCGGTCCGGGTGGGTGGCCATCACGGGTCCGAAGGAGCACGCCGCAGGTTTCCTCGAGGGTCTCGACCTGCTGGCGTCGACGCGTCTGTGCCCGAACGTGCCCGGTCAGCACGCCATCCAGGTGGCGCTCGGCGGGCACCAGAGCATCGAAGACCTGATCCTGCCGGGTGGGCGATTGCTCGAGCAGCGTGACGTGGCCTGGGAACGCCTCAACATGATTCCGGGCGTCTCGTGCGTGAAGCCGAAGGGCGCGCTGTACGCGTTCCCCCGTCTCGACCCGAACGTGTACGAGATCTATGACGACGAGAAGCTGGTCCAGGACCTGCTGCTGCAGGAGAAGATCCTGATGGTGCAGGGCACCGGCTTCAACTGGCCTGACCACGACCACCTCCGCATTGTGACGTTGCCGTGGGCGCGTGATCTCGCTGTCGCCATCGAGCGGTTCGGTAATTTCCTCACCAGCTACAAGCAGTAGGATCGCGGCACAGCAAGCGACACGCGCGTCGCTTGCGTGTCTCCTGGGGGAAAAGCATGGTCACCGGCGCGCGCGTTTCGGACAGTTCGTCCACAGACGACGGCGTTTGCTGAACCGCACGCAGGATTCACGGCTGCGGGTGGCCCTTCCGACGCCGCCCAGACGCGGGCCGAGAACGGGACCCGACCCCGATCCGAGCAACGAGACCGTTCGGGTGCTACGAGGAGGATGAACTCGAGGATCTCGAGTAGCTGAACCGGCGCGCTGCGTCACGCAGCAGTGCCGCCTCGGTTAGCCTGGCACCGCACACCACGACAGAGGGGAATCCGAATGCTGGTTTTGCACGGCTTCTGGTCCACATCGGGGGGCTTGTGCCTGTGGGCCGAGGATTCCGATCGCCTGGTGAAGAGCCCGAGTCAGGCGTTGCGTTCTGCACGCCCGCACCCGTTCGCCGCGCCTGCCGACGCCATCGCGGGCATCCACGCCGGCAAGCCCGGCACCGCCGTGCTGTTGTTGCCGTCGTTGCGGTCCGCGCCGTTGGACTCGCCCGAGCTGATCCGGATCACCCCGCGACCGGCCGCGCGGACAGATGCCACCCTCTTGCCGTGGACGGTTCCAGTGGTGCAGTTGGATGCCGCGTCCGCGCCGGCCGTTCTTGACGAGCTGGTGGCGGACGTTCGGTACGGCGCGTCCGTCGGCTTCCTCGCCCACTTCGCGGTCTTCGCGCGTGAACTGGTGGAGCGTGGGCAGGTGCTGCCGGCGCTGCGGCGCGACGCGCACGGCGCGATCGCGTGCTGGCGTCCGGTCTTGCAAGGTCCGGACGTCGTTGCGATGACCTCGCTGACCGCCGCGATGCCGCCGGTATGCCGCGCCGAACAAGGCACGCACGACCCGCACGAGCTGGCGATGTCGGCGCTGCACGCGATGGTGGACGTGGCGACGCGCGCGGCACTACCGGACGGGACCGACCTGGTGCCGCCGCGCCGCGGGCGCCGTCCGAAACACCCACCGGCAGTCGAGGCGTGGCTGACCGCGTTGACCGGCCCGGACGGCCGGTTCGATGTCGACCCCGATGAATTCGATGCGCTCACCGAGGCGTTGCGGCAATGGGACGACTTTGGAATCGGCGCGGTCGGTCCGGCCAGGGCGACATTCCGGCTGACCGAGAACGACACCGGCGACCAGGAGGCCGCCGCCGACTCGTCGTGGCGACTGGAGTTTCTGCTGCAGTCTACGGAGGATCCCAGCCTGCTGGTCCCCGCCGAGCAGGCGTGGAACGATGACGGCAGCCTGCGCCGGTGGCTGGACCGCCCACAGGAGTTGCTGCTCGCCGAGCTCGGCCGGGCCAGCCGGATCTTCCCGGAGCTCGCGGCCGGGCTGCGCATCGCGCGCCCATGCGAGCTTGTGCTCGACCCCGAAGGTGCGTACCGGTTCCTGGCCGCCACGGCCGCGCTGCTCGACGAGGCCGGGTTCGGTGTACTGCTGCCGTCGTGGTGGGACCGCCGCCGCAAGCTGGGGCTCGCGCTCTCGGTGCACACCCCAGTCGAGGGCGTCGTGAGCAAGACCAGCAAGTTCGGCCGCGACCAGCTCGTCGAGTTCCGCTGGGAGCTGGCCGTCGGCGGCGACACGCTGACCGAGGACGAGATCGCGGTGCTCACCGCGACCAAGGCTCCGTTGATCCGGCTGCGCGGCCAGTGGGTGGCGGTGGACCCGGAGCAGCTGCGCCGGGGGTTGGAGTTCCTGGAGCGCGAACCGGTCGGGCACAAGACCGCGGCCGAGATCATCGCGTTGGCCGCCCGCCACCCCGACGACCTCGACACCCCCCTCGAGGTCACTGCGGTGCGGGCCGATGGCTGGCTGGGTGACCTGCTCAGCGGCGCGGCAGCACAGTCGCTGCGGCCGCTCGAACCGCCGCAAGGGTTCACCGCGACGCTGCGCCCCTACCAGCAGCGCGGGCTGTCGTGGCTGGCGTTCCTGTCCTCGCTGGGGCTGGGCAGCTGCCTGGCCGACGACATGGGTCTCGGCAAGACCGTCCAATTGCTGGCGGTGGAAACCCTGCAGCGGCACCAGGATCCAAGCATCGGACCCACCCTGCTGCTGTGTCCGATGTCGCTGGTCGGCAACTGGCAGCGCGAGGCGGCGAAGTTCGCGCCCGGCCTGCGGGTGTACGCGCACCACGGGGGCGAACGGTTGCACGGCGAGGCGCTACGCGATCTCCTTGATCAAACCGACCTGATCGTCAGCACCTATGCAACCGCCACCCGGGATATCGACGAGCTTGCGGACTACGAATGGAACCGCGTGGTGCTTGACGAGGCGCAGGCCGTGAAGAACAGCCTGTCCCGCGGGGCCAAGGCGGTGCGCCGGCTGCAGGCCAGGCACCGGGTGGCGTTGACCGGGACACCGATGGAGAACCGGCTCGCCGAACTCTGGTCCATCATGGACTTTCTCAATCCTGGATTGCTCGGCTCCTCAGAGCTGTTCCGCACCCGCTTTGCGATCCCGGTCGAACGGCACGGGCAGACCGAACCGGCCGAGCTGCTGCGCGCGATCACCCGGCCCTACATTCTGCGTAGGGTCAAGACCGACCCGGTGATCATCGACGACCTGCCCGAGAAGATCGAGATCAAACAGTACTGCCAGCTCACCACCGAGCAGGCCTCGCTGTATCAGGCTGTCGTCGTCGACATGATGGAGAAAATCGAGAACACCGACGGGATCGAGCGCCGCGGCAACGTGCTGGCTGCGATGGCCAAGCTCAAGCAGGTGTGCAACCACCCGGCGCAGCTGCTGCACGACCGCTCGACCGTCGGCCGCAGGTCCGGGAAGGTTATCCGGCTGGAGGAGATCCTGGAGGAAGTCCTGGCCGAGGGCGACCGGGTGCTGTGCTTCACCCAGTTCACTGAGTTCGCGGAGCTGTTGGTGCCGCACCTGGCCGCGCGCTTCGGCCAGGATGTGGCCTACCTGCACGGCGGCACCCCGAAGAAGCGGCGCGACGAGATGGTGGCCCGGTTCCAGTCGGGCGACGGGCCACCGATCTTCCTGCTGTCGTTGAAGGCGGGCGGCACCGGACTGAACCTCACCGCCGCCAATCATGTTGTGCACCTGGACCGCTGGTGGAACCCGGCAGTGGAGAACCAGGCGACCGACCGCGCTTTCCGGATAGGACAGAAGCGAACGGTGCAGGTGCGCAAGTTCATCTGCACGGGCACCCTTGAGGAGAAGATCGACCAGATGATCGAGGAGAAGAAGGCACTGGCTGAGCTCGTGGTCACCGACGGCGAGGGCTGGCTGACCGAATTGTCCACTCGGGATCTGCGCGATGTGTTCGCACTGTCCGAGGGGGCCGTCGGTGAGTAACTGGTATCCGCCGCCGACGCGCCCTCGGCCGGTCGAAGGCGGGCTCAAGGCACGCAGCACCCGCGGCGCGATCGCTCAGAGCTGGTGGTCGGAGCGGTTCATCGCGGTATTGGAGGACATCGGCCTGGGCAACCGGCTCCAGCGCGGCCGAACCTATGCACGCAAGGGGCAGGTGATCTCGCTTGAGGTGGTGCCGGGCTCGGTCACGGCCCTGGTGCAAGGCAGCCGGGCCCGGCCGTACCGGGTGCGGATCGGGATCGCCGCGTTCGGCAAGTCCGAATGGGTGCAGGTCGAACGGCGCCTCGCCGAGAACGCTTGGTACACCGCCAAACTGCTGTCGGGCGAGATGCCAGGCGACATCGAGGAAGTGTTCACAGGGCTGGGTCTGTCGCTGTTTCCCGCCACCGCCAGAGACCTGCCACTCGACTGCTCGTGCCCCGATCGCGTGGTCCCGTGCAAGCATCTTGCCGCCACGTTCTACCTGCTCGCCGAGTCCTTCGACGACGACCCGTTCGCCATCCTCGCGTGGCGCGGCCGCGAACGCGAGGATCTGCTGGCCAACCTGCAGGCCGCCCGCACCGACGGACCTCCGGCCGCCGACCGCACGGAACCGACAACCCGGCCGCTCGCGGACTGCCTCGACACCTACTACTCCATGCAAACCGCACCACGGGCGCCGAGGCCGCCGTCGACGTCCGCCACCGCCATCCTCGACCAGCTTCCCGAAATCGCCGTCGCCGTTCGCGGACGCCCGCTGGCCGAGCTGCTGCGACCCGCCTACCAGGCTCTCGGGCGCGGCGACGAGTCAATGTCAGGCACCGGCTGAACATCCACAACCCATTTCGTCGGTGGTACTCGCCGAAAATCAACACAGCAACCGCTTGGCGGTGTTCGATATCGAACGAGATTATCGGTGTGGCCGAGTTGAAAACTGAAATGGTCAAACCGGCGACACGACTGAACGCCGGGTGCCGTAGTTGTTGATTTTCCGGAGCTATGAACTACGTTTTCAGGGCGATGTTAGTTTAGTTAGACCCTCCGGCCCGGCGGTGCAAGCTGGGCCCGACGGTGCAAGCTGGGCCCGACGGTGCAAGCTGGGCCCGACGGTGCAAGCTGATCGCGGTGTTCCGCAACGCCGCCATCACCTGCGGGCCGCTGCCAGTGCGGATCGTGGAACGGTCCTCGTCGAACGTCACGTCTCGCACCCCGTGGATCTTGTCCCCAATGGTCTATGACCGCGGATCCACGCCGACAACAGCCTCGGTGGTGCCTGCTCGCACGGCAGTGAACAGATCGCGTAGACAACTTCAACACTCCATCGTTCGGTGCCGATTCGTGCGCCGGCGCCGGGTGATCTGCGCAACCTGCTGTGCGTACGGAAACCGCAGGCCCCGAGACACAGTGACGATCTTGTAGCCGCGCTGCTCCTCGCTGCCGTGATGCCGCTCAAGGCCGTCCTGCCATACCACCGGAACCTACTCCCAGGGTTGCTGCCGGACCCACGCAAAACGACCCGGGCCGGTTCGCCGTGACAATCCACTGTTTCCAGACACCGGGCGGTGGCCTTCTGGGTATGCATCGCATCGACCGTGACCACCGCCGCGGCCAGATCGATGCCGCGCAACAACCGGCGCACGGCGGGGATCTCGTTGGATTTCTCGGCAGTCCGGCACTGCCCGAGGACGGTGGCAGGGTCGTGGGTGACCGCGCAGACCAGATGCGGTGCCGGCTCCAGTCCGACACGGGCACCGCGCACCGTCTTACCGTCCACGGCCACCACCCGACGCCCACCGCCCTAAACCGTTGCTGTCGGACAGATAGCGGCCGAGCACCCGGTCCAGAACGTCGCCGTCGATGCGTTCGAGGACCAACCGCACCGTCGCCTCGCTCGGCACCCGGAACCGAATACCCAACCGCACCAGACACTCCGGGCCTGGCACCGCCGGACTTCCAGCCCCACGAGGGTGCGAAGCTCAACGCGACCGCGACCGCCACCAACGACGAAGGTCGATAGCGCCGACCGCGGAGGCCATGAGGATCAGGCAGACGCTCGTCGAGCACCGTCAGCCGTTCCGGCACCCGCTCTTCGACGGCGACGGATTTCGATCCACCGCCTCAGCTGGTCAAGCCACGGGTCGATCGGGGACACTGTCCCGGCGGGCATAGGTGGCTCCTCGCGGATGAGCATCGGATCCGCAAGACACACCCATGATCAATCCCTGCCCCTATGCCCGCTCGGCCAACACCGCCCCCGAGGCACCGTCTGAACATCGAAAACCCCAGGTGGAACGCCCGCTACTCAACAACTACGGCTCCCTGCATCTCGACCCCGCCGTCGGTAAGCAGTTTGATGGTGTCGATACTCTCCCCTAACCTTCCCTGCAAGAGAACTCGAACCCCGGGAACTTCGGGAGCGTCAGAGCACCGAAGTTGGCGGTGCGGATTTCGTGATGTGGGCACTGACAGTGGGGCGTGAGTGGAGCGTCGATCGACCATGGACCGTCTCCCACCGGAATCCGCCGCGATGCTACGCGCACCCTTCATCGCGCTGTCGTGGATACTGATTCCGTGAACAGCAATCCGGCCCGCGAAGATGACCGGCATTGATTGATTGAGTATTTGCCCGACGGGCCCACCGACTGCATCGGCCGCTCGCCCAGGCACATTGTGCACAAAAATGCTGTTCAGAAGCCATGCGACCGCCAATCCCGGGCGGGCGGCTCAGTCGGGGAAGACAGCAGTTTGATCCGACACTCTGGTAATTCATTCATTCAATAGGGTCTTTGTTTAATTGTCATGTATAGTTCGGCTTCAAGTGCGGATTATGCACAGAAAAGTGTATCACACAGAGAATTAAAATATGGGCTCTTTGGTTTCACATAGCTATTCTTCACTGCATTGAAATGGGAACGCTGAAAGGAAGATATATGGCGACGAAGATCGAGAAGAGACTCATCGACGATATCGACCAGAGTGACGCGGTGAGTACCATCGCCTTCTCCGTCGGGAAGCAACATTTCGAGATCGATCTGTCCGAGGAACACGTCGACGAGTTCAACAAGGACCTGAAGAAGTGGATCGACCACGCCCGCAAGGTCCCCGCGGCGCGGCGACGGTCCGGTAAGGCCTCCTACCTCGACACGATTCCGCAGGCTGAGGTCCGCAAGTGGGCTCGAGCGACCGGACTGGACGTCGCCGAGCGCGGTCGCATCGCCGAGGAGATCTACGACCAGTACCGCGAAGCGCACAACCTCTGACCCTAACTGGTCGCTCTCACCTGGGCCGCCTCGCCGCGCCACGCGCGCAGCTTGGTGGCCTTTCCATACGAAGATGCCCCGACCCACTGCGGCTCGGTGCATCGTTCGTTCGTGCGCCGTCTACTGCCCGTCGATCAGGGCACGCACGGGGTGATGTCGAGAACGTCGTTGAGACTCCGGCTGGGGATCCGGCGAGCTCGAGGTGATACCGAATCCGTAGGACCCGCAGCCTCCATCCGCGTCGCCTCGGCGCGCGCCGGTTCGACCTTCGTCGC
This sequence comes from Rhodococcus sp. WS4, assembly GCA_006543605.1. Classification (GTDB taxonomy): domain Bacteria; phylum Actinomycetota; class Actinomycetes; order Mycobacteriales; family Mycobacteriaceae; genus Rhodococcus_F. Next base: position 19,284 of record RRBB01000109.1, read on the forward strand.
GGCTTCGTCGTGACTGGCGAACGGCGCAGCCAGGATCGCCGCCTTGCTGCCTTCGTTCGCCGTCACGTAGAAGTACTCGCTCATCGATGTCTCCTCCGCCTGCGCCTACGCCGACGCCCGGATCGGGCTCAGCGCCGTCAGTCGGGAGAGCTCGTCGACCGCGAACCAGGCGTCGTCGAGACGGTTGTTGGAGAACGCGCGCTGCATGTCGGCGAAGAGGAACCTTTTCCACACCTCGCGGGAGGTGGAGGCGTTAATCTCGTCGGTCCACAATGCAGCAGTGAGCTCGGACAGCAGCTTGAGGTACTGGTCCTCACGCACAACGCCGACCTGGCTGACCGCACGGCGGACCTCTTCGACGAAGTCGCGGCCGCGGGCTCCGGCAAGGTCGGCGCGGGAGCGTCCGATCGCGGCGAGCCCGTTGCTGTCGACGAGTTCGGTGAGTTCGTCGACGCTCTGGACCACAACCTCCGCTTCGGGCAGCTCTCCCACCAACTTCGACGACAACACGAACGTCAGCTGACCGAGGGCGTTCGACCCACTGGCCGCGTAGGCGGCGAGCTTCGATGCCGGGTCGTCGTAACCGCACCAGCGGGCGTAGAAGTCAGGCGGCAGCGCCAACTCGATGAGCAGCTTCGTCCGTGCCGGTACCGCCGCGGACAACGGCAGGTAGCTGATTCCGGTGGACGTCGCGACGACGAACGACTCGCGGCCGTCGTTGTGGACGAAAACGCCGACGGCGGTGGCCATGACGCAGCTGCTGGCGATCTGTTGCGCCCGGAGCAGCGCGAGGCGGGTGTGAGTGCCGGCTACGGAGGTGGGCAGCAACGACAGGAAGCTCCCGGCGGCGGCACGCGGTCCGGAGCTGTCGTCGCGGCTACCCAACGGGGAGATGTCGCGGACCGTGTTGGCAGGATCATCGTCCGCGCGGACGTGGCGGCCGTAGGTCTCCGCGGTGCCCACCGAGCCACCGGCCGGGCTGCCGCCGGGGGGTGCGCCGCCCGGGGACATCATGCCGGGCCCGGTCGCCGCGGCGACCGGCGGTGCGACAGCTGCCGCTACCGGTGCGGCCGGCGCGGTGTTGCCGGTCGGGCTCGCGAGCCCCTCTGCGCCTGCGACGCGGGTGCTGATGTCCGCGGCCGAGGTGTGGGTCTGCGTGGCCTCGATGTGCTGAGGACCTGCGAGCCCGATTGTGTCGGCTGTGACGGCTCCCCCAGGCGCGGTCTGCATGAAACCGATACTGGTGTTCCCGGCGCCGCGGGCAGCGTCGGCGGCGCCGTCGACGGTCTGGTGGGCGGCACTGTCAGCACCGTTGATGGCGTCGTTGACACCGGTCTGGAGTCGGGTGATCGGATCGTTGGCCAGCGCCGCACCCGTGGGATTGCTGGCGGCCTCGTCCGCCTCCGAGGCGTCCGCCTTCTCCGCGCCAGATGGCGGTTCGTCCTTCGGTTCGTCGGCGGGATTGTCGTCGGCGGGATTGTCGTCGGCGGGATTGTCGACCTCTGCCTTCGCGTCACCGTCGGTCTTTGTTCCATCGCCTTCATCGCCGAGGACGCTGTCGAGCGCCGCGGAGATCTTGGTGTCGATGTCCTCTGTGGTGGTCTGAGCGCCGCCGGTGAGCGCGTCCTGCGCCGTCCTCGGTGTCCCGGTGGCGGCATTGCCCTGGAGGATTCCAACGAGCGGCGAGGTGCCCTGCGCTCCGGCACTGGTGGCGGCCTGGCCGACGCCGAGGAGTGTGTTCGCTGCTCCGCCGAGGAGTTGTCCGATCTGGCCAACGGGACTCGACCCTGCGACCGGGGAACCCATCCCCATGCCCGCTCCGTAGCCGCCCATCCCCATGCCGGCCATCGGTCCGTAGCCCATCCCTGTGCCGGGCATCGCGGCCGAGGGGTTCGTCGATGCGGCACCACCGGTGATCCCGGACAGGAGCCCAGCGGTGAAGTCGGTGGCCGCCGCACCAGTGTCCTGACCCATCTGGCCGGCAGTGCTCTGTCCCGCTGCCGCGCCAGCAGCCGGAGCACCAGGTGCCGCAGTTACGCCCCTGGCAGCGGCGGTCGGTGCGCCTGGGGCCGGGATCGCGACCGTGCCCGCCGCAGGGACAGCGGGCCCACTACCGGCTGCGGTGGCATTGAGGAGTTGAGGACACCTTCGTGGGCGCCCTCGAATCCGGAGCGGATGTTCGCGATCGCAGCCTTCGCACCTGCGAGCAGGTTGTCTCCGGCGAGCTGGACCTCCGCAGGAGTCCACCCCTCAGCAGTGGCCTGAGCCATCATGGCCGTCTTCTGGGCGTGGTAGCTGTCATCGGTCTCGTTCATCATCCGCTTGGCCTGCTCGATGTTCGAGGCAGCTTCTTCGAGGTGCCCGGCTACGGCCGCATGACGATCCGACGCGCTGCCCAGGTTGCCGCTGTCTTTGACGAGGTTGGCCTGCAACGCACTTCCGGCAGCACCCTGGATGGTCTCCGCTGCTTCCACGCCGGCCTTCGCTACGGTGCCGCTGCCGCTGTTCGCGGCTTCGGAGAGGTCATTCTGCCCGGTCGCATCGTGCCGGAACAAGTCCTCGTCGTACGAGATCCACGAATCGCCCAGCAGCGCCGCAGATTCCGGGTTGGTGTTCGGCGTGACAGCCATCAATTACTCACCTCCGCCAGATCCATAACCTCGTTAACCGCTGCGACGACCGCATCTTCCAGTTCGCTCGTGGTGACCTCCTCCAGGCCACTGAGAACGACCTGCGGCCCGTCGACCATCCAGAACCCTCGCACTGCGCCGCCCATCTCCGCATTCCCTCCGATTTCACCCTGCATGAATTGGCTCAATATCCCGTGTATCCGCCGGATTGACGGGCAGCGTAAAAGGATTCCAATCCGCTTCCGTCCACACCAACATCATATCTATCCATGATGTAAATGATTGCGGCTCCAGCACTGGCCTCAGGGTCATAAATGTTATTACTCGTCCCTGCTGCGTGGTGAGCAGCGAATGTCGTCGGAATTGTCTGCCAGAGCCCCCTCGAAGCCTTCTGCGGCGCACCGTCTACCTGCGTCGGATCGACCGCGTTGCTGTCCGTGAGATTAACCGCCGATGCGTTTCTGTACGACTCCTTCTCGGCCATGAAGGAAAGCACGTCTTTCCATTTAGCACGTGCTTCCGGGTTCGTGATTCCAGTTTTATCCATCGATGAGTCGATAACAGCCGCGGTTTCTTCACGAGAAAGGTGTCCATGTGTTTTGTTGTATTCGACCTGGCTTACATCAATTGGCTCCGGACCAGTGCTGCCATTCCACGGGGTCAATGACCCCGATCCGGAGCCACCCATGCCGGTCATGTCGCCACTGGCGTACGCGTCGATCAGCTGCTGGAGCTGGTCCTGGTCGACCATGATCGTTCCGGGCGGGTACGCCGCGCTGGTGGAGGCGACGGTCGAGGCGGCCTGCGCCGTTAGGGCCGCCTGACCGACCATCGCCTGCTGCGCCGCGGCGGTCGCAGCTGCCTGCTGTTGCTGTTGCTGTTGCGCGGCCGCCGTCATCGCCTGCTGCCGCTGGGCGATCACCTGCTGCTGGGCGACGGCAGTGCGCTGCTGCGCCTGATTCGCCGCGTCGATCTGCGACGGCGACAACGCGGGTGCCGCCATGGCACCGGAGTTGGCGGCCGCGGGCTTCGACTCCGTGGCGGCGATCCTGCTCGCGTTGTCCTTGTCGGTCTGGTTGAGGCCCCGCGCCGCGTCGCGGCCCTTGTCGGCATCCTTGGCCGACTGGTCCGCCTCCCCACTGGTGTCCTTCGACAGTGCCCGTAGCGCCTCGGCCACCCGCGGATCGTTGTTTCGGGGAGCTTCTCCCGCCATCCGATCGCGGGTATGGCCGAGTTCGCCCTGTGCCTTTCCGAGCGCATTGTCGGCGGCCCGGGCGTCGACAAGGATGTCCGTCATTGCCTAGCTCCTGTGTCAGTCCCCGACGGGGACACGGGTGTCGGTGGGGGCAGCAGTGGAGGCGCCGGGAAGGCCGGATCCTCCGGAGTCGCGCGGCAATGGCATCTGCTCGGTCGGGCCGGCCGTGTCGACTGGCTGGCCGCCGATACCCGGTGCGGCGGGAGCGGACGGTTCCGCGGCGGGAGTCGGCTGATCCCCACCCGCCGGGGCGGGCTCGGACACCGATCCCTGCACCGTCGGCGCGGGATCGAAGGCCGGGGCAGGAGCCGGGGTTGCGGCAGCAGACGCGGCGGGTGCGGGTGTCGGGGTGTCTGCGGCGGGTGCCGGAGCGGCAGCTACCCCGACATCGTCGAGACGGAAGATCCCCTGATGCGGGCCGGTGAACCGGGCGATGTCGCCCACCGGGCGGATTTCGCCGCCGACCAGGGCCTTGCCGTCTCCGAGGAATACACCGTTGCGGTCCTTGTCACCCATGATCAGGTCGCCGGGGCGCATGTCGGCGACGGAGATCGGCTTGCCGATGTCCTCACCGACCGGCGGCAGCTTGTAGCCGGCCTCCGTGGCGGCTTGCTGCACGATGCCCGGGGCGGAGCCGTCGGTGGGGGGCCAGCGCACCGACCATCTTCGCCAGACGCGGGTCTTCGAATGTGATGCTCTTCCCGCCGACCTCGACGGTCTTCGTGGACTCGGCCGGGGCCTGCTGTCCGGCAGCGTCGGGTGCTGTCGGTGGGCGCGGGAACGGCTTGGAACTGTCCGCCGCGGCTGGCTTCGTTTCCGCTGCCGGCGCCGTGGGTGCGGCAGGTCCCGCGGTCCCGCCTGGAGCTCCGCCGGACGCGAGGGGAGTCGGGATCGCGGGGCCGGTGTCATTCTTCTCCTCCTTCTCCTCGTCGCTCTTCTTCGCCTTGTCCGGGGTCTCGACTGCGTCAGCCGCTTTGGTGTTCTTGTTGTCGCGCTCGTCGAGGGCGGACTTGATCTTCTTCTCCAGCGACTCCTTCGTCACGGGCTCACGGGCCTGAGCTGCGCCGGGGTACAGGTTCGGGTTCAGTCCGGCGAGGCCGGCCTGGTTGGCGCCCATCAGGTTGTTGCTGAGCCCGTTGAGTCCGTTGTTGAGCCCGTTCATGAGCTGGCCGAGAGGCGAGTTCGTCTGCCCGGCTGCCGGGTTCACCCCGATCCCGGCTGCCAGGTTCGGAGTGGACGCGGCGGGCGAGCTGATGTTGCGGAGGGCCTCGGCGATGTCGGGCTTCTTCGACGACGTGCCCGCACCGCCGCTCGTGGTCGAGGGGCTCGACGACGTCGAAGGAGAGAGCGGGACCGACAACGACGGTGATGGAGACGACGTGGTCGACGGACGCTCAGCCGACTTGGGACTAAGCGGAGCCAGCGCTGTGGTTCCAGCAGCCGCAGTCGGGCCGGTCGGGAAGGTCGGCACGGTCCATCCGGTGATGGCCTGGTTCATGCCCTGGTGGATCGCGGCGGTGTTCTGGGTGAACGTCGCGAGCGCACCGCTCATGTCGCCCATCTTCGACTCGTCGACCTTCGACGTCCACGGCAGGATCCCGGCTCCTGAGTTCGAGATCTCCTGGCGGGCTGCACTATTCGCCTCACGTACCGCCTGGTAGAGATTGTTGGTCTCCTCCGCTGCAGCGGACACAGCGTTCCCAAGCGCGGGCAGCACCTCGGCGTGGAACTGCTCGAAGCTGGTGAGCATCGGCTTCGACGCCTGGTAGGCGCGCGCGACGTACTGCTCGGACGAGTACCGCTTATAGATCCGCTCGAGCCGCTCATTCAGCTCCGCTGCTTCGGTCATCAGCGCGGTGATCTGGTCGGTCGTCGCCTGGAACGTGGATGTCGTCTCGATGGCCGGGGCGGTCGGGTGCCACGCCTTGTTTGGGTCAAACTTGAACGCGTCGTTGTTGACCTGGACCAACTCGGCGTCCTTGCTCCGGATCACGCCGTCGCGGTCCCCGTCGTGGGTGAGCGGCAGGAAGTAGGTGTCCGGCGGCTCGGGTGCGGCGTCGATGGCGGGTGAATTGGTCACCCCGAACAGCTTCCCGATGAGGTTGTTCACCATCGTTCGACCGTCGGAATCGAAGATCCACGTTGCTGCGAGCACCGCGGCACCGATGGCCCACCCGGGCCCGGGGATCGCGAACGCTGCGAGCCGCAGACCGAGCCTCATGCCGACTTGAGCGGCCCCCTTCGCCACGGTGGAGCCGACGACCTTGGCTACGGTGCGCCCCAACGGCACCTTTGTCAGTACCCGGCCACCGACGTTCTTGCCGAACTGCTTGAGTACGGATCCGGCCCTCGCCGCGGATTCTGCGGCTTTGGTTCCGGTACTCTCCGCCGTCTCGGTGGCAGCCTTGGCGGCCGCCTCGGGTCCGACCTTCACCGCGTCGGCGGCGGCGTCGACGACCTTGCCACCGTTCCAGCGCATGTCCCGGTACTGATCGGCGAGCTTTTCCTTGATCGGGATGGTGTACTGCGGCAGGTTCTTCGCCGCGAACCCCGTGCCGACTGCGATGGCGCCCCAGCGGCCCCAGTCCAGTGCCGATCCAACGGTGTTCTGTTCGATCGCGGCCGCGGCCGGGCTCACCTGCACCTGGGCGCCCTCGACTTGCGCCGCGGCCGACAGACCGGGCGCGGAAGGCATGGCGGACTGGGATCCGCCCATCGGGCCGCTCCCGACCCCAGGCGGGAGACCCGTCCCGGGTCCGGTGCTGGGGTGGATGCCGTCGAGGCCGGTGGGGTTGGTCATGCGAGACCCTTCCGGTTACCGACCACGGGGGTCGTGACCTGGACGTCGTCCCCATACACGGTCGGGTCGGCGTTCTTGATCTTCGGTCGATCTGCTTTGTCGCCGCGACCCTGGCCGCCTGCGGCCGGGTTCATCGGAGCCATCGGAGCCATCGGCATGCCGCCGCCGCGAGCGCCGGGCGGTGCGTACGCCGGGCCGGCGGCGCTTCCGGTGGCCCGAGCCTGGCCAGCCGATTCGCCGGTCTGCGCGGTCGCCGCATTCACCCATGAGGCGGGTTGCGCGGCCTGCCCGGAGGGCGCGGTGCCGGCGGTGGAGCTCGGCGCGAATCCACCGGCAGCGAACGCGGAGGCTGGAGCCGAATCGGTTCCGCTGGCGCTACGTCCCGACTTGATCTGGTCGAGCATCTTCTGGAACTTGGAGTCGCTCATCTTGCGCGTGCCCTGGGTGACGGCGGCGGCGCTGGGCATGGTCGTGCCCGCGATCGGCATCCCGTATCCGGGAATCCCGCCCATGGCTCCAGTGCCCACCATCGGCATCATCCCCGGCGACCAGGGCGATGCTGACAGCATCGTGGCGTGCGGGGTGGTGGTGCCGCCGGCCAGGAGGTCGTTCAGGCTCGGCTTGTTCTTCGAGGAGCCCCACGATGAGGAATTGCTCGCGCCGGACGCCGCCGACAGTGACGACGGGACCGAGCCGCTTCCAGAAGGCAGACCGCCACCCCCCGCACCGGCACCGGCACCGGCGGTTGCGCCCACGCCCGAAGCGGCAGGACCGGACACCCCGGCCGACCCTGCCCCTACTCTCGGGGACTCAGCTGACTTTAGGTTGATCGGTACAGGCGCCTGGAGTTCGATATTCTCGGCGCGGGGTCGCAGCCCCTCCTGCGTCGCCTTGAACGTCTCCACAGCGGCGCGGCGCTTGGCGACCATGGTAGTCAGACTCTGCTCCGCGGCGTCCGCTTGCAGGATGTAGACCTTGTTGAGGCCGTGCAGCGACATCATCGCTGTCGCTCGCTCGTGTTCCTCGCGAGCCGTCGTCAGCTCCGCGTCGGTCGGGCTGGAGGCGCGGTACACCGCGACGGAATCGTCGTGCTGACGGGACACGTCGGCGATGGTCTGGGCCGCAATCTTCAGCGACTCCAGCTGGGCAGCGATCTGGGACTGCTTGGCACGGAACGCGTCTGCGGTGTCGCCGTAGAGCCCATTCGAGTTCAGCGCTGCAGCGCGATCGTGGAGCTCACCGAGTTTGGTGTTGATCTCGTCGAGATCAGTAGCCCGCATGGATGCCGCCGCTGCGGTGTCGATGCAGATCTCTGCTCCGGACGAATTCGGTGTCGTCATCTCTACTTCGCCTTCCCGTTGAAGTCATCGCGCCAGTCCTGGAAGGCCCGGGTGATGACCGCGTTGAGGTAGACGCTGAATTCCGCGGGCTTCGAGCGGTATTCGTCGAGCAGGCTGTCGTCGATCTGCAATCCGACGAGGCGGTTCTCCTTGACGACGGCGAGGACGGACGGCGTCTCCGCATGGTCGACACCCAGGCCGCATGCGTCTCGGCGCGCTGCGGCGATCTTCTCCTGGTTGGCTAGGATCCACTGCGCGTCCGCGGAGAGTTGTTCGAGTACAGGGTGCATTTCTGTCACATCCTCTTGATCAGGGACGGTGTCATATCGGAGATCTTGACCTTGTCTCCGGACTGAGGCGCTTCGAGGACCTTCCCGTCGCCGAGATAGATCTGGACGTGGCCCGGGCCGCCGACGCCGAAGCTCGACTTGGGGTAGACGAAGTCGCCGGGCTTCACTTCGTTGAGCGAAACCTCTTTGCCGACAGCGTATTGCGCCTCGGAGGTGCGGGGAACTTCCTCGCCAGTCATCTGGTAGTGCACGTACCGGGACAGGCCCGAGCAGTCGAAACCGGTCTTGTTGTAGTCGCCGTGTGCGTCGGCGGCGCCGCCGTCGGAGACTCCCTTGGAAGGGCCTTCGAGCGTGCCTCCACCCCATGCGTATGGGATGTCAGCCGCAATCAGCGCCTTGGTGATGTCCGTGAGGTTGCCGCCGGCGTTGAGGTCAAGACTTCCGCTCGACGAGCTGCTGCTGCCGGCGTCCATCCCTTCGATTGCTTCCGCGAACCGTTCCTGCTGGTCGGGGGTGAGGGCAATCTGGCGTGACGACCCGGTCGCGAAGGACGGGGCTGCGGCGGGCGCGCTGATCGCGGCGTTCACGAGGGGAGCTGCGAGTGCGGCCGCATTCTGAAGCATCGACGGCTGCGGAATCGACATCTGCTGGTACATGGCCGGGACGGGCATGCTCATTGGAGCATGGGAGGCCTGCGCGATCGCGGCCGGGGAAAGCCGGGGTGTGGGCCGGCCGCCGCCTTCGCCGCCGCCGAGGATTGTGCCGCCTGCTCCCGCGTCGACAGCCGAGGTCATCGCCGCGTTCTCCGCGTCACCCGTCTCCATGCCGATCGCAGCCGTGGCGCCCTTATCCAGGTCACTCTCCGACTTGTCGGCGTCGCCCTTGGTGTCCTCAGAGAGCTTCTGGAGAAATTCGACGACACGGGGGTCGTTGCTCCGCGGCCCGTCCTGGGTGGCGGAGTCCAGAGCGTTGTCGAGTTCCGTCTTTGCGTGGCCGACCAGATCTGTGGTCGTGCCCGCTTCAACCGCAATATCCGTCACCGGCGGCCGTCTCCTATGTCTCGGTCAGGTAGTTCAACAGGGGCAAAGTGGCTAGATATGACCTATCGAATCGCGGGTTTCAGCTTCAGAATGCTGAAACTCCGCGACGGTTCCATTGAGGGTGTTAGCGGTATTGGTGATGATGTCAGTGAGGTCAGTCAGGTTGGTTACCGACTTCTTCACTGCAGCGCCGAGAACGTCCAACGTTGCCTGCGACGCAGGCATTACCTCGCCGTCCAACGTCGCATCCGCCTTGAAACTTTCAACCATGCTTTCTAGCTTCTTCTTCAAGTTGTCGATGTCCCCGGACACGGCGGTTAGTTCACCGCTCGCGGAGGTCACCTGTTCCGGGGAGAGTTCGATATGTTCAGCGCCGGGAGTGGTCATCTATCTACCTCGCGCTTTCAGCGTCGGGGGATTCTTCGGACTTCGTCCAGCGTATCGCAGTCGAGGCGTAAATTGAGCGGTCGCAAATCAGCACGATTCCTGCGATGGTCAGCAGGTTTGCAGCCGAGACACCCATGCCACCGGTCAGTGGAAGATCAATCAGACGCGGGTTTCCGATGCCCGTGAAGATCCCCGCCTCGACCGCGAAGTTGGCGAACGACACCGACAATCCACAGAGGATGACGGCCGCGGCGAGCGCAGCCAATTCGATCAGAATGCGTTTGCGAGTTCTCATCACTGTCTCGATTCAAGAGTCGACACCGGGCCGTCCAATACACCGGTACTGGCGGTATTCTACCGAACTTGAACGCCCATTATCATGCTCGTGATACCACTTCTACATCGAGTTCAATTCAGCTATTTTTGATTCTTTGCCGGTAGCGATTCAGGCACCGTTCGCGACTGAACTATACGTCCGGTTTTCCTCCTATACTCAAGATCGTCGCCGCGACCTCCCTTATCAACAGGGGCGGAACTATGAAGGAGAAATAGGAATCATGACGACCAACCGCTCCCGCGTCGCTGTCGTGGCTGTTGCCGCCGCAGCGCTCGTCGGAAGCGCCGCAAGCCCGGCCTTCGCGGATCCCGCGAGCCCGGGTACGGCGCAGAACCCGCAGACGCTCGGCACTTCCGAATCCCCATTGGCCCCCGACGGAATGACGAACCCGGAGTCGCCTGGCGGGACCACCAACCCGCAGACTCCCGAGGCGACCGAGAATCCGCAGACCCCCGGCGGGACCCCCAACCCGCAGGCACCGGGTGGAACGACGAACCCGCAGGCCCTCGGTGGAACGAACCCAGGTGGGACGACGCCGAACCCGCAGGCGCCGGTCGACCCGCCGACGCATCCGTCCGGTGAGAACATGGGTAGCGAGGGTGGCCCGTCTACCTCGGCACCCGGTGGGGCGGGCACGACCACGCCGGGCCAGTCCGGTCACGGCGGCACGACTGGCGGAACCGGGGCCGGCATTGGCACCGGAACGGGAACGGGCACCGCCGGAAACGGTGGCAACGGCGCATCGAGCGGCGGCTCCGCACCGGCCCAGTCCGCTCCCGAAGCTCCGACTCCCGATCCGGGCCCGAAGCCGCTCACCACCGTGATCGTCAAGAACGCGGCGCTGCCCTTCGTAGTCGGCGGGGACCTCACCCTCCCGACTGTCGAGCCGAGCCACGTCGACGAGGTCGGCACCCATGTCAGCGCCTCGGTGACGCCCGGTACCTGGACTCCCTCGCACGTCGAGTGGACGGAACCCGCGGTCCCGATCGAGATCCCGGTCCACGCCCCGACGTTCGAGGCTCCCCCGCTGCCGGTCATCCCGGTGCCGGAGGTCCAGCTGCCGCCGCTGCCGATTTCGCTGTCTCCGGCCCCGCAGCTGCCGAATCAGATCGTAATCGAGGTGCCGGCGCTTCCGGCACCGCCGTTCGCGCAGGCCTGATCCCTCCAGATGTGCCCCGCCCCCGAACGGACTACCTCGGGGGCGGGGCATTTCCACTCAAGGATGAAACACGATGAGCAACAAGCGAATGCCGGTAAACACCTGGGCCGGCGACAACAAGGACCGCAGCTACCCCGAGACCACGGGCTTCTGGGCTGATCCTCAGAAGCGGAACAAGGCACTGAAGCTCTGCGGCATCGCTGTCGGCGCAGTCGTCGTTGTCGGCGCCGTCGTGGGACTGGGATCGAAAATCGGGGATTCGAACGCCCCCTCCGTTCCTGGGGTCACGATCGTCTCCCAGACGTCGGTCCAAGCCAGAGAAGCCGACTCCTCTGACACTCCGCACAATTCGATTCTCCAGTGCCAGGAGAGCAACGTCGACGGTCGGGTCGAAAGCTCCAGTGAGGGTGACACGAGCAGCCCCGCAGGGTTCATCGTCGCCTATGAGCACGTATTCTTCGTCAAGCGCGACGCTCGTGCGATGGTCGACATGACCATCCCGTCGAAGGACGTGGCCGGCGAGGAGCCATTGGCGAGGAGCATCTCCCAGATGGCTCCCGACACCCCGTGGTGCGTCACGGTGACTCCGGCGGGCGGCCGCGATGAGTTCACCACGCAGGTCCGTTTCGTCGAACCAGATGGTGTCACGGTGACCACCTGGAATCAGCTGATGGCCCTGACGAAGAACGATGAGGGTCAGTGGGGGATCCGCGCTGTGAGGGCCATCTGACATGGGTGCACGCCGAATTGGGGGGCAGATCACCGACTCCGACAGCCCCGCGGATGCCGAGCACAAGGCCGCCATGGCGGAGGCCGCCTTGTGCGAGGTGCTCATCGACCACTTCCGCCGAGTCGTGTCGATGATCGACTACGCCACCACCCGCGGCCACGCCGACCAACTCGCGCAGTTGTACCAGGTGGCGTTCTCTGCCTCGGCGATCCCCGCAGCCCAGATCGCATCGCTCACCTCGACGTCGGCACACGAGCTGGCCAAACGCATCACCAGCGAGCTGGCTCTGGGAGTGCACAGCCTCGATTGGGCAGCACCAGACAGTGGCGAATCCACCGAGGATTCACTTTTACGGAAAAGCCGGGCTGTGGTCAACGAAGACCAGTTGTTGAATCAACTCCAATCCGTTTCCTCGCACCTAAAAGTATTCGAGAATACTCTGACAGAACACACGTGGTCAGCCGAATTCCGGGCATCAAATCCGTCGCCCTCTGGATGCAAAAAATAGCCGTAAACTGATTTCGATATCGATTCACTCTTGATTTGGAAGGGAACAGTCTTCGTGACGATTGACGACGGAACAGCATTCGAGCCCGAGTTCTCCGAATTCCCCACTCTGGCTCGCCGCTACGGACGCACCGAGCTGGTCTCCCGCGTGCTCGGTGACGTGAAGAACCTGCTGCTCGACGAGGGCGAGTACAGCACCGTCACGGTGCTGTCGTTCCAGTGCATCCTGATCACCTCCGGGACCCTCCACGCGTTCGGCTCGGGCACCGTGTACGCGCGCCACGGAGCAGAGGTCCACGCGCACGACAAAGTTCGCGTCATCGCAGAGGGAGAGGTCACGGCGGAGCTGCACGACAACGCCCTCGGCATCGGGCTCCAGAATTGCGCGATGACCGCCTACGACGCCGCGCAGATCACCCTCCGCGACTTCTCCAAAGGCGTCCTTCACGACAACTCCCGTGGCAAGTTCTTCAACTTCACCCAGGTGCAGGTCAACGGCAACGCTCAGGCGCGGATCTACGACGGAGTCTCCGCGGAGATCTTCGGGGACCATGCCGCTGTCCGTGCTCGCGGCCAGTCCCGCGTGCAGATCACCACCGAACGCAGCGGGCCGTCGGTACTCCTATCAGACGACGCGAAGGCGTTCGTGCCCAACGAAGAGGCCCGACGCTGGACTACCCCCGCTGATCATCCCCGCATCTTCGTCGGCGAATCCCCCCGGCCCGACACGGTCAGCCTCGAGGCCACGCCGACTGAGGGGTACCAGAAGGGCGGATCCCCGGTCAAAGACCGCGAGATCGAGGCACGCGAGGACGCTTCTGCGGCGGCGGTCGGAATGGCGGCGACGCCATCGGCAGTACCAGCGCCGCCCACCGTGGCGGCCGCGGCACCCTCCCCGCCGACCGTGCCCACCCATGCTGCCATTTTTGTTCCTGCACTGACTCAGCAGGCGGCCTTCCTTGCGCCCCAGGCGGCGCCGGGCAGCGCTTCCGGTCCTACCACGCCGGCCGCACCGGACGACGATGAAGCGGTCGCCTACGAGATGCCCTCAGTCTCCGATTTCGGAGAGGGCTGGCGCCCGCTGCGACAACCGGCCGCGAACTGATCCGGCAACCAGCGATCACTCTTCACAGGAGAACATCATCGTGGCAACAGCTCGAGTTCTGGTCACCGAGACCTACAGATACGAAATCACCGTTCCTCACGACGGCTATGATTCGCTCGAAGATGCTGAATCCGAATTCACGAGAATGGGCAGAGCCGCAATGTTCGCCGCTTTCAAGGCGGTCATGGGCCGTGATTTCGAAAAGCTCTGATGTATTCTATCCACGAAATTGAACCGGAATATCGCTGCTATCAATAGGCGATATTTGAGACGTCAACTCCACTCTCTACGAATCGACAAGGCGGGTTCTCGATGCCATCACGTGCAATGCAGGAACGACCGCCTATTTCGCTGGCAGAAACAGGTCTGCTCGGCGAGCCGGGTGCATGTACGGGGCCGTAGCCCATCAGCCCGCTGCCCCCAGTCGCAATCTCGGGCCTGTGATCGCGGCAGGCCGGCGGTGTGGTGCGTCCGAGGCTGCCGTCGGGGTGCAGGTGTGTGTTCCCATTCGTTGCCGTCGGGATCCAAGTCGACGGACCATTCGAGGACGTGGCCGTTGCGCGCAGCGCGCTTCGTCCCGATTGTGGTGATCCCTGCGAGCAGGTCGGCGATCGTGTCCGGCTCACCGACTGCGCGCCAGATCAGGCTCCGGGCGATCGTGAGTGACAGAGGCATGACTCGGGATCGATATCGGCCTTGCCGTTCGGAGACGTGCGCCGCAACGCGCTGGCTGTCTGCGCCAGCGCCTGCTGGTCCGAGCGTGCGCTCCAGTACTGCACGTGCGGGCCGGGGATCCCGCCCTCGGGCCGTGCGAACGTGGCCGCCCAGTGCCAGTGAGCGTCTCCAGTGCCGTTGCAGAGTGGCCAGTGGCAGATCGGGTTCCGCTGGCCTTCGTCGGGGTTGTAGGGCGGGTAGTCGGTGCCGGTAGCGCGCGGGGCCTTGACGTTCTCGCGGATCTCGGAGGAGAGCAGCCCGCCCAGGCTGATACCCCAGGGCTCGCGTGGGCGACGCCGCCTGCCAGGCGAGCCCGGACCAGCAGCGCTGTCACAACCGGCGCCAGCGCTCCCTCCATCGGCGCTCGGGGGCCATGGGGGTATATGGGCTCTTCAACTTTGTCCGGGCAATCAGCATGAAGTCTGAGTCGCGGCCCGCTGTTTGCGGGTGCAGTGGAAGCGTATCCGGCGGGCCGAGTTCTCACGATTTCGGAAGCCGCAACCGGCGCGCTTCACAGCCTTCACGAGCCAGTTGTACCCCTCGGTCCGCGCATTGGTGATCCCGGTGCTGACGAACGCGTTGATCTCCGGCCACCACGTGTCGATCGTCTTCGCCAGGGTGAGGAGCTCGGGGATGTTCGAGTCGATGCACCAGGCG
>RRBB01000010.1:0-112150 GCA_006543605.1 Rhodococcus sp. WS4
TCCTCGGCGCCCCGATACCACTGACCCTGACCTGAGGACACCGTCGACAGAACAAAACCACAACCACCCACTAAACCACCTGGTCAAACCACATAAACTGCTGCCAAACCGCCGCAACTTCGGGTTAACGAGTCCAGAGACTCGTCAACCACGCACGGGCGGCGGCGCCGCCTACAGCCCGGCGGCGGTGGCGAGCTCGGCCAGGTACTCCCGCGGCTGCCCGAAGAGCTGTGCACTCCCGTGCGCACGCTTGAAGTACAGCTGCGCGTCGTGTTCCCACGTGATCGCGATGCCGCCATGCAACTGGATGGCCTCGGCCGCGACCTGTTGAAGGGCCTCTGAGCAGTACACCTTCGCGATGACGGCGTCCTCGTGCGTCCCCGACAGCGCCGCCGCGTACGACATGGACCGGGCCGTCTCGACGAGGGCGTACATGTCGGCCATGCGGTGCTTCAGCGCCTGGAACGATCCGATGGCCCGCCCGAACTGCTTGCGCGACTTCGCGTACTCGACCGTCTGCTCCAGCGCCGCCGACGCCGCACCCACCTGCTCCGCCGACAACGCGACCAGCGCGACGGCGCGGATCTGCTCGGCGAGGTCGGTGGGGGAGACGAGCCTGCGCGCCGCGACCCCGTCGAACACGACCTCCGACAGTGGACGCGTCGGGTCCATCGCCGGGACGCGATGACGCGTGACGCCGTCCGCCGACGGGTCCACCTCGAACAGGCCCTCGGACGTGAGAATCAGCAGCACATCCGCGACGTCACCGCCGAGCACATACGACGCCGTCCCCGACAGCGTCTCGCCCGACGAAGTGACCCCGAAATCACGCCACCCGGACGGACCGGCCCAGCACAGCGCGGCCACCGAACCTGCCGCGATGCCGGGCAGTAGTCGGGCGCACGCGTCGTCGTCCCCCGACAGCACCAGCGCCTGCGCGGCCAGCACGGCGCTACCCAGCATCGGTGACGGCGTCAGCGTGCGGCCCAGCTCTTCCTGCACCACATGTACTTCCAGCAGCGATGCGCCGACGCCGTCGTACTTCTCCGGCACGGCGAGCGCGGCGACACCGATCTGTTCGACGAGCCTCGACCACAGCGACTCGTCGTAACCGTGTTCCGTCGTCGTCGCCCGCCGGACTGCGGCGGAGTCGGAGTGCTTGCCCAGCAGATCGCGGACGGATTCCCGCAGCGCGGCCCGTTCGTCGTTGTCGAAACTCACGACACACCCACCAGTGAATCGACGACGCGGCCGCGGTGGAACGCCGGCGTGCCCCAGGCCGTGACCAGCGCCCGGACCTTCGTCAGCCACAGCGACAGGTCGTGCTCCTGCGTGTACCCGATGGCACCGTGCACCTGCAGCGCGACCCGCGCGGCCCGGTACGCGGCGTCCCCGCACGCCACCTTGGCGGCCGAGACGTCGCGGGAACTGTCGGCGTTCCCGTCCCGCACGGACAGCGCGGCGCCGTGCAGCAGCGGACGCGACATCTCCAGCCCGACGGCCACCTCGGCGAGGTGATGCTTGATGGCCTGGAACTGTCCGATCACCTTGCCGAACTGCTTGCGCTGCTTGGCGTAGTCGGTGGTGACGTCGAGCAGCGTCTGCCCGAGGCCCTGCAACTGTGCTGCGGTGGCGAGGGCGCCGAGGTCGAACGCGGGCGAGAAGTCCGCGTCGCCCACCGCATCCGTCGCCGTCAGCGGGAACAACCGCCGCGACTGGTCGATCGAGTTCTGCACCGCACCGGGCGCACCGACGCTCACCGTCGACCCGTCGACGAGCAGGACCAGATCGACCGCGTCGGCATCCACCGCGAACGGCACGTGCGGCGCGGCGGCCACGGTGGCGAGCGAACCGGATGCCAACGCGGACAGCCGGTCCGGTCCCGCCTGCGCGAGCAGGGCCGGTGCGACGGCGA
The DNA here is from genome assembly GCA_006543605.1 of Rhodococcus sp. WS4. GTDB lineage: Bacteria > Actinomycetota > Actinomycetes > Mycobacteriales > Mycobacteriaceae > Rhodococcus_F. Next base: position 1,916 of record RRBB01000010.1, read on the forward strand.
CGGTTTCGGCCACCGGTCCGGGCACGGCATGGCGTCCGAGTTGTTCGACGGCCACGACGAGGTCGACGGCGTCGGCGCCCAGACCGTCGTGCTCGTCGGCGATGAGTAGACCGTTGACGCCGGTCTCGGCGAGGCGCTGCCACACCTTCAGACCGGGCCCGGTGTCGCCGGTGTTCCACGACCGGATCACCGACGGCATGTCGGCCTTCGACAGCAGCGCGTCGATGCTGGACGCGAAATCCTGGTGGGAGGAGTCGAGTGTGAATCTCATCGATCCGCCTTCGGTAGGCCGAGCAACCGCTCGGCGATCACGTTCTTCTGAATCTCGTTGGTGCCGGCGTAGATCGGACCGGACAGGGAGAACAGGTAGCCGTCCATCCAGGTGTCCGCGAGTTCCGCCGAGGCGCCCTGCAATTCGAGTGCGGTCTCGTGTGTGGCGATGTCCCACTCCGACCAGAACACCTTGTTGATGGACGATTCGGCGCCCAGCTGCCCGCCGTCGGCGAGCCGGGTGACGGTGCCGAACGTGTTCAGCTGGTACGCGCGGGCGCCGATCCAGGCGTCGGCGACCCGGTTGCGCAGGGCAGTGTCGTCGGTGCGCCCCGAGGTCGCGAACAGTTCCACCAGCCGATCGACCGTCGCCAGGAACCGGCCCGGACTGCGCAGCGACAGCCCGCGTTCGTTGGACGCCGTGCTCATCGCGACCCGCCAGCCCTCGTTGACACCGCCGATCACCCCGGACTCGCCGGGGTTCGCGGGGTCGTCCGGGACGAAGACGTCCTCGAGGAAGATCTCGGCGAAACCGGGCTCGCCGTCCAGCTGATCGATCGGCCGGACCGTGACACCCTGCGACCGCAGGTCGAACATGAAGTACGTGATTCCCTTGTGCCGCTGCGCGTCCGGGTCGGACCGGAACAGCCCGAAACCCCAGTCCGCGAAGCTCGCGCGGGAACTCCACGTCTTCTGCCCGTTCAGCACCCAGCCACCGTCGACGCGCCGGGCCGTGGAGCGGAGCGACGCGAGGTCGCTCCCCGACTCCGGCTCCGACCACGCCTGCGCCCAGATGTCGTCGGCGCGGGCCATCCGCGGCATGATGCGCGCCAACTGTTCGCGGTTGGCGTGCTCGAACAGTGTGGGCGCCAACAGGAAGATGCCGTTCTGACTGACGCGTCCGGGTGCGCCGGAGCGGTAGTACTCCTCCTCGAACACCACCCATTCCAGCAGCGACGCGTCCCGTCCGCCCAGTTCCTCCGGCCACGACACCACCGACAACCGGGCGTCCGCGAGAGTGCGTTCCCACTCGCGGTGCGCCTCGAAACCCTCCGCGGTATCCATCGACGGCAGCGGCTCGGCCGGCACGTTGTCCTTCAGGAACGCTCGTACCTCGTCGCGGAACGCGAGAGTGGCGTCGTCGTACTCCAGATCCACTTACTTGGCCCCGTTCTCCGAGTTACGTGCGCTCTCCGCCATCGACTTGGCGTTCATGCCGCCGAGCGGATCGGTGTCGATCTCGGCGTTGTGCGCGTGGGCGAAGTGGTGCAGTCCGAAGACGGAGTCCATGCCGTTCCGCATGCCCATCTGGTCCTCGCACTGGTTGACGGCCTTCTTGGTGAGCGCGAGACCGAACCGCGGCATCGCCGAGATCCGGCCGGCGATCGCGAGTGTTTCCTTCTCCAGGTCCTCGCGGGGCACGACGCGGTTGACCATGCCCACCTCGTAGGCGCGCTGAGCCGTGAAACGGTCACCGGTGTACAGGATTTCCTTCGCGAACCGCGGTCCGAGCATCCACGGGTGCGCGAAGTACTCGACACCAGGAATGCCCATACGTACGACCGGATCGGAGAAGAACGCGTCGTCCGACGCCACGATCAGGTCGCACACCCACGCCAACATCAGGCCGCCGGCGATGCAGGCGCCCTGCACCATCGCGATGGTCGGCTTCGGGATCTCCCGCCAGCGGCGGCACATCCCGAGGTACACCTCCATCTCGCGGGCGAACCGCTGGTCGCCGCCCGGCTTGTCGACGTGGTCCCACCACATCACGGCCTTGTTGTCGTACTGCACGTGATGGTCGCGGCCGGGGGTCCCGATGTCGTGCCCGGCGCTGAAATGCTTGCCGTTGCCGGCGAGGACGATCACCTTCACGTCGTCGTCCTCGACCGCCCGCTCGAACGCGGCGTCGAGGGCATACGTCATCACCGAGTTCTGGGCGTTGCGGTAGTCGGGGCGGTTGAGCGTCACGAATGCCACGCCGTCGCGCACCTCGTAGGTGACGACGTCACCCTCGTCCGGAACCGTCATTTCTTCTCCTCACGCAGAACGTTTTTCATGACCTTCCCGGAGGGATTCCGGGGGAGGGAGTCGACGAAGCGCACCGATCGGGGCACCTTGAAGTTGGCGAGGTGCTCCTTGCAGTACGCGATCACCTCGTCCTCGGTGACCGCGGCCTTGGTCACGATGTAGGCGCGCCCGACCTCGCCCATCCGCTCGTCGGGCACACCGATGACTGCAGACTCGGCGACGCCGTCGAGTCGGGCAAGAGCGTTCTCCACCTCAGCGGGATACACGTTGAACCCGCCGGAGATGTACATGTCCTTGAGGCGGTCGGTGATGTCGACGTACCCGCGGTCGTCGAGGGTGCCGACGTCGCCGGTGTGGAGCCAGCCGTCCGCGTCGACGGTTTTGGCGGTGGCCTCCGGATCGTCGAGGTAGCCGAGCATCACGTTCTCGCCACGGACGAGGATCTCGCCCTGGTCGCCGATCCGGACCTCCATGCCGGGGATCGCGCGGCCCGACGTCGTGGAGACGGTCACCGGGTCGTCGTCGGTGCGGCACATGGTGACCACCACCGCCTCGGTCTGGCCGTAGGCGGTGAGGACGGCATCGAAACTCAGTTCCGACTGCATGCGTTCGACGAGCGCCACCGGGACCGCTGCCGCGCCGGTGACGGCGACCCGCAGGCTGGACAGGTCGTACTTCGGGCGGTCGGGGTGATCGAGGATCGACTGGAAGATGGTCGGGGCGCCGGGCAGCACGGTGATCTGCTCGTCGTGCACCGTCGCCATCACCTTGGGGACGTCGAACACCGCCATCGGCACCACGGTCGCGCCGTTCAGGAGGCAGACCAGGAAACCGGCCTTGTATCCGAACGTGTGGAAGAAGGGATTGATGATGAGGTAGTTGTCCTCGTCGGTCACCTCCGCGCACTCACCCCACGCCCGGGCGATGCCGACCGTCTGCCGGTGCGCCGACATCACGCCCTTGCTGCGTCCCGTGGTGCCCGAGGTGAACATGACGTCCGAGACGTCGTCGGGTGAGACGGCGTCGGCGCGGGCGTCCGCCTCGGCCCGGGTCTCCTCGTCGGCGAGGGCGAGGAAGTCGTCGAAGTCGTACACGCCCGGTGTTTCGACGTCGCCGCCGTCGACGGGAACGCGGACGACGGTCGGCACATCGAGGGTGCTCGACGCATCCCGCAGTGCGGCGTAGCGGTCGGCGCCGAGGAACATGCCCGCGACCACCAGCGCGGTGGCCTTGGTGCGCTCGAGCAGGTCGACCGCCTCGGTCGGTGTGTAGCGGGTGTTGATCGGCACCAGCGTCGCGCCGGCGTAGTGAATGCCCAGTGCCGCGACGACCCAGTGGTATGTGTTGGGCGACCAGACGGCGACGTGCGCACCCGGCTGCACACCCTGGGAACAGAGTGCGGCGGCGAAATCGCGGACACGGTCGTGAAGTTGTGTGAAGGTCAGACGGACGTCGCCGTCCGCCACGGCTGTGAGCTCGCCGAATTCACGTGCGGCCCGTTTCAGGGCGGACGGGGTGGTTGTCGGTTGTTCGGTCACTGGGCTCCCTACCTACCTAGCAAGTGCTTGGTAGGTTATCTTACAGACGTGGACCAGAGCGAGAGCCCGGACGGGCTGATCACCGACGACGACTTTGCGCAGACCGTCAGGACCTGGCTGGCAGACAACCTGACCGGGGACTTCGCGCGACTCAAAGGCAAGGGCGGACCCGGCAGCGAGCACGAGTTCTTCGAAGAACGCCTCGCCTGGGACCGTCACCTCGCCGCCGCGGGATGGACCTGCCTCGGCTGGCCGAAGGAGCACGGCGGACGCGGAGCCACGCTCGCCCAGCAGGTGGTGTTCCATCAGGAGTACGCCGAGTCGGGCGCGCCGGCCCGGGTCAGTCACGTCGGCGAGGAACTGCTCGGTCCGACGCTCATCGCGTTCGGCACCGAGGAACAGAAGCGTCGCTTCCTGCCCGGAATCAATACCGTGACGGAACTGTGGGCGCAGGGCTACTCCGAGCCGGGCGCCGGTTCCGACCTCGCGAACGTCTCGACCACCGCGCGCCGGGACGGCGACAAATGGGTGATCAACGGGCAGAAGGTATGGACGTCGCTCGCGCACGTCGCGCAGTGGGCGTTCGTGCTCTGCCGCACCGAGCCGGGCTCGAAGCGGCACCGGGGCCTGAGCTTCCTGCTCGTCCCGCTCGACCAGCCCGGCGTCACCGTCCGGCCCATCCAGCAACTCACCGGCACGTCCGAGTTCAACGAGGTGTTCTTCGACGACGCCGTCACCGACGCGGATCTGGTGGTCGGGGAACCCGGCGACGGCTGGCGGGTCGCGATGGGACTGCTCACCTTCGAGCGCGGCGTGTCCACGCTCGGGCAGCAGATCGGTTTCGCCCGCGAACTGCAGGGCGTCGTCGACCTCGCGAAAGCCAACGACGCAGCGGCCGATCCGAACATCCGCGAGAAGATCGCCCGCGCCTGGGTGGGACTGCGAGTGATGCGGGCGCACGCGCTGCGCACCCTCGAAGCGGTCGACGCCGGGACGTCCGGTTCGGAGGCGTCCGTCGCGAAACTGTTGTGGGCCAACTGGCACCGCGACCTCGGACAGCTCGCCATGGAGGTGCAGGGCGCGGCGTCGCTGCTCGCCCCGGTCGGGCCGTCGTCCGACATCACGGACCCCGAACATCTCGAACTGGGCGAATGGCAGCGGCTGTTCCTCTTCACCCGCGCCGACACGATCTACGGCGGATCCAACGAGATCCAGCGCAACATCATCTCCGAGCGCGTGCTCGGACTTCCCCGAGAGGCCCGTTCATGACTACTACTCCGCTCGCCACCGCGCCCGTCGAGACCCCGGGCCACGACCTGCTGAAAGGCAAGAAGGTCGTCGTCACCGCGGCGGCCGGCACCGGCATCGGATTCGCGTCCGCTCGACGTGCCCTGCTCGAGGGCGCCGACGTGCTCGTGTCCGACTGGCACGAACGTCGCCTGCTCGAGACCAAGGAGAAACTGGCCGCCGAGTTCCCCGGGCAGGCGGTCGAGGCGCTGACGTGTGACGTGTCCAGTACGGAACAGGTGGACGCTTTGATCTCCGGGGCCGCCGGCGCGCTGGGCAGGATCGACGTGCTCGTCAACAACGCCGGACTCGGCGGCGAGACCCCGCTCGTCGACATGACGGACGAGGAGTGGGACCGCGTCCTCGACATCACGCTGAACGGAACGTTCCGGGCCACCCGCGCCGCACTGCGCTACTTCAAGGGGGTGGAGCACAACGGGGTGCTCGTCAACAACGCGTCCGTCCTCGGGTGGCGGGCGCAGCACTCGCAGGCCCACTACGCGGCGGCGAAGGCTGGAGTCATGGCGCTGACCCGGTGCAGCGCGATCGAGGCCGCCGAGTACGGCGTCCGGATCAACGCCGTCGCGCCGTCCATCGCGCGGCACGCCTTCCTCGCGAAGGTGACCAGCGAGGAACTCCTCGACAAGCTGGCGTCCGACGAGGCGTTCGGCCGCGCCGCCGAGGTGTGGGAGATCGCCGCCACCATCGCCATGCTCGCCAGCGACTACACCACCTACCTCACCGGCGAGGTCGTGTCGATCTCGTCGCAGAGGGCGTAGGCGGCTCCGCCGCCCGTGCGTGGTTGACGAGTGTCTGGACTCCTTAACCACGCACAGGGCCGAAGGCCCTAACAAGCGCTTGGTTGATAGGATGGCACGATGACTCCACCCCACGGCACCGACGATTCGGCAAACAAGTCCGGACGCAGGGCCGAACTCCTCGACATCGCGGCCACCCTGTTCGCGGAACGCGGCCTGCGGGCCACCACCGTCCGCGACATCGCCGACGCCGCAGGCATCCTGTCGGGCAGCCTGTACCACCACTTCGATTCCAAGGAATCGATGGTCGACGAGATCCTACGGGGCTTCCTCGACGACCTGTTCGGCAAGTACCGCGAGATCGTCGCGTCCGGGCTCGACTGTCGCGCGACCCTCGAAGCGCTGGTCACCACGTCGTACGAGGCGATCGACGCGTCGCATTCGGCGGTCGCGATCTATCAGGACGAGGTGAAGCACCTCGTCGCCAACGAGCGGTTCGCGTACCTGTCCGAGCTGAACACCGAGTTCCGCGAGCTGTGGATGGGTGTGCTCGAGGCGGGTGTGAAGGACGGCACCTTCCGGGCCGACATCGACGTCGAACTCGCCTTCCGGTTCCTCCGCGACACCGCCTGGGTCGCCGTCCGCTGGTACCGGCCCGGAGGCTCGGTCACGGTCGACACCGTGGCCAAGCAGTACCTCTCGATCGTCCTGGACGGACTTGCGAGTCCCCACAACTGACTAGGAGTTTCACATGACCGAGGCCTACATCATCGATGCCGTTCGCACCCCGATCGGGAAGAAGAACGGTGGCCTGTCCGGCGTGCACCCCGCCGACCTGGGTGCGCACGTCATCAAGGCGATCGTCGAGCGCACGGGCATCGACCCGGCCGGTGTCGACGACGTCGTCTTCGGTTGTGTCGACGCGATCGGCGGGCAGGCCGGCAACATCGCCCGCACCGCGTGGCTCGCCGCCGGCTACCCGGAGGAGGTCCCCGGTGTCACCGTCGACCGGCAGTGCGGGTCGAGTCAGCAGGCCGTGCACTTCGGGGCGCAGGCGATCCTGAGCGGCACCGCCGACCTGATCTTCGCCGGCGGTGTGCAGAACATGAGCCAGATCCCGATCGCGGCGGCGATGGTGGTCGGTCAGCAGTACGGATTCGACACCCCGTTCGGCGGGTCGATGGGCTGGACGGAACGCTACGGCGACCAGGAGGTGTCGCAGTTCAACGGCGCCGAACTGATCGCGGACAAGTGGGACATCAGCCGCGAGGAACTCGAACGCTGGGCCCTGCAGAGCCACGAGCGGGCGAGGACGGCCATCGCCGAGGGACGCTTCTACCGCGAGATCGTCCCGTTCGGTGACGTGACGACGGACGAGGGTCCCCGCGAGACCAGCCTCGAGAAGATGGCCGCACTGAAGACCCTCACCGAGGGTGGGCGTCTCACGGCGGCGGTCGCGAGCCAGATCTCCGACGGCGCGAGCGCGGTGCTGCTGGCCTCACCGGACGCGGTCGAGAGGTACGGACTGACGCCCCGCGCTCGCATCCACCACCTCAGTGCCCGCGGCGCCGACCCGATCTTCATGCTCAGCGCCCCGATCCCGGCCACGCGCTACGCGCTGGAGAAGACGGGCCTCAGCATCGACGACATCGACCTGGTCGAGATCAACGAGGCGTTCGCGCCGGTGGTCCTCGCGTGGATCAAGGAGATCGGCGCCGACCCGGCGAAGGTCAACGTCAACGGCGGCGCCATCGCCCTCGGTCACCCGCTCGGCGCGACCGGCACCAAGTTGATGGCGACGCTCCTCAACGAACTCGAGCGCACCGGGGGCCGCTACGGTCTGCAGACCATCTGCGAGGGCGGCGGCACCGCCAACGCCACCATCATCGAACGCCTGTGAGTACTTGTTAACCGTCCGCGGTTGACAAGTACTCACAGGCTCAGGTGCGGGCGTGACCGGCGATGTCCTCGGTGAACGCCTGCATCATCTCGGAGGTGAGAGTGGGACGCACCGTGCCGATCACGTCGAGGTAGTCCTGGGTGCCGGCATGGCAGCGTCCGCCCGAATCGACGCTGCACTCGAAGGTCGCCTGCGCGACGGTCCGTGCCGCATGCGCGACATCGGCGGGGGTGTAGCCCTCGGTCGCGGCGACGAGGGCAGACACGTCGACCTGTTCGTTGCCGAGATACCGCTCCCACAGGGAGTACCGGGCCTCCGCGTCGGGGGCCCCGATCGGCAGCACGTAGTCGAAACGTCCGTGGCGCAGGAACGCATCATCCAGTGCGCGAACAGAATTGGTGGCGCACACCAGTAGGCGTCCGCCGCGTTCGCGGAAGTTGACGATCGACTTCAGCAGTTCGTTCACGACCCCGACGGACTGCGATCCGGGCCGGCGACGTGCTGCCACCTCCTCGACCTCGTCGATGAACACGACGACGTGCTCGAGTTCGTCCATCGACGTGAACGCCTCTCCGAGGCCGGCGGCCAGACCGTTGTCGCTCGATGCGAGCCGTGACGGGAACAGTTCGACGAACGGCCAGCCGAGCCGGCTGGCGATGGCACGCGCGAAAGTCGTCTTCCCGGTGCCGGGCGGCCCGAACAGCACCACGGCGCGGGGTGCTGCGACTCCGTGGTCGGCCGCCAGAGACGGCCTCGACAGCGGGAGCACGATCTTGCGTTCGATCAGCGACTTCTCCCGGGTCATGCCGGCCACCTGCTTCCACAGTCCGGCGGGCGGCACCGCACCGCCGAGCGTCGCCAGGACCCCGGCGGTGCGGGGCGAGACCGTCTCCAGTTTCTCGTAGTACGTGACTCCGGTGCGGGCCGCGAATCCGGAATTGGTCAGAGCGGTGGCACCGGTCTCGCCGTCGGGGAGGAGGGCCGTCACCCGCCGCACTCCCCTGGCCAGGAGCCGGTGCTCGAGCTGCGACAGCAATTCGCTGCCGAGCCCTCTTCCTCGCCATTCGGGGTCGAGGGAGATGCGCATGACCCAGGCACGGTCTTCGTCGACGCGACTGACCGCCGTACCCACGATGCTCCCGTCCTTCACCGCGACGACGGCCGGATGACGGTTCAGCAGGCTCCCGACCACGTCCGACAGCGCGAACAGGGGTGGTTGGTCCGTGGTGGTGGAACTGCTGTCCATGCGCACGACGGCCTCGAGATCCTCGGGTTCGAAGTCGCGGATGTTCCAGGCGTCCATGCGCCCTCCCTGAAGTGGATGGCGGAAATCCTCAGCGTACGTCCGCTGTGAGTACTTACTAACCGCCCGCGGTTAACAAGTACTCACAGGCGCGAAGCGCTACGCTCGAATCGACAGGTGACGAGTCCTGAACGGGGCCGTGATGCACGAGTTGGCAATCACCCAGAGCGTCGTCGACGCCGTCTGCGAAACCGCCGCGGGACGGACGGTCCACAGTGTGCGTGTGCAGGTGGGTGCGTTGACAGCCGTGGTCGCCGATTCGATGCAGTTCTGTTTCGAGCTGGTCACCGAAGGGACCGTCGCGCACGGAGCCCGCCTCGACATCGACCACACCCCGGGCGGCGCGCACTGCCGAGAGTGCGGTGACGACTTCGCGCTCACCGACCTGGTGTTGCTGTGCCCGTGCGGAAGTGCGGACGTGGAGGTCACGTCGGGGCGGGAACTACGAATCCTCTCGATGGAAGTGAGTTGACGCATATGTGTGCCACCTGTGGATGCGGAGACGAGACCGGGACCAGGATCACGGTGCCCCACGACCACGACCACGACCACGACCACCACCACGACCACCCGCACGACCACGAGCACCCTCACACGCACGAGCACGAGCACACCACCGAGACGGTCACGCTCGAGCAGAAGGTGCTGGCGAAGAACGACGTCACGGCGGAACGCAACCGCGGATGGCTGGCGGGACGCGGGGTGCTCGCGCTCAATGTGATGAGCTCGCCGGGTTCGGGGAAGACGACGCTGCTCGAACGGACGATCGCCGACATCGGCGGGCAGCGACGGGTCTCGGTGGTCGAAGGCGACCAGGAGACGATGCTCGACGCGAATCGCATCAAGGCGACGGGTTGTGCTGTGGTGCAAGTGAACACGGGCGCCGGTTGTCACCTCGACGCGGAGATGATGCGGGACGCGCTGACCGCCCTCGACCCCGAACCGGACTCGCTGCTGTTCATCGAGAACGTGGGCAATCTGGTCTGTCCCGCACTGTTCGACCTCGGTGAGAAGAGCAGGGTGGTGGTGATCTCGGTGACCGAGGGGACGGACAAGCCGCTCAAGTATCCGCACATGTTCGCGGCGGCGAACCTGGTGATCGTGAACAAGGCGGACCTGTTGCCGTACGTGGACTTCGACGTCGACCTCTGCGGGAAGTATGCCCGGTCGGTGAACCCCGACCTGCAGATGATCACGCTGTCGGCGACCACCGGTCAGGGCATTCAGCAGTGGTACGACTGGATCGCGACGCAATGAGGCCCCTACACGACCAGCCGGCCGCGCGCGTCACGACGCGCCGGGGACCGTTGACATCCGCTCGGCGGCGGAGCTAAATAAATATCAGCGCCACACAGGTGGGCCGACGGTCGACTCCGGTGGCGACAGGAGTTGTGTTCACTCCGGAAAGCGACCTGCTATGCCGACACAGGAAGCAATCAACGCCGAGGACACCCTGATTCACGTGCTGTGGATCAATGCGGGACTCAGTTGCGACGGCGATTCGGTGGCCTTGACCGCGGCGACGCAGCCCAGCGTCGAGGAGATTGCCCTGGGGGCCCTGCCGGGCCTACCCAAAGTGGCCGTGCACTGGCCGCTGATCGACTTCGAGAACGGCCCGGAGGGCGGCGCCGACGACTTCCTGGAGTGGTTCTGGAAGGCGGACCGCGGCGAGCTCGAACCCTTCGTCCTGGTGGTGGAGGGCTCCATCCCCAACGAGCAACTGCACGACGAGGGTTACTGGTGCGGTTTCGGCAACAATCCCGAGACGGGCCAGCCGGTGACGACGAGCGAATGGCTCGATCGTCTCGCTCCGAAGGCGACGGCGATCGTCGCGGCGGGGACGTGCGCCACGTACGGCGGTATCCACGCGATGGCCGGTAATCCGACCGGTGCGATGGGTGTTCCCGATTATCTCGGCTGGGACTGGAAGTCGAAGGCCGGCATCCCGATCGTCTGCGTTCCCGGATGCCCGATCCAGCCGGACAATCTGTCGGAGACGCTGACGTATCTCCTGTACATGGCCACCGATCAGGCGCCGATGATTCCGCTCGACGACGCATTGCGTCCGCAGTGGTTGTTCGGGGCCACGGTGCACGAGGGCTGCGACCGCGCCGGCTACTACGAGCAGGGCGATTTCGCGACCGAGTACGGTTCGCCGAAATGCATCGTGAAGCTGGGGTGCTGGGGTCCCGTCGTCAAGTGCAACGTCCCGAAGCGGGGCTGGATCAACGGTGTCGGTGGGTGCCCGAATGTGGGCGGTATCTGCATCGGGTGCACGATGCCGGGCTTCCCGGACAAGTTCATGCCGTTCATGGACGAGCCGCCGGGTGGCAAGCTGTCCACGGTCGCATCCGGGTTGTACGGGTCGGCTATCCGGAGCCTGCGCAAGATCACCAAGCACACGTTGGACCAGGAACCGCACTGGCGCAGTCGCGGTACGAAACTGACCACGGGCGCCACACGCACCTGGTAGTCCCGCTCGGGGGCTCGGGCGGTAGTCCGCCGGCCTCGAACACTGAGAGGTACGTCGATGACAACGATCATTCCGGAACCTTCGCACAAGTCGGAATCCGACGGCCTGGTCGAGATGGCGTGGGATCCGATCACGCGCATCGTGGGCAGCCTGGGTATCTACACGAAGATCGACTTCAAGCAGAAGGAAGTCGTGGAGTGCCACAGCACCTCGTCGATCTTCCGCGGCTATTCGATCTTCATGAAGGGTAAGGATCCCCGCGACGCCCATTTCATCACGAGCCGTATCTGCGGTATCTGTGGTGACAACCATGCGACGTGTTCGTGTTACACCCAGAACATGGCGTACGGTGTGCAGCCCCCGCACATCGCTGAGTGGATCGTCAACCTCGGCGAGGCCGCGGAATACATGTTCGACCACAACATTTTTCAGGAGAACCTCGTCGGCGTGGACTTCTGCGAGAAGATGGTCTCCGAGACCAATCCCGGGGTGCTGGCGCAGGCGGAGAAGACCGAGGCGCCGCATGCGGGCGAGCACGGCTACAAGACCATCGCCGACATCATGCGCTCGCTCAACCCGTTCACCGGTGAGTTCTATCGCGAGGCGCTGCAGGTCAGCCGGTGGACGCGAGAGATGTTCTGTCTCATGGAAGGTCGGCACGTGCACCCGTCCACCCTGTATCCGGGTGGGGTCGGCACGGTGGCGACGATCCAGTTGATGACCGACTACACGACGCGTCTGATGCGGTACGTGGAGTTCATGAAGAAGGTCGTGCCCATGCACGACGACCTGTTCGACTTCTTCTACGAGGCGATGCCCGGATACGAGAAGGTCGGCCTGCGCCGCACCCTCCTCGGTTGCTGGGGGTCGTTCCAGGATCCGGCGGTGTGCAACTTCTCCTACAAGGACATGGAGAAGTGGGGCCGGGCCATGTTCGTGACACCCGGCATCGTGGTGGACGGCAAACTGATCACGACGTCCCTCGTCGACATCAACCTCGGTATCCGAATCCTTCTGGGCAGTTCGTATTACGACGACTGGACCGATCAGGAAATGTTCGTGAAGAACGATCCGCTGGGAAACCCGATCGATCGCCGGCATCCGTGGAACCAGCACACCAACCCGCACCCGCAGAAGCGCGACATGGAGGACAAGTACAGCTGGGTGATGTCGCCGCGGTGGTTCGACGGCACCGACCACCTCGCGCTGGACACCGGCGGCGGGCCGCTGGCGCGGCTGTGGAGCACCGCCCTCGCGGGGCTCGTCGACATCGGGTACGTGCAGTCGACCGGGCACAGCGTGAAGATCAACCTGCCGAAGACCGCCCTGAAGGGGCCGGTCGAGTTCGAATGGAAGATCCCGCAGTACGGCAGCAACACGATCGAGCGGGACCGGGCGCGCACCTACTTCCAGGCCTACGCGGCGGCGTGTGCACTGCACTTCGCGGAGAAGGCGCTCGCCGAGATCCGGGCCGGGCACACGAAGACGTGGGAGAAGTTCGAGGTTCCCGACGAGGGCATCGGCTGCGGCTTCACGGAGGCGGTGCGCGGAGTCCTGTCGCACCACATGGTGATTCGCGACGGCAAGATCGCGAACTACCACCCGTACCCGCCGACACCGTGGAACGCGAACCCGCGTGACACCTTCGGGACACCGGGGCCGTACGAGGACGCGGTGCAGGGTCAGCCGATCTTCGAGGAGAACGACCGGGAGCACTTCAAGGGCATCGACATCATGCGGACCGTCCGCAGTTTCGATCCCTGCCTGCCGTGTGGCGTGCACATGTACCTCGGTGAGGGAAAGACACTGGAGAAGCTGCATTCGCCCACCCAGTCCGTGACCGGCGAGTGACGAGGGACGCATGGAAAGTGCTGGATCGGAGACGTGGGGGAGTGACGCAGTAGAGGAAGCCCCCGATCGGTGGCGCACAGCCGGCGAGCGAATCGACAGCCTGTTGGACGCGAGTTCGACAGGCGGGTCGGTGGCACGTGAGCGCGCGGAACAACTGGTTCGGGAGGTCGTCGAACTGTACGGGGCCGGGTTGCAGCGGGTCCTCGAGATCATCGGCGACCGCGACGACGACCTCGTCGACAGGCTGGCCGCCGACGAACTCGTGGCCAGCCTGCTGCTGGTCAACGGGCTCCACCCGCACGGCGTCGAGACGCGGGTGGCCACCGCGCTCGACAGTGTCCGCCCCTACCTGGGCTCCCACGGCGGTGACGTCGAACTGCTCGGCGTGGTGGACGGGGTGGTGCGGCTGCGGCTGACCGGAAGTTGTCAGAGCTGCCCGTCGTCGGCGGTGACGTTGGAACTCGCCGTCAAGGACGCGGTCCTCGCCGCGGCCCCGGAAACCGTGGACATCGAGGTGGTGGGTGCGACACCCGCCGCCGGATCCGGGCTGATCGCGGCGGAATCGCTATTCTCCCATGTACATTCGGACGGAACGGACGGGGCGAGCGCTACCGGGACATGGGTGTCGGTGCCCGAACTCGAGGAACTCACGCCGGGCGAGGTCGCCGGATTCTCGGTGGCCGGGCTGCCGATCCTGGTGTGCCGGATCGGGGAGCAGCTGTTCGCCTACCGGGACCGGTGCGCCGCCTGCACCAATTCGCTGGCCGGCGCCACCCTGCAGCGAAAGGCGGGCGGGCAGGTCGGCGACGCGGTGCTGCGCTGTCCGTCGTGCCGGGCGCACTTCGACCCTCGCCGGGCGGGCCTGCGCCTGGACGGCGACGCCGACGCCGAAACGCTGGCCCCTCTTCCGGTGCTCGTGCGTGAGGGCGTCGTCTCCGTCGCGGTACCCGCCGCGGAGGTGGCGTGATGAGCACGTCGGGCAACGGGCTGCGGATTCTGCAGCGCATCGCGTCGGAGCGGCCGAAACCGGTGGTCGGGGAACGGTGCGACATGTGCGCCGAACCGATCGCCGCCGCGCACCAGCATGTGGTGAACGTGCAGGACCGGCAACTCATGTGTGTGTGCCGCGGGTGCTATCTGCTGTTCACCGACGAAAGCGCCGAACTGCGCTTCCGGGCCGTCCCGGAACGCTACCTGTCGTTTCCCCGTTTCGAACTCGCACCGGGACGCTGGGACGAATTGGAGATTCCCGTCGGGCTCGCGTTCGTGTTCCGGAACTCGTTGCTGGCCAAGACCGTCGCGTTCTATCCCGGACCGGCCGGGGCCACCGAATCGGAGCTTCCGCTCGACGCCTGGGACGGGGTGCTCGCCGCCAACCCGGCACTCGGGCAGCTCGCCGCCGACACGGAAGCCCTGCTACTGCGGGTCCCGGAGCACGGTGAGGGTGACCCCGAATGCTATCTGGTCCCCATCGATGCCTGCTACCAGCTCGTGGGTGAATTGCGGCAGGTGTGGCGGGGATTCGACGGCGGCCAGGACGCGCGCCGGGTCATCGACACGTTCTTCGAGACGGTGCGTGCGCGTAGTCGCGTCGCGAAGGAGCCGACGTGACCGAGTTGTCGTTCCACGTGGAGGACGTGTTCCCGGAGCCGTTCGCGGTTGCGCCGAATCTCACTGCGCGCGTGGCGGTGACGGAGTCGACGGGTGCCGTGGTGCACGCGATGGCCGTCCGGTGCCAGGTGCGCATCGACCCCCAACGCCGCCGGTACACGGACGGTGAAGGGGAGGGGCTCCTCGACCTGTTCGGTCCCCGTGAGCGGTGGACGTCGACGCTCAAACCCTTCCAGTGGATGCAGACCAGCACGGTGGCCCAGGGGTTCACGGAGTCGAGCGTGCTCGAGTTGCCGCTGCCGTGTACGTACGACTTCGAGGTGACGGCCTCGAAGTACCTGCACGCCCTGGACGAGGTCGGGTCGACGGTTCCGCTGGTGTTCCTGTTCAGCGGAACCGTGTTCACCCGGGGAGTCGCGGGATTCGGGGTGGAGCGGATCCCGTGGGACCGGGAATCGACGTTCGATCTGCCGGTCGCGGTGTGGCGCCAACTCGTCCAGGCGCACTACCCAAATACGGGGTGGGTGCGCCTCGACCACGACACCCTCGCCGCGCTGGCGCGGTACAAGGCGGCACACGGGCTGATCGGCCTGGACGTCGCCATCGCAGACCTGCTGCAGGGAGCCGGGGAGGTGATCGCATGATCTCCCCGGCGTCCCTGCAGCGAGTACGTGCCGTGGCCGACGCGGTGCTCTACGAGGGTTACCTCCTGTACCCCTACCGTGCGAGCTCGTCGAAGAATCAGTCGCGGTGGCAGTTCGGGGTGCTCGGACCGCCCGGGGCGGCGGAGTCGGGGGTCGGTGAGGCCCCACGGATGTCCTGCCAGACGCTGATGCGGCCCAGTGACGGTGCGGGGGTGAACGTCACCGTGCGATTCCTGCAGCTGCAGGTGCGCAGCATCGAACGCTGGGTCGACGGATCACCGGACTTCGTTCCCGTCGACGAACTGACCGTCGCGGGGACGAGCTGGCTCAGCTGGGACGAGGCGGTGGAGCGCGAATTCGATCTCGGTCCCCAGCACCCCGGTGAGTGGACGGGCGAACGCCGCCTCGACGTCCGGATCGACGGCGGCACGGAGATCGAGGAACTCCGGGGCGAGGACGGATCGCTCGCCGGCCGCGCCGTCCGCACCCGGTGGCCCGCGCACGCGGTCGTGACGGTGGCGTGCGAAAGCGTCGGCGGTCTGAACCGGCTGCAAGTGTCGGTCGAGAACGTGACCACCGCGCAGGACGCCGCCGGCTGGGACACCGAACCGCGTGACGCGGGAGTCTGGGGCAAGGACTCGGCGATCCGGCAGTCGCTGATCGGCGCCCACCTGATCCTGGCGGCCGAGAACAGCGAATTCGTCTCGCTCCTCGAACTTCCCGCGGACGCGGAGCACGCCGCGGGCACGTGTGCGCAGGAGCGGTGCTATCCCGTGCTCGCCGGCCTGCCGGGGGAGACGGACCTCGTGCTGGTGTCGCCGATCATCCTGTACGACCACCCCGAAATCGCCGAGCAGAGCGACGGTGCCCTGTTCGACGCCACCGAGATCGACGAGATCCTCACCCTCCGGGTCATGACCCTCACCGAGGAGGAGAAACGGCAGGCCCGCGCCACCGACCCGCTGGCCGCCCAGATCATCGACCGCTGCGAGCAGATGTCGCCGACCACCCTCGCCCAGATGCACGGCGTCCTCCGAAACCCGCACCTCCCCGACCCGCACCTGCAGGACCCGGGCCTCCCCGACATGGGGCTCGTTCCGGAACTGACCGACGACGTGCCGTGGTGGGATCCGGACGCCGACACCGCCGTGCGACCCGACGTCGACGGCGTCATCGTGAACGGGGTCCGGGTGGCGAAGGGCACCGTGGTGCGGATCCACCCGTCGCGTCGAGCCGACGCCCAGGACCTGTTCTTCGCCGGACAAATGGCTCGCGTGGTGACCGTGCACGCCGACGTGGACGGCGGCACACACGTCGGCGTCGTCATGATCGACGACCCGGCCTCGGAATTGCACGAGTGGTACGGACGGTATCTGTACTTCGCCCCGGACGAGGTGGAGCCCGTATCGGCAGACACCGGAAAGGAAGAACAGCCATGAAGATCCTCGGAGAGATGACCACTGCGGCGCTCGCGTTGGTTGCCGTCGCAGGCGTTGCGATCGCCGTCATCGCGATTCCCGACATCAGGCGATATCTGCGCATTCGACAGATGTGAACTGCACGTGACGGTGGACAGGCGGGTGCTGGTTGCCGGTGTGGGCAACATCTTCTTCGGTGACGACGGTTTCGGACCCGAAGTGCTGCGTGGTGTCGCGGCGAGGTCGCTGCCGCCGGGTGTCCGTGCTGTCGATTTCGGTATCCGCGGAACGCATCTCGCGTACGAGCTGCTCGACGGGTGGAGTGCGCTCCTACTGGTGGATGCCGTCCCGGATCGCGGTGAGCCCGGCACACTGAGAGCGTTCGAGGTCGGCCCCGAGCCGGGGCCGGTGGCACCGCTCGACGCGCACAGCATGGACCCGGGAGCGGTGTTCGCGAGTCTGCGCGCCCTCGGCGGAACTCCGCCGCGCACCGTGGTGCTCGGCTGCCAGGTGGCGAACACCGACGAGGGGATCGGACTGTCGCCGCGGGTCGAGGCCGCCGTCGGACCGGCCGTCGACGCGGTGTTCGAGATCGTGCAACAACTGCTGGAGTCCGGCTCCACGGCAACGGTGCTACCGGACGGGACGGAGGGCTGAATCGTGTGTCTCGGTATTCCCGGTCAGGTGGTGCGCATGCTCGAGGGCTACGGCAACCAACTCGCGCTCGTCGACGTCGTCGGCGAACAGCGCAAGGTGAACGTCGGGATGCTCCCCGAGGACGTCCGCCTCGAGCCGGGCGACTGGATCGTCATCCACATGGGTTTCGCCATGGAAAAGGTGGACGAGGCGGGCGCCGAGAAGGCGATGGCCGGGCTGGAGATGATGGGACGCTCGCGGACGGCCGACGAAGACTAACCAGTTCTAACGCTGAGTTCCGGCGTGATGGGGGTCCGGTGGCCCGGCGACGAAGTCGCGTGCCCGGTTCCAGCGCGCGTGGTAACGCTCGTCGAAACGTGCCTCGGAGCGTTCCATCCGCCGCGGCCTTGTTGCGTAGCGGCGCACCGCCCACCAGGAATCGGGCTTGGCCAGGCGGATCGCGCCGACGATCGCGACCGGCTGGAACACGACCCCCACGATCCCCGTGACGAACTTGCCTTTCAGTAGGCAGATCACCGAGATGCCGAGCGTGACGAACAGGTAGCCGATCGACACCCACCATTCGGTGGTGCCGATCCGTCCGGTCACGAGTTCGGCGCCTCCGATCATCAGACCGGTGATCATCAGCGCGCAGAAGATCGCGTCCACCGACTTTCTGCCGGCAGTGCTCCAGTACACGTCGTCGAGGTGCACCCACAGCGCGAACTCGTCGAAGGTGAGCGCGAGGCCGACCCCGAACGCCGCCGCGAAGATGTTGAGCGCCGTGCCCTCCGGGGTGGTGGCGATGAGTGCCACCCCGGCGAGGGTCATGAGGAGAATCCCGAGAACCTGGTGGTGGACGTGCACACCGCCGACGGTGATGTCGCCGATCAGACCGCCCTCCGGCTCCACCGCGTCGTCCGCCTCTCCCGTTTTCGCGCGGATTCGACGGGTGATGGTCCGGGTGACGACGAACGTGACCAAGACCGCGATGAACAGCCACATCACCGGATACAGCACCACTACCCGGCTGTCGCCTTCGGTGTCCACGATGATCTCGGCGAGAACGGCCATCTCGACACTCCGTCAGGTGGGGGACATCATCCTCAATCTGGGTATACACCTCGTTCGCGGGCGGCGGACGAAGACGGGGCGTTCCGCTGCCGGACAGCACGACTGCGCCGCGGGCGACGGACTCGAACTCGAGCGCGGCGGCGAGCCTTGACCCCGGCTGAGCGCAGGAGGAGCGTGAGGAGTCCCGGCTCAGGATTAGGTGATCGGTCGTGCGGAGACCTCGGTGGCCGTGGGTGGGGGTGCTCGTCGCGGTGTTGGTGGTCGTGTCGTCCTGCTCGTCGGACTCGGATGACGCTGCCGCGCAAGACGTTGCCGGCCCGGTGGATATCGGCGGGGGCCGCAGTGTGTATCTGACGTGCAGCGGCGAGAGTCGCGAGGGCGACCCGACCGTGGTCCTGATCTCGGGGTATCACGATTCCTCCGATGTGTGGACACAATCCGACCTGCTGACCCTGATCGGTCCGGCGACGGGGCCGCCGGTGTTCGAGGGCGTCGCCGCCTCGCATCGGGTGTGCGCGTACGACCGGCCGGGCACCGTGCGGTACATCGAGGGAACTCCGCTGACCGACCGCAGTTCGCCGGTCCCGCAGCCGCGCACGGCTGAAGACCTCGTCGCGGAATTGTCGGCGGTTCTGAGCGCAGGGGAGGTGCCCGGGCCGTACATCCTGGTCGGGCATTCCCTGGGCGGATTGATCGTTCGCCTCTACGCACAGACCCATCCCGATCAGGTGCGCGGGGTCGTGTTCGTCGACGCGTTCAGCCCCACCGTTCCCGCGTTGTTCGGTCCCCAGTGGGCCGGCTACCGCGACGAACTGTTGAATCCCCCGATCGATCAGCTGCCGATACCTTCCATGCAGAGCCCCGAGTCCGAGCGTGTCGACCTGGACGCCAGTGTCGCGCAGGTTCTGGCCGCGCCCCCGCTACCCGCGATGCCGCTGGCGGTGCTGACGAAGACCGAATCGTTCGCGGGCCTCCAGTCGTTGCCCGGCCTTCCCGCCGAGGACGTGAACCGGGTGTACGAGACGGCGCAGGACGACCTCGTCGCGTTGGCACCGGCGACGCCGCACATCTTCGCGACCGGTAGTGACCACTACATTCCGTTCTCACAACCCGATCTCGTGGTGAACTCGACCGAACTGGTGGTCTCCCGTGCCGGGCGGCAGTGGCTACGGTCGGGACGGGAAATCGTGCAGGGCGCCGTGGTCGACGGTCGTACCCGTGGCGGCCCTGATGCGGCTCGGGTCGTACCAGTGGTCGCGGCCGATCAGGTCGAGGTGGCGTTCGGTCAGGCCGTGCCGCGTTCCGGCAGCCAGGGCTTGGTCGAAGGTGAGGCTGGTGGCCGGCAACCGAAGCCGGCCCGAGTCCGCGAGTGCCTGCCCGAGTTGACGGACGGTCACCGGGTCGGGGTGGCAGGCGTGGAACACTGCGCCCGGCTGCGCGGTGGTCCGCACGGCGAGGTCGGCGAGGAGCCGGGCGAGGTCGTTCACCTCGATGATCGAGACCCGGGATCGTCCCTCGTCAATCCAGGCTCCCAGCGTCCCGAGGATCCGGATCAGTCCGGGGACGAACCAGCGGTCGCCGGGTCCGTGGACGAACCCGGGCCGGACGACGGAGCCGCCCCGGGCGAGGACCCGCTGTTCGGCTGTCAGCCTGCTCGCGCTCAACGCCGAGACAGGTTCGGGCACGACCTTGTACTCCCTGATTCCGCTGTGCGGTCCGAACCCGTAGACGCCGATGGTGCTGACGTAGATCACCTGGCCGACCCCGTTTCGGGCCGCGGCGGCGAGGAGGTTCTCGGTGCCGTCGACGTTGACGGTGACACACTGCGCCGCGTCGTCACCTGTGTAGGAGGCGGCATGGATCACGACGTCGGCGCCGGCGAGCGCAGCTGCGAGGCTCACCGGATCGGTCAGATCCGCCCGCGCGGACGTCACGCCCGGGAGGTTCGAGCGCAGCGGGCCGCGGGCGACGCCGATGCAGCGGATCCCCGCCGACGCCAACGCCGTCAGAACGGCGGATCCGACGAAACCTGTAGCGCCCACGACCGCGACACGTAGGGGCGTGGACGGTGTTCGGCCGTTCTCCGTTGCGGTCGACGCTGGTACCGTCTCTCCGGGCACTGGGCGCGTGTTCCGTGCTTTCATCGTCATCGTTCTTCTCTCGTGCGGCAGGGAAAGGTGTGAACGTGGTTCAGCAGGCGCGTGCTGCGGCGACCCGACAGCAGATCGTCCGCGGGGCGGCGGAGATGTTCGAGAAGTCGGGGTTCGAAGGAGCCCGGCTCGGCAACATCGTCGAGAACGCCGGAATCACGAAGGGGGCCTTGTACTTCCACTTCCGTTCGAAAGAGGACCTGGCTCGCTTCATCATCGCCGAGCAACATCGGATCTCCATCGCATCGGTCGAGGCGATCGGCCGTGAGCAGGTGTCGGCGATCGAGCAGATCGTGATGCTCTGCCACGAAATGGCCCGGCAGATCATTCACGATCCCGTGGTGCGAGCCGGTATCCGGATCACGCTCGAGCTCAGCGCCGACGACCAGGGACCCGCCGACCCCTATCTCGACTGGATCAACAGTTGCGAGATGCTCGCGAGGCGGGCCGTCGAGGAGGGCGACCTCCTCGCGGACATCGACCCGCCGCGGTTCGCGCGGTTCGTCATCGGCGCCTTCACCGGTGTGCAGACCGTCTCCCAGGTGCTGACGCAGCGCACGGACCTCGAGCAGCGCGTCGACGACATGTGGGGGTTCCTGCTCCCCGGAGTCATGCCGACGGCCCGGCACCAGGACATCGCGCGGATCCGCCGGGCGCGCTGGATGCCGGTCGACGCCGACTAGACCCGCGGGCACGCGTTCACCACGGTAGGGAGGGTGGCGGCCAGCGCCGCGGTTCCCCGAACGACCGCCACGCCGCCCTGTCGTATCGATCCCCGGACCGACGACGCGTCGTCGTCGACCACGTCCAGCCGGATCGTCGCCCGCTCGTCGAGTTCGGCGAACCGGTGGAAGGTGGCGCCGAGCGATTCGACGCGCGCGTCGGGCAGGTCGAGCCGGGCGCGGGCACCCTGCCGCAGCGCCTCGAGGATCAGCATCCCCGGAACGTGATCGCACGGATGGTCGAACAGGACGGGGTGCGCGGCGTCGACCCGCAACTCCCACTCGTTGCCCGCCACCTGCGGGCCCAGGACCACGTGCGCGTCGTCGAGATGGCCGACCATCCCGGGCCGGACGGGGTCGGGGAACCAGGGCGCCCCGACCGGTCGCGGTCCGCGCGCACCCCACCGGGCGCGTGAGTACGCGGCCGGCGGGAACACGGCCGCGTCACCCGTCGCGGTGCCGACCTCCCGCCCGCCGATCCAGAACCGCAGGTCCACCCGGAACGCGGACAGCGCCCCGGCGCGGTAGGCGTGCCCGGACACGGCGACCTCGACGATCACGTCGGCAGCCGCATCCCCCACCTCGAGCGCGTCCGGCACCGCGGAAACCTGGAGGTGCTGCATGACGAACCGGTTGGGCAGCGGGACACGGTAGCGCGTATGTCCCAGGTAGATCGCGGTCTGCCGGAGCGTCTCCGCCAACAGCAGGGTGTCGTAGCACCCGCCCCGGGCCCGGTAGAAGCCGTGCAGGCGGGGCCACTGCGCGGCGACGACGAACCGATCCGGGCCCGGCAGCGGGACGCAGTCGGTGAGGAAGACCTCGGAGACGGACTGGCGATGCACATACCTGCGCGGCACCGTCCGCTCGAACGACATCGGGGGAAGCGCATCGGGAATCGGTCGGGAATTTCGCGCCACAACCCCACTCCCCACAGAACCGGTCGGCCCGATGCCGCGGACCGCCGAACTATAGAACACAGACCGGGTGGTCTGTGATGTGGGGAGTGCGCGGGGTACCTGTTACCGGGGTATCGGCTGGCGTGAGTGAGTGCGCAGCCACCGCGCCACATCGTGTCGATAGCCGTCGATGCCCTTGTACGCGGCGATCTCATCGGGCAATTCGGTGACGATGCCTGCCAGTTGCTCGGCCCACACCGGAATCGTGGCGATGTCGGACAGGGGCGCCAGGTACGTGTGGATGTTGAACACCAGCGCACCCGTGAGCGGGAGGCGGATGAGGTGTTCCAACTCGATCCGCAGCTGCACGCGGCCGTAGTCCTCGTCCGCGAGGAGTCGGGGAAGGTCGTGTTCCCAGTGCGGCCGCGTTTCGAGACTGGTGTCGCGTTGCGGGGAGCCGACAGCGGAGAACGTCCAGTTGACGCGTCGGAAGACGTGGTCGGTGGTCAGCCGACGCATGAACTGCTGGGCGCGGCCGGTGACTCCACCGCTGGTGAGACCGGGAACCGGGCGGTGGATCTCGTTGAAGTTCATGCCGACGTCGAACTTGACCGACCAGTCGGCGGCGAACGTGACGAGGGCCGCGTCGAACCACAGCTGTTCCTGTCGCTCGGTGAGCAGCAGGATGTCGTCGGGCACCTGGCATCCGATGAACGTCAACGGATCCTCGGGCAGCGTCGCGAGATCGCCGAGCACGAAGTGCTGGTCGATACCGAGGAGAGTGTTACGCCAGTGGTAGCTGTCACCGCTGCCGGTGAGCTGCATGGTCTGCGGGTACGAGTCGGACAGCTGCCGCATGAGGTAGAGCATCACGTCCCAGCAGGCCGGCATCATGTGGGGAAGGATCTGCACTCGGCCGGGATCCCGCTGCAGGATCTCGCGTTTGAGTTGCATCATCGACACGTATTCGAGGCCGAGATCGACGATGTGCTCACCCCATCCGCCGGCCGGCGTGGGC
This sequence comes from Rhodococcus sp. WS4, assembly GCA_006543605.1. Classification (GTDB taxonomy): domain Bacteria; phylum Actinomycetota; class Actinomycetes; order Mycobacteriales; family Mycobacteriaceae; genus Rhodococcus_F. The sequence goes on from RRBB01000010.1 coordinate 25,496, forward strand.
GTGTAGCGGGGGGCGGGCTCGACGTTGACGGCGTAGCGGAACGTCTTGTCGTCTTCCGGGAACGGCCACGGAAGACAGGTCAGGTCGCTTTCGAGTAGCTCGATCATGGTGTGCTCCAAAGAGTGTGGGTGACGGGTAACGCAGGCGCGGTGAGCGGTGGTCGGCTCTACCCCACCGAGGCGAGGTACGTGGCGCGGTGGGAGGACGTGTGCGGACGAACCACCACACGGCGCGCGCAGCCGGAGCATTCGATCGTGGCGCCGGGCTCGACGGCCGATCGGGTGGAGCTCTCGCAGTGCGCACAGAAGACGCTGATGAAATCGGTGTGAACGACATGGACCAGCAGTTCGCAGGGCAGAATGCCCGCGGCACGGGCGAGGGCAACCGTCTCCATCACCTCGAGTTCGGGACCGGCGACGAGGAAGCGGTCGCCGACCGTGCCGGCTTGCGTGATGTTTTCGACGTCAGTGCTGTCGGTGAGCCTGTGTACCGTCGCGCTGCGTCCGGCGGATTCGAGTGCCCGTGTCCAATGGTCGAGCCTGGCCGTCGTCCTCGGGTCGTGGCCGATCGCGATCAGCTGGTAGTGCCGCCCGGTGAGGTCCATGGTTGCCGCGGTGATTCCCACTGCCGCGGTAGAGGTCTCGGAGTCGTCGATGAACGTCACGGCCTGTCTCCTGTCCTGGTGTCCGAGGTGTTCACAGTTCGAGTTCGACTTCCGCTCCGGCGGCCCGGGACACGCAGGGCATCATGGCGTCGCCGGCGGCCTTCTCTTCGTCGGTGAGGTAGAGGTCGCGGTGATCGATCCGGCCGCCGCGCACGGGTAGTCGGCATTCCCCGCAGACGCCTTGGCGGCACAGGTTCGGCACGTCGAAGCCGTTGTCGAGCAACGCTTCGAGCAGACTCTCGTCCGCGCCGACGGGCACGGTCGTGCCGGTGCCGCCGAGGCGTACGGTGAACGGTTTCCCGCCGGAGGCGATTCCGGAGGAGAACGGCTCCGAATGCACCCGCTGGATAGGCCAGCCCAGGCGGGTCGCGGCGTCGGCGACGGCGTCGATCATCGGCACGGGACCGCACGTATAGAGGTGGGTGCCGATCGGTTGGCGACCGAGGGCAGGGGTCAGGTGCGCCCAGAACTCCTCCGGTGTCTCGACTGTGGTCAGCCGGTCGCCGCACAACTCGGCAAGGTCGTCCCGGTGCGCACCGAATCCCGCACGGAAGGAATAGATCACCTCGAACGAGCGGCCCCACTGCACCGCGGCGCGCACGTGCGACAGGATCGGTGTGACGCCGATACCGCCGGCGACCAGGAGATGGTGTCGAGCATCGGGGACCGGAGCGAATGCGCTGCGCGGGCGGGAGACCGTCACAACCTCACCCGCGGACAGGGTGTGTATCCACTGTGAGCCGCCATGTCCGGCGCGGTCCAGTCGCACCGAGATCGAGTAGTGGCCGGGCTCGATCGCAGGTCCGGTCAGTGAATACGAGTTGCGGTGACCCGGCAGCCACGTCACCGCGACGTGGCTGCCGGGTGTGAAGGACGGAAGGGTTCCCCCGTCGGTCGGTGCCAGCACGATCTGGCGGATGTCCTCGCACAGCATCGTGGTGTCGGCGACGACGAGGGACAACTCCGTCGCGGTAGCGGTTGGCGCGTCCCCCATCACAGCTGGTTCGGTCACCGTCACGTCCTCCGATCTGCCCCGGGCGAGCGCCCATCGCGGTATTGCGATGAAACTGAGAGTAATGTCAGTAGACGCTGGTGAGGGTTACGCGTTCGTAAACACGTATGACGATCACGTGCCGGGGGGCAGCAGTCGGGGGCGCGAAAAGGGAAGTGGTCGGGTGCGATCAGCTGCTGGAGAGCTGTTCCGAAGCCGGCTCTTCCGTGGGATGTGTGGAGGTCAGCACCCCGGATGCTATGTCCTCCTGCACCCGGAATTTCTGTATCTTCCCGGTGGGTGTCATGGGCAAGGCATCGGTGAAGTACCACAGTGCCGGCGTCTTGTGAGCGGCGATCCGTTCACGGCACCAGGCCTTCAAGTCGGTCGCGTCCGGCGGATCGGCGGGGTCCGCCGGACGGACGACGGCGCCGATCTGCTCGCCCCATCTGGCGTCCGGAACCCCGACGATCGCCACCTCGGCCACGTCCGGGTGCTGGAACAGCAGTTCCTCGATCTCACGCGGGTAGACGTTGAGCCCGCCTCGGATGATCATGTCCTTCAGGCGTCCGGTGATGCGCAGAAAGCCTCGTTCGTCCATCGTTGCGAGATCACCCATGTACAGCCATCCGTCGGCGTCGACCGTCGCGGCAGTTTCGTCCGGCATGTCGGAGTAGCCGAGCATCGTCTGGTAACCGCGACAGCATATTTCACCCTGCTCGCCGATCGGGAGAACCTCACCGGAGACGGGGTCGATGATCTTCACTTCCAGCTCCGGCAGGGGCTGTCCCACGGTCGTCGCCTGATCGGCGGGATCGTCGGTGACCCGGGTCTGGCTGATGACTCCGTGCATCTCGCTCTGCCCGAACAGGATCGTGAACTGGCAGTCAAGTTCCTCGATCACCCGCTCGACGAGCGTCTGGGGAACCGCGGCAGCACCGGACATCACGGTGTGCAGACTCGACAGGTCGCGAGTGCGGCGATCCGGATGTTCGAGAAGCGTGATGAGCATCGTCGGAACCATCAGTGAGTGTGTTCCCCGGTAGGTTTCGACCATTTCGAGTGTCAGTGCGGCGTCGAAGCCGGGCAGGACCACGTAGGTTCCGTGCGCGGCGAACGTCCCGAGTTCGGTCACAGCGCCGCCTCCGATGTGATACATCGGCATTGCGTTCACGCAGACGACGTGGTCCACCATTCCTGCTCTCTCGAACACGAAGGTGGCTTCGTTGACGATGCCTTTGTGGTGCAGCAGAGCACCTTTGGGAAACCCGGTGGTTCCGGACGTGTACTGAATCTGCACCGGGGCGGTGGGTGCGACGGCAGGGAACTCCGTTGCCGGGTCACCGGCCGCGGCGAACGCTCGCCATTCGCTGGTCGGGACAACCTTGCGGAGGGCGGGCAGCGACGGCCGCACCTCCGCCAGAACGGCCGTGAGGTCCGCGCCGCGATAGCTCTCCCGGTAGAAGAGCCCGACAGCGCGGGACTGACGCAGGATGTACTCGAGTTCGTGGGCGCGGTAGGCGGGATTCACGCCGACCACCACCATCCCGGCCATCGCGATCGCCTGCTGGAGGATCACCCACTCGGCACTGTTGGGTGCCCAGATCGCGATCCTGTCTCCGGGTGCGAAGTGGGCGAGCAGCGCCCTGGCCGCACCCTCGACGTCGGCGAGGAGCCGGCGGTACGTCCATTCTCGCCGATCGGCCGGATCGGGAGTTCCGTTGACGAGGGCGAGGCGGTCGGGTTCCGCCGTCGCGGCCTCTCGCAGCAGGTCGCCGACGGTGATGTCGCGGACGCCTGAGCTCGGTGTCGCCGGCCAAAGAGACTTTTCGAGGGGCATGATGCAATCCTGCCTTCGGGCTGTGCGGTGTGCTGGGGAGTTGAGGGGCTTGTGTCCGGAAGATGCGGGTGACAACCGATCACTCATCCCGCCGAGATGCCGCCGTTCGGACTGACCACTTGACCGGTGATCCGGCGGGCCTGCGGGCTGCACAGGAACAACACGAGGTCGGCCACGTCGGCCGGTTCGGCGACCCCCAGCGACGCCAGCCCGGCGGCCTTCTCGAAGAGCTTCGCGCTGAACGGCTCGGCCATCACGCGATCGTAGGCGCCCGTGTCCCGGATGAGCGACGGCGTCACGGCGTTGACGCGGATACCGTCGCGTTTGGCTTCCATGGCAAGGGTTTTGGAGAACATCACGATGGCGGCCATCGCCGCGCCGAGGACGGTTTCTCCCGGGGTCGGATGCTTCGCGGCGTCGGAGGCGATGTTCACGATCACACCGCCGCGCTTAGTCCGCATCTGCGGCAGTACGGCGCGGCACATGTTGATCGGGCCGAGCGCCTGCTGCAGCAGGATGGACGGTACGTCCTCGGGTGGTGTGTTGTGGAAGAGCTGGGGCGAGTACGCACTCGCGATGCTGTTGATCAGGATGTCGGCGGGGCCGAGCGAGGCGCTCAGTTCCTCGGTCACCCTCGCGGCTTCCGCCGGGTCGTTCATATCGCCTGCGGCGAAGAAGGCCCAGACACCCGACGCGAGTGATCGGACCTCCGTTGCTGCCTTCTCTCCCCGCTCGGTGTTGCGGCCGACCAGACCGATGCGCTGGGTGCCCGCCCGGACCAACTGACGGGCGACCTGCAGGCCGACTCCGTTGGTCCCACCCACGATGTAGACGGTCGCCTCGGACAGGTCTGGCACCCAGACTTCGTGTGTGTCTGTACTCATCGGATGTTCCTTTGCAGTTCGAGCGGCACCGGTTGACCGGTGCCGGGAGGGGACTGGCCAGGCGTGCCGTCGCAGTCCTGGCAATGGGGCGTATCGGCCGACTTGCTCGCCCGGAATTGTTCGTCCGTCGCGGCGTCGGACGACGTCGGGGAGGCCCTGCCGCCGGCGTAGTCGTCACGCGCCAGCAGTCCGGCACCGTACGCGCCCGCGATCTGTGGCTGGTCGAGTACTTCCACCGGGTGCCCCAGCGCGCGCGACACGTGCAGACGCGCGGCCGGGTTCTTCGCCACTCCGCCCGTCATCACCGTCGGCGTTGCCTTACCCACCTGCGCCACCAGTCCGAGTGTGCGCGCCGCGACGGCCTTGTGCACCGACGCCGCGATGTCGGCCTTGTCGCGGCCCTGCGCCAGTAGTGAAATCACCTCGGTTTCCGCGAACGTGGCACACATGCTGCTGATCTCGAGGTTCTCGGAGCCGGCGAGGGCGAGTTCGCCGACTGCGCTGACGTCGACTTCGAGGGCACGCGCGAGTACGTCGAAGAAGCGGCCGGTCCCGCTGGCGCACCTGTCGTTCATGGCGAACCGTTCCACGAGGCCGTCGTCGTCGACGATGATGGCCTTGCTGTCCTGCCCGCCGATGTCGATCACCAGGCGCACACCCGGGTGCAGGGCTGCGGCACCGCGAGCATGGCACGTGATCTCGGTGAACGTGCGGTCCGTGCCGGGGACCAGCTTGCGCCCGTATCCGGTGCTGATGGTCCGCCTGATGTCGGACTGCGAGACACCCGCCGCGGCCAGCGCACCGTCCATCGCGCGCGCGACCGCCTCACGGCTCACCGCTCCCATCTGGATCACGCTCGACCCGATCAGGGCGCCGCTCTCGTCGACGACGGCAGCTTTCGCGGTGGTCGATCCGAGGTCGACACCCATGACGCACCAACCGCCGGTAGTCGTCATTCTCGATTCTCCGGACACCTCACCCATTCAGATCACGGACTTCATCCGTTGCACGTCGATGGCCTCGAGCATGGCCTCCAGGCGGCTGTCGAACAGTTCGTCGTTGTAGAACGACGCGTCGGCGACGTCGCCCTCGAAGAAGAACGACTTGACTCCGCGCTGCTCTTCGGCCGTGCGCGCCAGCATCGTCTGTGGATTGGTCATCGCCCGGCAGGTTCGGGTCGAGTGGAATGCGATCCCGTCGATCGCGTACTCGTCCAGGCGTCGGAGCAACAATTCCTGCAGGTTCTTCAACCCGTGATTCAGGGGGCAGAGCAGGTAGTGCTGCGCCATGCCCCGGAGGGGGTTGTCCACATCGATGAGCTGGGGCTCCTGCCAGAAGGACTCGTGGGTGTAGCGACCGGCGACGACGGCGACGTCGTATTCGGCGAATTTCCGGGTGAGGAAGCCGAGTTTGTTCCAGTTCATGATGCCGTCGAAATACACGCGGTAGCGCTCGTCCGGCAAGGCGCTGACCCCGTCGGCAACCCGCTGCTCGAGTTCGGTCTTCACACCGGCGAAGTAGTCGACGAGCGCCTGATTGCCGGGTAGGAAGTTGATCGGTGCGATGCTCGCGACCCAGTCCCAGTACGTCGCCGGGGTGGGTGCCTGTCTGCAGAGTGCCATTCCCTCGAGGCGCAACTCGGACGCGCGTTTGATATAGGACATGCTCTCGCTGAGCGCATCCCAGTCGAACGGTCGTCCGGTCTGATACTCGAGGAAGGCGATCAGCTCGCGCAACTGACCCTCGACGTACTTACCGACCTCGTTCCACTCCTCGCCCCGCATGTAGCCGGCGTCGGGTTTGTTGCCCCACAACATGGGAATCGAGACGTTGAACAGGGGGAGCTTGCGGTCGAAGACCCGGTACGTCATGGCGTCCCACTGCTGGCCGGTGCTGCATCCGGCGTAGCCGTTGACGAAGAAGTCCGGGGCCGGCAGCTTGCTTGCCAGTTCCTGCTGGTCGACCATGCCGACCACGCCGGTCTCTCGTTCGGCGGCCGATTGGTGTGTCAGCACGGCGCAGCCCAGATGTGTTCGCGCATAGGAACACAGCTCACCGATGTAGCCGTACTCGGCGCCGGCCGCCTGGGCGGGTCCTTCGAGGTGCTGGGCGGCCAAACGGGCGGCGAACGCCTCGCCGTGGCACCACTCCAGGCCGGCGGCCTGGAACAACGGGTTCAGCGCGGCGCCGTTGTACCAGACGACGTGCTTGCCGCGTTCCCTGGCGGTGAAGATGTTCTCCCAGTAGTCGGCCACCATCTTGCCGCCGACCCGCGTGCTCGACAGCCGGCGGGCCTTTTCCTTGCTGGTCTGTTCGATCGACATGGCTAACTCCTCTGAGGGTGCGTCGAATTCAGGACGGAACGGGTGCGGGCAGACGGCGAATGCGCTCCACGAAGGTCTCGATCTTCGTGCGGAGCGTCTCGACGGGGTTGCCTTCGTGCTCGGTCTCGAGGAGCAGCAGAGGTATCCCGCGCGCGTCGAGCGCCTTGCGTAACTCCGGGTAGTAGAGCATGTGGGGCTCGCAGAACTTCGCCATCAGGACGACAACACCGTTGGAGCGGCTCTTCTCGAGTGAGTCGATCAGGTAGGTGTCCCAATCGACCCCGACGGTGACCCGTGTCGGGCACGGAGCGTTGTCGTTTCGGTCCAGGTACCACTTCGACAGTGCCGCCAGCGGGTCGCCGTTCTCGGGTACGTCGGTCGAGATGTACCGGAAGCCCGTGTACAGGTCGTCGTCGACGACGAGCACTCCGGATTCCTCGATCACATCGAGGATCTCCGGGCGGGGGGCGTGGCAGAAGTGACCTGAGAGATGCAGTCGCACCAGATCGTCGGGCGCGTCGGCAGTCGGATCGAGCCGACCGAGAACACGGACCAGGGCGGCGTTGTGCTCTTCGATGTCCATCACCATGCTCGACTTCACCAGTACCTGCATGTCGCTCGCGGTGATGCGCGCACGGCCGGTGCGGCGTAGGTCGTAGAGTTCCCGAAGCAGACGCCGATTCGTGTTGAACAGCCGAATACTTTCGGCGAGAGACTCATCCGTGATCGTCGAACCGACGACCTCTTCGATCTCGCTCCTCAGTTCGTGTATGCGGCCCGCCACCCGCGGCTTGGTCCACGGATCGTCCATCGCGCTGGTGAATTGCGCGAAGTGCACGGGTTTCTCGGGTCGTGCCCAGCGGATCACGTCGACCGCGCCGAGGAGTTGCACGCAGTGATCGGCGGCGACGAAGCCGTCGAAGACGTCGAGCTCACCGACTGCGGCCTGGTCGGCGACACTCCGTGTGTAGCCGCAGTAGAACTCGGCAAGCAGGTTGCGTCCCTCCGTGATCGGGGTGCGGCTTTCCTGGACGATCACCGGCAACGCGCCGGCCGCGTGCACGATCTCGGACGGAAAGTTCATCGGAAAAGATCCGATCACGTGCTTCCCGTTCTTCTCTTTCCACGTTTGCGCATAGGTGACCGGGTCATCGGCGGTCGCTCGCAGCGACGACATGACGGTCGGATCCAGTTCGTTCACATCCAGCCTCTCGACTTCGTGGACCGGTACACCGTGACGACTGACGAACTGCGCCGCGGCGTCCTGATTTGAAATGTTACGTTATTTGATAGTGAGTATCCATACTTGTCAAACATTAGCCGTGGGGAACACCACGGCGCCGGCCTTTCGGAGGTTCCCGATGAAACGTGTGCTCGATGGACTGCGGGTGGTCGAACTCGCCGGGATCGGCCCGTCACCCCACGCCGCGATGCTTCTCGCGGACCTCGGCGCCGACGTCGTGCGAGTCGAGCGTCCCGGCGGTGTGGCGCAGCTGCTGCCCGTGGACAAGGATGCGGGACTGCGGAATCGGCGCTCGGTGAACGCGGACCTCAAGGTTCCCGCCGACCTGGCGAAGGTGCTGACACTCGTCGACATGGCCGACGTCCTCATCGAGGGCTACCGGCCGGGTGCGGCGGAGCGACTGGGCATCGGTCCCGACGTCTGCCGTCAGCGCAACCCGCGGCTCGTGTACGCCAGGATCACCGGGTGGGGTCAGGACGGCCCGCTCGCTCCCTACGCCGGCCACGACATCAACTACCTCGCGCTCAGCGGCGCCCTGAATGCCCTCGGCCGGGAGGGTGAACGGCCGCTCGCACCGCTCAATCTGGTCGCCGACCTGGGTGGCGGTTCGATGCTCGCCGTCATGGGCATCCTCGGCGCCCTGTACGCACGGGCGCAGAGCGGGGTCGGAGACGTGGTCGACGTCGCGATGGTCGACGGGGTGAGTGCGCTCATGACGATGTTCTGGACCCTCACCGAGAACGGGCTCTGGTCCGATCGGCGGGGGACCAACGTCATCGACGGCGCAGCGCCCTTCTACGACACGTACGAGTGCGCCGACGGTCGGTACATCGCGGTGGGCGCGGTCGAGCCGGTGTTCTACGCCCAACTCCTCGACGGACTCGGACTCGACCCCGAGGGTCTGCCGGACCAGTACGACGAGTCGGCATGGCCGACGCTCCGGAAGACCTTCGCCGAAGTATTCGCCACCCGAAGCCGGGACACGTGGGTGCAGGCGTTCGCGAGGCTCGATGCCTGTGTGACACCGGTGCTGACTCTCGCCGAGGTGCAGGATCACCCGCACATCTCCGCGCGCAACACCATCGTGAGCGCATTCGGGCAGCGTCAGCCGGCCGCAGCGCCGCGTTTCGCGAGCACCGCCGCCGCAACATACGCGCCGCCCCGGACGCCCGGCTCCGACACCGAGGCCGTCTTCCGGGATTGGGGTGTCGATGACGATCACTGACCGGCACGGAGGGGTGTTGTGGCACCGGGCCGTCCCGATGCGCGACGATGGCACTCATGTCTGACTCGTCCGACTCGAACCAGCAGTCCACATCCGATACGGAGGCGGCGCCGACCGGTAGCGCGCGGTCCGTCCTAGTCACCGTGCTCGGCGAGCTGGTCGAACCGTACGGGCAGCCGGTGCGGACAGCGGCGCTTCTCTACGTCCTCAAAGGGCTCGGGTACGGGGAGCATGCCGCTCGCCAGGCGATCGCCCGAACGGGTTCTGCGGGCCTGATCGCCGCCGACCGGAACGGACGCGAGACGCTGTGGACGTTGACGGACAAGGCCCATCGGCTCTTCACCGAAGGCGAACTCCGGGTGTTCTCCACCGACGTGGACACCACGCAGTGGGACGGTCGATGGCTCGTCGTGAATGTGCCGATCCCGGAATCGCACCGCTCGACCCGCAAGAAGCTGTACGCCGCGCTGCGGTGGGCCGGTTTCGGGAATCCGACGCCCGGCGTCTGGGTCACTCCCCACGTCGACCGCGCCGCGGAAGCGGCGAGAACCATCGATTCTCTCGGACTGTCTCCCAACACGGTCTCGTTCGTCGGGGCGCTCGCCGTCCCCGGGATCCCCGAAGACGAACTCGTCCGCCGCTCATGGGATCTGGACGCCGCCGAGAAGGAGTACGATGCACTGCTCGACCGCTTCGATGCCCGCACGTTCGAACCGGGTGACGAGCTGCTGTTCGCGCACCTCCAGCTCGCGGACGCCCTGCGGCGCATGCCGTACATGGACCCCCGGCTACCCGAGGTGCTGCTACCCGATTGGCGCGGGCTGAAGGCCGCGCGGCGGCTGCGGGACCTCCGCGGCGAGTGGACCCCCACCGCGCATGCGCGGTGGCGTCGGATCGCAGGTCTCGACTGACATCGGTCTGCCGCGGACACGCGGGCGACTGCGATGTCGAGTGGACCACAAACAGCGCAACAAACTACACCGCGCCGAAGGGCACGCGATCTGTGACGCCGTCGCCGATCAGGAGCGCATTTCAGTTGCCGACATGGGTGGCGCCCTGCGGATGAGACCTCGACCGCGTGCCAGCGTGATCGACGCGCACAAGCGGTGACTGTGATCAACACTGGCACCTGTGTGGCGAACTTGCCGCAGGCCGTGCGCCGATGGGACGCGCCCGCCGGCACCACTGCCGCCCAGCGTCGGGTTTCGGTGCTGGGCGGCAGTGGGTTTCGTGGTTCTAGCGGTGTGTGAAGACGGGCGAACGCTTCTCGACGAACGCCGCCATCCCTTCCTTCTGATCGTCGGTGGCGAACGTCGAATGGAACACCCGGCGCTCGAACCGGACGCCCTCGGTGAGCGTGGTCTCGAAGGAGCGGTTCACGGCTTCCTTCGCCATCATCGCGACGGGAAGGGACATCTCGGCGATGGTGGTCGCCGTCTGCAGCGCCTCGTCGAGCAGGTCGGCGGCGGGCACGATCCGCGATACCAGCCCGGCACGTTCGGCCTCCTCGGCGTCCATGTTCCGGCCGGTCAGGCAGAGTTCCATGGCCTTCGCCTTCCCCACCGCGCGGGTCAGCCGCTGTGATCCGCCGATGCCGGGGATGACGCCGAGCTTGATCTCCGGCTGACCGAATTTCGCGGTGTCGGCGGCGATCAGGATGTCGCAGAGCATCGCGAGCTCGCACCCGCCGCCGAGCGCGTACCCGGCGACGGCGGCGATCGTCGGCTTGCGGGCCGCGGCGAGGCGGTCCCATGCTGTGAAGAAGTCGCCGAGGTAGACGTCCATGTACGACTTGGGCTGCATCTCCTTGATGTCGGCGCCCGCCGCGAATGCCCGATCGGAACCGGTGATCAGGATGGCGCCGATCTCCGAATCCTTCTCCAACTCGTCCACCGCCGACACGACCTCGCGCATCAGCTCGGAATTCAAGGCGTTGAGCGCTTTCGGGCGGTTGAGGGTGATGATCCCGACCCGGCCTTTGCGGTCGAGGAGGATGGTGTCGTAGTCGGTCACTGGTTGCCTCCGGTTGTGGTGGGTGGGGTGAGGCCGAGTTCGAGGTCGACGAGCGGTGCGAAGAACGAGTCGACCTGCGCTTCGTCGACGTCGTCGATGGTGGCGGGCGACCACTGCGGGTTGCGGTCCTTGTCCACGACCTGCGCCCGGATGCCCTCGACCAGGTCGGGTGAGCTCAGGCAGGCGACGGACACCCGGAATTCGTCGTTGAGGACTTCCTCGAGACTGCCCGCCTCCCGTGCGCGGCGCAGCGATGTCAGCGTGACCGCGCACGCGGTCGGCGACTTCGAGCGCACCTGCTCGGCCGCCTTCTCCGCCTCGGGCACCCCGCTGCCGCGCAGCCGGGACACGATCTCGGCGACGGAATCCGCCGAGTACGCGGCGTCGATCCAGCCCTGCTGCGCCAGCAACTCCGACACCGGTGCCGGTTCGGTGAACGCGGCCAGCGCATCCTCCACCGACGTGGTCGACAGAGCCTCGATGAACTGCTCGATCTTCTCGGACGGGACGAAGTGGTCGGCGAAGCCGCACGCGATCGCGTCGCCGGCGCTGAGCCGTGCGGTGGTCAGGGCGATGTGCGTGCCCAACTCGCCCGGGGTGCGGGCGAGCAGGTAGGTGCCCCCGACGTCGGGGACGAAACCGATCCCGGTCTCGGGCATCCCGATCATCGACCGCTCGGTGACGACCCGCACGCTGCCGTGCGCCGACACCCCGACCCCACCGCCCATCACGATGCCGTCCATGATCGCCACATACGGCTTGCCGTAGTTCGCGATGGCCGCGTTGAGGATGTACTCCTCGCGCCAGAACTCCCGCGACCCGGTGCCACCCTCCTTCGCGTCGTGGTAGATCGACACGATGTCGCCGCCCGCGCACAGCCCGCGCTCACCGGCCCCGGTGATCAGCACCGCGCGCACCTCGTCGTCGCCGGACCACTCGGCCAAGGCCGCCGCGATCTGCCGCACCATCGCATGGTTGAGGGCGTTGATCGCCCTGGGCCGATTCAGCACGATCCGGCCCAGACCGCCGCTCTTCTCGATCAGAACTTCCGGTTCCGCAGATACCGCCTCGCTCATGCCGCTCCTTGCTTTCCGTGTCCGGGCTTTCCGTGTCCGGCGCCCGCGACGACGCTGCGGGCGATGACCACCCGCATGATCTCGTTGCTGCCCTCGAGGATCTGATGCACGCGCAGGTCCCGGACGATCTTCTCGATTCCGTACTCGGCAAGATAGCCGTACCCACCGTGCAGTTGCAGCGCCCGGTTGGCGACCTCGAAACCGGTGTCGGTGGCGAACCGCTTCGCCATCGCACACAACTCGACGACGTCCGGGGCGCCGTCCTCCAGCGCGGCCGCCGCCCGCCACAGCAACGTCCGGGCGGCCTCCAGCTCGGTGCGCATGTCGGCGAGCTGGAACTGCAGCGCCTGCGAGTCGAGCAACGGCGCACCGAACGCCTTCCGGTCCGCCAGGTACGCGACGGCCTTGTCCAAAGCGGTCTGCGCCCCGCCCACCGAGCACGCCGCGATGTTGAGCCGGCCACCGTTCAGGCCGGCCATCGCGATCCGGAAACCACCACCCTCGGCGCCGAGCAGATTCGCCGCCGGCACCCGCACGTCCTCGAAGATCACCTGCCGGGTGGGCTGCGCGTTCCAGCCCATCTTCACCTCGTTCGGCCCGAACGACAGACCCGGCGACCCCTTCGGGACGATGAACGCCGAAATCCCCCGCGGACCGCTCTCCCCGGTGCGGGCCATCACCACATACACATCCGAGGTGCCCGCCCCGGAGATGAACTGCTTGACCCCGGTCAGGACGTAGTCGTCGCCGTCGCGGACCGCCCGGGTGCTCAGCGCCGCCGCATCGGAGCCGGCACCCGGCTCGGTGAGGCAGTAACTGCCCAGCTGATCCATCGAACACAGCCCCGGCACCCACGCGCGGCGCTGCTCCTCGGTGCCGAACCTGTCGATCATCCACGTCACCATGTTGTGGATGGAGATGTACGCGGCGATCGACGGGCACCCCTTCGCGAGCTGCTCGAAGATGCGGGCCGCGTCGATGCGGGTCAACTCGGACCCACCCACATCCTCGCGGATGTAGATCCCGCCCATCCCCAGCGACGCCGCCTTACGGAGGACGTCCACCGGGAAATGCTTGGTCTGATCCCACTCCACGGCGTGCGGCGCGAGATGCTCGGCCGCGAAGTCGCGGGCGGTGTCGCTGATCGCCCGCTCGTCATCGGTCAAGGTGAACATACGAATCGACCCTTTCAGATCGGAGAAGTTGGAAGTACTATAGTTGGACATCCACTGATATTTCTAGTCGCCTGTGGCAAGTGTTGTCGCGGGGTACACGGAGCGGAGTCTGACGTTCTTCCGGCAGTTGTGCGCTGGAGATGCCGACATCGCCCGCTGTCGGACTATGCGGTGTGCGAGTTCGGGCGAACACCTGACTCATGCGTAGGTGCGTCGAAATTCGATTCGACTCGAAGTCCGTTCGTAGCAGGAGGAGACCATGTCATCGACGTTCGCGGAACCGGCAGTGCCGAACCAATTCAGTTCCGGCGCAACGGAAGGGTCGACGACAACCGCGTTGATCGCAGCCGTACTGCAAGCGCAGAAACTGATCATGCGTAATCTGAATGCCACACTGAGTCCGTTGGGCCTGTCCTTCCCTCGATACGAGGTCCTCATGGTGGTTGAAGCGGCACCGAACGGTGCCATTCCCTCAGTGCTCTTGGGCCGCATCCTGGACCGGCATCCGACCACGATCACCTCGCTCGTCGACGGACTCGAGAGTGCCGGGTTGGTCGCCCGGGCCACCAACCGGGACGATCGCCGAGAGACGCTGGTGAGCGTCACCGACCGTGGTCGAGCCGCGGCGTTGTCGGCGGCACGCGCCGTCGACGATGCCACCAATGTCGACCACGAGGTGCTCCGCCGCCTCAGCGTGGACTTACAGACGTTGCTCGTCACCTCTTCTCCGGGACCGTCAACGGGACGGAACGCATTATGAAGAACACTGACACCGGTGAGGGGCGGCACATGCCAGTGGCACCGAACAGCAACGACAACGTAGCTGCGGCACAGCAGGTCGCGATAGATGTGCGGAGTATCCGCGCGGATGACCTGCGATACCTGCTCGCGGTTGCACGGAGCGGCCGCCGCCGATCAGCGGCAATGGATCTGGGTGTCGACCACACCACCGTCTCTCGGCGTGTGAAGGCTCTGGAGAAGGCGTTGGATGTGCGCTTGCTGCAGCGTAGCGCCGACGGTTGGGAATTGACCGACGTCGGTCGGGCGGTCGCCGAAAAGGCAAGGCTCATCGAGGAAGCCGTCCAGGAAGCGGCGGACGTCGTTGCCGGCATCAGCGAGAATCCACTCCGAGGAACCATCCGCGTCACTGCTCCGGATGGATTCGGGCCAATGTTCGTCGCTCCTGCGCTGGCGAAGCTCCGCATGAACCATCCCCAACTCGTCGTGGAACTCATCACAGCAACTAGGCAGTTGAATCTGCAACCAGCGGGATTTGATATCGCAGTCGCAGTCGGGACGCCGATCAGCAGCCGGCTGGTGTCGGAACGGATCTGCAAATACGCGTTGGGTCTCTACGGCAGCGAACAATATCTACGCGACTACGGTGAGCCGACAACCATCGACGAGTTGACGGCTCACCCGCTGATCTTTTTCGTCGATTCGCTCCTGCAGGTCGGTGATCTCGACCTACAGCGCCACCTACCCGGGGTCACCGCAAAGTTCATGTCGACCAATATCTTTGCGCATGTCTCCGCAACTCGGGCCGGTGGCGGCATCGGCTTGCTTCCAGCGTTCATGGCCGATCAACACCCCGACCTTCGGCGAGTGATGGTCGAGACGGTCGATGTCCACCTCTCCTTCTCGCTCGCAGCACGCAGGGAAAGTTTGACCAACCCGGCGGTGCAGGCCGTCCGACAGGTCCTGCAAGAGGAGATCCTCAGCCGCAGAAATGAGTTGCTTCCGGTGCCGCACACCCGAAAACTTGCGGTCCCGGACACAATCTAGCGACCGGAGCGCCTTCCTCTATGCCACCATCTCAACCCGTTCCCTGGATCGATGAGGTGGGCGGCACCGCCGGACGCAGACTCCAGCAATGCCGCCCACGGAGCACCGACGACGGGTCAGCGCACCCGTGCCGGCGCCGGCTACCCGGACGGTCAAGCCTGGGCAGAGACCCGGTTGTCGAGTGGATCGACGACATCACTGGTGCCGATCCACTCGAGGATCTGCTCGGTGTGCTGCCCGAGAACCGGCGGCGGTGCGTGATCGGCACGCACGAGCGACTGCCCGCCGGCGGTTTCCATCCGCAGCGACGGTCCCGGCAATTGCACGGGCCCGACGACGGGGTGCTCGACCTCGAGAAGAAGCCCCTGGCTCCGGGTTTGCTCCCATTCATAGACCTCGTCGATCGTGCGGATCGACCCCGCAGGCACACCGGCAGCTCCGAGAGCGGCGAGCACCTCTGCTCGCGAGCGGTTGGTGAAATCCGCCTCGATTGCGGCGATCAGCTGGTCGCGGTTCGCGACCCGGTCCCGGTTGACCGTGAATCGTGGATCGTCCGTCGACAGACCGGCGACGGGCGCGAATTTCGCCCAGATCGACTCGCTGCCCACCGCGACCTGCACGAATCCGTCCGCGCAGCGGAAGCTTCCGTACGGTGCGATCTGCGGGTGGTGATTGCCGGACCGCTGCGCGACCTGCCCGCCGACCGTCCACTTGGTGCCCTGGAAAGTGTGCGCGCTGATCGCGGCGGCCAACAGGGACGTCCGCACCACCATGCCCTTGCCGGTCTTTTCCCTCGAAGCCAGTGCAGCCGAGACACCCGTGGCGCCGTGGACACCGGCGAGGACGTCGGCGATCGGGATCCCGATCCGTGTCGGCTCCCCGGTGGGATCCCCGGTCACCGACATCAGGCCGGCCTCGCCCTGAGCGATCTGGTCGTAGCCCGCGCGCGAACCCTCCGGCCCGTCATGCCCGAAGCCGGTGATCGACAGGGTGATCAGCCGCGGGTTGAGCTCTTCGAGCACCTCGGCCGCAAATCCCAGCCGGTCGAACGCGCCCGGCCGCAGGTTCTCGATCAGTACGTCCGCCCGCCTGATCAGGCGACGCAGCGCATCCTTGCCGTGCTCGGATTTCAGGTCCAGAACGATCGATTCCTTGTTCCGGTTCGCCGACATGAAATACGACGACTGCGGGTCATCTTGTGGCCCGACGAACGGCGGCCCCCAGGTGCGGGAGTCGTCGCCTGTTCCGGGAGCCTCTACTTTGATTACCCGGGCACCGAGATCACCGAGCATCATCGCGGCGATGGGCCCCGCCAAAGCGCGGGAAAGGTCGAGCACGAGAATATCGTTGAGTGGTCCGACTGTCATGGTGTGCTCCCCTCTCAGAGTGTGCGCAGGCGCACGTTGACCTGTTTGGTCTGGGTGAAGCCGGCGATCATGCCCTCGAGGGAGACCTCGCGGCCGAGGCCACTCTGCTTGTAGCCGCCGTAGGACTGGCCGACCATCTGGCCGCCGCCCTGGTTGACCTGCACCCACCCGGTTTCGAGGGCGTGGGCGGTGGACAGGGCCAGATCGAGGTTGTGGGTCCACACGTAGGCGGCCAGACCGTAGTGCGAGTCGTTGGCCATCTCGATGACGTCGGAGTGGTCGTTCCACGGGATCGCGACGAGCGCGGGCCCGAAGATCTCCTCCCGGGACAGGCGCCAGGAGTTGTCGGCGCCGGAGAACACGGTCGGGCCCATGTAGTAGCCGTCCGAGTTCGCGATCGTGGCGGGGGAGCCGTCGAGGGCCACCGACACCCGGGACGAGCTCAGGCCGTCGTGGAGGAATCCGCACACAGACGCGAACTGCTTGTCGTTGACGATGGCGCCCATGTCCGTGGACTCGTCGAGCGGATTCCCGACCTTCAGGGAGGAGAGCGTGTTCACCAGCCGGTCGAGGACCTCGTCGTAGACGTCCTGGTGCAGGAACAACCGGGAACCGGCGGTGCAGCTCTGGCCCTGCCGGTGCACCCGGGTCGACAGGAGCAGCTGGTTGATGAAATCGTCGTCGATCGTGACGTCAGGGAAAACGATCGAAGGGTTCTTGCCGCCGAGTTCGAGGGAGACGTGGGCGAGACGGCCGCCGGCCTCGCGGGCAACATGACGGCCCACCTCGGTCGAGCCGGTGAAGGAGACCTTGTCGACGGCCGGGTGCTGCACGAGCGCCTCGCCGGCGACCGAGCCGGATCCGGTGATGACGTTGAGCACACCGGCGGGGAGAAATTCGGCGCAGATCTCGGCGAGCAGGAGCACGCTCAGCGGCGCGGCCTCGGCCGCCTTGACCACGACGGTGTTGCCCGCGACGAGGGCGGCGGGGATCTTGAATCCCGCGATCATCAGCGGGGAGTTCCAGGGCAGGATGCACCCGATGACGCCGAGCGGCTCCTGCCGCGAGTACTGCAGCTGATCGTCTCCGGCGGGCAGGACGGTGCCCTTGATCTCGCCGGCGATACCGGCGAAGTACCGGAACAGGTTCGCCAGGGTGGCGACTTCGGGGCGCGCCTGGGTGCGCAGCGCATTGCCGGTGTCGAGGGCGGTCAGCCGGGCCAGTTCCTCGGAGCGCCCGTCGATGGCGTCGGCGATCTTCGCCAGGACTCGTGCGCGGGCGGTGAAGTGTTGAGCGCGCCACTGGGGAAACGCCTTGTGCGCGGCCCGGACCGCCTTGTCGACGTCGTCGACGCCGGAGGCGGGAACACGACCGATCACATGCTCACGCAGGATCGGGGTTGTCACATCCTTCCACTCGCCGGAGAGGGCTTCCGCCCATGCCCCGTCGACGAACATGGGGTAATCGCGGCGCTCGGGAATCTGAAGCTCCGCGAGCGAGGTTTGTGTGGAGGTCATGTCTGCGTCTCCTTGACGTACTTGCCTGTGGGGCAGCGCAGCTGCGGGTATTTCAGCGCTGCATAGGAACTGAGTAAGGTGATTCGCGGCGTCGAAGGATTCAATGCCGGAAGCGGATACATCCACGATGCGGTGCGGTCCGGTGCGGGTCAATCATCAGAACCGCCACCCGGGTGTGCAAAAATGCGCCATCTGTGCCCACCTGCACCCGCACATCCGCCGACGCGGTCGTTCCGACACGAGTGACTGGGGCCCTCAACGCCTGGGCTCAGAGACCACGAACCCTTTCGGTCAACGCGTCCATCGCGCGCGCGTGCACATCGTCGACCTCGCCCTGTGCGTCGATCTGGAGGAGGAGCGAGGCGTAGTGGCCGAGCAGCGGCTGATTCTTCTCGTGGTAGACGCGCAGCCGAGTGCGGATGACACCTTCGTTGTCGTCCGCACGACCCCGGTTGAGCATTCTGGCGACTACATCGTCCTCGCTGACAACAAAGTCGAGTACGGCGTCGATCTGGTTCAGCTGCTCGTCGAGGATTTCGTCGAGGGCGATCGCCTGCTCGACGGTGCGAGGGAAACCGTCCAGGATAAATCCGGTAGCGGCGTCGTCGATGGCCAACCGCTCACGCACCATGTTGACGGTGACACTGCTCGGTACGAGCTCACCGGCATCGATGAACGATTTCGCGGTCTGCCCCAGTGTGGTTCCGTGGGCGATGTGATGCCGGAACAGGTCGCCGGTGGAGATGTGCGGAATCCCGAGCGTGTTCGAGAGTATTTGTGCCTGAGTTCCTTTCCCTGCTCCCGGAGGTCCTGTGAGAACAACGCGCACGGTCGGCTCCTTTGGAATCGAGTAGATACCTCGCGGCCGCTTCAGCGTGAGACGGCGGACACGAGGCGAGGAAGTTGGTGGCAATTGAGGCGATTACACGCTTTGCTGGAATGTCGGGCTCTCTAGGCGGACGCTTTGACGCCGAGCGCCCCGTCGCGGATCGCGGTGACGATGGCGGAGAAGTCTCGGCTGGGGCCGTCGTGGGCGACGAACTGTTCGTACAGTTCGGTGGCCTTCTGTCCGAGGGCGGTGTCGACGTCATTTCCAGCCGCCGCCGCCTGCGCCAAACGAAGATCCTTGAGCATCAGTGCACTTGCGAAACCACCGACGTAGTCGCGGTTGGCCGGGCTGGTAGGAACCGGGCCCGGAACGGGGCAGTTCGTTGTCAGTGCCCAGCACTGACCCGACGCGGTGGACGAGACGTCGAACAAGGCCTGCTCGGTCAATCCCAGCTTTTCACCGAGGGCGAAGGCTTCACTGACCGCGATCATCGAGATTCCGAGAATCATGTTGTTGCAGATCTTCGCGGCCTGACCGGCGCCGGAGTCGCCGCAGCGGACGATCCGCGCGCCCATCGCGTCGAGGAACGGGGCTGCCTGATCCACCGCCTCGGTCACGCCGCCGACCATGAAGGTCAGCGTTCCGTTCTCGGCGGCGCCGGTGCCACCGGAGACAGGTGCGTCTACAGCACGATGTCCGGCGTTCACAGCCAGTTCGGCTGTCGCGCGAGCGTCGGCAACGTCGATCGTGGAGCAGTCGAGAAAGAGGGTGCCTGCAGTTGCGGCGGGGACCAGGTCCGTATAGACATCGAGCACGTGCTTGCCGCTCGGGAGCATGGTGATTATGACGTCGGCGCCCCGGGCGGCGTCGACAACGCTTTCGGCAGAGAGGATCCCACGTTCGGCCGCTTTCTCTGTTGCAGTGGAAGAGGGGTCGAATCCGGTGACCGCATGGCCGGCCTGCACCAGATTCGTGGCCATACCGAGACCCATGTTCCCGAGTCCGAGGAAAGCGATATTGCTCATCGTGTGCTCCTAGCAGTGTTGGCTGAACGTGCTGCGCGTTGACACAGACGTGCGCATCGCGAACGCCGAATCGTGAGTGCGAAGGTGCTCCCGAGCAGCGCCCGCGGTGGGATTGAGACAAGTCTGCCGCGACGTCGTCCGCGAGGGAATCGCCGATTCTGCAACAGGGCGGTGCATTTTTGCATCACATCACCTGTCGCGAACCGCTGCGCGGTACGGCTCGGTATCCGGTCCCACCAGGGTAGCGATCGTCCGTTCGTTGCCACGATGATGCACGGGCCCTCTCGCCCGCCGGAAGGCCGGCAAGGACGGCGGCATAACAGAACAGCTGGGGACAGTCCCGTGCCCCGTGCCGTTCACGGTGCCGACTAGTCCGATCCAGCTGTCGTGGTCAATGCACCGCGCGCACGCGTGAGCACTGCTCCCGCCTCCGCGCTGCTGGTTCCAGTTTCACGGTGCAGAGTTCGTCGAGCCGGTGCCGGAGGGTGTCGTTGATTGTGGGGTTGCGGGTGAGGTGGCGTTGCAACCGGCTTGGTCACGACGTCTCCCTGTCTGTTCTCGGGTCTGTGGGGGCGGGTGCGGCCGTGCGGGGGTGTTGCACGGCCGCACCCGCCGGGTCATCGCACGTCGAGGTAGATGCTCTTGAGTTGCTGGTAGCTCGCGAGGCCTTCGGGTCCGAGTTCGCGGCCGAGGCCGCTGTTCTTGATTCCGCCGAAGGGTGCGGTGGGGTCGTTGGAGTAGCCGTTGATACCGACGGTTCCGCTGGCGACGTGGCGTGCGAACTGGGCGCCGCGGTCGGGGTCGGCGGTCCAGATGGAGCCGCCGAGTCCGTAGTCGGAGTGGTTGGCGATCGCGATGGCTTCGGCCTCGTCGGTGTAGGGGATGACGGAGAGGACGGGTCCGAAGATTTCTTCCTGGGCGATGGTGTGGCCGGTGTCGACGTCGGCGAAGACGGTGGGTTCGACGAACCAGCCGTGGTCGGTGTGGTCTGGTCTGCGACCGCCGGTGGTGACGCGTCCGCCGTCGGATTTGCCTTTTTCGATGTATCCCTCGACGCGGTCGCGTTGCCGCGACGACACCAGCGGTCCCATCTGGGTGGTGTCGGAGAGGGGATCGCCGACGGACAGGCCCCTGGCGAGGTCGGTGATGGTGTCGACGATCTCGTCGTACCGGGATCGGGGTGCGAGGACGCGGGTGCCGAGCCAGCAGATCTGTCCGTTGTTGAGCAGTGTTGCCGCGTAGAAGGATTCGAGGTTCGCGGCGAGGTCGGCGTCGTCGAGGATGACGGCGGCGGATTTGCCGCCGAGTTCGAGGGTGACCGGTCGGAGCAGTTCGCCGCAGGTGCGGCCGATGGCGCGGCCGGCGGCGGTGGAGCCGGTGAACGAGACCTTGTCGATGCCGGGGTGGGCGACGAGGTAGGCGCCGAGTTCCCGGCCGCCGGGGACGATGTTCAGCACACCGGCGGGCAGTCCGGCCGCGATGGCGGCCTCGGCCATCAGGAACGCGTCGAGCACCGTTTCGGGCGACGGCTTGAGGACGACGGTGCACCCGGCGGCGAGGGCGGGGGCGAGTTTGAGGAACGTGATGGCCTGCGGCACGTTCCACGGGACGATGGCACCGACGACGCCGATCGGGGAGCGGGTGACGAGGGTGGAACCGCCGAGCATGCCGGGCCGGATCTCGTCCTCCTGCTTCGCCGCCATCTCGGCGTAGTAGCGGAGCAGGATGGG
This sequence comes from Rhodococcus sp. WS4, assembly GCA_006543605.1. Taxonomy (GTDB): domain Bacteria; phylum Actinomycetota; class Actinomycetes; order Mycobacteriales; family Mycobacteriaceae; genus Rhodococcus_F. Next base: position 47,184 of record RRBB01000010.1, read on the forward strand.
CGGGAAGCCGCCCTCGAACTGCCGGGCGAGGGTGATGGGCATGCCGTTCTGGCTGCTCACCCGGATCGCGGTGTCCTCGGCGCGGGATTCGAGTTCGTCGGCGAATCGGCCCAGCACCTCGGCGCGTTGGGCGGCGCTCTGCGATCCCCAGTCGGTGAGTGCGGCGCGGGCGGCGTCGACGGCGTCGTCGATGTCGGTGTCGGTGCCCTCGGGGACCGAGCCGATCTGCTGCTCGGTGGTCGGGGAGATGACCGGGATGGTCGAGTCGCTGGACGGCCGTGCCCATCCGCCGCGGATGTAGAGATCTGGGTAGTCGATCGTCATCGGGTGTCCTTCGTGAGTAGTTCGGTGGTGGGGTGGTCAGTCGTGGACGAGGACGGGTTTGAGGACCTCGCCGCGGTGCTGGGCGTCGATGGCGTCGTTGATTTTCGCGAAGGGGAAGGTGGTGACGAGTTTGTCGAGGGGGAACTTGCCGGCTTTGTACAGTTCGACGAGTTCGGGGATGAACTCGTCGGGGACGCTGTCGCCTTCGATGATGCCGGTGATGGTCAGGCCCATGGCGAGGGAGTTGATGATGTTCAGCGGCACTGACGCCGCGGGGTCGGCGGGCACGCCGATGAGACCGATCTTGCCGTGGAAGGTCATGGCGCCGACGAGGGATTCGATGACGGCGGGGATGCCGGAGGTGTCGATGGCGTAGTCCACGCCGGCGGGGATGATTGCCCGGACCTGTTCGGTGAGGGGTGCGGCGGCGGGGTCGATCACGTGGGTGGCGCCGAGTTCGAGGGCGAGATCACGCCTCGACTGGTGGGGTTCGACGGCGATGATGGTGCTGCAGCCCTGGACGACGGCGCCCATGACGGCGGCAAGGCCGACGGATCCGGCGCCGGCGATGAGGATCGCCGATCCGGGCCGGCAGTTCAGGGAGCGCATGACTGCGCCGGCGCCGGTTTGGATGCCGCAGCCCAGGGGTGCGAGGAGTTCGGCGGGGACGTCGGAGGGGACCTTCACCACGTTGCGTTCGAACGCGAGGCTGTAGGTGGCGAAGGAGGATTGGCCGAAGAACAGGCCGGTCAGCGATTCGCCGTCGGTGGTGGTGATCGGTCCGGTGCCGTCGTCGCGGACGCCGTCGTATGCGAGGTGCATGAACTGGTGGCAGTAGGAGGGCGCCCCGGTGGTGCAGGACGCACAGGTACCGCAACTGTTGAAGGTGAGGGCGACCCGATCACCGGGTACGACTTTGGTGACGCCGTCGCCGACTTCCCGGACGATGCCGCATCCTTCGTGGCCGAGGACGGCGGGCAGTGCGGTCGGGAGGGCGCCGTCGCGGGCGGCGAGGTCGGTGTGGCAGATGCCGACCGCCTCGATCTCCACGAGTACTTCACCGGCCCGGGGGCCCTCGATGGTGATCGGTTCGAGGGTGAACTCGGTGTGCGGTTCCCTCGCGACTGCTGCGAGTGCTTCCATCATCAATACTCCAGGTGTTGTGGACCGGCCCGAAAAGGGGCGGTGGAAATCGGATGATCAGAGAACGGTTTCCCGCAGCGGCGTCGCGGGATCGGCGAGGGCAGTGCGGTCGACCTTGGTGCGGTTGCCGATGAACTTCTTACCGGCCATGAATTCGCTTGCAGCATTGACGGTCTCGACGGCCACCGGTATCCCGTCGCTGTCGAGGTGGAACAGGGCGAACGAGGTGTCGGAAGCGTCGCCGCGCAGGACCGCCCGGGTGTCGGGGCCGACCATGCCCGCCATCTTCATCTTCAGATCGAACTGATCGGACCAGAACCACGGCACTTCGTGCGGCGGCACGGGTGCCTTCATGATGACCGCCGCTGCCTGCTTCGCCTGTTCGACTGCGCTGGGGATACTTTCGAGCCGCACCATCTTGCCGAGTGTGTCGTGCAGGCGGTACGTCACGTCACCGATCGCGAGGACGTGCGGATCGCTGGTGCGTGCCGAACCGTCCACGACGATTCCCGAGAGGCAGTCGATGCCGGACTCCCGTGCGAGTGCGTCGTTGGGGATCGCACCGACGCCGACCAGAACGAGGTCACACGGGATTTCGGTTCCGTCGCCGAGGGTCACACCGCCGACTCGGCCTGCCGTCCCGGTGATCTCGCGGACCTCGGCCCCGGTGTGGATACGCGTGCCGCGATGTCGATGGAACTCGGTGAGGACGGTGGACAGTTCGGGGCTTGCGACGCGCGCCAGCACCCGGTCTTCCCGTTCGATCACCGTGACCTCGCATCCGCGGGCGCGGGCCGACGCGGCGACCTCGAGCCCCACGTACCCACCGCCGATGATGGCGAGTGCCGATCCGGTGTGTACGGCGTCGCGCAGCAGGGTGGCGTCGGCGAGGGTGCGGAGGCTGAGTACACCCGCGAGATCGCTCCCCGGCAGCGTCAGGGTTCGCGGCGCGGCGCCCGTCGCGAGGACGAGCGTCGTGTACTCGAGGACTGCGCCGGACGCCGTCGTCGCGGTTCGGGCGTCGCGATCGATACGGACGACCGGATCGCCCAGCAGGGTGTCGATCTGATTGTCGGCGTAAAACGATTCCGGCTTGAGCCACTGGACGAACTCGTCGTCGGCGTACTTCTTCGACAGCGGGGGGCGGTGATACGGCGGATGAGACTCTTCGCCGCAGAGGACGATTCGGCCGTCGAACTTCTGCTGCCGCAGCATGCCGGCGAGTGTGCCGCCGGCATGCCCGGCCCCGACGATCACCACAGTGGGTGACGGGTGTGATGCGATCATCGTGCTACCTGGTGAACTCGATCTTGACGGGCATGTTTTTGAGCCCGCCGACGAAGTTGGTCTGGATCATCTTGGTGTCGTCGACCAACTCGACCGACTCGATGTGCGGGAGCAGTTCCTCGAACATGACGCGCAGTTCCAGCTTCGCTAGATGCTGGCCGATGCACATATGCGGGCCGTAGCCGAAGGCGATGTGCTTGTTGGGCCGGCGGGTCGGGTCGAAGCGGTCGGGATCCGGGATGACGTCCGCGTCACGGTTGCCCGACTGGTAGAGAAGCATGAATCGGTCCCCCTTTTTGATGTCGCGACCGCGGAGCGTGTAGTCCTGGGTTGCCTGACGCATGAAGTGCTTGACGGGCGATGCCCAGCGCAGCGACTCGTTGACGATGTGTGGAGCGAGCGCCAGGTCCGCTTTCGCCTTCGCCAGCAGGTCGGGGTTGCGGCCGAGTTCGAGCATGCCGCCCGCGAGGGTGCTCGACGTGGTGTCGTGTCCCGCGGTGGCGATCGCGATGAAGTAGCCGTACGCCACTTCGTTGGGGTAGTACTCGCCACTCTCGTTGCGCGCCACCGAAATGATTGTCGCGAGGTCGTCACGCGGGTTGGCGCGACGGTCCTCTAGCAGTCGCTCGAAGTAGGCGTAGAAGTCCTGAATGGTGGCCACCCACTGCTTCGCGGCGGCGTCCGGGGTGAGCGGTTCGACATCCTCACGGACGGCGTCGGGATCGGCGGTGCCGAAGAATTCCTGCGTCAGCGCCATCATCCGAGGCTCGTCCGATTCGGGTACCCCGAACAGGCTCATGATGACGTGGAGGGGGTAGTGGAGTGCGAAGTCCTTGACGAAATCGATCCGCCCATCCGTCTCCAGGAGCCTGCCGACGGCGGCCTTGGCCAGGTCGCGGATTACCGTTTCCCACTTGGCGAGGTTGGTCGGCCGGAACCAGTCCAGCGCGATGTCCTTGATCGCGGTGTGCTCCGGAGGGTCGAGGTAGGTGAGGGTCTCGAGGATGCGGAGGCTGCCGTTGTTGATGCTCTTGGTGAACGCGTCGCCGGCCTGGTTTGCCAGGATCGGGTTGACGGACCCCTTGTCCTCACCTCCCGCGCTGGTGAAGATGTCGGGCTGGCGCTCGATCTCCATGATGTCGGCGTGCTTGCTCACCAGCCAGATGGGGTCGTAGCCCTCCACCTCGGCGCGGCCGAGGGGATTGTTCTCGCGTAGCCAGCGGTAGGCCTCGAATAGCGCGTCGTTGTCCCGGTGACCCTCGGGTAGAACGATCTGGCGGGCGACGGCGTCCGGAATCAGTTCCGTTACCTGCTCTGTAGTGCTCATCAATTCCCCTTCATGGTGCAGTGAGTTCCGGCGCCGTCTGTCGCGGCGCCCTCGCCGACTGGAGTGACTTCAGCCTGTCAGCCACGAGAGTGAGGCGCATCACACCATCGATCGAAAGTTGTCCACCTAACGGGGTATGTGTGCAGGGTCACCCCCGCGTCGCCGCCTGGATGTGCGGGAAGAATCACCCCATGGGAGGGGTGTAATCCGTCGAAGAGGTGATGCGCAGGATCAGTGACCCGCGCCACAATTTTGAGTACAGAACGCGGCCGACCCCGAGACGGCAACCAGCCCATGGAGACGGCCCGCGCAGATGTTCACCGAACAATCCGAAGGAGTAGCCATGCCCACCGTCGTATACCAGCTCCCAGACGGCTCGACGTCGTCCGTCGACGTCCCCGCCGGTCAGAGCGTGATGGACGGGTCGGTACGCAACAACCTTCCCGGCATCGTCGCCGAATGCGGCGGTAGCTGCTCGTGCGCCACGTGCCACGTGTACCTGGACGGGGACTCCGCACCGGCCTTTGAGGCGCCGACCTTGGAGGAACAGGACCTCCTGGAGTTCCTCGACGGCGTCCAGCCGTGCTCTCGCCTCGCGTGCCAGCTCGTGCTGACGCCGGACGTGGACACCATCACGGTGACCGTGCCGTCCTCGGACGCCTGACGCCTGACGCCTTCCGGCCGAATCACCGGGTGGAGGACTGATACTTCGCGATCAGTTCGGCGCGGTTGGTGGCGCCGAGTTTGCGGAGGATGCGTTTCACGTGCGACTTGACCGTGTCGACCGTGATGACCAGTTCGGCGGCGATCGTGGAGTTCGACGCTCCGGTGAGAATCAGCCGGACCACGTCCGCCTCGCGTTCGGTCAGCGGGTCGAGCAGGCGCCGCTTGGCGTCGTCGTGCTCGGCGCCGGCCGGCGTGAGGTCGGCAGACCCTCGTGCGGTCACTGCGTCGAACTCGGTGTCGCTGCTCCACCGCTGGGCACTTTCCCGGAGGAGGACGTCCTGGCGGTCGCGACGTGCTTCGAGCCCGACCCGCTCGAAGCAACCGCCGAGCACCTCGGCGAATACTCCCAGAGCGTGGCGTCGTGATCCGTCCAACGGTGCCCCGACGTGAACGAGCGCAGCAGCAGTCCCGGCGACGACGACCGGTACGATCGTGAAACCGTTCGCGCCCAGCGCCTCTCGCAGCTCGGCGGGAACGTGGGAATCGACCGTGACCGTGTTCGTCTCGAGGGCGCGCGCTTCGGGCGAACCCGCCACGACCGCGAACTCCGAGGGAAGGGCGAGGGCCGTGTCGGGGTCGGCGCTGAACGAGGTGACGGGAACGATCCGATCGCCTTCGAGGCGGGAGAGGACAACCTTGTCTGCGCAGCAGAGTTCGGCGACGCGCTCGCAGGCCCGCCGCATGAGTTCCGCACTCGAGGCGGCATCGTCGAGCGCGTGCACGGCGCGATCGATGCCCCGTGCGATCGCCCCGATCTCGGCGGTGCGGGTCGCAGCGAGTGTGTTCCTGCGGTCGAGGAGATCGACCAGACGCCGGCCGAGTTCGACGGAGTGCGCCGAAGTGGCCGTGCGCATTTCGGCGAGGATGTCCGAGATGGCGCGATCGAGCTCGTCAGCCACCGGACACCGTCTTGGCATTGGCGCACAGCGCCGCCACCTCGGCTCGCGTCGACACACCGAGTTTCTTGAAGATCCGCTGGACGTGCGACTTGACGGTGCCGTCGGAAATGCACAGCCGCCGGGAAATGGTGGCGTTGGTCGCCCCCGTCGCCATCAGCGTCAGCACTTCTCGTTCGCGCGCGGTCAGCGCATGCGCGCGCGGAATGACCGGTGCCTGCGCAGTGTCGTTCGACGCGCCCGCCCGGGGGAGTTCGGATGCGGACAGTTCCGGCATCCTCACGGGTGCCTGCTCGAGGTGCCGCAGTGCCTGGGTGAGTCGTCGAATCTCGGCATCGACGTGCTCGTTGCGCGCAGAGATCTGCTGCCGCAGGTCGGCGCGTTCCTTCACCGACGCGCAGACGCCTGCGAGCGCTCCGACGATATGGACATCGGTGTCGGTCAGGCTGTCGCTCTGGCGGTCCACGTGAATCATTGCCACCGTGCGTGAGTCGACGACGATGGGGACCGCAATGTATCCCGCGGGACGTGACAGGTCGACGAGAGGGCGGTACGTGTGCCGGTAGGTGTCGACGGGTTCCACCGCATACGGCCGACGGCGGCGCACCAATTCGGCCTCGCGGGGGGCCTCGCGCAAAGAGATCTCTCTGCCGTCGACGGCAGAGATGAGTTCGTGGAAGTCTCCGGTCAGTGCGGGGTTGACAGCCAGAGCGATGGGAGACCAGGTGGAACCGCGAACCACGGAGAACATCGCCTTGCCGTATCCCAGGCTCGTGCACAATTCCTGCGTCACGATGCGGGCGATCTGGTCGGCCCCGGCATCGATGGCGCGGACCACTCGCTGCAAAGACTCGAACTGCTCGGTGTGCACTCGCAGCCGGCGATCGATGTCGTCGCGGCCGGCGGTGTCGAGTCGTGTCACGAGTTCCGCGAGGCGAACGGCGTGCTCGGCTGAGTCGAGGCCGTCCCGCAGTTTCCGTGCCGCGAAGGCGCGGATCACCGTCAGGTCGGGCTCGCCGTCCGCGAGGCGGATCAGGTTCGGCTCGCTCCCGAGCAACTCCCGCAACTCTGCGACCGCCTGCTCGGCAAGCTCGAACGAACTCGTCGAAATGACCACTCACACTCCTTGCGCCGCGGCGGCCACACAGATGGCGACGACACCGTCGCGCATCCCTGTGACACAACGCACAGTATAGAGAAGGTGTCACCTGGGCGTTTCGTCACTGTCTGCGGCCTCGACACCAATGTATATGGTCTGTCCAAATGAGTCACGCTTTCCGCGAAAGTGATGTGCGTAGGTCTTGCCTCCGGCGCAAGCGCGGTATTAGGGTCGAATGGTACGACCAAAACTGAAAGGACCGGCACCATGGCGCACCCTGTGCGGTACGACGTCGACGAGCACGTCGCCGTCGTCACCCTCGATCGTCCCGAAACCCGCAACGCGCTGTCCGACGACCTGCTCGACGAACTTCTCGCCGCGCTCGAGCGCGCCCGCGGGGACGACGACGTGCGGGTCGTAGTCCTGGCCTCGTCGCACGAGAAGATTTTCTCGGCGGGTGGTGACCTGAAGGCGTTCGCGAGCGACACCCCCACGATCGTCAAATACGCCGGACTGGACCGCTTCCCGCGGCTGTATCAACTCATCGGTGGTCTCGGGAAACCGGTGATCTGCGCGGCCGGTGGCGATGTGCTGGCGGGCGCATTCGGGCTCGCCCTCGCGTGCGACTTCGTGCTCGCCAAGGAGTCTGTGCGGTTCGGGTGCCCGGAGATCAACGTCGGCGTCTTCCCGTTCATGATTTCCGCCCTCATCTACCGGAACGTCGGGCGGCTCAAGGCGAACGAGCTGATGATGTACGGCGAGCTCGTCACGGCCGCGGAAGCACTCGAGTTGGGGCTCGTGAACCGTGTGATTCCGGATGACGATTTCGAGGCGGAGGTCCGCGCGTGGGCGCGCCGGCTCGCGGGCAAATCGCCGCTTCTCCTGCGTCTCGGCAAGGAGGCGATCAACAACACCCGCGACATGTCGCTGCCGGACGCTCTGACGGCGCTGCAGTCTCAGCTCGCCCTCGCGTTCACGACCGACGACATCGTCGAGGGCGTCGCCGCCTTCCGTGAAAAGCGTTCTCCCGTATGGAGCATGCGATGACGGAGGGAGTGTGAACTCGTTGCACTTTCGGTCTAACCATTATATTGTGAGGGCCAACACAGGTTTCTCATTCCCTCTCCACATCTGCGCTCAGAGGAAGGCTTCCCATGGCGTTCGCATCGGTCACCGATCGCTATTCGGACGAACAGATCCGAGAGTTCTATTCCACCGGACAGTGGCACCGCGACACCTTCTTCGACCTGCTCGAGGCTCAGGTGGCCGAGCGGGGCGACCGCGTCTTCCTGACCGACGACACCAGTGGCGGCATCACCTTCCGGGAGTTGCGTGACAAGGCCCTGAGTCTTGCGGTGGGCCTCCGCCGCCACGGGATCGCGGCCGGTGACCGCGTGTCGGTGCAGGTCCCGAACTGGATCGAGTTCTCGATCATCTCCGTCGCGTTGTCGCGACTGGGTGCCGTCCTGGTGCCGATCATGCCGATCTACCGCCGGGACGACGTCGAGTACATCCTGAGAAATGCCGAAGTCCGGCTTGCGATTACGCCGCAGGGTTTCAGGAAGTTCGACTACGCCGGAATGTACACCGACATCCTCAGTGCGGTAGGCACCCTCGAGGATGTCGTGGTCGTCCGAGGGAACGGCGACCTGCCGAACGGGTCGGTGTCGCTCGAGTCGTTGTCGGCGGACGTCGGCCCGGAAGAGGCGATCGCGGAACTCGGCGCCGGCGTCGGTCCGGACGAGCCGTTCGTCATCGTCTACAGCAGCGGCTCGACGTCCCGGCCCAAGGGCTGCATCCACACGTTCAACACGTTGGCCTGTGGATCCCGCTTGCTGGCCAAGGGATTCGCGTACACGCCCGAGGACGTACAGTTCGGGCCCTCGCCGATCACGCACACCACCGGACTGGTCACCAGCATCATCCTCCCCCTCATGCACGGTGCGGCGTCGCATCTCATCGAGGTGTGGGAGCCGGTTCGCGGAATGGAGCAGATCAAGGAACGCGGATGCACGGTCGCGGTGAGCGCGACGACGTTCCTGCAGATGCTCATGGACGCCTACGACCCCGCCGTGCACGACATCGGCAGCATGCGCCTGTGGGTGGCGGCCGGCGCCCCGATTCCGGGAAGCTTCGTCACCCATGCCGCCGAACAGTTCCCGAATCTGCAGGTACTCAGCCTGTACGGCCGCTCGGAGAACGTCACCACCACCATGTGCACGGTTCGCGACGATCCTGAGCGATCGATCACCTCGGACGGTCGTCCGCTCCCGATGCAGTCGGTGAAGATCGTCGACGAACTCGGTGCCGAGGTTCCGCGCGGCGAGGAGGGCGACATCGCCTACAAGGGCGCCATGCACATGCTCGCGTATCTCCACAACGCCGAGGAGACGGCCAAGCTCTTCACGCCGGACGGTTACTCCCGCTCCGGTGACCTCGGTCGGATGGACGAGGACGGGTACGTTCGCGTCACCGGGCGCACCAAGGACATCGTGATCCGCGGCGGAATGAACATCAGTGTCCGCCAGGTCGAAGACCTCCTCGCGGCCCATCCCGCCGTCCGCGGAGTCGCGGCGGTCGCCATGCCCGACGACCGGCTCGGCGAGGCGGTGTGCCTCTACCTCGTCCCGGCGCCCGGGTCCGAGGACGTCACTCTCGAGAAGATCAAGAACTACCTCCTCGACCAGGGGGTCGCCATCCAGAAGGTCCCGGAGCGGCTCGAACTCGTCGACGCGCTACCGACGACCGCGACGGGCAAGATCCAGAAGCATGTGCTTCGCGCCCGGATCGCGGAGAAGATCAGGGCCGACCAGGAACAGCGGGCGCAGGCCGTCGGCTGACCGAATCGGAAAGGGGGCGAAGCCGAATCGGCTTCGCCCCCTTTCTGTGGGTCGAGGGAAGATCAGTCCGCTGCCACCACGACGGTCGCAGACCCGGTGACGACGGGGCCCTTGACTCCGGACGCGACGAGATCGACAGTCGCGAGTGACTGCCCATCCGTCTCGGTGATCGCCGCCACCGTGCCGCCCACGGTCAGGGTGTCGCCGAGGAAGACCGGCGCGACGAACCGGACACCGAAGGAGCGCACGTGCTCGACACCGAACGTGTCGGAGACCCAGCCGGCAAGAATGCCCGCCTGCATCTGACCCATCGCGATCACGCCCGGGAAACCCGACGTGGCAACGAACTCGGGGTCGTGGTGCAGGGGATTGAAATCGCCTCCTGCGCCGGCGAATCGGACGATGTCGGTCTGGGTGACCGGGCCGACCGCCCGGGCGTCCAGGGTGTCGCCGACGCGTACCTCGGCCGGTGTTCTCATCGCTGTTCTCCTCGTTCGATCAGGACCTCCTCGAGTCGCGCCACGGGCGCGCCTTCGGCGTCGACGTACTCGGTCTCCAGGGTCACGACGCGCATCGTCCCGCCCCGCTTGCCTTCTCGCTGTGTGTCATCGACGACGCGGCGGGTGCCGACGACGTGGTCGCCGGCGGTGAGCGGTCGCAGGTACGCCCACGTGACCGAACCGACCACCACGCGTTCGAGGGCGAGGCCCAACGAGTCGACGAAGGCACGCTGGTCGCGCTGGTGTCCGGCGACGACGGTGTGGGTGAGGGTGGCCGGTACGTCGTCGAATCCCGCTGTGCGCGCTGCAGTCCGGTCGGTGTGTACGGGGTCGGTCGTGAACGTCGCGCGCGTGAACTCGCGAATCTTGCCGCGTTCGACGTCGTATTCGACGCGGTCGACGACGCCGGCGGGGAGTGGTTCTGCCATCGAGTCCTCCTTTTTGGACTGACCTATAGTATCATTGAGCCTAAATTCGTGAGGAGGATGCAATGGAGCTCGCTGATTCCCCAGACGAGGCCACATTCCGTGCAGAGGTCCGGGAGTGGGCCGAGAAGGCGGTCCCGACACTGCCGTGGCCGGAACCCGTCGATCTGGTCGACAAGGTGCCGTTCTGGCAGCAGTGGCAGCGACTGCTCTTCGACGCCGGCTACGGCGGGATGTCGTGGCCGCAGGAATACGGCGGCCAAGCCGCCGACCCGATACGCAAGGCCATCTTCACCGAGGAAATGGACCGGGTGGGAGCGCCGGAGCGGCTCAACACCATCGGCGAGGATTTCGCCGGCCCGACCATCATCGACTTCGGGACACCCGCCCAGAAGGAACGGTTCCTCCGACCCATCCTGACCGGCGAGGAGATCTGGTGCCAGCTGTTCTCCGAGCCGGACGCCGGATCGGACCTCGCCTCACTCCGCACCAAGGCCACGAAGGTGGACGGAGGCTGGAAGGTCAACGGGCAGAAGATCTGGACCAGCCGCGCGCATATCGCGGCGCACGCCATCCTGCTGGCCCGCACCGGCGGCGGCCCGCGGCACAAGGGCATCACATTCTTCCTGGTGCCGATGGACAGTGAGGGCATCACGGTGCGGCCGCTCGCGCACATGCTCGGCGAGGCGGAGTTCAACGAGGTGTTCCTCGACGACGTGTTCATCCCCGACGAGCTCGTGGTCGGGGAGGTGGACGGCGGCTGGAAGGTGGCGATGGGCACGCTCGCGTACGAGCGGGTGGCGATCGCGACGGGCCGCGTCAACACGAAACGTGCCGTCGACGACATCGTCACCGACATCGCGGGGATGACCGACGACGCGGGCCGACCGCTGGGCGAGGATCCGGTGATCCGGCAGAAAGTCGCCGATCTGTACGGCCGGGCCCTCGTGCACTACCTCATCGGTCAGCGCGTCATCACGCTCGCAGCCAACGACGGTCCGCCGGGGCCGGTCACCTCGATCGGCAAATTGTTCTTCTGCCCCCTCGTCGAGGAACTGGCCGACTTCCGATTGTCGCTCGAACCGGTCGGCGGGCAATTCGCCCTCGACGAGGTGGGGCAGCGGACCGCGCGCTGGCAGCGGCTCGCCTATCAGGCCCGCGGCACCGCCATCGCCGGCGGTTCCACCTTCATCCAGCGCAACATCGTCGCCGAGCGCATGCTCGACATGCCGAGGAGCTGACAGTGTCCGACTACACCTGGCTACCGACCGACGACTACGTCGAGAACGCCAACGTCACCCGGCTCGCCCGCGCCCACGGGCTCTCCGGTCTGGCCGAACTCCGCGCCCGCTCCGTCGCCGACGTGCGGTGGTACTGGGACGCGGTGGTCCGCGACCTGGGCCTGCCGTTCCAGTCGCCGTACCACGAAGTTCTCGACACCTCACGGGGAATCGAGCACCCGGACTGGTTCGTCGGGGGGAAGACGAACGTCGTCGACGCGTGTCTGGAGCGGTGGCTCGCCGACCCGGCGGTTGCCGATCGGGTGGCCGTCGCCCACGAGGCCGAGGACGGCACCGTCCGCAGCCTGTCGTATCGCGAGCTCGCGGCGGACGTCGAGCGGGCAGCCGCAGGACTGCGCGAGCTCGGGGTCGGCAAGGGCGACGCCGTCGCCCTGTTCCTGCCGATGATCCCCGAGGCGGTCGTGTCGGTGTACGCGGTCGCGCGGCTCGGCGCGGTCCTCGTTCCGCTCTTCTCCGGATTCGCTCCGAGCGCGATCGCGTCCCGCATCCAGGACGCGGACGCGAAGGTGGTGATCGTCGCCGACGGAACCGTGCGGCGTCGCAAGTCCGTCACGATGAAGCCCGCCCTCGACGAAGCCCTGGCCGCGTGCCCGACCGTGCAGTCGGTCGTCGTGGTCGAGAACATGGGCGCCCCCGTCGATTCCGGCAGTCGCGACATCTCCTGGGCGAAACTCCTCGGTAACGGCGGTGACCCGGGGCCGGTGGAGGCGATGGACGCCGCCGAGCCCTTCGCGCTGGCCTACACGTCCGGCACGACCGGCAAGCCGAAGGGTGCCGTCCACACGCATGCAGGATTCCTCGTCAAGACGGCCAGCGAGGTCGCGTACTCGTTCGACCTGAAGCCCGGCGGGGTGTTCTGCTGGATCACCGACATGGGCTGGATCATGGGGCCGTTGTCGATCGTCGGCACTCACGCCAACGGTGGAACTCTCGTGCTGTACGAAGGTTCGCCGGACGTGCCGGACACGGACCGGCTGTGGCAGCTCGCAGAGCGTCATCGGGTGACGATGCTCGGCGTCTCTCCGACGCTGATCCGTACCCTGCGCGGACGGGAGACGGACGTCGCGGCACGGTACGACCTGTCCTCGGTGCACACGATCGGGTCGACCGGTGAGCCCTGGGACCCGGACTCGTACGACTGGCTGGCACGGGACGTGTTCGGTGGTCGCGCCCCGGTCATCAACTTCTCCGGGGGCACGGAGGTCGGCGGGTCGTTTCTCGCGCCGTACCCGGTGGAGCCGATCCACAGCTGCTCGCTGGGCGGGCCCTCGCTGGGCATGGACGTGGACGTCGTCGACGACGCGGGCCGCTCGTTGCGCGGCGAACAGGGCGAACTCGTCTGCAGGCAACCGTGGCCGTCGATGACGCGCGGGGTGTGGAAGGACGAGGAACGCTACCTCGAGGCATATTGGTCGACGTTCCCCGGCATGTGGCGGCACGGCGACTACGCGCTCGTCGACGACGACGGGCAGTGGTACATCCGGGGCCGATCCGACGACGTCATGAACGTGGCGGGCAAGCGTCTCGCCCCGGCGGAGGTCGAGGCCATTCTGACCGCGCACCCGGCGGTGTCCGAGGCGGCGGCGGTCGGTGTGCCGGACCCGAAGAAGGGCGAGGCGGTCTGGGCGTTCTGGGTTCCCCGCGCAGACGCCGACACGATGGACATCTCGGCCGAGTTGATCGCCACTGTGGCCGCGGAACTCGGGAAACCGTTCGCGCCCAGCGTGGTTCACCGGGTGACGCGGCTGCCCAAGACCAGGTCCGCGAAGATCCTCCGCCGGGCGGTACGCGCCGCCGCGCTGGGGACCGACCCGGGTGACCTGTCGGGTGCGGAGAATCCGGAGGCCGTCGACGAGATCCGTGCCGTGGTGGCGGGCGGTCGCGACGAAGCCTCGTGAGTACGACGAAGGCCCCACACCGGATGGCGTGGGGCCTTCGTGGTCGGAACGACCGAATGCTCGGCGGGACTACTCGTCCAGCAGAATGTCGGTGCGCTCCTCGAAATCCTTGATCGACTCGGCGTACGAGTGGACGTGCCTGCTCATGCGCCGCACCGCCGCATCGGCGTCCTTGTCGCGAATGGCCTTGGTGACCGAGCGGTGTGCCCGGACGGTGATTTCGCGGACCTTGTCGTCGATGAAGCCTTCGTTCTCGGTCGCGGCGTAGATGGCCCGCGAGAGCGAAATCATGAGACCCGACAACAGTTCGTTGTGGCTGGCGCTCGCGACGGCGACGTGCCAATCGATGTTCGCCTGAAGGAAGGCGTCGAGGCTGTCGCCTGCGCCCGCGATGTCGTCGTTCGCGGCGTCGAGTCGCGCGAGATCCTCGTCGGTGCGATAGCGGGCGGCGAGTTGTGCGCAGAAGGGCTCGATCGCCTCGCGGGTCTCGAGCAGCGCGGCGAGGCGGATCTGACGACCGCGGATGAGCAGAGCCACCGTGTCCGCCATGGACTGTTCGCCCGGTCGCTGGACGAAGGCGCCCCCGGCCCGCCCGGCCTTGATGCGCACGAGTCCCTGCACTTCGAGGATGCGCAGGGCCTCACGCACCGTGGTGCGGCTCATCTTCGTCTGGACGACGAGTTCGCGCTCCGGCGGCAGCGGTGTGCCTTCGACGTAGTCCCCGCTGAGAATGCGCTCGCGCAGTTCGTTTGCGAGGACGTCCGACGCCTTCGGTACCTCCATCGGTCTCAACTGAATGGAGGAACGTCCGTTCCGGGTGGTGTTCGGCACGGCTGGTGGCATGGCTCCCCGCCCTCTCTGGTCTAACGGTCAGACCTAATATACCATTGGGTTCTCGCTGCGTTCGTCTTGCAGCCTATTCTTCGTCTCATCGGGAGGACCAGTTCTATGCGCTGGGAGCTGTCAGAAGAGCAGGAAATGTTCACCGAAGCCATGGACGGCTGGCTCGGGCGGTTCGCTGCTCCGGCAAATGTCCGCAAGTGGGGTGAATCGGGTGATCCTGCCGAATTCGAACAGAAATTCGTCGAGGAGGGCTGGTTCTCCGCCGGACTCGCCGAGGACATTGGTGGTCAGGGCGGTGGGCTACTCGAATTGGCGTTGACCGCCGAGGCGCTGGGCCGGTACGCCGCGCCGTCGAGTGCCTGGACCGCGTCCGTCCTCGCTGCACCCCTGCTACCCGCCGACGTCGCCACCGACGTACTGGCAGGGGGTGGATTCGCGGCCGTGGCCGTCGACGCGACCCGACCGTTCGGCGTCGCCGACTCGGTGCGCGCCGACGCGGGCGGTGCACTCACCGGTCGGGTCGCAACGGTGCTCGGCGCCGAACGGGCAAAACTGCTGGTCGTCCCGGCGAAAGACGCCGACGGAACGGTGTCCCTGTACCTCGTCCGAGTCGACGCCCCCGGTGTCACGGTCGAACCGCGGCGTTTCCTCGACCCGTCCCGCGCGGCCGCGGATGTCCGGTTCGACGGCGTCGCCGGCCAGCGCCTCGACATCGAGGCGGCGACGGCGCTCGACGACGCAGGACTCCGGGCGGCCGTGCTCGTGTCCGCGGACTCGCTCGGCGCGATGGACCGCATGCTGCGACTCGCCGTGGACTACAGCAAGCAGCGGCAGCAGTTCGGTGTCCCGATCGGGTCGTTCCAGGCCGTGAAGCACTCTGCGGCGGGCATTCTCGTCTCCGTCGAGGCGGGCCGGTCGATCGCCTACTACGCCGCCGCGTCGGTCGACCTGGGTCTCGGCGACCGTGCGATACACGCCGCCGTCGCCAAGGCGCAGGTGCCGCGAAACGCGGTGCAGGCGGCCGACAGTGCCCTCGTGATGCATGGCGCGATCGGCTACACGTGGGAACACGACCTGCACCTCTACTACAAGCGCGCCAAGCTCGACGAGAAGTTGTTCGGCGGCCCGGACGTGTGGAACGAGCGCCTCGCGCGGGATCTGCCCCTGTTGCCGGCGGCGGTATGATCCACCGTTGACTTTTTGGTCTGTCCTTTAGTAACTTAAGTCCAAACGGAACCAACGACGACGGGACGTGCTGTGGACTTTGATCTGACCGAGGATCAGGCGACGATCCGAGATGCGGTGCGAGAGCTGGCCGGCAAGTTCGACGAGCAGTACTGGGTGGAGAAGGACAGCGAGCACGAATTCCCCACCGAGTTCTACGACGCGTTCGCCAAGGGCGGCTGGCTCGGCATCACGACGCCCGAGGCGTACGGCGGGCACGGCATGGGAATCACCGAGGCCTCGATCCTGCTGGAGGAAGTCGCCGCGTCCGGTGCCGGCATGAACGGTGCGAGTTCGATGCACCTGTCGATCTTCGGGATGCACCCCGTGATCGTGCACGGCTCCGAGGAACTCAAGCAGCGCACCCTTCCGCGGATCGTCGACGGCGACCTGCACGTCTGCTTTGGTGTCACCGAGCCCGGCGCCGGTTTGGACACCACCAAGATCACCACCTTCGCGCGACGTGAAGGCGACAAGTACATCGTCAACGGCCGCAAGGTCTGGATCTCGAAGGCGATGGAGTCGGAGAAGATCCTTCTCCTCACCCGCACAACGAAGTTCGAGGACGCGAAGAAGAAGACGGACGGTCTGACGCTCTTCCTCACCGACCTCGACCGCTCGAAGGTCGACATCCGCCCGATCAAGAAGATGGGGCGAAACGCGGTCACGTCGAACGAACTGTTCATCGACAACCTCGAGATTCCCGTCGAGGACCGCGTGGGCGAGGAGGGCAAGGGCTTCAAGTACATCCTCGACGGCCTCAACCCGGAGCGGATGCTCGTGGCCTCCGAGGCCCTCGGCATCGGCCGGGCCGCGCTCCGCCGGGGCGTCCAATACGCCAACGAGCGTGAGGTGTTCGGCCGCCCCATCGGTATGAATCAGGGCCTGCAGTTCCCGCTCGCCGATTCGCTCGCCCGACTCGACGCGGCGGAACTCGTCCTGCGCAAGGCGACGTGGCTCTACGACAACGGAAAGCCGTGCGCCCGCGAAGCCAACATGGCCAAGTACCTGTGCGCCGACGCCGGTTTCCAGGCGGCCGACCGCGCCCTCCAGACCCACGGCGGCATGGGCTATGCGGAGGAGTACCACGTGGCCCGGTACTTCCGCGAAGCCCGCCTGACCAAGATCGCCCCGCTCAGCCAGGAGATGGTTCTCAACTACCTCGGCGAGCACGTCCTCGGCCTCCCCAGGAGCTACTGATGTTCGAACTCACCGGAAAGTCCGCGCTCGTCACCGGCGCGGGCAGTGGAATCGGCGCCTCGGTGGCGCATGCCTACGCGCGAGCAGGCGCGGCCGTGCTCGTCACCGACGTCGACGGCGACGCCGCGGCGGCCGTGGCCGCGGAGATCACCGCTGCCGGCGGATCGGCGAAGTCCGCAGCCCTCGACGTCCGCAACGGCGATCAAGCGGCCGCCGCGGCGGAACAGGCCGCCGCGCTGAACGACGGCACCCTCAACATCCTGGTCAACAACGCGGGTGCCATCGCACCGGCGATGTTCCCGAACCTCGAAGAAGAGGACTTCCGCCGCATCGTCGACATTCATCTCGTCGGCAGCTTCGTCTGCAGCAAGGCCGTCCTCCCGTACCTGCCTTCCGACGGCAGCGGCCGCATCATCAACGTGACGTCCGCCGCCGGGCTCCAGGGCACCATCGGGCAGGCCAACTACGGCGCCGCGAAGGCGGGCATCATCGGTCTCACGAAGTCGCTGGCGCGGGAACTCGCCAGGAAGCAGGTAACGGTCAACGCAATCGCGCCGCTCGCCGCCACCAAGATGACGGAGAACATCCGCAGCAACGAGAAGCTCGCCGCCAAGACACTCGCGCGGATCCCGTTGGGCCGCTGGGCCGAACCGGACGAGATCTCGTCCAGCTTCGTGTTCTTCGCGTCCGACGGTGCCTCGTACATCACGGGCCAGGTACTGCCCGTCGACGGCGGAACGGTGATCTGATGGCCGAGAAGCGCAACCCCTTCCAGCGTTCCGCGCGCGAGGTCGTCATCGCGGAAGCCGCCCGCACTCCCATGGGCAAGTCGCACCCCGAGCGTGGCTGGTTCCGCGACACCCACCCCAACGACATGCTCGGCGCCGTCTACACGGACCTGATCCGCCGCAGCGGTCTCGACCCGGCCGTCGTCGAGGACCTCGTGATCGGCTGCACCGCACCGTTCGGCGAGCAGTCCCGCAACATCGGCCGCAACGCCTGGCTGCAGGTCGGCTACCCGCCGGAGGTCCCGGCAGTGGTGCTGGACCGCCGCTGCGGGTCCGCTCAGACGGCCGTCGAGATGGGCGCCGCGCTGGTCGGTTCCGGCACGCACGACGTCGTCCTCGCCGGCGGTGTCGAGCACATGGGACACGTGCCGATCACCTCACCCGCGAAGATTTCCGAACTGTACGGCGACCCGTGGCCGGAAGCACTGCGCGACCGCTACGACTTCGTGCACCAGGGCGAGAGCGCCGAACTCATCGCAGACCGATGGGATATCTCCCGGCAGGAGATGGACGAGTTCGCCGTCCGCTCCCATCGCCTCGCGACCGAGGCCATCGAGGCGGGTCGCTTCGACGCCGAAATGATCCCCCTCGACCTCGCCGGCGAGACCCGGTCCACCGACCAGACCCTCCGTCCCGGAACGAGTCTCGACAGCCTCGCAGGCCTGAAGACGGCGTTCCGGGAGAACGGGCGCATCACGGCCGGTAGTTCGTCGCCGATCTCCGATGGAGCCGCCGGTGTCCTGCTCGCGTCCCGCGAGGCCGCCGATACACACGGACTGCGAGCCCGCGCCCGGATCCTCGATCAGACCACCGTCGGGGTCGACCCGATCATCATGCTGACCGGTCCGATCCCAGCGACCCGGAAGTTGCTCGAGCGTAACGGGATGACCATGAACGACATCGACCTCTTCGAGGTCAACGAAGCGTTCAGCTCGGTCGTCCTGGCGTGGGAGCGGGAGCTGAAACCCGATGTGGACCGGGTCAACGTCAACGGCGGCGCGATCGCGCTCGGGCACCCGGTCGGCGCGACCGGTGCCCGGCTCATCGCCACGATCGTCGCGGAACTGGAGCGGCGGGACGCCGAAATCGGCCTGGTGACCATGTGCTGCGGCGGCGGTCTGGGAACGGCGACCCTCATACAGCGGATCGACTGATGATCGACCTGACGCAGCACATCCGGCCGGGTGACGGGATCTGGTGGAGCCAGACGAGCGCGGAACCCACCCCACTCGTTCACGCCCTGCTCGACCAGGTGCCGTCGATCGGCCCCGTTCGGGCCTTCGTGGGGCTCACGTGGAATCGGCGACTGACGAGCGAACTGCCCGACGAATTGTCCGTCGTCTCTTACGGTGGCCTCGGTGAACTGCGGCGCCTCGCCCGCCTGGACGTCGTGCCCTGCCATTACGGGGCCCTGCCGCGGCTGTTCGCCGAACGACGGCTGCCCTGCGACGTCGGCTTCGTGCAGGTGTCGCCGCCGGACTCCGCCGGGAACTGCTCGCTCGGGGTCGGTGTCGATTACATCGCCGACGCCCTCGACCACACACCGGTCCTCATCGCCGAGATCAACCGGCGCATGCCCGTCACACTCGGCGCACCGAAGATTCCGCTGTCGCGGTTTGCGGCGGTGGTCGAGACCGACCGGCCGCTGCTCGAGGCACCGGACCGCGCGCCCGCGGCGGCGGAACTGGCGATCGCGCGGAACGTCGCCGATCTCGTGGCAGACGGCGACACGATCCAGATCGGCGTCGGGACTCTGCCGTCCGCCGTCCTCACCGCGCTCGAGGGGCACAGGGACCTCGGGCTGCATTCCGGCATGATCTCCGATTCTGCGCTCCGGCTGATCGATCGAGGTGTACTCACCGGGGCGCGGAAGGAGATCGACCCGGGACTGCACGTGACCGGAGCCGCGCTCGGAACCGCGGCACTGTACGACAGGCTGCCGGGCCTCCCGGTGGCGTTCCGCCCGGCGAGCTACACCCATGCGCCGCACGTTCTCTCGCAGCTGCGATCGTTCGTGTCGATCAACTCGGCCATCGAGGTCGACCTGACCGGGCAGGTCGGCGCGGAAATGCGCAACACCACCTACGCCGGCGCCGTCGGGGGCCAGGTCGACTTCTCGCGGGCCGCGGCGATGACCGGCGGCCGCTCGATCATCGCGATGCGCGCGGACTCGCGCGGCGAGTCGACGATCAAGACGGCCCTGCAGTACGGCGCGGTCACCACCGCCCGCGCCGACGTCGACTTCGTGGTCACCGAGCACGGTGTCGCGGCACTCCGCGGATGTTCCCTGGGTGAGCGCGCGCGCCGCATGATCGCGGTCGCGGCACCCGAGCACCGCGACACACTGGAATTCGATCTCGAGGAATACGACCTTGCATCCGCATCGGAGTGAGGGGAAAGGAGTCGACGCCATGACGCGTCCCCAGCGGGTCCAGATCCGGGAGGTCGGACCGCGTGACGGTTTCCAGAACGAGCCGGAACGCATTCCGACCGACGACAAGGTGCGGTTGATCAATGCACTGGGGCGGGCGGGGTTCACCCGGATCGAGGTGGCCAGTTTCGTGCGACCCGACGTGATCCCGCAGCTCGCGGACGGGGTCGAGGTGCTCGATCGCATCGACGTGCCCGATACGACGAAGCTGATGGTGCTCGTCCCCAACAGCAAGGGTCTCGACAACGCATTGAAGGTGCGCGACAAGTTCCACGAGGTCGCGATCTTCGTCAGTGCGTCGGAGACCCACAACAAGAAGAACGTCAATCGCACCGTCGACGAGACCATGGCGGACAACGACGTCATGGCCAAGCGGATCGTGGCCGAGGGACTCGATTGCGCCGCCGTGATCGCGACGTCGTTCGGCTGCCCGTTCGAGGGCAAGGTCGACCTGACCCGTGTGCTCGATCTCGCCGAACGGTTCGCGGAGGCGGGCGCCACCGAGATCGGCTTCGGCGACACGACGGGCATGTGCAATCCGGCGTATGCGTCGGAGTTCTTCACCGCCGCGCTCGAACGACTGCCCGGCGTGGAGGTCACCGCGCACTTCCACAACACCCGCGGACAGGGTCTCGCAAACGCGTATGCCGCGCTCGAGGCCGGATGTGCGAGCTTCGAATCGAGCTTCGGCGAGCTGGGCGGCTGCCCCGTTCCGGCGGGCTCGACCGGCAACATCGCCACCGAGGACCTGGTCAGCATGTTCCACGAGATGGGCGTCGAGACGGGCCTCGACCTTCCGCGCGTCATCGACGCGGCCCGGGAAGCGCAGAGCGTGCTCGGCCGCAAGCTCACCAGTCATTCGATCGTCGCAGGCCCCATCGAGTGGGCCTCGGGCCTGCGCTGAAATCGACCGAACCTCGAACAACGACACACAATCGGAGAAGAACATGAGTAATCGAGTCGCATTCGTGACGGGCGGTGCACAGGGCATCGGCAAGGGCATTTCCGACGCCCTCGGGGCCGCGGGCTTCCGCGTGGCGGTCGCCGACCTCAACCTGGAGGTCGCCGAGGAGACCGCCGCCGGCATCCGCGACGCCGGCGGCCAGGCGATCGCCGTCCCCGTCGACGTCACCGACACCGCCTCCGTGCAGGCCGCGGTGAAGCAGGTCGCCGAGCAGTTCGGCCCGGTCGAAATCGTGGTGAACAACGCCGGCTGGGACGACTTCATGCCCTTCCTGAAGACCGACGAGGCGTTCTGGGACCGGATCCTCGACATCAACTTCAAGGGCCAATTGCGGGTGATCCAGGCGACCCTCCCGGGCATGGTCGAAAGCGGCTGGGGCCGTGTCATCAATATCGGTTCGGACGCCGGCCGCGTCGGCTCGTCGCTCGAGGCCGTCTACTCGGGTGCCAAGGGCGGCATCATCGCCTTCACCAAGACCCTCGCCCGGGAAGTCGCGACCAAGGGCGTCACCGCGAACACCGTGTGCCCCGGCCCCACCGACACCCCGGCATTGCGCAAGTTCGCGGACAGCTCCGGCCAGGACGCCGACAAGGTGATCGGCGGCATGACCCGCGCCGTGCCGATGAAGCGCCTGGGTCAGGCGGAGGACATCGGTGCCGCGGTGGCGTACTTCGCCTCCGACGCCGCAGAATTCGTCACCGGCCAGACCCTGTCCGTCAGCGGTGGCCTGACGATGTCCTGACGGATACACGGATACACGGATACGAAGGTGCGGCTCGGTTTCCGGGCCGCACCTTCGGCATTCGCGGACTCCGGACGGTAACGATCGTTTGCATGTGTGCCTATGATCGCTTCATGACGAACAACGGTGATTCAACGGAATTCGTGTCCTGGACAGCGGTAGGTGAGTTCGAGGACATCCGGTACGAGCACAGTGGCGACGGGATCGCGAAGGTCACGATCTGCCGTCCGGAGGTGCGCAACGCGTTCCGTCCGCAGACGCTGATGGAGATCTCCGAGGCGTTGGTCGATGCCCGCGAGGACTCCTCGGTCGGCGTCATCGTGCTGACGGGTGAGGGACCCGACGCGTTCTGCTCGGGTGGCGACCAGCGGGTGCGCGGCGACACCGGTTACCTCACCGAGCCGGGCAAGGCGGGCGGTGTCGGCCGCTTCCACGTCACCGATCTGCAGATTCAGATCCGGCGTCTTCCGAAGCCGGTGGTGGCCATGGTCGCCGGCTACGCGATCGGTGGCGGTCACATCCTGCACCTGGTCTGCGACCTCTCGATCGCGGCGGACAACGCGCGGTTCGGTCAGGTGGGCCCGAAGGTGGGGTCCTTCGACGGCGGCTACGGTGCGGGGTTGCTCGCCGAACTGGTCGGGGTGAAGAAGGCCAAGGAGATCTGGTTCCTGTGCCGGCAGTACGACGCGCAGCAGGCGCGTGAGATGGGCTTGGTCAATACTGTTGTCCCCCTTGCCGACCTCGAACGGGAAACGGTGCAGTGGTGCCGCGAGATGCTCGCGCTCTCACCGTTCGCGCTCCGGCTCATGAAGGCAAGTTTCAATGCGGCCGAGGACGGCATGGCAGGCATCCAGCAGCTCGCCCACGATGCGAACCTGCTCTTCTACTCGACTGATGAGGCGAAGGAAGGCCGGGAGGCGTACAAAGCCAAGCGGCGACCGGAGTTCGAGAAGTTTCCGCGTCGGCCCTGATCTTCCATTTCGGTCCGACAATTAGTATGGTTGGGTCAATACCCCACGTGAGTGGCGCGGTGTGCCGGCGCACACTTTGCCGCTCACGTAAGCCAGGACCGAGAAGGATGGTGTGCATGTCGGAAACCGCAACGCCCGCAGTCACGTGGAGCGACGTCGAAGCCGGGGTCATGACGATCACGCTGCAACGCCGGCCGGCGAACGCGCTGGGCCTGCCCATCATCGACGGTGTGAACGCCGCACTCGACGCGGCGAACGCCGACGGTTCGGTGAAGGTGATCGTCGTCCGCTCGGACATTCCCGGCTTCTTCGCGGCCGGCGCGGACATCAAGCACATGTCGTCCGTGGACGCGGAGTCCTTCACCGCGTACGGCGATCGACTCCGTGGGGCGCTCGATCGGCTGGCGTCGGCCGACCGCATCACGATCGCCGCCGTGGACGGCCTCGCGCTCGGAGGCGGCCTCGAACTCGCCATGGCCTGCACGCTGCGGGTCGGCGGAGCGGACGCGAAGTTCGGACTGCCCGAGGTGAAGCTGGGTCTGATTCCCGGAGCCGGTGGAACGCAGCGACTTCCGCGCCTCGTGGGCCGCGGACGTGCGCTCGACATCATGCTCAGCGCCCGTCAGGTCCTCGCCGCCGAGGCGCACGCGATCGGCCTGATCGACCGACTCGTCGACGCCGGCACCGCAACGGATGCGGCGCAGGCGCTCGCGGCCGAGTTGTGCACGATGTCGCTGCCCGCGCAGCGCGCCGTCATCCGCACGGTCGACGCGTCGTTCGACACGCCGCTCGAGGAGGGCTTCCGGTTCGAGGTGGCCCAGGAACAGGACCTGTTCGAGAACGGAGAGGCGAAAGAGGGCATCACCGCCTTCCTCGAGAAGCGCGCTCCGCGCTTCTCCTGAGCGTCGTGTCGGGGGATTCCTCCACGAACCGTTTCAAGGTATTATTATCAGACCAAAAATCGACGGGAGGCGGGTAGATGGTGCGTGACACCGCGAAACGCTCGTTCACCGGGCCGCTGTCGGGGCTGAAGGTGGTCGAGATCGGCTCGATCGGACCGGGCCCCTTCTGCGCCATGCTCCTTGCCGATCTGGGCGCCGACGTGATTCGCGTGGACCGCGCCACCGGTTCGGGGCTCGTGGGGCCGAACGCCGACTTTCGGACGGAATTGCTGCACCGCGGACGCCGCTCGCTCGCCGTAGACCTCAAGCATCCCGACGGTGCCGCGGTGGTGCTGTCGCTCGTGGAGGATGCCGACGTTCTGATCGAGGGCTTTCGCCCCGGGGTGGCCGAGCGACTCGGCATCGGACCGGACGACTGCGCACAGCGCAATTCACGGCTGATCTACGGCCGCATGACCGGTTTCGGGCAGGACGGGCCGCTCGCTCAGCACGTCGGCCACGACATCAACTACGTGGCACTGAGCGGAGCCCTGTCGCTGATCGGGCGTCACGGTCAGCCGCCCACCCCGCCGCTCAGTCTGATCGGCGACTTCGGTGGCGGGGGAATGCTTCTCGCACTGGGCGTGGTGTCCGCTCTGTTCGAAAGGCAACGCTCGGGCCTCGGGCAGGTGGTCGACGCCGCGATGGTCGAGGGCGCCGCGCTCCTCGCGACACCCTTCTTCGGGTTCGCGCAGACCGGGGTGTGGAACGCGGAACGCGGTACCAACATCGTCGACAGCGGCGCGCCCTACTACGACGCCTACGAGACCGCGGACGGAAAGTGGCTTGCCGTCGGGGCCATGGAACCGCACTTCTACGCCGACCTCGTCGCGCTACTGGAACTGCCCGACGACCTCCCCGACCAGAACGACCGATCGCAGTGGCCGCAGATGAAGAAGATCTTCGCCGACTCCGTCCGTGGCCGCACGCTCGCGGAATGGCTCGCCGCCGCCGAGGGGCTGACACCGTGCGTCGCGCCCGTCCTCGACGTCGACGAGGCGCCGTCGCACCCGCACCACGTCGCCCGAGGCGCGTTCGTCGAGGTCGACGGACTCGTTCAGCCCGCGCCGGCGCCGCGGTTCAGCCGCACGGCAGCCACGGTGGATCGCCGTCCGCCGGTGCCGGGCGAACACACCACCGAGATCCTGAGCCACTGGGGAATCGACTCCGACCGCGCCGCCGACTGGCTGCGCTCGGGTGCGGTGCGCGAGGCCGCCGCGGGGACCTGACCTGCCGGGCGCTCGGCGTCCGGACCACCACGACACTTGCGGCGATCACCTGGAATCGCCGAACTGAGAAGGAGTGAACTCGTGACCGAGCCCACGACATGGGAAACGTTCACGCTCGAGCGGCCGGAACCCGGCATCGCCGTCGTGACGTTGAATCGCCCCGAACGGATGAACTCGATGACGAACACCATGTTCGTCGAACTGGAGAAGGTGGCGCTGCAACTCGATCACGAGCGCGACCTGCGAGTCGTGATCCTCACCGGCGCCGGTAAGGCGTTCTGCGGTGGATTCGACCTCGACGATGCCGACGGGCTGTCGTCGATGACGCCGATGGGCATGCTCGACCAGCAGGAACTGGCCGCGCGGGCGCTCTCCGCGATCCGCAGCATCCGGGTCCCGGTCATCGCGGCGGTCAACGGTGCGGCCGCGGGCGGTGGACTGTCGCTGTCCCTCGCCGCCGACATCCGGATCGGTTCGCCGGCGGCACGGTTCAACGCGGCGTTCGTGCGGATCGGCCTGTCCGCCGGCGACCTGGGCGCGTCATGGCACCTACCCCGGCTGATCGGTCCGGCGCGGGCAGCGGAATTCGCCTACACGGGCCGCTTCATCGAGGCCGTCGAGGCCGAGTCGCTCGGACTGCTGAACGCGGTCGTTCCGGCCGAGTCGCTGCTCGACGAGGCACTCGCGATGGCCCGCCTCATCTGTGCGAATTCTCCTGCCGGAGTGCAGCTGTCGAAGCGTGCGCTGCACGCGAACATGGAAGTGTCCTCGTACGCCGCAGCACTCGAACTCGAGAACCGGGGGCAGGCGCTGCTCACCCGCGGCGACGACATGCCCGAAGCCCTGGCCGCGTTCAAGGAAAAGCGCAGCCCCCAGTTCACGGGACGGTGATCCACATGACTCAGACGGAAACGCGGGAGAATACAGCGGTGCTGAGCAACTACGCGCCGCCGCAGCTGGAGACCCTCACCCTCGAGGTGCTCGAGGGCAAGATCGTCGTCCTCACGATCGACCGGCCCGACCGGATGAACTCGATGACTGTGAAGATGTTCGAGGAGTTCAACTCCGTCGCCTACGCCTTGCGCGACACCGATGCGCGGGCATTGATCATCCGGGGTGCGGGGGACCGGGTGTTCTGCGCGGGCTTCGACCTCGACGAGATCGGCGTGATCACCGAAATGGGTGTGCGCGAGTTCCTGAGATTCCAGGAGACCGCGACCGGTGGGCTGGCGGCGCTGCACCACCTGCCCTTCCCGGTGATCGCGGCGATCCACGGTGCCGCGTCCGGTGGCGGCATGGCGTTGGCGCTCGCCGCCGACATCCGGCTCGTCGCACCCACTGCGAAGTTCAACGCGGCGTTCGTCAAGGTCGGGCTGTCCGTCGGTGAACTCGGCACGTCGTGGCAGCTGACCCGGCTCGTCGGGCCGGGCAGGGCCGCGGAGATCGCGTACACGGCGCGCTTCGTCGGCGCCGAGGAGGCCGCCCGGATCGGGCTGGCGAACCGGGTGGTGCCGAGCGAAGACCTGTTCGACGAGGCTGTCGCGGTGGCCGAGGCGATCGCGTCGAACTCCCCGGGTGGCGTCCGGATGTCGAAGCGTGCGCTGCAGCGGAACCAGGAAGTGGCCTCGTACGCGGCGGCGCTGGAGCTGGAGAACCGGGGTCAGGCGCTGCTCACCCGGTGCGCCGACATGCCGGAGGCGCTCGCGGCGTTCAAGGAGAAGCGGGCGCCGCGCTTCACCGGGCAGTAGGAATCAACGAATGACGACACGGATGGAGGCGAGCGCATGACCTGGGAGTGGACGCCCGACACGCTCGGTGCGCTGGGGACGTTCCTGCGCGACCGCGGGATCACCGAGGGCCCGCTCACGACCGCTCGCATCGGCGACGGACATTCCAACCTGACGTTCCTCGTGTCCGACGGGGTCCGTCAGATGATCGTCCGCCGTCCGCCGCCTCCGCCCGTTCCGCCGGGCGCCCACGACATGCTGCGGGAGGCGCGTCTCGTCGGCGGCCTCGCGGGCAGCGGCGTGCCGGTGGCGGACGTCCTCGCCGTCGGTCAGACCGGTGACGTGCTCGATGTCCCGTTCTACGTGATGGACTACGTCGCCGGTCCGGTGGTCACCACCGAGACACCGCCGGCGCTCAGCGCGCCCGCGGACCGCCGCCGGATCGGTGAGGCGTTGATCGACACCCTCGCCGCACTGCACGCGGTGGACTGGCAGGCCGCCGGATTGGGCGATCTGGGCCGTCCGGACGGCTTCAACGAACGTCACCTGCGACGCATGGGCAGGTTGGTGGCAGCCGAGGACGGGACGCCGCCGCCGGAGTTCGCGGACATCGACGCGTGGCTCGGTGCCAACGTGCCCACCGAATCCGGTGCGGCGATCATTCACAACGACTACCGCATCGGCAACGTCATCCTCGCTCCCGACGCACCGGGACGTATTGCTGCAGTGCTGGACTGGGAGCTCGCGACGATCGGCGACCCCCTGTTCGATCTCGGCTACTTCCTCGCGTCGTACCCCGTCGTCGGCGAACAGCGCACACCGACCGAGGACCTCGGCATCGCGGTGCTCGAGGACGGCTACCCGACCCGCGACGAACTGGCGCAGCGGTACGCGGCCGCCACCGGCGCCGACCTGTCGAACCTGCACTGGTACACGGCTCTGGCCCTGTGGAAGCTGGCCGTGCTGTACGAGTACGGGCGTCGCCGAGCCGTCGCCGGTGTCGGCGACGAGTACTACCGCGACGGCGCACTCGTGCGTTCATTCCTCGACGCCGCCCACCGCGCCGCAGGGCTGGCGCAGTCGGTGGTCTGATCTTCATTGTCGGAGCCACCACCGAGGCGGCGGCGGTGGTCTGGCAGACGCCGACGGATACCATCAATCAATGGCAATCCGGTGGAGCTCGCCGATGCCGCTGACCTGGAGTCAGCTTGGGATTGCAACCTCCGAACACGGAACAAGGACTTGCACGGATAGATTGTCAGCAGACCGGACATGATCGACTGATCTGTACTCGCTCGGTTCGGTTAGGCCCAGCCGTAGGGACGTATCAACTGCCGGCGACCGACGGATCTCGTTCATAGATACAGATTTCCGTAGGAGGAAATGCTGGAAGCCGCTTCTACCATGCCGTTGACATCCACGATCTTGACCCTGGGGCGTCCCGCGGGCTGCCCTGCGGTCTGTTCGACCTTGTCGATTCTCTGCCAACCCTCGTAGTCGATCGCTTCGGGACTTCGTTTCCGCACGAGATCGAGCAGCGATCGGCTGTCGCCCGCTGGAGGTGTGAGCCGTCCGTTCGCGTGGTCGTCGAGAATACGTTCGACCGTCTCGATCGAGCATTGCTTGTTCGTGCCGATAACGCCGGAGGGGCCACGCTTGATCCACCCGGCCACGTACACACCTGCCCAGGTCTCTCCTGCGGCTGTTCCCGTGGATTGCGGTGGCGACCCCGTCGTCAACGTCGACGAGTATCGAACAGTGATTGATGTAGATCCTGCAGAAAGAGTTTCGCGTACGCTTCACAAGTCTCCCTACATCGGGGGACAGAACTCGATCGTCGAGGTGTCCGGGAACAGCGATGGTCTGTTCAGCGGGCTGATTGTGGCCGCGTCATGACATCCGTACGGTCGGCATGTGCAGTTCGGTCGAGCCATCACAGTTTCCGCACGAGTGCGCAGTCTGCCCGGTGGGCGAGAGCTCGACGTCCGGTCGTGAAACCACGGTGCCGGACGTCTCGAGCGCGAGAAGCGCGGCACCGTAGGCCCCGGTAATCTGCGGGTCCGGCGGCACGTCGACGCGGACACCCAGTGCCGAGCTCAAGAAGTGAACGGCCGCAGCATTCTTCGCGACCCCACCTGTCATCACCACCGGTGTCTTCTTGCCTACCTGAGCAATCAAACCGAGTGTCCGAGCCGACACCGCTCGGTGAACGGAAGCGGCAATGTCTGTCCGCTCGGACCCGCTTGCGAGCAACGACACGATCTCGGTTTCGGCGAAGGTTGCGCACATGCTGCTGACCTCCAGGTTCTTGTCACCCGCCATGGCGAGGCCGGCCAGTTCGTCGACCTCGCATTCGATCGCCCTCGCGAGTACCTCGAAGAATCGACCTGTGCCGCTGGCACATCGATCGTTCATCGCGAAGTCGTCGACGAGCCCATCTTCGCCCACGGCGATGACCTTGCTGTCCTGCCCACCGATGTCGACGATCAATCGGACACCCGGGCACAGTGCTGCCACACCACGCGCGTGACAGGTGATCTCGGTGAACGTGCGCCCGATGTCCGGGACGAGTCTGCGACCGTAGCCGGTGCTGATGGTGGCCGTGAGCTGCGACAGCGTCACAGAGGCACGGTCGAGTGCGTCGTCGATGGCCCGACGCATTCCGGCTCGGCTCACGGCCCCCATCTGGATGGCGCTCGCGCCCAGGAATGCTCCGGACTCGTCGAGGATGACGGCTTTGGCAGACGTCGATCCCAGGTCGACGCCCATGAAGTATTCCGTCACGTCGATCAGACCCGGCTTCGGCGGACGTCGATGCCTTCAAGCATGGCGGCCAGGCGGCTTTCGAGGATCTCGTCCTTGTAGAACGACGCGTCGGCGACGTCACCTTCGAAGAACATCGAAGGGATGCCGAGTTCTTTCTGCGCCGACTTCGCGAGCAGATGCTGTGGGTTGGTGAACGCGCGGCAGGTACGGGAGGCGTGGAAGACGATTCCATCGATTCCGTAGTCGACGCAGTCGCGGTTGGTGAGGTGCTTGAGCGTCTTTACGCCGTGGTTCGTCGGGCACAGCAGATAATGCTGAGCCATTCCGAGAATCGGATCCTCGGTGTCGATGAGGTGCGGTTCTTGCCAGAACGCATTGTGTGTGTACCTTCCGCAGACCACGGCGACATCGGCGTCGGCGAACTTGCGCGACAGCCAGCCGAGCTTGTTCCAGTTCATGATGCCGTCGAAGTACAGACGGTAGCGCTCGTTGCGGACGCCGGGAATGGCGTGGTCGAGACGATACTGCACTTCGGCTTTGACGTCGGCGAAGTACTGGACCAGTTCCGGCCCGGCGGGCATGAAGTTGATGTGCGCGATGCTGGCGATCCAGTCCCAGTAGGTGGCCGGTGTCGGGGCGGCGCGGCACAGCGCCATTGCTTCGCGCCGCAGTTCCGAGGCGCGCTTGATGTAGGACATGTTCTGCCGTAGGGCATCCCAGTCGAATGGTCGGCCTGTCATTGTCTCCAGGAAAGCGATGAGCTTGTGCAGTTGATCGGCCACATAACGCGACGCCTGCTCCCACTCCTCACCGCGAAGGTAGCCGGCGTCGGGCTTGTTGCTCGGCAGGAAGGGGAGGGAGACATTGAAGATCGGCACCTGTTTACCGAAGACGCGATACGAAATTTCGTCCCACTGCTGGCCGGTGCTGCATCCTGCGTACGCATTGACGAAGAAGTCAGGTGCAGGCAGGCGTGAGGCGAGCTGCTGTTGGTCCACAAGACCGACGATGCCGTTCTCGTCCTCGGACCTTGCCTGTTTGGTGAGTACTGCACAGCCGAGGTGCGTTCTCGCGTATGAACACAACTCACCGATGTATCCGTACTCCTCCCCAGCGAGCTGAGCCGGCTTCTCGAGCTGTTGTGCGGCCAGGCGTGCCGAGAACGCTTCTCCGTGGCACCACTCGAGGCCGGCGGCCTGGAAGATCGGGTTCACGGCTGAGCCGTTGTACCAGACCACCTGCTTGCCGCGTTCCTTCGCCGTGAACAGGTTCTCCCAGTAGTCGCCCACCATGTTGGTAGCGGTCGGGATGACTATCTTGTTGGAATTGCCGAGCGTGGGTGCTGACACAGTAGTTTCCTTCGAAGGTAGATGTGGGTGCTAGACGGTGGACAGTTGCTTGCGTCTGATTCGCTCCACCAGCGCTTCCACTCGGGTTCGGATGGATTCCATCGGCAGACCCTCGTGTTCTGTTTCGATCAGCAATAGTGGAATCGATTTGGCTTCCAATGCTTTCCGTAGCTCGGGATAGAAGAGCATGTGAGGTTCGCAAAATTTCGCCATCAGCACGATGACGCCCTGCGCGCCGCTCGCGTAGACGGAATCGACGAGGAAGCGATCCCAGTCGGCCTCGTGCTGAACCCGTGTCGGGCAGGGTACGGCGGTGTTGCGCCGGAGATACACCGATGCGAGGGCTTCGAGTGGGTCGCCTATGGCTCCTATATCCGTTGATACGTAACGCGTTCCGTGGAAGAGATCGTCATCGACAACGATGGCTCCGCAGTCCTCGATGAGGTCCAGCAGTTCCGGTTTCGGGGCGTGGCAGAAGTGTCCGGACAGGTGGACGCGGATGCGATCGTTGCGGGGCGAGAAGTTCAAGCTTGCTGTCACCTGGCGCAGCAATTCCGAGTGCTCTTCCTTGTCCATGATCATGCTGGACTTGACGAGAACCTGGAGCTGGGCGGATGTCAGCGCTGCATCGCCGGAGCGCCTGTTCTCGAAGATTGTCCGCATCAAGCGACGATTGGTATCGAAGATATCGATGCTTCGCGCGAGATCCGCGTCGGAGATCGTACGATCCGCGAACTTCTCGAGCTCGCTGCGAAAATCTTTCATCTTGCCCAATACCTGCGGAAATGCCCAATCATCGCTCATCGATGACATCAATTGACCGAAGTAGACAGGCTTGTCCGACTCGTCCTCGCGCACCACATCGATTGCACCCAGCAACTGGATGCAGTGGTCCGCGTGGAAGAAGCCGTCGTAGACATCCAATCGTCCGAGTGCCGCCTGATCGGCGACGTTGCGGGTGTACCCGCAGTTGAACTCGCCCAACAGATT
Source organism: Rhodococcus sp. WS4 (assembly GCA_006543605.1). Lineage (GTDB taxonomy): Bacteria > Actinomycetota > Actinomycetes > Mycobacteriales > Mycobacteriaceae > Rhodococcus_F. The sequence continues at coordinate 79,115 of RRBB01000010.1, forward strand.
TCGGCCGACTGTGATGGGCTCACGGTCTTCTTGGATGATGACGGGAAGTACGCCTGCGGCGTGCGCCAGTTCGGAAGGGAAGTTCATCGGAAACACTCCCAGTGCTTTTCTTCCGGTAGTTCTTTTCCATTGTGCGACATAGTCGGTCGGACTATCGGCTACGGCACTCATGGTGAGCATGGCCTGTGTGAACGTCGACGGCATGGTTTCTCGCCCGTCCTTCTCTCGTGTAGCTCATGGCGCTGGACCCGGGTACGTGTGTTCGGCTGTGACGTACCCGACAGAAGTGATCATGCATCCAATTTGCACAACTTGCAACTAAATGTGTCGGAAAATGTACAACGTTGCAGCTAGATGCGGTACTGTAGCGAGAGTAGGGCGGTCGAAGTCAAGGCGAGCGGCCTGGGGTCGTGAAAGGTGAGTGCGGTGTGCGGTCACTGGGCCCGCGGGTAGAGACGCATGGAAGATGCTGGCGCCCAATGGACCTCGTCGAGATTCCTCCGAAATGCCCCTTGACGAGATCCATATCACACTTTATGGTCTTACCATTCACAGTCACAAGCGATGCCGCGGTCGATCGCGCCGCGACCCGTCCCCTTCCAAGAGTTCCAGGAGAAGAAATGTCTTCGTCCCCGCCTCTCGACATAGTCACGCCACCATCGAAAACCACATCCCGACGCGCGTCTCTCGCTGCATTCTCGGGATCGGCGATCGAGTACTACGACCTTGTCGCCTATGGAACTGCCGCAGCCCTCGTCTTCGGCGACCTCTTCTTCCGCGACGTCAGCACCCACGTCGCACTGCTGCTGTCTTTCGCCACCTTCGCCGCAGGATATGTGGCTCGCCCACTCGGCGGGTTGCTGTTCGGCTACATCGGTGACAAGTACGGTCGCCGGACCGCAGTGCTACTCACGATTTCCGTGATGGGCACGGCGACCGTGTGCATCGGTCTGCTGCCGACATACGACTCGATCGGTTCGTTCGCCCCGGTCCTGCTGGTCGTCCTACGAGTCCTGCAGGGACTCGCGGTCGGCGGTGAACTGGGCGGGGCGGTCCTGATCTCGGTCGAACACGCCCCGAAGAACAAGCGTGGTTTCTATGGCAGTTTTTCCACCGCAGGCGCGCAGGGTGGCACCCTCCTCGCGACGATCGTATTCGCGATCGTCACTCTGATGCCGGATGATCGGTTCAGTTCGTGGGGCTGGCGGATTCCATTCCTGCTCAGTGCCGTCATCGTTCTTGTCGGCATGCTGATCCGCCGCGGTCTGGACGAGACACCCGACTTCAAGCAGAGTCAGGCCGACCGCGCTACCGCGTCGGCAAGTGCGTCCGCGGTCAAGCACAATCCGATTCGTGACGCGCTGTCCAAGCATCCGATGACGATCCTCGGTATCACGTTTATCATGGCAGGGATGATGTCCATCTGGTACGTCATTACCGTGTACAGCCTCAGTTACGCCGTCAACCAGTCGGGAATCCCGCGAACGAGCATGCTGTGGGTCGTGTCCGCGGCGACGCTGGTTGTAGTTCTCATGAACCCGGTGTGGGGAGCACTCTCCGATCGAGTCGGTCGAAGTCGCCTCATCGTCTTCGGTCTGCTCAGCGAGGCCGTACTTCTGTTCTTCTACTTCGCAATGCTCGGCGTCGGCAACCTCGCTCTGGTGTTCGTCTCGCTGATCCTCGTTGCCGGTCTTGGGCACGCAGTGGTCAACGGAATCTTCCCGGCCTTCGTCGTCGAGAGCCTGCCCGCCGCTGTGCGATACACCGCAGGATCATTCGGAATGCAGCTGGCTGCACTGGTTGCCGGCTTCGCACCGCTTGTTGCCACGGCGCTCGAGCCGACCGCCGGCGGCGTCTGGACGGTCAGTGCGCTGTGCCTCGCGCTGTGCACACTGGGCGCATTCAGTGCAATCTACATCGTCAAGATCTATGCTCCGCGACAAAATTCGGCGATCACGGAGCCAACTCAGCCCTCTTCAAAGGAAACGAGCAGCGTTAAATGAATCACTCATCCGATACACCGCTGCCGTCCGCGCAGGGCGGATACGACTTCTCCGGTTCAGGTGTCCTCATTGCGGGTGGGACGTCCGGCGTGGGTCTCGCCACCGCGCGATACTTCGCCGACGCCGGAGCGACGAAGCAGGTACTGGTCGGCCGCAACGAACTTCGCGGTAAGGACGCACTCGCTCGACTCGGAGAGACTAATCCCGAATGCGACGTAGTGTTCGTCGCCGCGGATATCAACGAGGCCGGTGCAGCGGACGACGTCGTCCGGCAGGCGCAGGAGCATCTGGGTGCAGTCGACATTCTCGTCAATTCGACTGTCGCGCAGTATCAACCCACGTTGCTCCACGACATCGAGCCCGAGAAGTTGATCGATATTTTGGTACAGCAGGCAATCGGGCCGATTCTGATGAGCAGGGCCGTCGTGCCCGTGATGCGTTCTCTCGGACACGGCTCCATCATCTCGATCGCCTCCGATGCAGCGAAGGTCCCGACACCCGGCGAGACCGGAATCGGTGCCGCGATGGCAGCGATCGTGACGTTCTCGCAAACGCTCGCCGTCGAAGCCAAGAGGTACGGCGTTCGCGTCAACGTTCTGACGCCGTCGCTCATCGTCAACACTGGATCGTACGATCGGGCCATGAATGCCGAGTTCAGCAAGAAGATCTTCGACAAGATCGTCTCGCAGGCTCAGCTGGGTCTGACCGAGCCCGAGGATCTGGCCAATGCGATTTTGTTCCTCGCGTCCCCGCTCTCGCGCAGAATCACAGGACAGGTGATCAGTGTGAACGGAGGTATCTCCGTTGTCTGAGGTCAGCGTGCGGGGGCCATTGGTGCGCCATAGGGTCCGGTCGCGCGAGGACATTCTCGACGTGGAACAGCAGCGGCACGAGCACCTGCTGCCCGGCGCGACGATCCACGCGTGTATTGCCGAATCGGCTCGTAGGCACCCGAACAAGAGCGCGATCCTGCACCTCGAAGCCCCGGACTTCATGACGCCCACTCGAGAGGTCACCTACCGCGAGCTGCTCGTGGCGGTGGAGGCGTCGGCATCGGTGTTCCTCGAGCGTGCGGCGGGTGCGCCGAGTGTGGTCGCGGTGATGGTCCCGATGGTGCCCGAGGGATTGTTCGCCACCTGGGGTGCTCAACGGGTGGGCAGGGCCGTGCCGTTGAATCCATTCTTGGAACTGGCTTCGCTAGTCAATATATTGAATCGCACTGCCGCGACCGTTCTGGTCACGACCGGCGTAATCCTTCGGGAACGCGGGGTAGATGCGGGTGCGGTACTCGCGAGTGTTCCGACGCTGAAAGATGTCCTTCTCGTCGACGGTGACAACAGTACGTTCAACGCAGCGTTGGCAGAACATCGTGGCCGCGTCGTGGATGTCGAGGACGACCCCGAGCGGGATGCAATGGTCATGCCCACCGGCGGTACGACGGGCGCGCCGAAGTTGGTGCGCATGTCGCAGTGGGGCCAGCTCGTCATTGCGTGGAACGTCGGAGCGCTGATGGGCTCCGAGGAAGACACCGTCATCGGGCACGGAATGCCGAACTTTCACTGTGGCGGAAGCATCGCGCTCGCCCTGAGGTCGGTCGTCTACGGACAGACCCTGCTGACATTGACGTCCGGAGGCTTCCGGTCACGGGACGTTGTCGAGAACTTCTGGGCCATCGTCGAGCGATACCGCATGACGTCGACGATGGCCACGCCGACGACGGCATTCGCGATTCTGAACGCGGCGACCGCACCCAACAGCCCGCCGACGTTGACGGACTTCAACGTCGGCGGTAGCACGGTGTCGACTGCTCTGATCCGGGCGTTTCACGCTCGGTTCGGAGTATGGTTGCGCGAATGTTGGGGAGGCACAGAGTTTCACGGCACGATCACGGGCCATCCGAACGATGGCGTCGAACCGCGCGTGGGTTCGGCCGGTCGGCCCTTGCCGCATTCCCAGGTGCGCGCTGTCGTCCTCGATATCGACGGTCGGTGGAGCCGCGACTGCGAACCAGGGGAGCACGGAGAATTGCTGATCGGTGGCCCGACTGTAAGTCCTGGATACCTTGATGCGCATCTCGATGCCGGATTCTTAGTGGCCGGTGTGCCCGGCGGGAGTGTGTGGGGACGGACGGGCGACCTCGGCACCGTGGACGACGACGGATTCGTGTGGGTGTCCGGGCGCAGCAAGGATCTGATCATTCGTGGGGGTCACAACATCGACCCCCGCGATATCGAGGAGGCGCTGGGCTCGCATCCGGCGGTCGAAATGGTGGCTGCGGTGGGTCGGCCCGACCCGGCGAAGGGGGAGATGCCGGTCGCTTATGTTCAGCTCAAGGCGGGGTCTGTCGCCGAATCCACCGAGCTGTTGCAGTTCTGCCGAGAACATGTACAGGAGAAAGCGGCTACTCCGGTCCATGTCACGGTGCTCGATCGGCTGCCGTTGACCCCGGTAGGTAAAATATCGAAGCCCGCGTTACGAGCACTTGCGCTGAAAGAGGAAGTGCACAAGGTCGTCTCGAGCTCGAGCCGGGTGCAGGTAGCCTGTGATATCGCGCTCGATGACACCGGTTTGCGCCGAGAAGTCACCGTGACGCTGACGCCCGAGTCGGCGTGGAGCGTCGACATCGAGTCGTTGGAGGACAAGTTGGGGGCCTACGAGTTCTTCTCGCGGGTCGAAGTGAGTACATTCGTTGCGACAAAGTAGGAGGATTCGTTGATAGTGTCCAACCGACTCGCTCAGCAGCCGCTGCCGCCGCCGAGTGCGCGGTCGATGCTGTTGACGGTCATTGGTGAATTTCTGTACGACTCCGAAGAAGGCGCCTGGACGGCCGCGCTGATGAAGGTGCTCGGCGGCATGGGAATCGAGGATCACGCCGCACGGCAATTACTCTCGCGTGCCGCGTCCGCCAAGTGGATCGAACGTGAGCGCGTAGGTCGCGGGGTGCGCTGGCATCTCGCAGACCACGGTCGCGCGTTGGCGGCCGACGGCATCAAACGGTCGCATGCGTTCCTTGACGGACCGACGCCATGGGACGGCGAATGGCTCGTGCTGACGATCACGGTGCCGCAACGCAAGAACTCGGTTCGTAACCGGCTCAACGGAGGTCTGGCGTGGCTGGGGATGGGCAATCCCACTCCAGGAGTCTGGGTTACACCGCACGTCGACAGGGCGCGAGAACTGAGCGAATTGGTTTCGACGCTCGGTCTGTCCGAATCGGCACTCATTCTCACCGGCAATCTTCGCCCGGGAGGGCTGGGCAACCACGAGATCGTTGAGCGAGCGTGGGATCTGACCGACCTGGCCGACAGTTACCGAACACTGCTCACACAGGACGGCGCATCCGAGCCGCGCGACGACGATGAACTGCTACTTTCCTACATCGAACTGGTTAGTCTGCAACAGCGGTTCATGAGGCTTGATCCACAACTGCCAAAGGAACTGTTGCCAGAATGGATCGGTCGTGATGGCGCTGTACTGTTTCAGCGACGGCGTGAACAGTGGTCAGCGAAGACCCACGCGCACTGGCTCAGGGTCGTCGAGGCATCCGCACCGAAATAGCCGAAATGTGCGTCCATCAGTTGACTGCGCCTTGCCGAACGACGCATGCAGCGTGCGGTCGACTCTGAAACTGGCACCGCCGCGAGAACGCTCGATTCGACGCCCGAATACGGTCGTTGCCCGATGCGCTCAGAAGCATTCGGAAACTCGTGGCGGTGTCACCATGCTCCTAGCATCGGTATGTCTCCGTCGCGGTTTCCGGCGGCGAGGAGGGTTTTCTGCCGACGCGGCTCCAGTTCCGAACCGGCTTCTCGGGCCGCCGACCGGGACTTCCGCTGCAGCGACCTGCATGACGGCGACGCTGGACACGTGGCACATGGCGAAGGCCTGCCGGCCGGGACTGTGGTCACCGGCAGGCAGGCCTCGTATGTGGGTCAGACTCCGCGCTGTGCCTTCGCGGCTTCGCTGGCGGCCTTGCTCTTCTCCCGGGCGGTTGCCCAGTCCTCGCTGCTCATCGAGGTAAGACCGGCGAAAGTGCCGGGGCCGGCGAGCATCTGGCCACCGTCCATGGCGATGGTCTGGCCGGTGAGGTAGTCGCAGGCGTCCGACAGGAGGAAGATGGTGAGGTTGGCGAGTTCCTCCATCGTGCCCATCCGGCCCATCGGCACCTGGTCGGCCTGGGTGGCGCCGACGGCACTCTTTTCGGTCGGGTTGAGCATCTCCCACGCGTAGTCCGTCGGGATAGGTCCCGGAGCCAGCGCGTTGAGGCGAATGCCGTACCGAGCCCATTCGACGGCGAGCGACATCGTCATCGAGTGCACGGCGGCCTTCGCCATTGCGGACGGGACGACGAACGCGGATCCGCTCCAGACCCAGGTGGTGAGCGTCGACAGGACGACACCCTTGGTGCCGCCTTCGATCCAGCGGCGGCCCGCGGCGTGGGTGGTGTTGAACGACCCGTTCATCACGGTGGAGGTGACGGCCTCGAAGGCGCGCGGGCTGAGCGATTCGGTGGGGGCGATGAAGTTCGCGGCGGCGTTGTTGATCACGCCGGTCAGCGGGCCGTGCAGCGTCCAGATCTCGTCCATCGCCGACGACACCAGGTCGGCGTTGCGGACGTCGACGGTCTGCCAGTGGACCGAGCCCGGCCGGGAGACGGACGCCTCCGCCGCGGCCTCCTCGAGGACCGCGGGCCGGCGGCCCCACAGGTGGACTTCGGCGCCGTGGTCGACGAGGTGCTTGGCTACGCCACGGCCGAGTCCGGTGCCCCCTCCGGTGATGAGGACGCGCTTGCCCGCGAGGGCGTCGGGACTGAAGGGAGAAGTGGTCATGCGATGGTCCTAAAGGTCGGGAACGAGGGCTACAGGCCCAGGCTCTTGCTGATGATCTCGCGCTGAATCTCGTTGGTGCCGCCGTAGATCGGCGGCGCCAGAGAACGGCGAACCTGTTCCTCCATGCCGTACTCGCGGGTGTAGCCGTAGCCGCCCATCATCTGCATCGCCTCGAGTGCGGTCTTCTTCGCGATCTCGGTGCATTTCAGCTTGGCCATCGAGCCCTCGCGGTTGAGGTTGTCTTCCTCGCCGGCGTCGATCCGCTCGGCCACCTCGTACACGAAGGACTTCGCGAAGGCGATCTCCGTGGCGAGATCCGCGATTCGGTGCCGGATGGCCTGGAAACTGCTGATCTTGCGGCCGAACTGCTCGCGCTCGGTGACGAAGGCGATCACGTCGTCGAGCGACCGCTGGGCTGCACCCAGGGCCATCGTCGCGATGATGAGCCTCTCGACGCTCAGCCCGCGCATGAGGTGCCGCCACGCCTGGTTCGGTGTGCCGACGACGGCGCTCACCGGGACCGCGACGTCGGTGAAGTACAGGTCGTTGCAGGTCCGGGCCTCCATGGTCTTGATTTCGTGAATCTGGAGGCCGGGCGCGTCGGTCGGCACCATGAACAGGGTCAGACCCTGGTGCTTGTTGCCGGACGAATCGGTCCGGGCGAGCAGGAGGATGTGCTCGGCGACGTGGGCTGCGGAGATCCAGGTCTTCTGCCCGTTGACGACGTAGTGGTCGTCGACCAGTTCGGCCTTGATCCGCACACCGCCGAGGTCGGAGCCGGCGCCGGGCTCGCTGAGGGCGATCGCCTCGAGCTTGCCGGCCGCCATGTTCCCGACGATGGTGCGCTTCTGCTCCTCGGTTCCGTAGCGCAGGTAGGTCTGCGCGGCCGTGAGGCCGGTGGAGTAGCCGGTGATGGGGGCGAGGCCGCGGGCGGATTCCTCGAGGAAGATGCATTCCTCGACCATTCCAGCCCCGCCTCCGCCGTATTCTTCGGGCAGCGAGACGGCGAGCCAGCCGAGGCCGGCGAACTTGTCGAGGATGACGGTGCTGTTGGCCAGGGTGCCGCCGTCAGTCAGCAGATCGCGTTGCTGGAGGGTCTTGCATTCGGCGTCGCAGAACTCGCGGACAGCGACCGCGAACTCTCGTTGTTCTCGGGTGAAACGCATAGCGGCGGCTGCTCTCTCGCGTGAGTGGGCGGGGTCGGTTCGAAGCGGCCGGCAAGGAAGCGGAGCGAATACGCCCCGCCTCCTCGATCCGTCAGGCGCCGCGGAACTTCGAGAAGTCGGGTTTGCGCTTCTCGTTGAACGCGCTGATGCCCTCGATCGCCTCGGCGGACTCGCCGAACAGCTTGAGCGTCGAGTAGGCCATGTTGCCCTGCGCGATGAAGTGCTCGGTGTCGGCGTTGAGGGACTGCTTGAGCACCTTCAGCGAGGTCGGCGACAGCTGCAGAATCTCGTCGGCCCAGGCCCGGACCTCCGCCCGCAACTGGTCGCCGGGCACCACCTTGTTGACCAGGCCCCAGTCGAGGGCCCGCTCCGCGCTGTAGCGCCGGCACAGGAACCAGATCTCCCGCGCCCGCTTCTCGCCGATGGCGCGGGCGAGGTATCCGGTTCCGAGGCCTGCATCGAACGATCCGACGCGCGGCCCGTTCTGCCCGAAGATGGCGTGGTCGGCGGCGATGGACAGGTCGCACAGCAGGTGGAGGACGTGTCCGCCACCGACCGCGACACCGTTGACCGCGGCGATCACCGGCTTCGGCACGTCCCGGATCACCCGGTGCAGCGCCTCGACCTCGAACAGGCCGCTGTCGGACGGGCCGTAGTCGCCCGTCTCCATCCGCTGCTTCTGATCGCCGCCCGAGCAGAACGCCTTCTCGCCGGCCCCGGTCAGTGCGATCGCCCCGACCTCCGAGCTGCCCCACGCCTTCTTGAACGACTTCACCAACTCGTCGACGGTGCGCGCGCGGAACGCGTTGTACCGGTCGGGTCGGTTGATCGTGATCCAGGCGAGTCCGTCCTCGACCTCGTACGTCACATCTGTGAAGTCACTCATCGACCTGCTGGTCCTTTCCTGTTGCACGCGAAACGGGAGTCCGCCCGCGAAGCTCTTTGGTCTTACCTTATGACGAAAGTACCGCTGATAACGAGCGTTTTCAAGAGCGGTGGAGAAAAAGGCTGTCACCTGCAGTGATGGATTCGCTTCGATCTGCAAAAATGGCGTTGCGGCTCGGAATCGGGTCGCGGGCTTCGGCGCGCTGAGCCCTGGTCGGTCTGGATTCGTCAGGCGGTACTCACGCACTGAATTCGAACCTCTGCCAACGGAATCGGGTCGAGGATTGCCGCTGACGCGCATCTTCTCGGTGGGCGCACCCGTTGTCGGGCCCTGACACGCGTGCGGGAACCGAGGAAGGGTGCGTCTGGCCGGACGCTGGGAAGGAACGTTGCTCAGGCCCGGGCGCGGATACCCATCGCGCCGCAGACGGGGGCGGCCCAGTCGACGTCGGTGCGGGCCAGTTCCCGATCGACCGCGTCCGCGACGTCGTCGGCGAAGGGCACGACGCGGCGGGTGGTGAGGTCGACGTGGGTCGCGGTGACCTCGAGCGTGCTCGCGAGGCGTGCGGTGGTGTCGCCGACGAGGAACGCTATGGCGTGGACGATCTTGTCGGAGCGTTCGACGATCCGCGCGTGGACCGACACCCGGTCGCCGACGTGCACCTCCGCGTAGTACCGGATGTGGTGCTCGGCGGTGAAGAAGCCCTGGCCGCGGGTGGCGCGGTAGTCGTCGGTGATGCCCATTCTGTCGAACACGACGGCGATCGCCTGCGCTTCGAGGTCGAAGTAGTGGCGGATGTTCATGTGGCCGTTCTCGTCCTCGTAATCGGACGGAACGAGCACCGGACCGGCCTCGCGGGGCAGAGCGACCGCCTGGGCGTATGCGGGGATTCCGGCTGGGGACGTCATCGGCACATCATAACGATCGTTCACGCTCGGTGCTAGAATGGCGCGGTGGACCGCAACCGCAAGATCCTCGACACCGCCGCAGAGCTGTTCTACGAAAAAGGCTTTCACGGAACGAGTGTCGACGAACTGGGCTCCCGGGCCGGTCTGAGCGGTCCGGCCATCTATCGTCATTTCTCGGGCAAGGACGAAATTCTCGCGACGCTCTTCGACGAGGCGATGGACGAGTTGATCGGTGCCACCGAACCGGGGCACGACGACGCGGAACTCGATCTCCAGAGGATGATCCGGCACCACGCCCTCTTCGCTGCCCGGCACCGCCATCTCGTGAACGTCAGCCAGCGCGAGGACAGGTCGCTCGTCGACCCGTGGCGGAAGGCGATCAATCGGCGGCGTAAGCAGTACGTCCAGGGCTGGGAGGCTGCGGTCGCGCGGTCGATACCGGCCGCGTCCGCCGCCGAAGTCACCGTCGCAACGCAGTCCTGCCTGGGCATGATCTTCTCGATCGCGTACTGGCCCGCGAAGGCGACCCGCACCGCCGGTCTCGCCGACCTCATGGTGCGAATGGCGAGCGAGGGCCTGGACGCGTTCCGCGCATAGCGCTGCCCCTGCACCTTTCGGTCGGCGCAGGGGCAGTGACCGGCGCGGGTCAGCGCGTCAGTGTGGGGCGGTAGGTGTACGACGACGATCGCGACAGGGCGAATTCGAAGATGCCGTAGCCGGTCTGCCCGTTCCACTCGAATGTGCAGCACCGGTCGGTGAGGGCCGAGTCGAGAGTCTTCGGGCCCACGGTTCCGTCGAGTGGGTAGACGTCGAACTCTTCGTGGTCGCGGCCACGGACCTTGCCGTGGTGCCCGCCGTAGCCGCCGCCCGCCATGTAGCCGCCGCCCGCCGAGGCGTCCGAATCGATGCGATAGGTCGCGCCGGCGGCCGTCACGACCTCCACCGGGCCGCCGGTGAGGTCGTTGCCCGTCGTGAACGCCAAGTCGTGCCGGACGTCGGTGATGTCGTCGAGTCGCCCGTCGTCATGCATGACGGCACCCTCCAACAGGATTCGCCCGCCTTCACGATCCTCGACGAGCAGGAATCCGAACGTGCGGTCCGGGAACTGCGCCTGGTACCAGATGTGCAGGCCCTGGCCCCCGGACATGGTGCGGACCCCGCGGGAGCGGTCCCGCAGTCCGTACCAGCCCCCGACATCGGTGGTGGCTCCGTCCAGCGTGAGCTTGCCCTCGTAGCGGCCGGGCTGGAAGAGGTGGTCGAAGGAGGTGACGTTTCCGTCGGCGTTCTCCACGTCCACCGATCCGAGCCAGTACGGTGCCCTCGCGTGCCAGAACAGTTCCAGCTCGAGTCCGGTTTTGTTCTCGCCCAGCTCGATTCGCCAGATCTTGTTGTCTTCGAGAGTTTCCCACCTCAGCGGTCCGACGGAGGCGCCGTCGGTCGCGTCGTGTTCGGTGGAGAAGCGGAGGTTTCGCTGCTCCGAGTCCGTCGTGAGGACGACGAAACCGTCCACGACGTTCCTGGGCGGATACACCCCGGCGCCGAGGATCACCGACGGTGCGGTGCCGCCGTCCGGATGAACATTGAACATGAACCGGTCGAAGAACCTCTCCGGCATGTCCGAGGTGGCCCGAGTTACCAGGGCGTCGTGGAATCCGTCGGTCATACGTGCTCCTTCTGTTCGACGGCTACATTGTCGGCGCCGATCTCGCAGTGGTCCAGGGTGAAACGGTACGAACCCATCATCAGCAGGCAGGCGATGGCGACGCCGACGAGCACGATGATCGGCAACGCGCCGGCGCGATAGGAGCCGGTGGCACCGTAGACCTGCCCGAGCAGGAAGATGCCGAACGCCGACCCCTGCGCGTACAAGAAGTAGATGAATCCCAGCACACGGCCGTACGAGTGCTTGGGGAAGTAGCGGCTCACCATGTAGGCGGCGAGATCACCTTCGGCACCCAGACCGAGTCCGATCAGTGCAGCGCCCAGGAAGAGCAGGCCGACCTCCGTCGACGTAATCATGAAGAAGACGCCGACCCCGCACAGCGCGAAGATGATCGACCCGATGGCGGGGGCGTAGAACCGGTCCAGCAGGTAGCCGACCAGCAGTCGGGCGGAGATCGACGCCAGGCTGAGGACGGACAGGACGGAGACGGCGGTGCCCTGGCTGATGCCCTTGTCGGTGGTCATGGGAACGATCTGGGACATCAGGCCGAAAGTCGCCGAGGACACCAGGAAGATGGCGATGGAGAGCAGCCAGAACTGTCGGTATTTTCTCGCCACGGTCAGCAGTGATTCGCCGGCAACGTGCCCTTGCACGCGCGCGGCCTTGCGCTCGGCCTCGTGCTGGGCGGGCATCCGGGTGACGAACGCGTAGACAGACGCCGGAATGACCGTGCACAGGGCGCCGATGACCAGGAACGCCATCCGCCATCCGCCGATGCCGAGCATCCAGTTGGCGAGGTACGGCATGAGTACTCCGCAGGAGCCGAGGCCGGCCATGAGGATGCCGAGCGCCATGCCGCGACGGTCCTGGAACCACGCGCTCACCACGGTGGAGTGCGCGACCGGGTTGACGGCGCCCGCTCCGGCACCGATCACCACACAGAGCAGGTAGAAGGTGAGTTGACTGTTCGGGAGGGCGGACATCAGCATCAGGCCGATTCCGAACGCCAGCGACAGCGGCACCGAGGGGATCTTGGGCCCGTAGCGGTCGATGAGGAAACCCAGGATGACGATGCTGATACCCACCAACACCGTTTCGATGGACAGACCGTTGCTGATGACACTGCGCTCCCAGCCGAATTCCTCGGTCATGGGCTTGCCCAGGATGTTGAACAAGACGTTGACCGCGGTCGTGCCGAACAGCAGAGTCAGAAAGCCTGTGACGACGTACCACCAGCGGTTCAACTGCCGCGTGGAGGCCTGCGGCTGAGTGGTGCCGACTGCGCTCATGGAAGCTCCTGTCGATCGATGTCGAGGGTCGGAGAGGGACTGGGGGTGCGGGCGAGCCACGGCGAGTGGCGCTCGTCACAGCATGAGATCATATGGACAGTCCAAATGTAAAGGACAGACCAAAGAGCTTCAAGGGATTCTCACCGTCACCCCCGTCGTGATCCGAAGTCGAACATCGTGCTCGCGATGCGGCGCAGCTGGAGTTCGTCGGTGCCCTCGGTGATGCGGTAGCGACGGTGGTGGCGGTAGATGTGCTCGAACTGCTTGTGTCGGGTGTATCCGACGCCGCCGTGGATCTGGATCGCGCGGTCGGCGGCCCGGCAGGCGAGCTGGTTGCTGCGCAGGTTCACCATCGCCACCTTGTCGGTGACCGCCGTCTTCCCGAGCTCGTCCATCATCGACGCCGTCTTGTAGATCGTGTTGCGGATCAGTTCCGCGTCGGTCTGCAGTTCCACCAGCTGCCATTGGATGCCCTGATGCTCGTGCAGCGGCTTCCCGAAGACCACGCGTTCCTGCGCGTACCGCACGCTCTCGTCGATGCAGTATTGCGCGGCACCGAGCGACGACGCCGCCTGCCGGATCCGGTTCTCGTGAACGAACAGCTGCGCGCAGTCGAGACCGCGACCGACTTCGCCGACCACGGCGCTCGCCGGAACGCACACGTCGTCGAGATGGACCTCCGAGTGGTCGCTGGGCATGTTGAACGTCCAGTGGTTGAACGGAACCGAGAAGCCGGGGGAGTTCGTGGGCACCAGGAACGCGGTGATGCCGTCCGCCTTGCCTGCCTGCCCGGACGTCCGCGCGAACACGAGGTCGACGTCGGAACAGTCGACCAGACTGTTGAATCGCTTCGCCCCGGTGATGATCCAGTCGTCACCGTCGCGTCGGGCGGTCGTCTCGAGGTAGGTCGCATCGCTGCCGTGTCCCGGCTCGGTGAGTCCGAAGGCGATCTCGATGTCGCCGCGGATCAGCGGTTCGAGATACTTTTCCCGCTGTTCGCCGGTGCCGTATTCGTGGAGCACGAGGGCGAGCGGGAGGTTCGCGACCACCGACGCCTCGTCGGAATGGGGGAAATGCAGACCGGAGCCTCGGGTGAGGAGGTGTTCGCGGACAACGGCCATCGCGAGGTTGCTGCCGTCGTTCCCGCCGAGGGCCTGCGGCAGCGGGAATCGGAAGAATCCGGCGGCGTCGGATCGACGTCGCGCCTCGAGCAGCAATTCACGCCACTCCTGCTTGGGGAACCCGTCCCGCTCCCAGTCGGTGCGCGCGTACTCGCGACGGTGATCGAAGAACTGCGGGTGCTTGGCCTCGAGCGGTGCGATCTCGCGGTCGATGAACGCGTCGAGGTCGGTGACGAACTGCTGCACGTCGACGGGAATGGTCCAGTCCATGGGGTGTCCTCCGAGTCGGGATCCGATGCGTCGGACGGTAGGGAGCACCCGGACGCACGGCGAGGGCCACGGCGCACGGCACTATTGATTTCTCCAGTGACCGGACCGACGCTTCCTGTGGACGCCGGGGTCGCCGTGGTTGCATGCGGGCATGCTGAAGCTGAACGGGATCGACGAGTTGATCGCGAGGGTCGGCACCGACCTCGGCACGACGGACTGGTACGACGTGACTCAGGCTCGCATCACGGCGTTCGCCCAGGGCACCGAGGACTTCGAGAGCATCCACCTCGACCCCGACCGAGGCCGGGAGGCCGGATTCGGCGGCACGATCGCCCACGGGCTGTACACGCTGTCCCTCGGCCCGAAGTTCCTCTACGAGATCTTCGAGATGACCGGGCACTCGCTGGGACTCAACTACGGGTTCGACACGGTGCGGTTCCTGAGCCCCGTCCGGGTCGGCTCCCGGATCCGCATGACCGCGCGGCTGATCGACACGCGGCCGATCGAGAACGGATACCGGTTCACGATCCGGCAGACCTTCCAGATCGAGGGCCACGACAAGGCGGCCTGCGTCGCCGACTCGGTCGTGGCCTACTTCCACTGAACAGAAGAAGGTGACCTACATGCGCGCAGTCGTCGTCGAGGAACTGACCGGACCGGAGGCCGCGAGGTTGGTGGACGTGCCCGAACCACCCGGCGCCCACCCGCGGGCGGAGGGACAGCGACTGCTCGTCGACGTGCACGCCGCTGGACTGTCGTTCATCGACCCGTTGCAGACCTGGGGGAAATACCAGAACGGCGTACCCACGCCCTACGTGTGTGGCAGTGAGTTCGCGGGCGTCGTGGTCGAGTCGCCGGCCGGCACCGACTTCCGGCCGGGGGACCGGGTCGGCGGCATCGTCTGGCACGGGGCTCTGGCCGACCGCGCACTGGCTCTGCCCGATTACACGGTCAAGCTGCCGGCGTCGATGTCGTTCGTGGAAGGTGCTGCCCTGTACATGAATTACTCGACGGCCTGGTACGCGCTCCATCGAGCGCAGGTTCAGCCGGGTGAGTTCGTTCTCGTCCACGGCGCCGCGGGTGGTGTGGGGACCGCGGCCCTCGATCTCGCGGCGGCCTTCGGTGTGAAGGCGATCGCCGTGGTCTCGAGTGACGAGAAGGCGGCCGTTGCCCGGCGGTGCGGTGCACACGCGGCGGTGCGGTCGGACGGGCCCTGGCTCGACGACGTCCGC
Organism: Rhodococcus sp. WS4; assembly: GCA_006543605.1. GTDB lineage: Bacteria > Actinomycetota > Actinomycetes > Mycobacteriales > Mycobacteriaceae > Rhodococcus_F. The sequence goes on from RRBB01000010.1 coordinate 94,482, forward strand.
AATCTGACCGACGGGCGCGGCGTGCACGTCGTGATCGACCCGGTCGGTGGCGACCGGTTCACCGACTCCCTCCGTTCACTGCGGCAGGGCGGCCGACTCGTCGTCGTCGGATTCACCGGGGGTGCGATCCCGACCGTGAAGGTCAACCGGCTCCTCCACCGGAATCTCACCGTCACGGGAATCACCATGGACAACATGGAAACCGAATATCCCGGGACGCTGCGGATGGTCCGGGACGCCGTCGAGACACTCGCGGCCGAGGGACGGATCCGCCCGTACGTCGGTACGACATTTTCGCTCGACCAGACCGCAGCGGCGCTGCGCACGCTCGACCAGCGGGGCGCGATCGGAAAGGTCGTCGTCGAGGTGGTGCCGTCGGCCTGACGGCACGGACTCAGGGAACTGCCGGGGCGCCGAGGACGGCCAGGCCTCGTTCGACGACCTCCGCGAGGCTCTCGGCGGCGACGGCCAGCGCGGGGTCCGGATCGGACCTCCTCCGGTTACGTTTGACGAAGACCGAGAGCGTCGACGCCGTCTTGTAGTAGCAGTAGGCGAGGAACCAGTCGAGATCGGTGAGTGGAACTTCGCGCTCGGCACGGTAGGCATCGAGGAGTTCGGTGCGGGACGGCATGCCGACTCCCGCTGCGGCATCGGCGGCGGGACGGGACCGACGGAACCGGTGGGCCGGGTCGGTGTGCATCAGCAACCATGCGAGGTCGGTGCGGGGATCGCCTACCGACCAGATCTCCCAGTCGATGATCGCGGCGAGGTCTTCGCCCGCGAACAGCATGTTCGCGAGTCGGTAGTCGCCGTGCAACAGCGTCGGAGCGACCGCTGCAGGGATCCGTTCCGCCAGGGCGGCATGGAGTTCGGCGTGCCGGGGTGCGATGTCGTCGTCGACGGTGTCGAGCAGACGCCGCCAGCGGCCGAGTTCCTCCGCGACCGTGACGACGGGTTCGTCGCCGACTCCGAGCACGACGGGATCGAGGTTCTGCATCCGCGCGAGCATCCCGGCGGCCGCACGGGCGCGGACGTCGACGGTGCCGGGGTCAGGCGGGGAGCCGGCGACATCGAGCAGCGGTTCGTAGGACTGGCCGTCGACGAGCGACATGGCGAAGAGCGGCGGGCGATCGGCGTTTCCGTCCTCCTCGAAGAGAATCGACGGCACGCGGACGCCGGGCGCGGAAGCGAGGAGACGGATGACGCGCGCCTGTCGGAGCACATCGCGGTTACGGACCGGTTCCAGCCCGGGCGGTGCCATCTTGAGGACGATCCCGGTGTCGGTCAGGCCCGGTCGCGTCAGCGTGGCCCGGTACGTCAGGCTCGACACCCCACCCGGCAGCGCCGAGGGCGCGGACACCACGGCTCCCGGCCATCGGCGACCGGCCGTCCGGGTTGCCCGTGTGGTCAGCGAGTTCACGTCGAATTCCGTCACGAGACCACTTTCGGACCGGCCCGTCCGTCCCGCAAGCACGGGCGCGGGCGTCGCTGAAGAAACCCACAGTGGCCTCCTGGTCGATGCTTCGGCAGGCACCGGACTGCGTGATAAAGCTTGCGTATGTCGAATACCGCCCATGACCGAAACAATGCTGTACTGGAGCGATTCTCGTTGCACGGCAGGGTGGCGATCGTGACCGGGGCGTCGTCCGGACTCGGAGTGGCGTACGCGCTGGCGCTCGCGCAGGCGGGGGCGGACGTCGTCCTCGGCGCGCGGCGCGGCGACAAACTGGCCGCGACCGCGGAGCAGGTGCGGCAGTGCAACCCCCGCGTGGTCGCAGTCGAGACCGACGTGACGCAGGTCGAGCAGTGTGAACGGCTCGTCGAGGCCGCCGTCGAGACGTTCGGCAGGGTGGACGTCCTCGTCAACAACGCCGGCACCGGCGGCGAGTACCACCACGTGACGCAGGATCCGCCCGACCACTTCCGGTCGGTCGTCGACGTCAACCTGCACGGCTCGTACTGGATGATTCAGGCGTGCGCACGGGTGATGGGTCGCGGCAGTTCGATCGTGAACGTCTCCAGCGTCATGGCGCTGACGACCGCGAAGATGCCCGCCGCCGCGTACAGCGCGAGCAAGGCGGCGGTCCTCGGCATGACCCGCGACCTCGCCGCGCAACTGGGGCCGAGCGGCATTCGTGTCAATGCGATTCTGCCGGGGGTCTTTGCGTCCGAGGCAACCACGCACTACACAGAGAACTACAAGCGCAAGATCATCGACGCCCGGATTCCCCTCGGACGCATCGGCGATCCCGAAGACATCGCCGCGGTCGTGGTGTTCCTGGCGGGCGACGCGTCCGCGTATCTGACCGGCGTGAGTCTTCCCGTCGACGGCGGCGTGCTGGTGAACTGAGTACCTGCGCTCGGTCTCCGCCCGTCAGTGCTGTGCCACCGAGGACGTGACCGTGCGCGTGTTGAGACCGTCGCCCGCGTCGACGGTGAGGAACTGTCCGGTGACGCTGCGGGCGGTGGGGGAGGCGAAGAACGCGACGGCGTCCGCGATGTCGGCCGGGTCGACGAATCCGTTGGGCATCGACGCAAGCCACGCGTCCTGAATGTCCTGGGGCATCGACAGGATGCCGGAACTGGCCGTCATGCCGGGGAGGACCGCGTTGGCGGTGATGCCGAGAGCCACGTTCTCCGCCGCAACCGTCTTGACCAGACCGAGCAACCCGGCCTTCGTGGTGCTGTACGAGACCTGGGCCGGCATACCGTGCGTGCCCGCGGTACTGGAGATGACGACGACGCGCCCGTACCGCCGTTCCCGCATCCCCGGCAGGCACTGTTGGAGCACCCGGAACGTCCCGGTGAGGTTGACGTCGAGGTCCTTCCGCCACTTGTCGATCGACAAACTGTGTGCGGCACCGAACATCGTCGTCAGCCCGGCGTTCGCGACGTAGACGTCGATGTCGTCGAGCGGAGGCAACTCGTCGGTGGAAATGTCGGACTGATACGTGCACCCGGGGGAGCGGTCGAGAGTGACGACTTCCACCCCGTCGGCTTCGAGCCGGGCGACGATGGCCTTGCCGATACTGCCCTCGCGTGCGGCACCGGTCACCAGTGCCTTGCGGCGGTGCGGGTCGGTCATGCGGATCTCCGTTCGTCGGGAAGCGGCACAGTGGCGTCCTTCGCGTCGGCGCACCGGTTTTCGAGGTGAAGCGCCGGATGGTCGCGTAGTCGGAGGACGAGGAGCGCGGTGTGGATGCTCAATTGATGGGTCGCGTCGCCGGTGACGTCCAGTCCGGTGAGGGCGTGCACTCGCGACAACCGGAGGCGGACCGTGTTCTCGTGCACGCTCAGCCGGGTGGCCGTGCGGCGCATGCTGCGATTCTCCTCGAACCAGACGGCAAGTGTGCGAATCAGTTCGGTCGAGGCCGCGTCGTCGCCCAGGAGGGGGCCGAGCATGTCGTCGATGAAATGCCGGACCGCCGAGACCTCGCCGTTCGCCAGGAAGAGCCGGGCGGGTCCCAGATCGTCGACAGCGAGAACCCGGTGTCCCGTTCCGTCGGTGAAACGGTCGATGCAGCGCACGACCTCGCGTGCCTCCCGGTATGCGCGGGCGAACGAATCCGGTTCGTACACGGACGACACCCCGGCGATCAGCCCGCCCGTCGGGCTCAATTCGGCGGCCGCCCTCTCCAACGTCGACGTGATGCGCCCGACGACAGTGGGGGACGCGACATGCGGATGCGCCTCGATGAGCAGGAGGATTCCCTCCGACCCCCGCGTCGACAGCACCTCCAGGCCGAGAGCCCGCTCGGTGTACTCGGCGAGCGACCGGTCGAGGTGCTCGTGAGCACCGTCCGGTTCGAGGACGTACACCAGGGCGCGGTGGGCGTGGACGTTCACGCCGAGATACTCCGCACCGGCCGCGAGATCGGCCCACGCGCCGGAACCCCGGACGAGTTGCCGGGCGAGATTCGACCGGGCGTTCCAGGCGACCCGAGTGATGCGGCGCTGGGCAAGGAACTGTGCCCCGATGCGGCGAGCGCAGCGCAACGTCACGTACTCGTCGGTGGGATGGAACGGCGTCGGATGTTCGTCGACGACGAGCCATCCGAGGTGTTCGCCGCGTTCGACGACCGCGCTGAGGAGCTTCCGCCGAGACAACCCGGTGCCGAGTTCGGCTGCCAGCAGGACGGGGTCCGCGCTGGGCGGCACTGTCGTGGTTCGTCTACGCAGGACGTCGCGGAGTGGCGGGAACGTCGCCTGCCCGCCGGCACCCGGGCGGGTGGATGCGACGGAATGCCCCTGCAGATCGAAGAGCGTCACCGCTTTGCCGGTAGCCTCCGAACAGACCCGGACGATGGCGGACAGGCAGTCGACCGCGACGGCGGCGTCGTCGAGAAGCTCGTCGAACACACTGAGTGGCAGGTGCTTACGGCCGGTCCGCTCGTCGGAGGTGGACATCGGTGTCCTCGATTCTGCCCCGGTCAGCTGTGATGGCCGAGCAGCAGCGCACGGACCGAGGCCGTGTGCTCGATCGCCGCTTCCATCGAGGCGGCTGCCGGGACCAGGGTGATGTTGTCGGCGCCCGCGTCGACGAACGCGCTCAGCCACTCGGCCACTTGCTCGGGCGTTCCCGCGGGTGCCAGGTGGCGGAACTTCTCGCGCGGCAACTGGTACAGCGCCTGCATCTGTTCGCCGACAAGCCGGTCCGCGACATCCGCGTCGGCGTCTAGCCCACACCAGACGTTGACACCGAACGAATCGGGGGCACGGTTCTCACGGGCGGCGGCGTCGAGGATCGCGGTACGGGTCTCGGCAAACCGGCGTGGAGTGCAGAAGATTCCGAGCCAGCCGTCACCGTAGCGGGCGGTGCGGCGGATGGCGGACTCGCCGCGGCCACCGATCAGGATCGGCACCTGCGGCTGTGGCGCCGGCAGGATGCGCGCCCGGTCGAGGGTGAAGAACTCACCATGATGCGTCACTTCCTCGCCGGTGAGGACGGCGCGCAACACCTCGAGGGTCTCGTCGAGACGACGACCGCGGGTACTGGGGTCGACCCCGCTGTTCGTGATCTCGGAGCGATCCTCCCCGCCCACCCCGGCGCCGAGGACCAACCGTCCGGGCGCGATCTGCGACAGTGTCGCGATCTGACGGGCGGCCAGCATCGGATGCCGCAGGCCGAGCAGGTAGACACCGATGATCACCGACAACGTGTCGTGGGTCGAGAGAATGGACGTCGCCGACACCATGCCGTCGAACCCGGTACCGCCGTGGAAGCTGATGTGGTCGCCCACCGTGATGTGGTCGAGTCCCGCCTCCGCCGCCGTATCCAGCAGCAGTCGCCGGTCAGCGGGTTTCGGGACGAGGAGCCCCTCGGTGACCGACAATCCCACTCTGATCGACACGCTGATCTCCTCTCATGCGAATGGACTGACCATAAACTTCCCGGGCGGGCTGTGGCAAGGGCGGGGCCAAAATTTGATAACGATCGTTCCCGTATCGGCCCCGGGGGCCGATCAACTTTGCGACAGGACGACCTTCCCGAACCCGCTGCCCCATTCGAGGTGCTTGTGCGCCGCGGCCGCCTCGGCGAGCGGGAACATCGCGCTGATGGGGGCCGGTGGGACGGTCTCCGTGCAAGCTCGAGCGTCTCGTCCCGGTCGAGCCCTCAACACCCAGAAATTCGTCCTGAGCTGCGCAGATGACTCGTCGCCTGCGGGGATGACCCTGACTGGGTCATGGCTCCGTCCAGCTGGGCGGCCGCCCGTGCTCGCTACCGCGCTGTTGCTCGAGCGGATGCTGTCGCCGGGTCGCGGCGACAGCATCCGCGGGTTGCCCGACACCTGTGCGCAAGGCGGCGCGGGATGTGGGTGCTACCGGACTCGGCGGAGCAGTGCGGCGAGGGCTTGGCCGCCGCCGATGCACATGGTGACGATGCCGAGTTCGAGGTCGCGTCGGACGAGGTCTTTTGCGACGCGGAGGGTGAGGATGGCGCCGGTGGCGCCGACGGGGTGGCCGAGTGCGATGGCGCCGCCGTAGGGGTTGGTCTTGTCCGGGTCGAGTTTGGCGTCGCGGATGACGGCGACGGCCTGTGCGGCGAAGGCTTCGTTGAGTTCGATGGTGTCGATGTCGCTGGGGGTGGTTCCGGTCTGTTCGAACAGCTTCTTCAGTGCCAGGACCGGGGCGTAGCCCATCACGTCGGGTTCGAGAGCGGAGGTGGTGACGGCCTCGAGGGCGACCAGGCCGGTCAGACCACGTTCGTGTGCGGTCGATTCGCGGGCCAGGACGAGGGCGGCGCCGCCGTCGTTGATGCCGGAGGAGTTGCCGGCGGTGACGGTGCCCCCCTTTTCGAAGGCGGCGCGGAGTGTTCCGAGTGTGTCGAGGGTGGTCTCGGGTTTGGGGTGTTCGTCGGTGGTGATGGTGGCCGGTCGGCGGCCGCCGACCTCGACGGGGGTGATTTCCTCGGCGAACGCGGTTTTCGCGGCGTCGGTGGCGGCGCGTCGTTGCGATTGCAGGGCGAATTCGTCCTGTTCTTGACGGCTGACGTGGTATTTGCGGGCGACGTTCTCGGCGGTGACGCCCATGTGGATGCCGTGGAAGGGGTCGGTGAGCATGCCGACGGTACCGTCGACGAGTTGGCGGTCACCGAGTTTGTAGCCGGCTCGGGCACCGAAGTCGTAGAACGGCATCCGGGACATGTTGTCGTTGCCGCCGGCGAGTGCGATGTCGAGTCCGCCCCACTGGATTTGCATGGCTGCGGACCATACTGCTTGGAGGCCGGAGCCGCAGAGTCGGTTGACGGTGTAGGCGGGGGTGGTTTTCGGTAGGCCGGCGGCGAGTGCGACGCGTCGGGCGTTGTAGGCGTCGGGGCCGACCTGGCCGATGCAGCCCATGACGACCTCGCCGATGGTGTCGGGAGCGACACCGGCCCGGTCGAGGGCTGCTTTCGCGGCGGTGGCGCCGAGTTCGTGGGCGGGCACGTCTTTGAAGACGCCGCCGAAGCTGCCGACGGGGGTGCGGGCGCCGTCGACGATGAGGATGCGGTCGGGGGAGGTCATGAAGGTCCGATCTGTAGTGGTTGCGTGGCCACGCAAGTCGCGCCACGTCATTCGGTGGGCCGGACGGTTGGTGCCGGTCGTCAGGTGTGGTTGTTCGCCAGGTGCAGAACCTGTGAACGTTCGGCGGGTGCAAGGAGGCAGGAGGGGCAATGGGTGGACAGGATGCGCTCGAGATCGTGATAGAAACTGGTCGGATCGACTCCGAACTCGACGCGGATGTCGCTGTCGGAGGACGCCCCGAGCGGTGCCCACGTCCGTGCGAACTCGAGCACGCGGCGCTCGTCCGGCGTCAGGGGATCGGGAACGGCGGTGGCGGTGTCCCGCTGTCGGCGCAGTGCTGCGTCGGCGCCGATCATCGGGGCACCGTGAGACGGGAACGGTCGGCCATCGAAATGTGGACCGGTGCGGACAGCCAGCGTTGCAGCGTGACCGCCGCGACGGCGATGAGTGCGTGGAGAATCAGTGTGGGCATGTTCGATCCTGGTTCCAAGGCGTATCAGGTGAATTGCGGTGTGCGACGGGTGAGGAAGGCGTCGATTCCTTCGTGCGCGGCGGGTTCGTCGACCAGGGTGGTGATGGCGCCCGCCTCACGGGCGAGCTGTGTTGCGAGGTCCTGACCGGCGGATGTTCTGAGCAGGTGTTTCGCTGTACCGAAGGCCCGGGTGGGGCCGGCCGCCAACAGGTCGACGACGGATTGGGCCTCTTTTTGAAGGGTGTGCGGGTCCACTGCGCGGCTGATCAGCCCCCAGCTCTGCGCCTCGGCGGCGGTGAACACGCGGTTGGTCAGTGCCAGATCGAGGGCGCGTGCGAGCCCGAGGTCGCGGGAGAGTCGCCAGGTGGTGCCGAAGTCCGGACTCAGTCCCGCTGCGGTGTAGGCCATCTTGAACTTCGCGGTGTCGGCGGCGATGACGATGTCTCCGGTGAGCACGATGCCGATGCCGCCACCGGCGGCGGTTCCCTGGACGATGGTGACCACCGGTACCGGTGCGCTCGTCAACAGTTCGATGGCGCGATGGGCCTTGGCAGTCACCTGGTCCATCAATTCACTGCGGTCCTCGGCGTCGGCGAAGCTCTGCAGGTCGCCGCCGACGCAGAACATCGGTCCCGCGGCGTCGAGGACGACGACTCGCAGACCGGCCGTGCTTGCGGCGTGGACGCGTTCGGCGGCGTCGAGGAAGTCTTCGGCCATAGGAAGGTCGAAGGCGTTGCCGTGCTGGGGGCGGTTCAAGGTGATGCGAGCAATGGCGCCGTCGGATTCGAAGGCGATGTGCCCGTGGGTCAGGTGTGCCATCAGTGCGTTTCCTCCGGAGTTCGGTTGCGTTGCGCGGCGAGGTCGATGTACCACTGCAGGACGGTGACGTCGTCGACGGCCTGAGGGTCGATGACGGTGTCGACGTCGGCTCCTTGGAAGAGTCGTTTGATGGGGATCTCCAGTTTCTTCCCGGTACGGGTGTGCGGAATCGCGGGTGCGGCGAGGATCTCGTCGGGCACGTGCCGGGGTGAGGCGTCGCGGCGGATGGTGTCGCAGATCGTGCGGGTCAGGTCCTCGTCGAGGACGGCGTCGTCGGCGAGCGCGACGAACAGCGGCATCCAGTAGGTCCCGTCGGGGTATTCGACTCCGATGACGAGTGATTCCCGGACCTCGGGGAGTTTCTCGGCGGCCTGATAGATGTCGGAACTGCCCATTCGGACGCCGTTGCGGTTGAGGGTGGAGTCGGAGCGTCCGTGGACCACGACGCTGCCGCGGTCGCTGACGGTGATCCAGTCACCGTGCCGCCACACACCGGGATAGGTGTCGAAGTAGGCGTCGCGGTATCGCTTGCCGTCGGGATCGTTCCAGAATTGCACCGGCATCGAGGGCATCGGTTTGGTCAGGACCATCTCCCCGACCTCGCCGACGACAGGGTGGCCGTCCTCGTTCCAGGCTTCCAACGCCGCACCCAGCGATGTGACCGGGATTTCTCCCGCCCGGACGGGCACTGTCGGGACGGCCGTGGCGAAGGCGCTGACCACGTCGGTTCCGCCGGTCATCGACGCAACCTGCACGTGAGTTCCGACGTAGTCGGCGACCCAGCGGTATGAGGCCGGGGGCAGGACCGAGCCGGTCACACCGAGGGTCTCGAGGGCGGTGAGGTCGTGTTCGGTAGCAGGGGAGTGCCGGCCTTTTTCGCAGGCCTGCAGATACGCGGGGCTGGTGCCGAGGTGCGTGACGTGATTGCGGGCGGCGAGCGCCCACAGCATGTCGGTGGCGGGGAAGCCGGGGCTGCCGTCGTAGCAGACGATGGTGGCCCCCACCAGCAGGCCGGCGACCTGGAAGTTCCACATCATCCAGCTCGGCGAGGTGTACCAGAAGTACGTGTCGCCGGGGGAGAGGTCGAGGTGGAAGGACATGGACTTGAGGTGTTCGAGCAGCACGCCACCGTGTCCGTGCACGATTCCCTTGGGTCGCCCGCTGGTGCCGGACGAGAACAGCACCCACAGTGGGTGGTCGAAGGCGACGGGGGTGGTCGCCAGTGCAGCGTCACCGGTGCTGGCATCGGCCCAGGAGGCGATCGGTGCGAGGTCGGCGGTAGCGAGTCCGAGCCGGGGAATGACGATGGTGGTCTCGACGGACGGGATGTGGGTTCGGAGGTAGTCGATGGCCTCACGCCGATCGTGAGCCTTACCGCCGTAGTGGTAGCCGTCCGCCGCGATGAGGACTTTCGGTTCGAGTTGGCCGAGACGGTCCACGGCGGCCGGCGCCGAGTAGTCCTGTCCGCAGGACGCCCAGATCGCGCCGAGGCTCGCGGTGGCGAGGAAGGCCACGACGGCTTCGGCGACGTTGGGCAGGTATCCGACGACGCGATCACCGTGGCCGACCCCGGCACGGCGCAGGGTGTCGGCGACGGCGCCGACCTGCCGCTCGAGTTCCGCCCAGGACAGGGTGCGGCGACCGACACCGCCGGGTTCGCTTTCGTCGATGATCGCGACAGCGTCCGGGTGGCGATGCCGGAATACCTGGTCGACGTAGTTGAGGGTGGCTCCGGGGAACCATTGGGCGCCGGGCATGGTCTCGTCGGCGAGCACCTGGTCGTAGGGAGAAGCGGCCGCGACGTCGAAGTATGCCCACAGTGCCCCCCAGAATTGTGAGATGTTTGTCGCCGACCACCGCTGGAGGGCGGTGTAGTCGTCGAAGCTCAGACCCCGATTGGTCTTCAACCAGCGGCGGAAGACCTCCACGCTCGCGTTCTCGGTGCGCTCCCGACTGGGATACCAAGTCTGCGGCGACCCGTCGGGTGTCCCGCAGACGCGGCGTGCGACGGAGACGGCCTGCCGGGCGGCGCTGCCGAGCAGGGTGGCGTCATTGCTGAGCAGGGTGAAGTCGTACCCGGCGTCAACGGTGGCGCGCACCGCAGCCTCGGTGGCGGCCCCGGCGTTGCCGACCGGCACTCCCGCGGCCTGCACCGCGGCGATGGCCTTGGCGATCAACTCGACGATCGCGGCATCGGTTTCCGACTTCCCTTCGCTGACGGCGAGGTCGGCCGCACCGATGAGGATCGCGTCGACACCGTCCACGGCGGCGATGTCACCGGCAGCGAGCGCTGCTGTCGCGCTTTCGATTTGCGCGATGCACACCACTTCCTCGTTGCCGAACCGGAGGTATTCGTCCCGGTCCAGAGCCCCCCAGTGGCCGGCGCGGCTGGTATTCCCCACTCCCCGCGTTCCCTGCGGTGGGAAGCGCATGGCGCGAACAGCGCGACGAGCCTCGTCGACGGAGTCGACATGCGGAAACATCAGCCCGTCCGCGCCGCTGTCGAGAACCCGCTGGATGAGCCCGGTATCGGTGGCGGGAATCCGCACGATGGGGGACAGGCCGGACGTCTTGGCGATTCCGATGAGCGCGAACGCCGTTCCGATGCCCACGGGGCTGTGCTCGAGATCGATCACCACGAAGTCGAAGCCGGCACCGGCAACGAGTTCGACGCTCTCGAGGGCGGGAAGTTTGATCCAGGTACCGAGGGGAAGGTGAGTGTCCCCGTCGAGTGCTGCACGGAAACCGCAGGTGTGGGTCGTATTCATCGGGTCGGGTAGTCCTTTGCGTTGAGAACCCAACCAGCATCGGAGAAGTCCTGGCGAGGCGGGGAGAAGATGTCGATCAGCTGCTGGGCCGGGCCGACCCCTTGACTGGTGTGCACGGTGGGCGGAGGAATCACCGCCACCGAGGGGGAACCGACCGCAGTGTGTTCGTCCGGTTTCCACTCGGTCGAGTCCGGTCCCCACGGGTAGCGGATGTGGTGGACGTAGTCCCCGGTGACGGCGAGCGAGATCTGTTCGAAGTCGTCGTGATGGTGCGGGGAGAGTTTCGTGGGCGGCCGGGGAGCGGATTCCTCGGCGAGGAAGTTCACCATGAGGTTGGTGGTGCGGAAGATCCGCCCGAACCTGCCCTCCGCGATGGGTGTCTGGGCAAGCGGATAGACCCGAAGTCGGTAGCCGTCGGCGGGGTCGGGCCACGGCTGCCAGTCGGCGACCCGAGGGTCCCGGTCGGTGTAGGCGGCGGCGTTCTGCGCGGCGGCCGCGACATCGTTGTGTGTGGTGATCAGCCGGATGACCGGCCCGTCGCTCAGCGTTTCGAGGGTGCTCGCACCGGGCGGAACCACCACCAGGGCTTCTTCGGTGATCTCGGCGCTCTCGTGCCCGGCCTCGACTCTGATCTGCGCGCTGCCGGAGTAGAGCAGGGCGACGTACTCGTCCTCCTGCTCGCGAGCGAACACATCGCCGGCGACGGCATCGGTCCACAGAACGGCGAGGTTCTGGCTGCGAAAGACCCAGGTCTTGCTGCCTTTCGCGGTGACCTCGGCCGGTTCGGAATCCCGGAACTCGAGGTACTGCGCCGCCCGCACACCGTCAACCGGCGGACCCTGCGATTGCGGCTTGCCGCCCGCGAGCTTCGACCGCACGTCATCTGCCGCGTACATCCCTTACCTCCAATGTCGGTACCGCGAAACCACGGAGAGCTCGCGGCCGATCCGATTCGGATCGCTTCTTTACAGGCCTACCAAAGTGTGTATACGATTCGTGTGTTGAGTATAGGTGATCGTGCTCACAACGTGTCAACGAACTTCCGAGGAGTAACAAATGGCAATCAACCGGATCGACCACGCGGCCGTGCGGGTCAAGGACCTGGGTCAGGCGCTGGAGTGGTACGAGGGTGTCCTCGGTCTGACCGTGTTGGACCGCAACGCCGATCGCGCGTTGCTGGCGTGTTCGGGCACCGACGCCGATCTCACGCTCATCGACGGCGGGCAGAGCATCGACAGCTTCGCGTTCGGCGTCGACCATGCCGACGACCTCGACGAAATCACCTTGCGGCTGGACAAGAACGGGGTGGCTCACAAGCGGTACACGGAAGCCGACCGCCCCGGCCACAGCGACATCCTCGGCTTCGACCTGCCCAGCGGCCACCGGATGGAATTCGCCGTCGGCTACGGCGACCGGCGGGCCGGGGTGACGAACTTCCAGTCGGACGGCTCCTTCATTCCCACCGACATCGACCACATCAACCTTCTCGGAGAAGGGGATCCGCAGGAGTTCTCCGAGTTCATGAAGATGGTCCTGGGATTCAAGCAGTCCCTCGCGCTGACCATCGCCGGCAAGTGGGCCGCGTCCTGGCTGCGCGCCTCCAAGCTCGACCACGACCTGGCCTACATGCAGGCGCAGCGCCCGTCGGACCGCCTGCATCACGTCGCGTTCGCCGTCCAGGACGGCAACCACTACTTCCGCCTGAGCGACCGGCTCACCGAGACGGGCAACCGGTGGGAGTTCGGACCCGGCCGGCACATGGGCGGCATCCCGCAGGACACCCAGGGCTTCGGTACCAACAACTTCGCCTACGCCTTCGACCCGACCGGCAACCGCAACGAATTCAGCTGCGGCATGAACGAATTCGAGGACGACGACCCGGGTTACATCGGCGAGACCAGCCCCGAGAAGTTCCCGGAGATCATGAACGGATGGGCGTACAACATGCCCGAGTCGTTCATGACGATCGGCTCGTAACCCCGTCCCCTCACCTTCCCTCAGGAGAAGCGCATGTCTTCGGACCCCCCGCACGGCCCGGCCGCCGCCGAGTCCAACCGCCACACCGAGATCGCGCAGGCGGTATACCGCAGCTGGTGGAACGTCGACCGGGCCGCCGGGATCGGAAGCGAGCTGCTGTACACCGAAGACGGGGTGTGTGTGATGCCGGCGTTGACGATGACCGGCCGGGACGAGATCGTGCGCGGGTACGCGGCACGCCAGGCCCACGGGCCGCGGCTGTCGCGTCACCTCGTGTCCAATCTCGTCACCGACCATCACGACGACGACCGGGTGACCGCCATATACGCCCTGACCCTCTTTGCCCGAAACGGGGTCGCGCCGTTGGAGTTGGATTCGCCGTCGGCGATCTGCGACGTCGTCGACGATTTCGTCCGGACCGGCGATGGTTGGCTGATTCGCCGGCGCGTCCTGGAAGCGGTGTTCGTTGCTCCGGAAAACGACTCGGTCCTCCTCGGGAGGAAGTGAATGAACGAGTCCACCGGCCACACCTGTGCCCCACCCGTCGTCCTGGTACACGGGTGGGGCAGCACCTGTGAACGAACCTGGGGCGGCAGCGACCTCGAGCGGAACCTCGAACAGGACGGCCGCCGGATCATTCGCGTGGATCTGCTCGGGCACGGGACCTCCCGTGCCCCGCACGACCGCGCCGAGTACGCGCACATGGCCGACGAGCTCGCCGCCCATCTGCCCGCCGATACCGTCGTCGACGGTGTCGGGTTCTCGCTCGGCGGCAAACTTCTGCTCCAGCTCGCCTGTGCACAGCCCCAGCGGTTCCGGCGGCTGGTCATCGCCGGGGTGGGAGACAACCTGCTGCGCCCGGAAAACGGCGCCGCGGTGGCGCAGTCCCTGCACGAGGGAATCACCGACGACACCCCGGCCGCGCTGCGCCCGGTACTCGCCGAGGCCCTCGCCTCCGGCAACGACCGCCACGCACTCGCGGCCGCGATCCAGCGTCCCCCGTCCCTGCTCGCCTCGGAGCAACTGCGCACCATCGGAGCCCAGGTCCTGCTGGTAGTCGGCGACCTCGACGTCATCGCCGGAGCGGCCGATCAGGTCAGTGCGGCGATCCCGCACCTGGCCGGCATCGTTCTCGAGGGAGTCGATCACGTCTCGACACCCCAGGAACCGCGACTGCAGGCGGCGGCAGCGCAGTTCCTGCGACACGGGTGCGCCGCGACCGAGGTGCCCGCCGACCTCCGGGCGCACCCCGGATAGTGCACACAGTCGCAGTGCCGGGCCACCATCAGGTGGCCCGGCACTGCGCGTCGATCGCCGACCTGCCGGGTTAGCCTGGCAGGAACGCGGGAACACACGAAGGTTTCGTGTGAACCGGAACGATAGGATCCTGCTAATGGAAGACATCGAGGGGGCCACGCGTGACGGCTCCGGCACCGGGCCGAGATCCGTCGTGGACCAGGTCGCCGCGCATATTCTGAACATGATCCTCGCCAACGAACTCAAGCCTGGACAACCGGTGGCCATCCAGGAACTCAGTGCGATCCTCGACGTCAGCAATGTCCCGATCCGCGAAGCCCTGCGCCGCCTCGAGGGCCGCGGACTGGTGCAGTTCCGGCGAGGCCGGCGACCGCAGATCGCCCCCATCAACACCGACGACTTCGACGACGTCTACCGGCTGCGCGGCCTGCTGGAAGGGCAGATCGCCGAACGTTCGGCCGAACTCATGACTCCGGATCGGCTCAGACTGCTCGACGAGACCCTCGGCGAACTCGAACGCATCATCACCCGGGGCAACGCCTTCGACGTCTACTCCGTGCACGCCAGATTCCACCTGCTGATGCTCCCCAGTGCGACCGACTGGGACCGCCGACTGCTCGACCAACTGTGGGTGGCATCCGAGCGCTACATCCAGCTGTACGTCGGGGCGCACCCGGACCCGGAGGTGGCGGACAGGATCATCGCCTCCCACCAGGTCCTGGTCGACGCAGCCCGCGGCGGCGATCCCAGCACCGTCCGCGATGCCGTCGTCGAGCACGTCGTCTACAGCCACAAGATGATCGCCCCCATCGTGCAGGCGGCCAGCGGTCGCGCCCGCCCGGCCCCCGCAGCGGCCGCGCCCGGCGTCTGACCCCGTTACGGAGTCAGACGCCGGGACATGTCGCGGACGCACGGTGGGCAGGCTCATCGGTGGGCTCGCTACGGGCGCACCGTCTGCGGGGTCCGTCCGGCCGCGACCGCCGCACCGTCCCGCGACGGACCGGATCCGTGGGGACGGGTCTCCCGTCGTGAACTGTTGCGCAGGTTGGCCGCGGTCAGGGTGTTGCGCAGCAACGTCGCGATGGTCATCGGCCCCACCCCACCGGGGACCGGGGTGATGTGTCCGGCGATGCCGACCACGGCATCGAAGTCGACGTCGCCGCACAGGCCGCTGTCGGTGCGGTGGATGCCGACGTCGATCACCGTCGCGCCCGGTTTGATGTGTTCGGCGCCGATGAGCTTCGGAACCCCGGCCGCCGCGACGACGATGTCGGCGTCGCGGGTGTGGCTGGCCAGATCCCTGGTGTGCCGGTGGCAGATGGTGACGGTAGCGTCGCGGGCCAGCAGCAGCTGGGCCTGCGGACGCCCCACCAGGTCGGAGCGTCCGACGACGACCGCGTGCGCTCCCTCGAGGTGGACGGCGGCGGAGTCGAGCAGCTGGATCACCCCCGACGGGGTGCACGGGCGCAGGCCCGGCCTGCCCAGAGCCAGCCGTCCGGCGTTGGTCTCGGTGAGGCCGTCGACGTCTTTGTCCGGATCGATCCGCTCGATCAGCGACGGGGCATCGAGATGCTTGGGCAGCGGTAGCTGCAGGAGAATGCCGTCGACTTCGGGATCGAGGTTGAGTTCGTCGATCACGTCCTCGACCTCGGCCTGCGACACGTGCGCGGGCAGGAGCCGGTGCCGATCCCGCATCCCGGCCTCGACGCACAGCTTGCGTTTGTTCGACACATAGATCGCCGACGCCGGGTCCTCGCCGACGAGGATCGTCGCCAGCCCGGGGCGGCGGTCGAGCGCGGCTACTTCCTGCGCGACTCGGCGCCGCAACGTCTGGGCCACGGCCTTGCCGTCGATGATGGTGGCAGTCATCAGGCGAACACCACCGTAGTGTTGTCCTGACGCAGGACGCGGTCTTCGCAGTGCCACAGAACGGCTCGGTGCAGCACCGAGCGTTCGACGTCGGCTCCGCGCCGCTCGAGGGTCGCGACGTCGTCGCGGTGACTGACCCGGACCACGTCCTGCTCGATGATCGGGCCCTCGTCGAGGTCCTCGGTGACGTAGTGCGCGGTGGCGCCCACGAGCTTCACTCCTCGTTCCTTGGCCTTCTGGTACGGGCCGGCGCCGATGAAGGCGGGCAGGAAGGAATGGTGGATGTTGATGATCGGGCACTCGATCTTCTCGAGGAAGTCGTGGGTGATGATCTGCATGTAGCGGGCGAGCACGACCAGATCGAAGTTGCCGCGTAGCAACTCGAGCTGCTTGGCCTCGGCCTCGGCCTTGGTGTCACGGGTGACGGGGATGTGCACGAACGGCACCCCGAAGGAGCGGACCTCCGCTGCGAGATCGGCGTGGTTGGAGATGACCAGGCCGATCTGGACGGGCAGTTCGCCGCGGCGGGCGCGCCAGAGCAGGTCCAACAGACAGTGGTCGTACTTCGAGACCATCACCGCGACCCGTTTCGGTGCCGAGGCACTGGTTATCGACCAGTCCGCGACGTCGAACTGCTCGGTGATCGAGGCCTCGAACGTCGCCTCCATCTCCTCGAGGTGTGCCTGCAGGTCACGCTTGTGGAACACCATCCGCAGGAAGAAGTGCCCACCCTCCGGGTCGCTCGTCGACTGGTCGGACTCGATGATGTTCGCCTCGTGGTCGGCGAGGAACCGAGAGATCGCGGCGACGATGCCGGGCTGGTCGGCGCAGTGAAGGATCAGACGTCCCAGATCGGTCAGCTCGCCCCCGCCGGACTTGCCCTGCGCTGCAGCGGCGCGCGGTGGAGCGAACTCCACTGTTGTGGGTGCCAACGTCGACGGTGTGGCAGTCATGATGCCCTCCTGAACGGGGATGAAAGCTGAGCGGGACGAATACGGGGTCGTGAAGGTCCGAGGCGATGGGACCGCAGATGGGGTCCGACCCGAACAGCACTCAGCGTATGAGCGGGCCACGGTCGATTTCGCCCGGTGATTCCCATGGGATTTGTGCCCCACCGGGGTGGGAATACACCTGAGCCCTGCCCAGGCACGCCTGTCGGTCGCTAACGTTCACCGCAGATTTCCGGTCCGCTCGGTGCGGCGGCGCAGCGCTTCGCTGCCGACGCTGCCAGGAGATTGGGGACGGGCCGGCAGGAAGGCAGCAATGCACCACACCATGACCGAACACCCTCACCCGGCGCGCCCGACCGAACGCGACCGCATCGACGAGGCGGCGGCCCTCCACGGAGCCCGATTGTCGCGGTTGCCCGCGCAACTCCGCTGCTTGGTGATGGGCATCGTCAACGTCACCCCGGATTCCTTCTCCGACGGGGGTCTGTGCGCCGCCGCCGATTCCGCGATCACACGGGGGCTGGCGTTGGCGGCAGACGGCGCGGACATCGTC
>RRBB01001097.1:0-392 GCA_006543605.1 Rhodococcus sp. WS4
AAGGAAAGCCGGATCAACCAGCGCATCGAGGCCGCCCTCGGCCGCCTCGCCGGCGCCACGCCGGCGCGACGCGGCGCGCTGCACGGAACCCTGGCGCGCTGGTACTGGGAACTGGCCTACCTGGGGTTGGCCCAGGGCAGCGTGCTGGAGCACATCCTCGAGCAGGCGCGCGAGCATACCGACCAGGCGCTACGCGGCACACCCTCGGCCGACCTGCATCTGCTGGCCGGACGCATCGCCCTCGAACAAGGCCGCCTGGAGGATGCCGAGCACGCCCTCCAGGCCGCCGAGGAGGCGGGAATCGATAGCGCCCAGCTGGCGCCGTTCCGCGCCGAGGTGGCGTTCTTCCAGCGGCGCTACCGGGACATCCCCCGGCTTCTCGCCGGAATGCC
>RRBB01001098.1:0-391 GCA_006543605.1 Rhodococcus sp. WS4
GCCTCTATTACCACCATGCAGGCGGTGATCTGGATTGTTACCTTCCTCGCCATGCTGGCGCTGACGATTTTCATTCGCTATTCCCGCATGGGTCGCGCGTGTCGTGCCTGCGCGGAAGATCTGAAAATGGCGAGTCTGCTTGGCATTAACACCGACCGGGTGATTGCGCTGACCTTTGTGATTGGCGCGGCGATGGCGGCGGTGGCGGGTGTGCTGCTCGGTCAGTTCTACGGCGTCATTAACCCCTACATCGGCTTTATGGCCGGGATGAAAGCCTTTACCGCGGCGGTGCTCGGTGGGATTGGCAGCATTCCGGGAGCGATGATTGGCGGCCTGATTCTGGGGATTGCGGAGGCGCTCTCTTCTGCCTATCTGAGTACGGAATATAAAG
>RRBB01001099.1:0-391 GCA_006543605.1 Rhodococcus sp. WS4
GCTTTTGCCAGATCGATATCAAAGCCGACAATCTCATTATTAGCACCTATAGATTCAAAGGGTGGATAGGTGGCTGAAACGCCAAAATTGATTTTCTCTGCGGCAGAAGCACCGAAAGTAAAGGAAGCAAGTAAAGCGGCAAGAACTAACTTTTTCATGATGGAACTCCCGTCTGTCAATCTTATGATTTTTGGCCGTGTCTGCGGCATGGGATAACAATGCCATCAAGTGAATTTATATGCAATAAACATGATTAAATAATTTAAATGAAATAAAAAAGACGGACAACTTAGTGGGTTGTCCGTCTTCATTATAAGAATTTATGCACTATGTAGGCCGGATAAGGCGTCCCCGCCGCATCCGGCACAGGCACCGTGCTGATGTCTGATGC
>RRBB01001100.1:0-391 GCA_006543605.1 Rhodococcus sp. WS4
CTGTTCCAGTGCGGCATCGATGTGTTCCGCGCCGCGGCGATGCTCACCGTGCTGCTCTCGGACCTGTCGATCGGCCAGATGCTCGCGGTGTTCAGCTACCTCTGGTTCATGATCGGGCCGGTCGAACAGCTGCTCGGCCTGCAATACGCCTACTACGCCGCTGGCGGCGCGTTGCAGCGGATCAACGAGTTGCTGGCGCGGGCCGACGAGCCGCGCTACCCGCCGCTGCGCGATCCGTTCGCCGGCCGCACGACCGTTGGCATCGAGGTGCGCGGGCTGGATTTCGCCTACGGCGAGGACAAGGTCCTGGAGCAGTTGGACCTGAACATCGGCGCCGGCGAGAAGGTTGCCCTGGTCGGCGCCAGCGGCGGCGGCAAGAGCACGCTGGTGC
>RRBB01001101.1:0-391 GCA_006543605.1 Rhodococcus sp. WS4
TAGGTCACCGTCGGTGGTGGTCTTGCGGGCCGCCTTGCTGTTGGCGGCGGCCGAGCGGGCCGCCGGGGCGACGGGATCCTCGCGGTGCGGCGGGTGTTCGTCGGTGTAGGTCAACGGCGCCCACGCCTGGCGCAGGTGCCAGGTGAGGTAGGCGGCGAGCATGCAGATCAGCACGTGACCCTTCACCCGGTCGGTGAGCCGGTGGTGGATCGGGCGCAGGTCCACATCGATCGCCTTGAGGGACCGGAAGTCGCGTTCGACCCGGGAGAGGTTCTTGTAGGCGTCGATCACGGCGGCGGTGCCGAGCTCGTCGGCGCTGGCGGTGGTGCGCAGGGTGTAGATCCCGTCGAGGGCGGCCTCGGCGTCGATCCGCTCCCGGTTGCGGGTCACC
>RRBB01001102.1:0-390 GCA_006543605.1 Rhodococcus sp. WS4
CCCCAGGCCTTGCCACATTTCCGCCAGCAGGCGGCCGCGTTCCTCGCTGTCGCGAATCGCCAGTTCGGCGGCCTGGACGGTCGCCCGCAGGGTGTCTTCGGTGTATTCGTTCATGTCGCCCATGGTAGGGGTCGACGTCGCCGGAGCCTGTCAGGCACGGTCGGGTTTTTGTCGTTTTCGCAGGCTTCGCTGCGTCACCACCCGCCCGGCCTCCAGCTCGAACCAGCCGTCGGCGGGCTCGGCGGCGCCGGTCCAGCGGCGATAGAAGCGCTCCATGCGCTCGCCAGGCAGCGGGCTGCCGGCCAGCGCCAGGACCTTGCCGTAGAGACGCTGGCGCGGCCCCAGCGTATCGAGCGTGGCCTCCGCCAGCAGGTACAGCGCGGCAAATGG
>RRBB01001103.1:0-389 GCA_006543605.1 Rhodococcus sp. WS4
GGTCGCGCCGACCGACTCCACGGTACTGATCCAGGGCGAGTCCGGCACCGGCAAGGAACTGGTCGCCCGCGCCCTGCACAACCTGTCGAAGCGCGCCAAGGCGCCGCTGATCTCGGTGAACTGTGCGGCGATTCCGGAAACCCTGATCGAATCCGAGCTGTTCGGCCATGAAAAAGGCGCCTTCACCGGTGCCAGCGCCGGGCGCGCCGGGCTGGTCGAAGCGGCCGACGGCGGCACCCTGTTCCTCGACGAGATCGGCGACATGCCGCTGCCGATGCAGGTCAAGCTGCTGCGCGTGCTGCAGGAGCGCACCTTCGAAAGGGTCGGCAGCAACAAGACGCAGAACGTCGACGTGCGGATCATCGCCGCGACCCACAAGAACCTCGAGA
>RRBB01001104.1:0-389 GCA_006543605.1 Rhodococcus sp. WS4
CAGCCGAGGGACTCGAGCCTGCCCAACAACATGTGCATCACAGTGGAGAGACATTCACCCACAACCAAATAGTCGCCGCCAAACGTTCCCGGTGCCCCCGGACCAGTCAGGCATCGAATAGGGGGCCCGGCGTCAAGACCGTTCGTCCTCGCTACGCTGCGGGCGCTCCGTCTATGACCCCTGTCCCACATTCGATGCTGCGCGCCCGAAGGCCGGAAACGGGGGGAACCGCAGGACACCACGCTTGACAGAGCCCCGCCCTTTCAGACATCCCAGGGCCTCGGATGTCAAGCAGCGGGCTTGTCGACGTGATGTGACCATGCGGTCGTCTCGTCGTAGTGGGTGCGGGTCTTGAGGCACCCGTGCAGGATGCCGACGAGCCGGTTGGC
>RRBB01001105.1:0-388 GCA_006543605.1 Rhodococcus sp. WS4
TGCAAGGCATGCTCGACTTCGAGGCCGCCCTGGCCCGCGCCGAGGCGCGCACCGGGGTGGTTCCCGCGACGGCGGTGGCGCCGATCGAGGCGGCCTGCCGCGCCGAACTGTACGACCCGCTGGCGCTGGCCGAGGCGGTCGCCACTGCCGGCAACTCGGCGATCCCGCTGGTCAAGGCGCTGGGCCGCCAGGTGGCGGCTGGCGACGCCGAGGCCGAGCGCTACGTGCATCTCGGCGCCACCAGCCAGGACGCCATGGACAGCGGCCTGGTGCTGCAACTGCGCCGTGCGCTGGCCTTGCTCGAGCAGGATCTGCAACGTCTTGCCGAGGTCCTGGCGGACCAGGCCGAACGGCATGCCGACACGCCGCTGGCCGGGCGCACCTGGTT
>RRBB01001106.1:0-388 GCA_006543605.1 Rhodococcus sp. WS4
CCTGTATGTATTGATATAAAGGGAGCCGGAACCTTCGGGAATGGCTACAAAAAGCCCGCAGTCTGTAGTGGCGGTCCTGAACCGCAATTATCAGTAACTTTTCCAGTACGAGTGCAGCTATATATTAAGCTAGCTAAAAATGCCAATAAAGTAAATAAAAAACTTGTATTACCTGACGAATATATAGCACTTGAATTTAAAGGTATGAGCGGAGCAGGTGCTATAGAAGTAGATAAAAATCTGACCTTCAGGATTCGCGGATTAAATAACATTCATGTCCTTGACTGCTTTGTTAATGTTGATCTGGAACCAGCTGATGGCGTTGTCGACTTTGGTAAAATAAATTCCCGAACAATTAAAAATACCAGCGTGAGTGAGACGTTTAGCG
>RRBB01000110.1:0-34181 GCA_006543605.1 Rhodococcus sp. WS4
CTGCTCAAACGATGGAATGCCGGCACCCACCACTACCGCGTCGAACGCGAACACCTGCAGTACTACTTGGACGAGTTCGCCTTCCGATTCAATCGACGCAGGTCAAAGGCTCGCGGGATGCTCTTCTACCGGCTGCTGCAGCAGAGCGTCAACACCGATCCCCATCCGCTCGCCGAGCTCATCGGTGGCACCGCAGCCAGCCACCATATCGAATCCGAGGACGCTGATTCACTGTCCAGCAACACTTTCGGTGAATTCTAATCAATCAGTCCACTTAAGCAGATAAGCAGTAACTTTGTTCGATCTTAACCCGCGGGTGAGGAGCACGCAAGAGGGTGCGGTCGGTTGAAGCGCGCGATGTCGGGCGGCACAACGGTCCTCGTAATCCTGTCGCCCCGAACACATATAGTCGGCCGATGACCGTTGCAGAGGGATGTGCCAGGATCGTCACGCGGTGCGGCCAGAATGCGCCGGCGACGGCTCGCGGTTTCGTGACGGCGTCGCACCAGCGGAGATTGAAGCAGTGGAACGGACAAGTGGCGTCACGTGGCTATCGAACAACCAGAATTCTACGAATTGCATACGGCGAGGCGGGATTCGATCCACCGACGGACAACTTCTTCCCGGCACACCGCCGAGTCCGAGAGCCAGGCGGCAGGAACCGAGTCGGGGGTGTTTCTCCCTTCCTTTGTCCCTTTCGCAAGTCTCGACGACTATCACTACTTCGTCGACACCCGGCCTGGTCCACGGCAGGGGTGTGGCGCCGAATATGCGCACGAGTCCGCCGACAGTCAGGGCACACCGATATCGGTGTTTCCGCCGCTGCCGGGGTGTGTCGTGCAGACATTGGGGACCGTGTCAGACCAGGGCTATCGCGCGTTCACTCCGCACCCGTTCGGCCCGAGCACGATTCTGACGGTCGTGACGTTCACGTTCGTCGACGGGGACGGTGTGCAGCGGTGGTCGAACTCGCTACCACTTCCGTGCGGTGAGCAGGAGGTACTCCCAATTCATCACGGTGCTGCCGGTTCCGTAGTCGTAGCGACGTGCGAGATCGGCGAGTTCACGGTCCAGTGCGGCCACCCGGTCGGGGTCGTCGGCGATGTTCCGGTACACCGCGATGGTCGGGCCGTAACGGGTCTTGAAGTAGTCGCGGAACTCTTCCGGTGATCGGAACTGGTCGACGCGCAACGTCTTCCGGGTCGCTACGACATCGGTGACCCGATGGGAGAACAGGGCCCGGACGTGGTCTTCGCGACCCCAGAGCGGCGGGGGCTGCGCACCGGGTGGGGGCGGTGGTGCGTACGGTTTCATCGTGGCGAACATCTGACCGATGAAGCCCTCGGGCGTCCAGCTGAGCAGGCTGATCGTTCCACCGGGCCGGCAGACGCGGACCAGTTCGTCGGCGCTCGCCTGATGGTGTGGGGCGAACATGACACCGACGCACGACATCACGGTGTCGAATTCGTCGTCGGCGAACGGCATGGCCTCGGCGTCGGCCTGCTGCCAGTCCACGTGGGCTCCGACTTCGGCGGCGCGTCGGCGTCCGGCGTCGAACAGTTCGGGTGTGAGATCGCAGGCCACGACGCTCGCGCCGGACAGCGCCGCGGGGATGGCGGCGTTGCCGGATCCCGCCGCGACGTCGAGAACACGGTCACCGGGCCTGATGCGGCTTGCCCGGACCAGGGCGGGGCCGAGGTCGGCGATGATGTCGGTGGCCAGGGCGGGGTAGTCGCCGAGTGCCCACATCGCGCGGTGTTTGTTCTTCAGTTCGCGGTCGGCGTGCACTGCGTCGATCGTGTCATCCATGTCGGAACTCCAGGGAGGTCGGCTGCGTCGGTTGCGTTCCAGCCTGGCCGGACGGCGTCGTCTCCGACAGGCACCCTCGGGGTGGGTTCCGGTCACCCCGGGGGCGTCAATCCTGGTCGCGGAATTGCGCGGCGAGTTCGCTGCGCGAGCGGATGCCGAGCTTCGCGTAGACCCGGGTCAGGTGGTACTGCACGGTCTTGACGGACAGGAAGAGCTCTCCTGCCGCCTCCTTGTTGCTGGCCCCGCCCGCGACGAGTTCCGTCACGGCGCGTTCCTGTGGAGTCAGTTCGTCGAGTGTGAACCGGCTGCGTTTGAGGTTGAGGCCGCCGGCCTTCAGTTCGCGGTCGCATCGCTGCACGTAGGAGGTGGCGCCGAGCGCGAAGTAGCTTTCTCGGGCGGCCTGTATGACGGCGTCCGCCTCGCGTCGCTTGCCTGCCCGGCGCAGGGTCTGGCCGTAGGCGAAGTTGACGCGGGCGCGGTCGTAGGGGAGCGGCAAGGTGTCGAGATGCGTCAACGCCTTCTCGAAGACGTCCCGGGCGCCGTCGATGTCGCCTCGCGCGCCGGCGATCCGGCCGCGGGCGTAGCCGAGTCGCGCCATCGCGGACCGGTGCCCCCGCTCCGCGGCACGTTCCTCGTGGGGGATGAGGAAGGTGTCTGCGTCGTCGACGCGACCGGCCATCACGAGCGCGTTCGCGTAGACGTCGGGCCACTGCCAGAAACCGGGTTCGTCGATGCCCTCCCGGGGTTGCAGACGGGTGAGTGGCTCCAGTGCCCTGATGACGGTGGCGTAGTCGGCCTCGACCTCGGCGCACTGGGCGCGGGCCAGTGAGGCCGGAATGAACATCATCGGGTAGTCGTGCGAACTCGCCGCCGCAAGACGGAGGTGCTCCCGTGCCGCGGGCCAGTTGCCGCGCAGCGCGTGGGTCTGCGCGCCGGTCCAGTGCACGAGGGGCCGGACGAGGTCGAGCGCGGCGTCCTCGAGTTGGTGCCCGGCACGGTCGACCGTGGCGATGGCGCCGCTCCAGTCGCCGAGGGCGAATTGTGTTCGCGCCAGCCAGGCTTGCGCCCACAGCGAGATGCGCGTCGAGCCCATCCGGAAGGCCGTCGGGACGGCGCTCTCGAGTTCCTGACGTGCCGATTCGGGGTCGTCCAGCGCCAGGTCGAGCCAGCCCCGGGCCATGTCGAAGCGCTGGGACTGGGCACCGAGGGCGATCTTCGCGGACAGTGTGTCGTATGCGGCCCGCGCCTCCGCGATCCGACCCGTGGCAGCGAGTCCGAGTCCCATGATCGCCGCCGATTCGACGGCCGACGGATCACACGGGTCGACGAGAGTCACTGCTCGGCTGGCCCATTCGACGAGGTCCGGTCCGTGCCAGCGTACGAGTGAGTCCAGGACGCGGCGCTGACAGATCAGCGCGGCGGTGGCCGGATCGGTGGCCGGGTCGCATGCGGCCCACGACTGGGTGAGCAGCAGATCGGCCTCCGCGGGACGCCCCCGGAGGATCGCGAGGTAACCGAGTACGGCGTCGCGTAATGGACTCTCCGGGAAGCTCTCGATTTCCGGTGCGAAAGCCAGTGCCTGGGGAAGGTTGCTGGCACCGACGAGAGCGTCCACGGCGCGGATGAGGCGTTGTTCGCGTTCGCCGCGGTCCGCGGTGAGCCGGCTCGACTTGATCAGTGCGTCCGCGACCGCCGACCACGCCCCGACGGCCGCCCTGCGCGCGGAGTATTTGTCCAGTTCGTCCGCGAGCGCGGGATCGGCGAACGGGGCGGCAGCGGCGCGATGGTCCAGTCGCCTGCCCTCGTCCTCGACGATCCGTGCGGCATGATCGTGCAGGTCGCGCAGTCGGATCGGCCCGAGGCTGCGGTAGACGGCGGCGCGGGTCAGCGGTGACGGGAAGGTCAGCACGGTCACGCCGCGACGCTCACCGACGGTGAGAAGGCCGGCCTGATGGATTTCGTCGAGGGCCTCCACCGGATGCTCGATGCCGGCGAGTGCGGCGGCGTCGGCGAATCGGGGATCCCCGGCGAGGACGGTAGCCGATTCGATGAGCGCGCGGGCCGGGGGAGAGCACGCCGACAGCCGCGACAGTACCTTCGCGGCGAAGGTGCGCGGCACTGGGAGGACCGGTTGCCACTGGCCCCACACGCTCGGATCGACTTCCTGCAGAAGCTGCGTGAGGTGCCGGGGGTTCCCAGCGGTGTGCTGAACCAGTTGGTGCGCCACCGGGGCCGGAAGGTCGACGTGTGCAAGGTCGTTCGCGAGTCTCCGGACGTCGGACGCATCGAGTGGGCGCACGCGTACCCGATGCCGCCGATGCCGGTCGAGAAGGTCGAGAACGTCTGCGGGAACACCGTCGGGCGGTTCCGAGTTCGTGACCAGGACGATCAGGGCCGGCCGGTCGAGGAGATGCACGGCGGACGTCAAAGCCTGCAGCGAGGCGACGTCGGCCCAGTGCGCGTCGTCGAGCACGACGACGAACGGTTCGTCTCCGGCACGTGTGACCACGGCCGCGACGAGTTCGCGGGCGACGTCGACGGGGTCCTCCGACGTCACGCCCGCAGCCAGGAGCTGTTCGGCGACGCCGAAGGGATGACCGGACGCCCAGGGCGCGCAGACCGCCGAGGACGCGGGCAGGTCGGGATGCGTGGCGAGGAAGTGCTCCACGAGCGTGGTCTTGCCGATGCCCGGAACGCCCTCGACCACGACGACGACCGGCACGTTCTCGGCCGCCTCCTGCAGGACGGCCGCGAGTTCGGCGAGCTCGCGGGAACGTCCGACAAGCTCCATGTTGCCTGGATCACTCACACCACTCACCGTATCGCGACGCGTTTTTTCGGCGTGTGCCTGGCGAAAACGTGGATCGCTTGTAACGTGAAGTGAGAAGCTGCTGGTCAGCTCGACCACGAGTCGGAGGATTCGGTGCATTCATGACGACGGAGGCGAACTCCACGAAGCTGGAGCGGGTGGCGATCCGCTTTGCCGGGGACTCGGGCGACGGCATGCAGTTGACCGGCGACCGGTTCACGTCGGAGGCGGCGGCGTTCGGAAACGACCTCGCCACCCAGCCCAATTTTCCCGCCGAGATCCGGGCGCCGCAGGGCACGCTTCCCGGGGTGTCGTCGTTCCAGATCCAGATCGCGGACTACGACATCCTCACGGCCGGCGACCGCCCGGACGTCCTGGTCGCGATGAACCCGGCGGCGTTGAAGGCGAACCTGGCCGATCTGCCGCGCGGCGGCATGATCATCGTCAACACGGACGAGTTCACCAAGCGGAACCTCGCGAAGGTCGGGTACACCGCCAGCCCCCTCGACGACGACTCCCTCGAGGATTACGTCGTGCACCCGGTGGCGATGTCGACGTTGACGGTCGGCGCGGTGGAACCCGCCGGCCTGAGCCGCAAGGACGGCGAGCGGGCGAAGAACATGTTCGCCCTCGGGCTGCTGTCGTGGATGTACAACCGGCCCACGCACGGCATCGAGCGGTTCCTGCAGACCAAGTTCGCCGCGAAGCCGCAGATCGCGGAGGGCAACCTGCTCGCGTTCAAGGCCGGGTGGAATTACGGGGAGACGACGGAGAGCTTCGCGACCACTTACGAGGTGTCGGCGGCGACGCTCCCGCCGGCCACGTACCGCCAGGTCACCGGGAATACCGCTTTGGCCTACGGGGTCGTGACGGCGGGCCGGCTGGCGTCGCGGGACGTCTTCCTCGGGACCTATCCGATCACTCCGGCGTCGGACATCCTGCACGAACTGAGCAAGCACCGGAACCTCGGTGTCACCACGTTCCAGGCCGAGGACGAGATCGCGGGGATCGGCGCGGCGTTGGGCGCGTCGATCGGAGGTGCTCTCGGCGTGACGAGCACGTCCGGCCCGGGGCTGGCGCTGAAGAGCGAGGCGATCGGGCTGGCGGTGATGACGGAGGTGCCGCTCCTCGTGATCGACGTTCAGCGTGGTGGCCCCTCCACCGGCCTCCCGACGAAGACCGAACAGTCGGACCTGTTGCAGGCGATGTACGGCCGCAACGGTGAGTCGCCCGTCGCCGTGATCGCGCCGCGCTCACCCGCGGACTGCTTCGAGGCCGCGGTCGAGGCCGCGCGGATCG
The DNA here is from genome assembly GCA_006543605.1 of Rhodococcus sp. WS4. GTDB lineage: Bacteria > Actinomycetota > Actinomycetes > Mycobacteriales > Mycobacteriaceae > Rhodococcus_F. The sequence continues at coordinate 5,918 of RRBB01000110.1, forward strand.
CGTTCACGTACCGCACCCCGGTGCTGTTGCTGTCGGACGGCGCCATCGCGAACGGCAGCGAACCGTGGGCCATCCCGGACGTGTCCGCACTGGAGCGGATCGATCCCGGCAGCGAGACGGCACCACCGGTGGACGGTGAGTTCGCGCCGTACGCCCGGGACCGGGACACGCTCGCGCGTGCTGTGGCGATACCGGGAACCCCCGGACTCGAACACCGTATCGGCGGTCTGGAGAAGGCCGACGGCAGCGGCGACATCTCCTACGATCCCGCCAACCACGACCTGATGGTCCGGTTGCGGCAGGCGAAGATCGACGGGATCGCGGTTCCCGACGTGGTCGTCGACGACCCTTCCGGGGAGGCCGACCTGTTGCTCGTCGGGTGGGGCAGCTCGTACGGGCCCATCGGCGAGGCCTGCCGGCGTGCGCGTCGGGAGGGTAAGAAGGTGGCCCACGTACACGTGCGCAACCTCAACCCGCTGCCGGCGAATCTCGGTGCGGTGCTGCGCAGCTACGGCACCGTCGTCGCACCCGAGATGAATCTCGGCCAGCTTGCGATGATCCTGCGTTCGAGGTTCCTGGTCGACGTGCAGTCGGTGACGAAGGTGCAGGGACTCGCGTTTCTCAGCGACGAGCTACACGAGGTGATCGACGCCGCCCTGGCCGGAACGTTGCGTGAGCATGAGCTCGCGAAGACCACCGACGCGCTCGCGTCGGCGACCTACCGATCGACCGGACCCCGGTGGGAGGAATCGGTGTGACACAGATGATCAGTCGTGTCGGTGCAGATCTGGGACTGAGCGCCACCGCTCACGTTCCGACGACCGACGAACCGCAGAAGGCCAAGGACTTCACCTCGGACCAGGAGGTCCGTTGGTGTCCGGGGTGCGGTGACTACGTCATTCTCGCCACCATCCGAAGTTTCCTGCCGGAGTTGGGACTCCGACGCGAGAATCTGATGTTTGTCTCCGGCATCGGATGCTCGAGTCGGTTCCCTTACTACCTCGACACCTACGGCCTGCATTCGATCCACGGTCGTGCCCCGGCCATCGCGACCGGGCTGGCGGTGACGCGACCCGACCTGTCGGTGTGGGTGGTGACCGGTGACGGCGACGCCCTCTCGATCGGCGGCAACCACCTCATCCATGCCCTGCGGAGAAACGTCAACATGACGATCCTGTTGTTCAACAACAGGATTTACGGGCTGACCAAGGGGCAGTACTCACCGACCTCCGAGGTCGGCAAGATCACCAAGTCGACACCGCTAGGGTCGGTGGATCACCCGTTCAACACGCTGTCTCTCGCGCTGGGAGCGGAGGCGACGTTCGCGGCCCGTGCGATGGACTCGGACCGCAAGGGTCTGACGGAGGCGCTGCGGCAGGCGGCGTCGCACCGCGGCACGTCTTTCGTGGAGATCTACCAGGACTGCCCGATCTTCAATGACGGCTCCTTCGACGTCTTGCGCAAGGAGGGGTCGGAGCAGCGCCTGATCCCGCTGACCCACGGGGAGCCGATCGTGTTCGGCGGTGCAGGCGAATACTGCGTCGTCCGATCGGGTTTCGGATTGACGGTGGTCGCGACCGTCGACGTCGACCCGGCCGAGATCGTGGTACACGACGCCCACACCGACGACCCCGATTACGCGTACGCGCTGTCGAGGCTCTCCGATCAGGACCTCACCCACACCGTCACCGGGGTGTTCCGCAGCGTCGCGCGGGACACGTACGACGACATGGTTCGCCTGCAGAACGAGATCGCACGGGAAAACGACCCCGTCGACGACGGCTCGCTGCAGCGCCTGCTGACCGGTCACGACACCTGGACGGTGGAGTAGGCGGTCGCCGGCTCGGGACGGGTGGCTCGTGCGCGTGGGACGAAGAAGGTGACGAACCCGCCGAGAACGGCGATGCCCGCGAAGACGTAGAACGCCACCTGGCTGCTGATACCTGCGCTGATCAGGGTGCCGCCGATCAGGGGGCCGAAGATGCCGCCCAGCCGGCCGAACCCGGCGCACCAGGCGACTCCGGCGCCGCGTGCGGACGTGGAGTAGTAGTTGGAGACGAATCCGTAGATCAGGACTTGGGTGCCGATGGTGCCGACTCCGGCGACGGCGACGGACGCGAGGAGCACCGGCAGCGGGAACCCGAGCGTGAGAAGTATCAGGGCCAGCGCGGCGAGCCCGAACGTCGTGGCGACGACGCGTTGCGGTCCGATGCCGTCGGCGACCTTGGAGGCGATCAGACCGCCGAGGATGGCGCCGCCGTTGAGAACGAGCAGGAACGACAGCGAGCCTCTCGCGTTGAAACCGGCGTCCTCCATGATCTTCGGGAGCCACGTGTTGAGTCCGTAGGTGAGCAGTAGTCCGGAGAAGCTCATCAATCCGAGAAGCGCAGTGCCCCAGGCGTAACGGCGGGTCGCGAGCGCGGCGAAGCCGACCTTCTCGACTGACGCCCGCTCGGCCGCGATCTCCTCGGCATCGGGCATCGGGATACCCGTGCGTTCGGAGATGCGACGCGCCTTGTCCTCGTGCCCGCGGGCGACGAGCCACTTCGGTGACTCCGGCAGCTTCACGAGCGCCAGCGGCAGCAGGATCACGATGGGCAGTGCGCCGATCCAGAACAGGCCGCGCCAGCCGATCGTGTCGCGCAGGACGATCGCGAGCAGGGATGCGAGCACTCCGCCGGCGGGGACGCCGCTGTAGACGATGGCGTTGTACAGGTTCCGCTTCCCGGGAGGTGCGAACTCCGCCACCATCGCGCCGGCGGTGGCGACGAGGCCACCGACGCCGATTCCGGTGAAGAAGCGCAGCAGACCGAACATGGTGACGCTCGTCGACATCGCGGCAAGTCCCATTCCGACGGAGAACCAGGCGATGTTGATCAGCATCATCCGTCGGCGTCCCAGGTAGTCGCCCATGGCGCCGGCGGCGAGTGCGCCCACCATGACTCCGATGAGCGCGTAGGAGCCCAGTGCACCGGCCTGCTGCGCGGAGATCTCGCCGAGTTGACCGGGATCGTTCATCAATGTCGGCAGGATGGTGCCGTACACGACGAGGTCGTAGCCGTCGAAGATGATCGCGAGGGTGGCGATCGCGACGATCCAGGTGACGGCGCTGCGGTGTCTCGGGCCGGCCCAGGTGTCGGGGGTGGATGGATTCATGGTGATCTCCGCTCGGTGAGTGTGACGGGGAACCGGGTCCTGCTCGTAAGTGCGCTGTGTCACAGGTGAATTCAGGTAGAAAATGCCCCATCGACGAGAGAAATGATGCGTCCCGCCGATGAGGCGGTCGAGATCTGTGAGTTGCTAGCCCAGGTCGCCACCGGCGACGGGCAGTACCGTCCCGGTGATGTAGGTGGCCTCGTCCGAGGCGAGGAAGACGATGGCGGCGGCCTGCTCGTCGAGCGTTCCGTACCGCTTCATCAGCGACGAGTCGACCGTCTGGTCGACGATCTGCTGGTACCACACCTTTTCCTGATCGGTCTCCGCGCCGGGGCCGCGGGGAACCCGGCGGGCCGGCGCCTCGGTGCCACCGGGAGCAGTGGCCACCACGCGGATTCCGTACTGCGCGGCCTCGAGAGCGAGGGCCGCGGTGACGGCGTTGACGCCACCCTTCGACGCCGCGTAGGGCACGCGGTTGACGCCCCGGGTGGCCACGGAGGACACGTTGACGATCGTGCCCGACTGCTGCGCGATCAGGTGGGGAAGGACGGCGCGGCACGTCCACAGCGTCGGGAACAGTGACCGCTGCACCTCCGCCTGGATCTGCTCGGCGGTGTAGTGCTCGTACGGCTTGGCCCAGATGGTGCCGCCGACGTTGTTGATCAGCACATCGAGCCGGCCGTGCTGCTGCCGTGCCTCGTCGATCGCCGCCTCGGCGTCGGCGAATTGCTCCAGATCGGCGGTGATGCTGTGCGCCTCGGTGCCGTTCTCGCGCAATCCCTTCGCGACCTCGTGGACGAGTTCGGCACGGTCGATCAGGATCAGCGACGCGCCCTCGGCCGCGAGCCGGGTGGCGACCGTCAGGCCGATGCCCTGTGCGGCACCGGTGACCGCGACGACCTTGCCGTCGAAGCGGTGCGGGGTGACGAATCCGCTCATTCGACGGCGCTCCTCTCGATGGCGCGGCACATGGTGGCCTTCGCGTGCGCGCTGTGGCTGACGATCAACTCGTGAGCGGCGGCCCGGTCACCCTTCTCGAACGCGGTGACGATGTCGAGATGGTCGTGCTGGATGTGCTCGTCCACCCAGTCCGCGGTGCGGAGCACCTTGCTCATCAGCTGCGTGACCTCCAGGCGGTTGTACGCCTCGAGGAGCACGTCGTTGGCGGTGCACCGGAACAAGAACTCGTGGAATGCGGCATTGGTGTCGGTAAAGGCGCCCGCGTCCGTGAAGTGGTCGTTCTCGATCGATTCGCACGAGGTCTCGGCGAGGATCCGGTACTCGGACAGCTGTTCCTTCGTCATCCGGCCGATGGTCAGTTCCATCGCACCGAGTTCGAGCGCCATGCGGGCGTCGAACTGCGCGTCCGACTCGGACAGCGGCTGGTGTTCCTCGCCGATCTCGTACTCGGGGGCCGCCTCGACTACGTCGGCCGCCGGCGGTGCGGACGCCTCGGACCCACTCGGCGTCGCCGCGTTGTTGAACTTCTCGAAGTAGAAGTTCGCCGGCGTGACGCCCTCCGACTTCAGGTGGTCGCGGACGGCCTCCACCATGGGCGGCGGACCGCACAGGTACACGTCCACGTCGCCGTCGTTGAGATGCGCGGGCTCGAACAGGCCAGTGACGTACCCCTTGTTCGGTGCACTGCTGGCGGGGTCGGACACGCAGTAGTCGAACGTGAACTGCGGCAGGGACTTCGTGTACTCCTCGAGCTTGTCCAGCTCCACCAGGTCCGCGTCGGAGGAGACCCCGTAGACGAGGTGCACGGGGTGGTCGGCGGCGTCGGTGCGCATCTTGTCGAGAATCGACAGCAACGGGGCCAGCCCGGTGCCGCCGGCCAGCAGCAGAGCGCGACGCTTCTGCTCGCGGAGGAAGAAGCTTCCCATCGGGCCGGTGAACTCGAGCGTGTCGCCGACCTGTGCGCGGCTACGCAGGTACTCCGACATCAGGCCACCGTCGGTGATCTTGACCAGGAACGACAGTTCCTTCGACGTGGGTCCGGTGCTGAACGAGTACGAGCGCGTCGCTTCGGTCCCGGGAACGGTGATGTTCACGTACTGGCCGGGGAGGAAGACGAGGTCGTCCCGGTTCGCGATCTCGATCGTGAACCCGATGGTGGTGTCGGAGAACTTGCGGATCTCCGTGACCGTCGAGGTGAACGTGCCTGCGGCGGTCTTCGCGACGTCGGACGTCGTCGGGATCTGCAGCACCAGATCGCTTTCCGGCATCATCTGGCACGGAAGGCAGAAGCCCTGCTCCGCCTCTTCGTCGGTGAGCGCTTCCTCGATGTAGTCGCCGCCGTCGTACGTGCCGGATTCGCAGAGCGACTTGCAGGTGCCGCACGCCCCGTCTCGGCAGTCGAGGGGGATGTTGATCCGCGCGCGGTAGGACGCGTCGGCGACCGTCTCGTCGCCGTCACACTTGATGAAGCGGGTGATCCCGTCCTCGAAACTCAGTGCAACTTGGAAAGTCATGGAAAACAGCTCGATTCGCAAAGATTGGGGAGGAACTCAGATGTGGTAGATGTCGACCACGTGGTGGATGTAGTCGTTCTTGAGCACGACCTTCTTCTTCGTGATCAGTGGCTGCGCACCGGAGAAATCGATCGTGTAGAAGGAGTTTCCGAAGTACGTGTCGACCGTGTTGTACCGGAAGTAGAGGGTGAACCAGTTGAACCGGACATCCACGACTTCGCCGCGACGATCGGTGACCTCGACGTTCGAGATGTTGTGACCGGTGCGGGGTTCCGGAAGGCTCGTGGCGCTCGACCTGTCGGTCTTGATGCGGAACACCCGGTCCTCGATGCCGCCGCGGTTGGCGTAGTAGATCAGCGAGATCTCGGTCATCGGGTCGGTGGTCAGCTCGCCGTCGTCGGCCCACGCCGGCATCCAGAACTCGGAGTCGGGGTGATAGCACTCGATCCACTTCTCGAACTCGCGGTCGTCGAGGTAGCGGGCCTCACGGTAGAGGAACTGCTCGATATCGTGCTGGGTGACGGTGTTTTCGGCTACTGCAGTCATGTCTCTCGTCTCCCTCAGCGGTTGTTCGCGGCAGCGGCAGCGTCGAGTGCCTTGGTGAGCGTCTGCACCCAGTAGCCGTGCTGGATCGGGTAGAGGCCCTCGTCCTCGGTCTTCACACCGCTCGAGATGGGGTTGATGCCGATCTTCTTCGCGTCCTCGTCCGGGCCCTGGAGCTGGTGGGTGACACCGCGGCTGAGGTCGTTGAACGGTGCGGCTCCGGCCTGGTACGTCTTCTGGCAGGAGCGGAATTCCTCGAGATCGTCCGGGGTGGCCATGCCGGTGGCGTTGAAGAAGTCCTCGTACTGCCGGATGCGGGCGGCGCGTGCCGTGCGGCTCTCACCCTTGGGGGCGATGCAGTAGATGGTGACCTCGGTCTTGTCGACGGAGATCGGACGGAAATGCCGGATCTGCGAACCGAACTGGTCCATCAGGTACACGTTCGGGTACAGGCACAGGTTGCGGGACACACCGATCATCCAGTCGGCGCGGTCTTCGCCGTACTCGGCGACGAGTTCGTCGCGGCGCTCGTTCAGCGGACGGTTGGCGGGGTCGGCCCACTTCGTCCACAGCAGCAGATGGCCGTTGTCGAACGAGTAGTAGCCGCCCTGCTGCTTCGACCACTTGCCGGCGTCCATCGCCTTCGTGGCGTTGGTGGACTCACCCGACTCGCGCCTCGATGTGGTCGCCGCGTAGTTCCAGTGGGTCGCGGACACGTGGTACCCGTCCGCGCCGTTCTCGGTCTGCAGCTTCCAGTTGCCGTCGTACGTGTAGGTGGACGCGCCGCGTAGCACCTCGAGGCCGTCGGGCGACTGGTCGACGATCATGTCGATGATCTTCGTGGTGTCACCGAGGTGTTCCTCGAGCGGCGGGACGTCGGCGTTGAGGCTGCCGAACAGGAATCCGCGGTAGTTCTCGAACCGCGCGACCTTGGTGAGGTCGTGGGAGCCGCCCTTGTTGAACTGCTCCGGGTAGCCGGCCTCACGCGGGTCCTTGACCTTGAGGAGCTTGCCGGAGTTGTTGAACGTCCAGCCGTGGAAGGGGCAGGTGAACGTGGTCCGGTTGTCCGTCTTGCGCCGGCAGAGCATGGCGCCGCGGTGGCTGCACGCGTTGACGAGGGCGTTGAGTTCGCCCTCCTTGTTGCGGGAGATGACGATCGGCTGGCGGCCCATGTACGTGGTGAAGTAGTCGCCGACGTTCGGGATCTGGCTCTCGTGGGCCAGGTAGATCCAGTTGCCCTCGAAGATGTGCTTCATCTCGAGTTCGAACAGGTCCTCGTCCGTGAAGACGCTGCGTCGCACCTGGTAGCGGCCGGTTTCTGCGTCTTCGATCAGTGCGTCGGCCAACTTGGTGCGCACGTCCTCGGACGGCGCTGTGTACAGGGTTTCAGTCATGGGATCCTCCAAGATCTCCGGGGGCTTGCGCCCTGCGAGGGCGCCCGGGTCCGGCAATGGATTCCACTCTTGCAGGCTGTGCGCTGCATCACACTAGGCATTTACCGAGTGCTGACTAGGACGTGTTCGGCATACGCACACGAGCCAGGATTGGACGGCGGGACTCGGGACACACAGACGCACCCCTTCTCGGCATCCGCACCCGAATTCGGGAGCTATTTCGGGTGCGGATGCGGAGAAAGGGTGCGTCTGTGGGGTCGAGCGGTTACTTGTTGCCGAAGTAGGAGACGTCGTCGTTGCCGATGAGGTCGGGGACCGTCCAGCCGTCGAGGTCGTATTCGGACAGGCACTGCTCGGCGAAGCCCTTCATGGAGGCGACGTCACCACGGTTCTCGGCGGCGAACAGCAGTTCGGCCTTGACGTTTTCGTGGTTGCCGGAGTAGTTGCGCTCGTACAGTTCGTGGCGGCCACCGAACTCGCTGCCGATCGAATCCCACAGCGCCTTCATGATCTTCACTCGTTCGACGGCGGTCATGCCGTCGGAGCCGCGGACGTACTTGTCGAGGTACGGGCGGACGTCGGGGCTCTTGAAGTCGCGAGCGCTCGAGGGCAGGTAGATCAGGCCGGACGCGACGTCCTGTTCGATGATCTCCTTGATCCGCGGGTACCCCTGGATCATGAACATGCGGTACGTGAGGCCGTATTCGAGCTTGGGGATGACGGTGTCGCCGATCCACGGCTCGGGGTTGCGTGCCATCGATTCGGTCAACGACCAGAACAGGTTTCGCCAGCCGATCACTTCACCGACGCGGGTCTGCACACCGCGGAAACCGCCGGCGCCGGTGGCGTCGAGGGCCTTCATCAGCATGCCGGCGATGAAGTCGAGCTTGACGGCCAGTCGGGTGCAGCCCTGGAAGGTGAAGCGGGGCAGGAACCCGGACTGCGGGAAGAAGCCGTTGATCTTGTCGACGTCGCCGTACATGAAGACGTTTTCCCACGGCACCAGCACCTTGTCGAAGATGAAGATGGTGTCGTTCTCGTCCATGCGGCTCGACAGGGGGTAGTCGAACGGGGTGCCCATGACGGCCGCGTTCTGGGTGAACGAGGACCGGCAGATCAGTTTCACGCCCGGAGCGTCCATCGGGACGGTGCAGATGAGGGCGAATTCCTTCTTCTTGATCGGCAGGCCGTAGTGCGCGATGAAGTTGTAGTTGGTGATGGCCGAACCGGTGGCCACCACCTTGGCGCCCGAGACGATGAGGCCGGCGTCGGTTTCCTTCTCCACCTTCATGAACACGTCGCCGACCTCGTCGGGCGGCAACTGCCGGTCGACGGGTGGGTTGATGATCGCGTGGTTCCAGTACAGAACCTTCTCCTGCGATTCCTTGTACCAGCGCTCGGCATTCGCCTGGAAGGGTGAGTACAACTCCTTGTTGGCGTGCAGGGTACCGAGGAACGAGGCCTTGTAGTCGGGGCTGCGGCCCATCCAGCCGTACGTCATCCGCGCCCAGGTGGCGATCGCGTCGCGTTCCTTCAGCAGGTCGTCCGAGGACTTCGGTGCCTTGAAGAACGGCATCGTCACGCCGCCGTTGCCGGTGTCGGTGGGACACGTGACCTTGTCGACGTGCTCGCCGGTGTGCATCGAGTCGTAGAGGCGGGCGGTCATCCGGATGGGGTTCCGGAACGCCGGATGGGTGGTGACGTCCTCGACGCGCTCACCGTGGAGCCAGATCTCGCGGTCGTCTTTCAGCGTCTCGATGTACTCGTCGCCGGTCATCGGGCGCGACGCGAAGTTCGCGGTGCGGTTGGCCTCGGCGTTCTCCGCGGGGTTGACCTTCGTCGGGTCGAGCGTGGTCTCGGGTGCGCTTTCGGTGGTGGTCATGAGAAGTCCTTTCGGATTCGGCGGTCAGTGAGTGGGCTGGAGATGAAATGGGGTGAAGGACGTGGTGGCGTCGAACCATCCGTTGTTCGGATCGTCCATCGATCCGTTCCACACGGCAGACGCCGACGGTGTGCCGAGATCGTGGAAAGTGCTCCGGTAGAACAACAGCGGATCCTTGCCGCTGGATTCGGCCGCCACGATCTCACCGAGGAAGATGATGTGGTCGCCGCCGTCGTACTCGGCCCACGGCTCGCAGGACAGCGTGGCGGCGGCCCCGCTGATGATCGGGGCCGTCGGACCGTCGTTCCACACGGGTTCGGGGTTCTGCGGTCGTCCCGCGAAATGCAGTGCGGTGTCGACCTGGTCGGCGGCGAGAATGTTGACGGCGAACGGTGCCTTGCTCAAATAGCTGCAGGCCTTCGACTTTCGGGTCAGGGTGACCTGGCACAGCCTCGGTTCGATCGACACGGCGGTGAAGGCGGTGACCGTCGCTCCGTGCGGCAGGCCCTCGGAGTTGCTGCACGTGATGACAGTGACTCCGCTGGCAAACTGACCGAAAATGTTCCGGAGTTCGCGCTGCTCCATCTTCGGAGCCTCCCTTCCTGTCCGGGGCGCTGTTGAGGTACGGACGAACGTACGACCGCGCGAAGGGTGCGTCGATCCGCTGAGCGCGGTGCTGATCCGCTTTGCGCGGTGACTTGGATCACGGCGGAAATTGCAATCGAAGGTGTCCGTGGTCACACTGGTGCCATGCAGTCCACGCCCAGGGTTGTCCGCCCCGAAGATTGGGACGAGGCGTCGCATGTGGTGTCGGACGTGTACTTCCCACATCGGCTGACCCCGCTGAGCAGGTCGAACGCGCGCAATACCGTCGCGGAGGCGGTCGAGTTGGGCCCGGTGAAGATCACCCACATCGGCTGGGGTGCGGACGTGTCGATCCAGTCGGACCACCCCGGCGCGTACGCGATCAACGTGCCGCTGTCGGGGCATCTGGAATCGGTGACGGGAAGGAACGAGGTGTCCTCCGTTCCCGGGTCGGGCACGATCTGCCCACCCGACACCACCACGCTCATCACCGACTGGAGCAAGGACTGCTCGATCATCGGCGTCCGCGTCGACCGCGACTACCTGCACCGTGAGATGGCGCGGGTGCTGGCGCGGCCGGGAGTGCGGCTGCCCGCACAGTTGGACCTGACCAGCGCGAACGGTGCGAGTTGGCTGGCCCTGGTGCGGTCGCTGCTCGACCAGATGCTGCGATCGGACGGCGTCTACGCGAACCCCCTCGTCGCCGAGCAGCTGTCGGGGGCGGTCACCACCGCGCTCGTATTGGCGGCGATCCCGGACGACGACACCGCCGGTGGCGGTACCCGCCCGCGCATCGTCAAGCGCGTCATCGACGAGATCCACGCCGACCCCGCGCGGGCGTGGACGGCGGCCGAGATGGCCGAGATCGCGGGTGTCGGGGTCCGCCGTTTACAGGAGGGTTTCCAGGAGTACGTGGGGGTGAGCCCCCGCGACTACCTGCTGGACGTGCGCCTCGAACGCGTCCACGACGACCTGCTGCGCGCGGACGGTTCGTCGACGGTCGCCGAGGTTGCGATGCGCTGGGGTTTCACGCACACCGGCCGGTTCGCGGCGGCGTACCGGCGGAAGTACGGCGTGGCCCCGTCGGAGGCGCTCCGGGGCTGACGCTACTCGGGCGGATTACGCCAGGGCGCCGATTCGCGCCCGGTCGCGGAGGGCGATGAGTTCGCGGGCGTGCGCCTCCAGCTTGCGATCCTCGTCGGACTGCGGAACCCATTGCCGCGCGCTAGTCGCGACACCGTCGTCGTCGACGGCGGCGACGACCGTCAGGCAGTGGGTGGTGAGGTTCATTTCCCCGGTGCGGGGGTCGCCGGACCGCACGTGCACCGAAATGTGCATGGTCTGCGCGCCGGTGTGGAGGAGGCGGGCGTCGACCTCGACGATGTGGCCGATCTGGATCGGGCGGTAGAACCGGACCCCGCCGGCGTAGACCGACACACAGGGTGTGCCGTTCCACGACGTGCCGCACAGGTAGGCGGCCTCGTCGATCCAGCGCATCACGGTTCCGCCGTGCGTCTTGCCACCCCAGTTGACGTCGGTGGGTGCGGCGAGGAAGCGGGTGAGCGATTCCGGTGCGGTGCCCGCGTCGGTGTAGCTCTGCTTGCTCATCGCCTCTTCGATGTCGGCGCGCAGGCCGATCCGCATGACCGCCTCGTCGGACTCGGCGCGGTCGGTGGCGGTGACGGGCTTCCACGGCGGCACACCCGTCGGCTTTCCGGAGTCGTCGACGGCCACGAAGATGATGAGGCAGTTGCTGGCCTCGGTGAACTGCCCGGTTCGCGGGTCTGCCGACGACACGGTGCACTGGATGTGCATGCTGGAGCGCCCGGTGTGGACGAGCCGCGCTTCTACTTCGACGAGGTGCCCCGACTCGATGGACCGGGTGAACTTGATGTTTCCCACATATGCGGTGACGCAGTAGCTCCCGCTCCAGCCGACCGCGCAGGCGTAGGCGGCCTTGTCGATCCATTCGAGGATCCGGCCGCCCTGGACGGCCCCTCCGAGCGTCGCGACCTCGGTGGGTGCGGCGAGGAAGCGGAGGGTGATGCTGCGGGGAGGCGTGGTCATCGATGTGATCCTCGGGTGTTCGACGTGGCCGGCACGAGGGCGCGAACCGGGGACGGCGAAACGTCGTTGTCCGCCGGTGGCCGGGAAATTATCCCACAGATGCACCGCACCGATCCGTCCGCAATGTGAACGGACCGCAGGTTGACGAACGGTGTGACTGCGCGCACACTCGAACCCGACCGCACAGCGTTCTCGGTGTACGCACAGCGTACGGGAGTGATCGGATCAGGTGATGACCTCAACGTCGACGACGACCGCACCTCACGTGGGCCAGGCTTGCCTCGACCACGTCGACCGGGAGTTCTACCTTCCCGCGCAGCGAGTGCTGCCGTGGAGCGCGAACCTTGCGGCGCTCCCCGGCGAACCGGGGACTCCGCTCCGCATTGCGGGGGTCGTGCGCTCACGCGACGGCGAACCACTGTCGGGGGCGGAGATCGAGGTCTGGCACGCGGACGCCGACGGATGCTATTCCGGGTACTCGGTGGAGATCCTGCGCAACAACCTGCGCGGCATCGTCGTCACGTGCGCAGGGGGTCGTTTCGACATCGCGACCGTACAGCCCGCGCCGTGTGAATTCTCCAGCGCCCGAAGCGATGCCGACGTGGGCCACCTCAACGTGATCGTCCATGCGCGTGGATTCCGGCCGCTCGAGACGCGGCTGGTGCCGACGCCGGGCGCGTCGCGAGAAGTGTGCGCATCCGCAGTTGAGACCCTCGTCGACGTCGATGCCTGTGGGGCGGTCTCCTGCGACTTCGTGCTCGACCCGATCTGACCGACGTGACGCCGTCAGCCGGCGTAACCCATGTCGGCGCCGAGGGCTGCCGCGGCGGCGAGCACGCAGGGAACGGCCTGCTCCCGGAACTGTGCGGGGGTGTTGCGCGCGGACGACGTGGAACAGGCGACGACGCCGACGACGGCGCCCGTCGCGTCGCGGACGGGGGCGGCCAGCGAGATCAAACCCTTCTCGAGCTCTTCCGACGTCAGCGCGTATCCCTGCTCGCGCACCTTCACCAGTTCCCGGTTCAGTTCCTCGGGTGTGCCGATCGTCTCCGGCCCCAGCTTCTGGAACGTCGACTCGGCGACGACCCGCTCGACGACGTCGGCGGGAGCCCAGGCGAGCAGGGCGCGGCCCATCGATGTGGCGTACGCCGGGACGCGGGTGCCGACCGAGACGTTGATGCTCATGATTCGCCGGACGGGAACGCGCGCGGCGTAGACCACGTCGGCGCCGTCGAGTACGCCGAGGGAGGCGGACTCCTGGGTCTTCTCGGCCACCTCGAGCAGTCGGGGCATCGCGGCTTCGATCAACGCGTGCGACTCGGAGTAGTGCTGTCCGATGCTGAGCACGCGAGGGGTGAGCGACCACCGCCCTCCCGAGCCGGCGACGTACCCCAGCTTCTGCAGGGTGAGCAGGATCCGGCGGACCGCGGGTCGCGACAGGTCCGCCTCCGTGGCGAGTTCGGCGAGCGTGGGGTTGGGGCGCTGGGCGTCGAAGGCGAGGAGCACCGCGAAGCCGCGCTCGATGCTCTGGATGTAGTCGCGATCGTTCTCGGGCATAGCGGCCTCCATCAGGGTTTCTCGTGCGTGTCCGGACTCGGGGTTGACATTTCAATGTGACTGCGAGCACAGTAGTGGTGTACGCACAGCGTGATGTTAGTACGCAGAGCGTACAGAGTGCAAGACCCTCCGGCGCGTGAACATCCACCGCGTCGCCCACAACTCAACAGCCCCGTCCGAATCCCTCCAGCCCAAGGAGAAAAGATGACCACTACCGAGAGCCCCACCGCAGCCGGTTCCGGCACCGCCGCCACCGACAAGTTCAAGGCCGAACGCGTCAGCGCCGACACCTCGCCCGAGCGGCTCGCGGCGATCGCCAAGGACGCCCTCGGCGCACTCAACGACGTGATCCTGAAGCACGGCGTCACCTACCCCGAGTACCGCGTGTTCAAGCAGTGGCTCATCGACGTCGGCGAGGGCGGCGAATGGCCGCTGTTCCTCGACGTGTTCATCGAGCACTCCGTCGAAGAGGTTCTCGCCCGCAGCCGCAAGGGCACCAAGGGCAGCATCGAGGGCCCGTACTACATCGAGAACTCGCCCGAACTGCCGTCCACGTGCACCCTGCCGATGCGCCCCGAGGATGAGAAGATCACCCCGCTCGTGTTCGCCGGTCAGGTCACCGACCTCGACGGCAACGGCCTCGCGGGCGCGAAGGTCGAACTGTGGCACGCCGACAACGACGGGTACTACTCGCAGTTCGCACCGCATCTGCCCGAGTGGAACCTGCGCGGCACGATCATCGCCGACGACGAGGGTCGCTACGAGATCACCACGATCCAGCCGGCGCCCTACAAGATCCCGACCGACGGCCCCACCGGCCAGTTCATCGAGGCACAGAACGGCCACCCGTGGCGTCCCGCGCACCTGCACCTCATCGTGTCGGCGCCCGGCAAGGAGCCGGTCACCACGCAGCTGTACTTCAAGGGCGGCGAGTGGATCGACAGTGACGTCGCGTCGGCGACCAAGCCGGAACTGATCCTCGACCCGAAGGCCGGCGACGACGGCAAGAACCACGTCACCTACAACTTCGTGCTCGACCCCGCGTGACCCGTTCCACCCGCAGAGAAAGTGATCCGATGACCGACCTGTCGATCGTCTCCGTCGAAACGACGATCCTCGATGTGCCGCTGGTGCGTCCCCACAAGTTCGCTACCACGTCGATGACCGCGCAGCCGCTGCTCCTGGTTGCCGTCAGGACCGAGGGCGGCGTGACCGGCTACGGCGAGGGTGTCGTCCCCGGCGGCCCCTGGTGGGGCGGCGAGTCGGTGGAGACGATGCAGGCGATCGTCGAGAAGTACATCGTCCCGGTGCTGCTGGGCCGGCGTGTCGACGAGATCACCGGCATCATGTCGGACATCGAACGAGTCGTCGCCAACGCACGTTTCGCGAAGGCCGCCGTCGACGTCGCGTTGCACGACGCCTGGGCCCGCAGCCTGGGTGTGCCCGTGCACACGCTGCTCGGCGGCGCCTTCCGGCGCGGTGTCGACGTCACCTGGGCGCTCGGCGCCGCACCCGCCGAAGAGATCATCGAGGAGGCGCTCGGACTCGTCGAGTCGAAGCGGCACTTCAGTTTCAAGCTGAAGATGGGCGCACTCGATCCCGCAGTCGACACCGCGCGGGTGGTCCGGATCGCGCAGGCCCTGCACGGCAAGGCCGGGGTCCGCATCGACGTCAACGCCCGCTGGGACAGGCTCACCGCACTGAAGTACGTGCCCCGCCTCGTCGACGGCGGAGTCGAACTGATCGAGCAGCCCACCCCCGGTGAGCAACTCGAGGTCCTCGCCGAGCTCAACCGGCTCGTCCCCGTCCCCGTGATGGCCGACGAGAGCGTCCAGACTCCGCACGACGCCCTCGAGGTCGCTCGCCGCGGCGCCGCCGACGTCATCGCGCTCAAGACCACCAAATGCGGTGGCCTCGCCAAGAGTCGTGAAGTGGTCGCGATCGCCAAGGCTGCCGGAATCGCCTGCCACGGAGCCACGTCCATCGAAGGCCCGATCGGCACCGCGGCGTCCATCCACTTCGCCTGCGCCGAGCCCGGGATCAACTTCGGCACCGAACTGTTCGGACCGCTGCTGTTCAGCGAGGAGTTGCTGCAGGAACCGATCCGCTACGCCGACGGCCAGGTGTTCCTGCCCGAAGGTCCCGGACTCGGAGTCGAGCTCAACATGGACGCAGTCAAGACCTGGACCAGGAACTAAGGAGAACACCACCCGATGGCACTCTTTCACGTCCGGATGGACGTCGCCATTCCCCGTGACCTCGACCCGAAGGTCCGGGACGAGACCATCGCCAAGGAGAAGGCCTACTCACAGGAGCTCCAGCGCTCCGGTAAGTGGCCCGAGATCTGGCGGATCGTCGGGCAGTACAGCAACATCAGCATCTTCGACGTCGAGTCGGCAGACGAACTGCACGAGATCCTGTGGAACCTTCCGCTGTTCCCGTACATGAAGATCGAGATCATGCCGCTCACCAGGCACGGTTCCGACGTCAAGTAGGCCCTCCGGGCCCGTGCGTGGTTAGCGAGTCTCTGGACTCGCTAACCACGCACAGGCGGCGGAGCCGCCTATTTCTGTTGCGCGAGTAGCCGGTCCACCGCGCGGACGCTGAGGACGTGGTCGAGTGCCATCGTGGCGCTGCCGACCACGCCCGACAGTTCCCCGTGCGTCCAGGGGAGGATCTGAAGCTGTTGGGTGGCAACGGCGATCGCGTTGCCGTAGAGGGTTTCGCGGAGCCCGGCGACGAACGTGTCGTACGCCTGCGCCATGTCGCCGCCGACGATCACGACCTCCGGGTTGAGGAGGTTGATCGCGCCGGACAGTACTTCGCCGATCTGCCGTCCGCTCTCGCGGATCATCCGCCGGGCCTCGGCGTCGCCGGCGAGGGCGAGGGTGATCACGTCGCGGATGTGGGTGACCTCGCGTCCCTGCTCCTGCAGATTGCGGACCAGCGCCCACCCGCCGGCCACGGCCTCGATACAACCCACATCACCGCAGCGGCACACCACTCCTTGTGCCGCTGCGGTTTTCGTGTGCCCGATCTCGCCTGCCGCGCCGAGGGCGCCGCGCTGGAGCACGCCCCCGGACACGAGTCCGGCGCCGAGGCCGGTCGACGCCTTGATGAGCAGCATGTCGGCGAAGTCGCGGCGTTCTCCGCGCCGCTCCGCCAGGACCATCACGTTGGCGTCGTTGTCGACGAAGACGGGTGCGTCGGTGACGTCGGCGAGGAACGGTTGGAGGGGGACGCCGTCCCAGCCCGACATCATGGGGGAGTTCAGGCTGCACCCGCGTTCGGTGTCGACGGTTCCGGGGAGGCTGATGCCGATCCCGACGGTCCGTCCGGCGGTCTCGCCGAGGCTCTCGCGGAGAGCGATGAGGCGTTGCGCGATGACGGGCATCAGCTCGGCCGGGCTGGTGCCGATCTCCTGTTCCACGTCCTCGGCGACGATGACGTCGCCGGCGAGGTCGCAGATGGCCAGCTGGGTGCGGCTACGGCCGATGGCGGCCGACAGCACGACACCCGCCTGTACGTGAAACGAGAGCTTGACGGGTGGTCGGCCGCCGGTCGAGACGCCTTCCTCGCGTTCGACGACGAGCCCCGACGACTGCAGTGACGACACCCGGGCCGCGACAGCCGTGCGCGACAGCCCGGTGAGGTTGCCGATCTCGGTGCGCGTCGTGGCTTGCCCTGCGCGAATGAGGGCGAAGACGTCGCCACCCGTCGCCGGGGAGGTCGTCGAGCGAGGCGTCCGCATGCAGGCCATTCAACCAACCGGACACGCGTCTGACAACGTAAGGCCGTGATCTTTGTTCGCCGAAATACTTAAGTCTGTATTGCTCGAAAGCGAAAGGTGGCCTATCGTCGTCTGTGACGGCCCACACATCCGGCTTTCAGAGGGAGATGACATGTCACCAGCGACCACCGTGGATCCGTGCGATTTCGTCGTGTTCGGCGGCACCGGCGACCTGGCGGTTCGTAAGCTGCTTCCCGCGCTCTACCTGCGCGACAGGGACGGCCAGCTGCCCGCCGAAACCCGCGTGATCGGTGCCTCGCGAGCCGGTCTCGACACCGACGGCTACCGCGACAAGGTGCGAGGAGAACTCGCGCGGTTCGTCTCCGGCGATCAGCTGGATTCGGACACCTGTGAGCGATTTCTCAATCGCCTCGAATACGTCACCGTCGACGTCGCGGATCCCGCGGACTGGGCGGGCCTGAAGGACTGTCTCGCCGACCGGGAAGGCGCGATCCGGGTGTTCTACCTGGCGTGCGCTCCCGGCCTGTTCGGACCGATCTGCGAGAACCTCGCCCTGAACGGTCTCGCCGACGAGCAGTCCCGCGTCGTGCTGGAGAAGCCGATCGGGCACGACCTCGCGTCGGCCCGCGCCGTCAACGACGCGGTCGGCGCCGTGTTCGAGGAATCGCAGATCTTCCGCATCGACCACTACCTCGGCAAGGAGAGCGTCCAGAACCTTCTGGTCACGCGATTCGCCAACACCTTCCTCGAGCCGCTGTGGAACTCCTCGTCGATCGACCACGTGCAGATCAACGTGGCCGAGTCGCTCGGAGTCGGCAGCCGCGGCGGCTACTACGAGTCGGCGGGTGCGCTGCGCGACATGCTGCAGAACCACCTTCTGCAGCTCCTCTGCCTCGTCGCGATGGAGCCGCCCACCTACGTCGACCGCGAGACCGTGCGCGACGAGAAGCTCAAGGTGCTCCAGGCCCTCAAGCCGATGAGCCCGCAGGACGTCGAACGCTGCACCGTCGCAGGCCAGTACGGCCCCGGGCTGGCCGACGGGATCGCCGTGCCCGGATATCAGGACGACGTCGAGAACCCCGAGAGCACCACCGAGACGTTCATCGCAGTCAAGGCCGAGATCCAGAACTGGCGGTGGGCCGGCGTGCCGTTCTACCTGCGCACCGGCAAGCGCATGGACCGCCGCTGCTCCGAGATCGTGGTGCAGTTCAAGCCCGTTCCGCACCCCATGTTCCCCGGCAGCGAGGGCCACAGCGAACCCAACCGCCTGGTCATCCAGCTGCAGCCCCACGAGGGCATGCGGCTGCACATGACGGCGAAGGAACCCGGCCCCGGCGGCATCCGGCTCAAGCCGGTGTCGTTGGACCTCAACTACATCGAAACCTTCAAGCGTCCCTCGCCCGACGCCTACGAGCGGCTGCTGATGGACGTGGTCCGGGGTAACCCGACCCTGTTCATGCGCCGTGACGAGGTGGAGGCCGCTTGGGAGTGGGTCGAGCAGATCCTCGTCGGCTGGAACAAGTCCGAGCGCGGACCGCGCCGGTACCCGGCGGGCACCAACGGACCCACCGACGCGACCACCCTGATCGAGCGCGACGGCCGCGCCTGGCACGAAGGAGTCACCGCATGACCGACGCACCCACACCGACGGCCGACGTGCACCCCGTCCTCGCCGCCGTCACCGAACGCATCATCGAGCGCAGCACACCCGAGCGGACGGTATACCTCGACCGCATCCGGAACGCCGCCGATCGCGGTCCTGCGCGCGGCAAGCTGGCCTGCGCGAACCTCGCACACGGCTTCGCCGCCTCCGGCCCGGCCGACAAGAAGGCGCTGCGCAGCTTCGTCAAGCCCAACATCGCGATCGTCTCGTCGTACAACGACATGCTGTCGGCGCACCAGCCGTTCGAGCACTTCCCGCGGCAGCTGAAGGCCGCAGTCATGGAGGCCGGCGGCATCGCCCAGTTCGCCGGCGGCGTCCCCGCGATGTGCGACGGCATCACCCAGGGCCGCGATGGCATGCAGCTGTCGCTGTTCAGCCGCGACGTCATCGCGATGGCGACGGCGATCGGACTGTCCCACGACATGTTCGACGGCGCGCTCATGCTCGGCGTGTGCGACAAGATCGTGCCGGGAATGCTTATCGGCGCACTGGGTTTCGGTCACCTGCCGACCGTCTTCGTTCCCGCGGGACCGATGACGTCCGGTCTGCCCAACAACGAGAAGTCGCGTGTGCGGCAGTTGTACGCGGAGGGCAAGGCCGACCGCGAGGAACTGCTCGACGCGGAGGCGGCGAGTTACCACGGCGTGGGAACGTGCACGTTCTTCGGAACCGCCAACTCCAACCAGCTCCTCATGGAGGTCATGGGCCTGCACCTGCCCGGATCGAGCTTCGTGAACCCGGGCACCCCGCTGCGCGAGGCGCTCACGACGGAGGCGGGAAAGCGCATCACCGGGCTGACCGCACTCGGCGACGACTACACCCCGGTCGGCGAGGTCGTGGACGAGAAGGCCGTGGTCAACGGCTGCGTCGCGCTGCTCGCGACCGGCGGCTCCACCAACCACACGATGCACCTCGTGGCGATCGCGCGCGCCGCCGGCATCACCCTCACCTGGGACGATCTCGCCGAGCTGTCGGCCGTCATCCCGCTGCTCGCCCGGATCTACCCCAACGGGTCGGCGGACGTGAACCACTTCCACGCGGCGGGCGGCCTCGGCTACGTCGTGTCGTCGATGCTCGATGCCGGACTGCTGCACGAGGATGTCAAGACCGTCGTCGGTCCCGGCCTCCGCCGGTACACCGAGGAGCCCAAGCTGTCCGGCGACGGCGTCGAGTGGCAGCCCGGGACGCAGATCAGCCACGACACCAGCGTCCTTCGCGGCCCCGAGGAGCCGTTCGCAGTGAACGGCGGCCTGAAGATGCTCAAGGGCAACCTCGGTGAATGCGTCATCAAGGTCTCCGCGGTCAAGTCGGACCACCAGATCGTCACCGCCCCGGCGCGGGTGTTCGACGACCAACTCGACTTCCTCGCCGCATTCGAGGCGGGCGAACTCGACCGTGACTTCGTGGCCGTGCTGCGCTACCAGGGCCCCCGCGCCAACGGCATGCCCGAGTTGCACAAGCTCACACCGGTTCTCGGGTCCCTGCAGGACAAGGGCAGGCACGTCGCGCTCGTGACCGACGGTCGCATGTCGGGCGCGTCCGGCAAGGTGCCCGCCGCGATCCACCTCACCCCGGAAGCCGCGGTAGGCGGACCCCTGGCGCGGGTGGTCGACGGCGATGTGGTGACCGTCGACGCCGTCGCCGGAACGGTGAACGTCCATGTCGACGACGCCGAGTTCGCTGCCCGGCCGGCGACCGGCCGCGCGCTGAGCGCCGACGAATGGGTCGGCACGGGACGTGAACTCTTCGCCGGCCTGCGTGCCGCTGTCGGACCGGCGACCCAGGGCGCCAGCGTTTTCCATCCCCAACCCGTCTAAGGAGATACTCAGTGACGAACAGCCCCTCCCTCCTCGACCGCGTCCCGGTCATCCCCGTCGTCGTCGTGGACGATCTCGGCGACGCGGTGCCGGTGGCCCGCGCGCTGGTGGCCGGCGGCATCCCGATGATCGAACTGACGCTGCGCACGCCGTGTGCCCTCGACGCCATCAAGGCGATCGCGAGCGAGGTGCCGGAGATCTGCGTCGGTGCGGGCACGATCGTGGAACCGGTCCAGGCCGCCCAGGCGGCCGAAGCGGGAGCGCAGTTCCTGGTCTCACCGGGCAGCACCGAAACGCTCCTCAAGGCGATGACGGACACCGGACTGCCGCACCTCCCGGGTGCGGCGACCGTCTCCGAGGTGCTCTTCCTGCTCGAACACGGCTACCGCGAACTCAAGTTCTTCCCGGCCGAGGCATCGGGCGGCGCGAAGTTCCTCGGGTCGATCCACTCGCCCGTTCCGGCCGCGCGGTTCTGCCCCACCGGCGGGATCTCGACGTCGAACGTCGGGGATTACCTGTCGCTGCCCAACGTCGGGTGCGTCGGCGGATCCTGGCTGACGCCTGCCGACGCGGTGAAGCAGAAGGACTGGGACCGGATCAGCGGTCTCGCAGGTGAGGCGGCCGCACTCGCCCGGTAGCGCGAGAAGCGGCGCGGTACGGTGACGTGGTGCGCGACAGTGACAACGGTGATCCCCAGCGGCCGGGTTCCCAGTCGTCGCTGAAGTCCGCCAACCAGCACCGTGTGGTCCGCGCACTGCAGACGTCGGGTGAGCTCACCCAGGCGGAGATCGCGCGACGCACCGGGTTGGCGCCCGCCACCGTCTCGAACATGGTCAAGGAATTGACCGCGGCCGGGATGGTCGCCGTGCCGGGCGGCGACCACCCGGGCCAGCGGGGCCGCGCGGTGAAGCTGACCCGCAAGATGGGGCTCGCCGTCGGGATCGACTTCGGGCACCGCCATCTCACCGTGGCCGTCGCCGACATGGCTCACCAGGTGCTCGCCGAGGAACGCGTCGAACTCGGGTCGGGTCACCGCGCCGAGGAGGGCGTGGTGCAGGCGGGCACCCTTCTCGACGCCGCCCTCGATCGACTCGGCTGCGATCGCACCTCCGTCCTGGCGGTCGGGATGGGCCTGCCCGCGCCGCTCGAGACCGACACCGGCGAGGTCGGCGGCCCGTCGATCCTCCCGGGTTGGGTGGGGGTCGACGCCGCCGCCATCGCGTCCGAGTATCTCGGCACCGCGGTGCACGTCGACAACGATGCGAACCTCGGTGTGCTCGCCGAACACATGTGGGGCGCGGGCCGGGGAACCACCGACCTCGCCTACATCAAACTGTCCGATGGCGTGGGCGCCGGTCTGGTCCTCGACGGCCGGCTCTATCGCGGAAGGGGTGGCACCGCAGGCGAAATCGGGCACCTGACGCTCGACGAGTTCGGTCAGGTGTGCCGCTGCGGCAACCGCGGCTGCCTCGAGACGCTCGTCGCGTCGCATGTCGTGATCCGGCTCCTCGAACCCAGCCGTGGCCCCGACCTCACCATCGCCGACATCGTCGCCATGGCTGAGGGCGGAGACGCCGCCTGCATCCGAGTGCTCGCCGACACCGGCCGGCACGTCGGGATCGCCGCGGCGAGCCTGTGCAACCTCGTCAATCCCGAACGCCTCGTCATCGGAGGCGAACTCGCGCTGGCCGGCGAACTGCTGCTGGGGCCGATGCGCGAGGTGGTCGGCCGCTACGCCGTGCCCAGCGCCGTCCGTTCCCTCGACATCCGGGTCGCCGAACTCGGTCCCCGTGCGCAGGTCCTCGGCGCCGTCGCGCTGGGTCTGCGGTCTGCGCTTCCGGCCTGACTGTTTGCCGCGCGAATTCGCTCCTCTCGCGGGCAGAGCTCTGTCGCCTTGATCGTTCATCAGTGAACGCAAACCGGGCATAAACGTCTCTCTGTGTTCATGTCTTGACGATTCACGTGTTCGTTGCCTACTGTGTTCCACACCACAACGAATGCGCTCTCGGCGCAGGCCTCGGCTCGATCCGAGTCTCGATCCCCCCTTGCTCACGAGGAGTCCCATGTCTGAAAACGTCCTGCTGCCCGGCGCGGAGTCGCCCGGCGACACCGCAGAGGGCACTTCGGTCCCCGTCCGTATCGCGGTCGTCGCCGCACTCGGCGGATTGCTGTTCGGCTACGACAGCGCGGTGATCAACGGCGCTGTGTCGGCGATCGAGGGCAAATTCCAGGTCGAGTCCGCTCTCCTCGGATTCGCGATCGCCTCGGCGCTGCTCGGCGCCGCCGCCGGAGCCATGCTGGCCGGGCGGATCGCCGACCGGTACGGACGCCTCGTCACCATGCGGGCCGCGGCCCTGATGTTCCTGCTGAGCGCCATCGGCACCGGGTTCGCTGCCAATGTCGAGATTCTGGTGACATTCCGGATCGTCGGTGGAATCGGCGTGGGTCTGGCCTCGGTCATCGCACCCGCCTACATCGCCGAGATCTCGCCGGCCCGGGTGCGCGGCCGCCTCGGGTCGCTGCAGCAACTCGCGATCGTGACGGGCATCTTCGTCTCACTGCTGGTCGACTACGCCCTCGCCGCCGTCGCCGGTGGATCCCAGGAAGAACTCTGGTTCGGGCTCGAGGCCTGGCGATGGATGTTCCTCGCCATGTGCGTGCCCGCGCTGGCGTACGGGCTGCTGTCGCTGACGATCCCCGAATCGCCCCGCTACCTGATCGCCCAGGGACGCCTCGGCGAGGCTCGCGGCATCCTCGCGGTGCTGCTCGGTGAGAAGGGCCTGGACCTCAAGATCGAGAGCATCCGCTCGTCGCTGGTCAGCGAGACGCAACCGTCCATCCGTGATCTGAAGGGCTCCGCGTTCGGGCTCATGCCGATCGTGTGGATCGGTATCGGACTCTCCGTATTCCAGCAGTTCGTCGGCATCAACGTGATCTTCTACTACTCCAGCGTCCTGTGGCAGGCCGTCGGATTCGACGAGGGCAGCTCCCTGCAGATCACCGTGATCACCTCGGTGGTCAACATCGCCACCACGCTCATCGCCATCGCCTACATCGACCGCGTGGGCCGGCGACCGCTGCTCATCATCGGCTCGGCCGGAATGGCCGTGACGCTCGCGACCATGGCGTTCATCTTCGGAACCGCATCCACCACCGTCGTGAACGGGGTGACGACGCCGCAGCTGACCGGACTGCAAGGGCCGATCGCTCTCGTCGCTGCCAACCTGTTCGTCGTGGCATTCGGAATGTCCTGGGGGCCCGTGGTGTGGGTCCTGCTCGGCGAGGCGTTCCCCAACCGCATCCGCGCTGCAGCCCTCTCCCTCGCCGCAGGCGCCCAGTGGGCGGCGAATTGGCTGATCACCGTGACATTCCCGTCCATGAAGGACTTCTCGTTGGGAATCTCCTACGGCTTCTACGCCGTGTGCGCCGTGCTGTCCCTCGTGTTCGTGCTGCGCTGGGTCAAGGAGACGAAGGGCGTGGAACTCGAAGCCATGCATTCGGATTCGGTCGTGTAAGGCCTACCGCGCCACGAAAAAGACACCCGCGAGTACCTCACTCGCGGGTGTCTTCTTCGTCCTTCATCTGCTCGACGGCCGTCGCGGATTCGGTCACGATCGCGCGCATGGCCGTCTCGGCCGCGTCGGGGTCGCCCATCTGGATGGACGACGCCACCACGCCGTGCAGCCGGATGGCTTCGGTCTCGGCGACGTGCGGCATCAGCGAGTGCCGGGTGCGGCCCTCGAGCACCTCCACGACGATCTGCGACATCGCGCGCAACAGGGGGTTCCCGGACGCGGCCAGCAGTGTGCGGTGGAAGTCGGAGTCGTGGGCCAGGTACGCGTCCGTGTCCGCCGCGCGGGAGGTGGACGACATTCCGATGACGGCCGCCGTCAGTGCCCCGCACTCTTCCGGCGTCGCCCGTGTCGCCGCGAGACGCGCGGCGAGCGGTTCGATCCCCGAGCGCAGTTCACTCAGGCTCGACAGCTGCTCGAACCGCTGTGGGCCGGCCAGCTTCCATCGGATCACGCTCGGATCGAGTGAGTTCCAGTGTTCCTCGCCGAGGACGGTGATGCCGACGCGACGGCGTACGGCCAGGAGTCCGAGCGATTCGAGTACGCGGACCACTTCGCGCACGACGGTGCGGGAGACGGAGTACTGGGTGACCACGTCGTCCGCGGAGATGCGGGTGCCGGCTGCCACGACCCCGGCCACGATGTCGCTGCCCAGCCGATCGAGCACCGTTTCGTGCAATTGCCGGTACTCGGCGCCGTCTGCGTTGGTCATCCGCCGATGTTCCCACGGTTGCACTCATTGAACACACGTTGGCGTGCCATTTGCCCTCTAAGTAGTACTTAATTGGCATGGGCCTTGAAATAGTATGGTTTTTGAGGCACAGTGACCTGAGTCACGAACAAGGGTCATTCCATCACCGATCTCCCTGGAGCAACAGAATGAGTACCGCTTCACTACTCGCCGCGGCCGACAGTGCCGGCCACGACACGCGGCTGATCACGGCGGCCGTCGTCGGCGTCGCCGTCATCATCGCGCTGATCACCTGGCTCAAACTCCACCCGTTCCTCGCTCTGTCGATCGGCGCCGTCGGCGTCGGGATCGGTGCGGGTCTGGGCGCGTCCGACTCGGTGAAATCGTTCGTCGAGGGCTTCGGCGCCACGATGGGCAGCGTCGGAATCTTGATCGGGTTCGGTGCCATGTTCGGCAAGCTGCTCGCCGACTCCGGTGGCGCGGACCGCGTCGTCGACACCCTCGTCAGTCGCGCCGGACCGCGGACGCTGCCGTGGATGATGGCGCTGGTCGGCGCGGTGATCGGCCTGCCGATGTTCTTCGAGATCGGCCTCGTGCTGTTGATGCCGGTGATCATCCTCGTCGCCCGCCGCTCGGGGCTGCCGTTGATGCGTATCGCGATCCCCACGCTGGCCGGTCTGTCGGCCATGCACGGTCTCGTTCCGCCCCACCCCGGGCCGCTGGTCGCGGTGGCGGCGTTGAACGCCAACCTCGGACTCACCCTCGCGCTCGGCGTCGTCGTCGCGATCCCCACCGTGATCGTGGCCGGTCCGCTGTTCAGCAAGCTGGCGGCGCGCTGGGTGGACGTCCCCGTCCCCGAGCTCTACGTGACCACCGAGGACAAGGAGGGCGCCGAAGCCGCCGCCGAGCGTCGTCGTCCCGGATTCGCGGCCACCCTCGCCGCCATCCTGCTTCCCGTCGTCCTGATGCTGGGTAAGGCGATCGCCGATGTCATCGCCCCCGACTCGGAGGTGTGGGTGAAGTCGCTCCTCGACTTCCTCGGCACGCCGGTCGTGGCCCTCGGGCTCGCTGTCCTCGCGGGTATGGGTCTCCTCGGCCGCGGCGGCGGCATGGACCGCAACGCCATCGCGGCCTCGCTGGAGAGTTCGCTGCCTCCGATCGCCGGAATCCTCCTCATCGTCGGCGCCGGCGGCGGATTCAAGCAGGTCCTGATCGACACCGGCATCGCCGACGTCATCGCCGAAGCGATCAAGGGCAGTGCGCTCCCGGTCCTGTTCCTCGCCTGGCTCGTGGCCGTGCTCATCCGAGTCGCCACCGGATCGGCCACCGTGGCTACGGTCACCGCGTCCGGCATCCTCGCGCCCGTCGCCGCCGAGTTGACGTCGACGCACGTCTCGCTGATGGTCCTGGCGATCGGCTCCGGCTCGCTGTTCCTGTCGCACGTCAACGACGCCGGATTCTGGCTGGTGAAGGAATATCTCGGTGTCACGGTGGTACAGAACCTGAAGACGTGGACGGTAATGGAATGCATCATCTCCGTCACCGGACTGGCCGGTGTCCTCGCGCTGAGCGCGTTCATCTGAGGGACTGAGAAATGTCGAGTGAGGTTGGTGAGATGCACGTGAGTACGCGCGAACCTGCAGGACGCAAGCCGCAGACCGCGGATCCCGTCCTGGTGCTGATGGGGGTGTCGGGGTCCGGGAAGTCGACGGTCGCGGGAATCATCGCCGGCGCCATGGGCTGGGACCTGCAGGAGGGAGACGCCCTTCATCCGCCCGCAAACGTCGCGAAGATGGCGTCGGGGCAGCCGTTGACCGACGAGGACCGCTGGCCGTGGCTCGATCTCGTCGCGGGGTGGATTCGGGAGCACACCGACAACGGTCTTCCCGGGGTCATCACCTGCTCGGCGCTCAAGCGCAGCTATCGCGACGTGCTGCGGGGCGACAACGTCGTGTTCGTGCACCTCGCCGGGTCGCGGCAGCAGATCGGGGAACGCCTGACCACCCGGCTCGACCACTTCATGCCCGCGTCGCTGCTGGACACGCAGATTTCGACGCTCGAGCCGATCCAGCCGGACGAGGACGCCATCGTCGTCGACGTCGGCGGATCGCCCACTCAGGTGGCGACCGAGATCATCGCGCAACTGGAGCAGCGGCTCGGTCGGTGAACTTCGGGTAATCGGACGGAAATTAAGTCGAAGTCGCTCGGTAACGGGCGGCCTCGATTTACCGTGGCGAGAGGCCGCGGGGAGCGAACGCGAAGCTGGACAAGCGTCCGATACAACGGAGGGCAGTATGCGAACGCGTGACTCGATCGTGTGGCACCGGGATGTCAGCAGGCGGGCACAACTGACGTTCTGGTTCGCCAGGGCTTTCGTCAAACCGCTGTTCACGATATGGCCGATGACGGACCGCGGCATCGAACTGCTGGCTGCCCTCGACGAATGACGGCGCCACCATCCTCTACTTCCACGGCGGCGGATTCGTGTTCTGCGGGCTCGCCACCCACCGGGCACTGTGCGGGTTGCTCGCCGCCCGCTCGGGTGCGCCCGTCGTCTCCGTCGAGCCGGCAGCTAACCAAGGGGGCGATCGGGGCGTCGCTGGTGGACGCATGATCGCGTACACCGAGGTTCTGAAGGTCTGCGACGACCCCAGCAGAGTGATCGTCGCCGGTGACTCCGCAGGCGGGTATCTCGCGATGAAGGTCGCGGAAGTTGTCGCATTGCAGGGCATCACGCGCCCGGCCGTGATCGGATACTCCGTTCATGCTAAGTGTCGTTTAGTGCAGTCTGCATGAGTGTCCGGGTTACCCCGGTCACGTTCACCACTCGGTGGTGTTCCCGCAGCGATACCGTCTGCCCGCCGGGCGGCGGGTCTTATGGTTGGTTTCTGTCGGGCGTCTTTTACGTCTCGTCCGCAACTCGCCGAAGACGCACCACCGTCAATAACCGCTGCGAGTGCAGCGAAGTTGAGGGCAGCGTTGTGGTCACGATCAGCGCGGAATCCGCACGCATCGCAGGTGAACACCCGAACTTTCAGCGGCAGTTTGGCTTTCACTGCCTGACAGTTCGAGCAGGTCTTACTCGACGGATACCAACGATCCGCCACGTGCA
>RRBB01001107.1:0-388 GCA_006543605.1 Rhodococcus sp. WS4
ACATAGAGCTCCCACAAGGAAAGACTTTCCATTTCCAGTAAATTTTTTCTTGCACTCTAATGTACATGTGCAGTTGGTGTCAGGTGTGTAGATCAAGTTGTCCGTAGGGTTTGGTGAAAGACCATGCTTGTCGCTTTTTGCAGTTGGATTGTTATCGGAGTATGTGTAGTTATGATTCGGCGTGAATCCATGTTCCCAATACGGAGTGGCTTGCAGCATGCTCTCGCCAGAATTTAAAAATGTCATTTCAGGGTTGTTTAGCTTTCTTAGAGTTTCTACAGGATCACTCTCCACATACCGCCCAGTCTCCGGATCATAGTCGCGGAAGTAGTTGTAGTGCAGCCCGCTCTCCGCATCGTAGTACTGCCCGGGGAAGCGCAGGTTGACC
>RRBB01001108.1:0-386 GCA_006543605.1 Rhodococcus sp. WS4
GATTGGCACAATTCCCAGAGGGCGCTAGACTCGGGTAGTAGTGTAGTGGGGTGGCGGCAACAAAACCGTGACCAATAGAACCGAATTTACTGGAATTGGTTGCTCGAACTGGTAGTAGCACGAATCAATTTACCCAGAACAAATGGGAAGCAGAGTACAGCGACTTGAGGCATCCGGCAACCATACAAGCACGTGCAACGCTCAATGTGCCGATTATTATTTGCTTGTGGTGTGGGCTGATAGAGGCTTGCTTCGTATTCTGTATTTCTATTGGCATTTTGCTTGTTGGGGATCAGTGTCGGGCGATGGCTGGAATACGGCTGTGCAAGGTTCTTGGGTGAGGCTAGAGCTGGGGTAGGCTAGGCGTTTAGTGCGCTTAAGCATAG
>RRBB01001109.1:0-386 GCA_006543605.1 Rhodococcus sp. WS4
CATCGAGAAGCAGCTCGACCTGGACCTGGTAGCCGCGGTCAACGCCGCCGTCGAGCAATACGGCGACAAGGTCAAGGCCGCCGGCCTGGCCGAGCAGGTGCTGGACTTCGTGTTCGACCGCCTGCGCGCGCGCTACGAGGACGAAGGCGTGGACGTGGCCGTGTACCAGTCGGTGCGCGCGCTCAAGCCAAGCTCGCCGCTGGACTTCGACCAGCGCGTACAGGCCGTCCAGGCCTTCCGCCAGTTGCCTGAAGCCGAGGCCCTGGCCGCGGCGAACAAACGGGTGTCGAATATTCTCGCCAAGTCCGAGGACGAGGTTCCGCCGAACGTGGATGCCAGCCTGCTGGTGGAAGCCGCCGAGAAGGCCCTGGGCAGCGCCGTGGCGA
>RRBB01001110.1:0-386 GCA_006543605.1 Rhodococcus sp. WS4
GGACGACGGAAGCGGCAAACACGATGGCCAAGCGACGCAGGAACGGACGAGACATGCGATGACTCCTGGGATAAGTGCGAGCGCCCGCAGGGACGGGAGTTCCAGCTGCCGGCGACGGAACGGAACGGAACGGAACGGATAGATTATTGGAATAAAAAACAAAATATAAATAACTTATAGTTATCAATTAATGCCCGGGCAGCGCCTACCGGATATCCGCATCCGACGCCTGCCTGACCGCAAAGCCGCTGGCGAAGGTCGGCCGCACATCGAGGCGCTGCGGAATCAATCCATGGGCCTGGTAGAAATCGGCGGTCTCCTGCTGCTGGCCGAGCGTTCGCTCATCCAGCGCCTGCCAACGCAAGCGCCGACGTTCGAACTGCAAG
>RRBB01001111.1:0-386 GCA_006543605.1 Rhodococcus sp. WS4
TTGCTGACGTATTCCAGGCCGGGGGTCTTGTCGGTGTTGTTGCGGAAGCCGACCAGGCCGAAGCTGACCTTGTCCAGGTCGCCGCGCTCGCCGATCTGCCGCTGCAGGCCGTCGATCACCTCGCGCACGCGGTCGATGTAGGGCTGCATCGACACTGAGGTGTCCACCACCAGGACGATGCCGGTGCGGAAGGTATCGCTCGCCGCGCCGCTGGCGCCGCCCCGCCCGGCCTGGCCCGGCGCCTGGGGTGCCGTGGTGCTGCCGCCGGGGTCGATCGAAGCGACCTCCAGCAACTGCGCCGGCTGGCCGTCGGCGTCGAAGCTCTCCTTCGAGTCGAAGATCGGCAGCAGGTAGAACTGGTCCTGGGGGATCGCCCGGTCGTTGGG
>RRBB01001112.1:0-385 GCA_006543605.1 Rhodococcus sp. WS4
GGACGTCATGGATGCCGATGTTCGCTTCAAAGGGCGGCGCATTGAGCATGGCAGTAGCCTGCCGATTAGCGATCTTTCTACTCATATCATCCTCAAAAATGCTGACCTGCGCCTGCAACCGCTGAAATTTGGCATGGCGGGCGGCAGCATTGCGGCGAATATTCATCTGGAAGGTGATAAAAAACCGATGCAAGGGCGGGCAGATATTCAGGCTCGTCGGCTGAAACTGAAAGAACTGATGCCCGATGTAGAACTGATGCAGAAGACGCTGGGGGAAATGAACGGTGACGCGGAACTACGCGGTAGCGGTAACTCGGTGGCGGCGCTTTTAGGCAACAGTAACGGCAACCTGAAACTGTTGATGAATGACGGGCTGGTGAGCCGC
>RRBB01001113.1:0-385 GCA_006543605.1 Rhodococcus sp. WS4
GTATTTCTTCCACGACGGCTACTGGTACCGACCCGACGGCCCGCGCTATGTGCTGGTCGTGCCGCCCCGCGGGGTGCGCGTCCGCAGCCTGCCGCCCTATGCGGAGCAGGTCTGGCTGGGCAGCGTGCTGTACTTCCTTGCCGCCGGCACTTACTACCTGTGGCATGCCGACACCCGCGAGTACGAAGTGGTCAGCCCGCCGCCGCGGGCAGCGGGACCCGTTTATCCGGTCAGCGGGCCGGCCGCCAGCTACGACGTGGTGGCCTACCCCGCGCGCGGCCAGGGGCCCGACCAGCAGGGCCGCGACCGCTACGAGTGCCACCGCTGGGCGGTGGGCGAGAGCGGCTTCGACCCGGCGGGGGCGACCTACGCGCCGGCCGCCGAG
>RRBB01001114.1:0-385 GCA_006543605.1 Rhodococcus sp. WS4
GACCGGAAGAGCCTCCTGCAACTGGCCGCCGAGGCCGCCGAGCTGGCCGACAAGGCCCGCAACAAGAAGCTCTCGGCCGATGCCATGCAGGGCGCCTGCTTCACCATCTCCAGTCTCGGCCACATCGGCGGCACCGGCTTCACGCCGATCGTCAACGCGCCGGAAGTGGCGATCCTCGGTGTGTCCAAGGCGACCATGCAGCCGGTATGGGACGGCAAGGCCTTCCAGCCGCGCCTGATGCTGCCGCTGTCGCTGTCCTACGACCATCGCGTGATCAACGGCGCCGCCGCGGCGCGCTTCACCAAGCGCCTGGGCGAGCTGCTGGCGGACATCCGCACCCTGCTCCTGTAATACCTGCGCCGCTCCCCACGGAGCGGCGCAGGTA
>RRBB01001115.1:0-385 GCA_006543605.1 Rhodococcus sp. WS4
GATATGGCGATACTGTGTCAGCTTCAGATTCAAGGATAATCACACAATTGCTCTTGGTGTCGAATAAATGCTTTCTGGGCTGAAAGCGTAATTTTGTCAGCTCCGAATGAAACTCGTCATTCAAATTGAAACCAGTCTCGTCATTTCCAATGGTGAAGATGGTCATGTCGCTTCCGCTGATTCCTACAACACTCTCAGTCCCAATATCTTCAGTGTAGAATGACAGACCACTTATGATGTCAGATCCAAGCAAAGGCATCAATTTGAATTGATTCTCAACATTCTGGTACCCTATCCATGGATTGGAACTGATAGCCAATATTCCAAGAAGTTCCGTATTGGGAAGCTTCAATGGGCTCAATGATACAGACCGAGACCCCACGTA
>RRBB01001116.1:0-383 GCA_006543605.1 Rhodococcus sp. WS4
GATCACTTCGCGCAGCGGCTCGCTCATCTTCTCGTGCAGGGCCGGGCGCACCCGCCGGTAGCGCGACTCCTCGAAGGCGAGGATATCCACCACCGCCTCCACCAGGTCGCGCCCGTGGCGCCGGGCGATCCACTCCAGCGCCAGGTTGAAGGCGCCGGTGGGGCTGGCCGCGGTCAGGCGGTCGCGGTCGACCATGTAGCTGTCGCTGGTCACCTGGCTGTTGCGGGCGATCTCGACGAGGGCGGCGCGGTGCTCGGGATGGATGCAGCAGCGGTAGCCATCCAGCAGGCCGGCGTCGCCGAGGAACCAGGCACCGTTCCACAGCCCGGCCAGGGCGACGCCGCGCGACGCCACGTCCTGCAACGCTTCCCGCAGCGCGGCGG
>RRBB01000111.1:0-34040 GCA_006543605.1 Rhodococcus sp. WS4
GCTCGGGTGGGGTGACGAGAAGGTCGCGGCGGCGGTGGAGACGGTGGCGTCGTCGGACCTCGTCGTCTTCGCCAGCCCGACGTTCAAGGCGTCGTACACGGGTGTGCTGAAACTTTTCCTCGACCAGTTCGCAACGGGGGACGGATTGAAGGACGTCGTGGTGGTGCCGCTGATGCTCGGTGCCGGACCCGCGCACGCCATGGCGCCGGACCTGCTGCTCAAGCCGGTGCTCGTCGAACTCGGCGCGACGGCCCCCGCGCCGGGTCTCTATCTCATCGACACCACCTACACAACCGACACGCGCATCGCCGACTACGCCGAGCGGTGGGGTTCGATCCTCACCGGGGCGGCCCGGACCCGGACGGAACTCTCATGACGCAGGCAGACGGCACCTTGGACCAGGCTTCGCTCCGGGAGGCGTTCGGACATTTCCCGAGCGGTGTCGTCGCCGTCTGCGCCGAAGTCGACGGTGAGCGCGTCGGGATGGCGGCGAGCACGTTCGTGCCCGTGTCGCTGGAACCGCCGCTGGTCGCGTTCTGCGTGCAGAACACGTCCACGACGTGGCCGAAGCTCGCGGACCTGGAGCACGTCGGGATCAGCGTGCTCGGTGAGGCGCACGACGCGGCCGCCCGCGTGCTGGCGGCGAAGACCGGTGACCGGTTCGCCGGGCTCGACACCGAGACCACCAACGGCGGCGCGTTGTTCATCGACGGCGCGTCGGTGTGGCTCGACACCGCCGTCACCCAGCAGGTGCCCGCGGGAGACCACGCAATCGTGGTCCTGCGGATCAACGAGCTGAGAGTGCAGTCGGAGATCGAGCCGATCGTGTTCCACCGCAGCCGCTTCCGCTGGTTGCGCACCGTCGCGTCGTAGACCGGTGGCGACTGAACTGACGGTGCCGGCGACGACGGGCGTCCATCCTCTGGACGACGCGATTCGTGAATCCCTGCGCGGCGCGCACGCGCATTTCGCCAGATGGTCGGGCAGGGTGGCGCGGTACCACCCGGATGTCGCGCCGCACATCGGACACCCCGCGACGCTGGGGGACGAGGACTGGGCGGATCTCGCGACGCTGCTCGGCCCGTCGGCGACGGCCGCGCTGCGCGGATTCGGGCACACCCCGCCGCCGGGCTGGGAGGTGGTGGATTCTTTCGGTCTCGTGCAGATGGACGGCACCGCGCTGGACGTGGAGCCGGACCCGCGAGCGGAGGTCCTCGGACCGTCGGACGTCCCGGAGATCCTGGACCTGATCGCCCGCACCCGGCCCGGACTGTATCTTCCGCGCACCATCGAGATGGGAACCTACCTCGGGTTTCGGGTTGACGGTGAACTGGTCGCGATGGCCGGCGAGCGGTTGCATCCGCCCGGCTGGACCGAGATCAGCGCGGTCTGCACCGACGAGCGTTTCCGGGGCCGTGGATTCGGTGCCCGCCTGGTGCGTGCAGTCGGAGCCGGTATCCGCGCTCGTGGTGAGATCCCGTTCCTGCACGCCTCGCAGGCGAATACGACGGCGATCCGACTGTACGAGAGTCTCGGTTTCACCCTCCGTCAGCAGTCCGCTCTCACCGTCGTCCGGACACCCGCCGAGGCGGCTCCGCCGCCCGTGCGCGGTTAGCGCCGATTTTCGCGGAGCGCTGATTGCCTGAACTTCGGGTCGCTCGGGAGACGCCCGTGGCTCCGTGAGGGGTTGAATGCGTTTGCCGGGTAGGCATTTCGCTGTGGGGCGGGGCATCACGGCGCGAACATAATGAGGGCATCTCGCTGACTGTAAAGCGAATCCCTGCTGGCCATTGCTAACGATTGCTGGCGGGCCTATCACGGAGGACACCCTCATGCGGTCACGAACTACTCTCCTGTTATTGAGTATTCTGGGGCGCTCGGCCGCCGAGCAGGCGACACGCGGGCGCTGGTTCGTTGATCTCCGCGACCGGGCACGGTTGACTGGGGTCGTCGACCAGTCAGCGAATACCCAGCGCACTACTCGCCCGTCCGACGCCAAGCCGACCTACCCAACGTCCCAGTCCCGTGGCTCGGCGGATGCACGGTCCGCTACGAATTCGCATGGTCAGACCCAGCGAATGAGGGTGGACTCGCTGAGTGAAAATTGGCGTTAGCGAGTACAGGGACTCGTTAACCACGCACGGGGAGCGGAGCGCCCTCGAAGCGCTCGCGGAGGGTGGACTCGGCATATTCGTACCGGAAGATCCCCTTCTCGCGGAGCAGTGGCACGACGTGATCGACGAAATCGGTGAGCCCGGAGGGGAATCCGTCCGGCATCAGGTTGAAGCCGTCCGCCGCGCCCGCCAGGAACCATTCCTCGATGGTGTCGGCGATCTGTTCGGGCGAGCCGACGACGAGCCGGTGGCCGAAACCGCCCGCCTTACGCAGCAGTTCGGACACCGAGTACCGGCTCTCGAGCGCCAGTCGCACGACCGCTTCCCGGAACCCGAGCGAGCCGGCGAACGACGGATCGACCGGAGCCAGCAGCAAGTTCTCCGGGATCGGCCGGTCCGGGTCGAGTGAGCTCAGGTCGACGCCGAGCATGCCGCCGAGACGTTCGGCGGAGAAGCCGTCGGCGGCCTTGGATTCCCAGTCCTCGTACCGGGAGATCGCCTCGGCCTCGGTGCTGCCGACGACGGTGACGAGTCCGGGAAGAATCTTCACTGCCCCGGGATCGCGACCGGCGGCGCGTGCGACATCCTTCACTTCCCGGTAGTGCTGCCGCCCGGCGTCGAGCGTGAGCTCCGCCGAGAACACGGCGTCGGCGCTGCGACCTGCGAGTGCGCGGCCCTGCGGGGAACCACCGGCCTGCACGAGCAGGGGATGGCGCTGCGGCGACGGCGGCACGGGCAGTACGCCGTGAACGTGGAAGTGCTCCCCGTCGTGGCGCACCGGGACCTGCGTGGTCGCCGATTCCCACAATGCGGTGACGACGTCCACGAACTCGGTGGCCCTGCGGTAACGCGACTCGCGGTCGGGAATTTCGGAGAGCCCGAAGTTATGGGCGGTTCCGGCGTGGAACGTGGTGACCACGTTCCACGCCACCCGACCACCGGACACGACGTCGAGGGAGAGGAACCGGTCCGCCAACTCGACCGGGTCGTTGAACGTCGTCGACGCCGTGCCAATCAGACCGAGATGTTCCGTCGCGCTCGCCACCACGCCGAGAATGGTGGTGGGTTCGAGCGCCCGCGTGGGCTTGACGGCGGGATCCTCGCGGAGGGCGGGGCCGTCCGCGAGGAACAGCGCGTCGAGTGTGCCGCGCTCGGCGATCTGCGCGACCTCGGTGTAGTAGTCCGGGTCGATGAACGACGTCGGGTGCAGGTCGGGTGCCCGCCACGCGGACGGGTGGAACCCGACGTCCAGCACGTTGACGTTGAGGATGACCTCTCGTTGCGCGGGCATCAGCCGGCAGGCTTCGCGGCCGCGCCGTCGACGTTGGTCTGGCTCCGGTCGGTGGCCCGCGCCGATTCGATGCTCTGCGCCACCCGGGAGAAGAACGGGTCGCTGTCGATGAGCTGACCGATCCGCGGGTCATGGTAGGTATCCAGCAGCGGCGCGAAGTCGGGGTTGTCCTTGTTCTTCTCGTTGATGACGACCTCGATCCAGTACAACTCGTAGGCGGGGGCGTTGAAGACGATCTTGTCGTCGGGGACGTCGGCGAGGTCGAAGTTGGATCGCCAGCCCAGCGCCAGATCGACGTCGGGGAGTGTGCGCGGCAGCTGCGCCAGCGCTGCCTCCGTGAACTCGAACGACTTCGGGTTGTCCTTCACATCGCGGATGGTGACGCGGGACGGATCGACACCGTCCTTCAGCGTCAGCTGACCGAGGTCCTGCAGGGTCTGCAGCGCCTGCGCCTGATTCGACGGGTCGTCGGGGATGGCGACCTTGGCGCCCTTGGGGAGATCCTCGAGCTTGCCGTACTTCTCGGAGTAGCCCGAGAACTTGAGGACGTACCAGTCGCCGGCCGCATACAGTCCGAGGTTGCCGTCCTCGTTCTGCACTCGCATCCATTCCTGGTGCTGGCTGTGGTTGGCGTCGATGTCGCCCTGGGAGACGGCGAGGTTCTTGAGCTTCGAATCCTCGATCTGCACCGGTTCGACGGTGATGCCGTGGTCGGGGGCGAGTTTCGCGACTTCCTTGGCGAGTTTCTCGTCCAGGATCGATCCGGCGGTGTAGCCGATCTTGAACGTGGTCTGCGGGCCGTCGCCTTCGGTTCGATCGTTGCCTCCGGCGCCGCACGCGGTGAGGAGGAGTAGCAGGGTGGCTGTCAGTCCGCCTGCCGCCACAGCGCGGGCGCGCGTCACCGAGCGGGGTCGAGTCGTCATGGGAGTTGTCCTCTGATCTGGTTGGGGTGAAGGGGGATTCAGCGCCGGTTGGTGAGACGGGCGGCAAGGTCGCCGACGAGCTGGATGACCTGGACCAGCACCACGAGCGCGATGACCGTCGTGATCATCACCGTGTTGTCGAATCGGTTGTAGCCGTATGCGATGGCCAGGTTGCCGATACCACCCGCTCCGACCGCCCCGGCGATCGCCGACATGTCGAGGATGCCGATCAACGCAATGGTCAGAGTGCCGATGATGGTCGGAACCGCCTCGTGGAGTTGCACTTTACGGATGAACTGAAAGTTCGACCCGGCCGAAGCCCGGCCCACTTCGACCACTTCGGGAGGAACGTCCCGCAGCGAATTCTCGATCAGACGCGCGACGTACGGTGTCGCGGCCAGCGTCATCGGAACGGCCGCCGCCTGCACCCCGAGCGATGTGCCGACAATGAACCGGGTGAACGGGATGATGGCGGCCATCAGTACCAGGAAGGGAAGTGACCGGCCGAGGTTGACCACCCAGCCCGCCACCGCGTTGACCGCCGGGTTGGGGAACAGCCCGCGGGGAGCGGTGTTGTGCAGGATGACCGCCAGCGGAGTGCCCAGCAGGATGGCCAGGATCACCGTGATCCCGACCATCTGCACGGTTTGCTGCAGGGCGGGGAGGAACAGCTCCGGAAGTTCCTCGACCGGAGTCGAAATGGCCAGAACGACAGTGTCCGGGTCGCTCATGCCGCAGCCTCCTCGGCGGACGCGGGCGCGTCGTCTACCCGTGTTCCGTGGAGGCCCCAGGACGACAGAAGGTCCCCGACGGACGGATGCTCGCCGGCCACCGAGATGGTGACCCGTCCCGCCGGCCGTCCGCCGACCGATTCCACGGTCCCGGATAGCACCCCGATGGACCGGCCGGTGGCCTTGCCGAGAAGTTCGATCCAGTTGGCGGGGACGGCGTCGGAGCCGTAGGTGACGTGCCAGAGCACATCCCGGTCGTCCGCGGTGATGTGTGAACGGTCGGGGAGAAGTCCGACGCCGAGTTCGGAGTGGGGATCGCGGAGGAGTTCGATCACCGGGCCCGATTCGACGACGCGCCCCGCGTCGAGAACGGTGACCACGTCCGCGACCTGCCGGACGACATCCATTTCGTGGGTGATCAGCACGATCGTCAGTCCGAGGTCGTCGCGCAGTCCACGCAGCAACGCGAGGATGGATCGGGTGGTACTCGGATCGAGCCCGGACGTCGCCTCGTCCGACACCAGGACCTTGGGGGCGAGTGCCAGCGACCGGGCAATCCCCACGCGCTGCCGCTGCCCGCCGGACAGTTGCCGGGGGTAGAGGTCGGCCTTGTCGGACAGACCGACCCGCTCGAGCAGTTCCGCCACCCGTGCCCGCCGCTCGGAGCGGCCCACACCGGCGAATTCGAGCGGCAGGGCCACATTCTCCGCCGCCGTGCGACGGGCGAGGAGACTCGACGCCTGGAAGATCGTGCCGATCGCGCGACGCTGATCCCGGAGCCGGCGTTCGGACAGTCCCGAGACGTCGACACCGTCGAGCAGAATGCGGCCCTCGGACGGACGCTCCAGCAGGCTGATGATGCGTGACAGCGTGGTCTTGCCCGCACCGCTCTGGCCGATCACCGCCGCGATCTGGCCGGTGCCGACGGAGAAGTCGATGTCGTGGAGCACTTCGACGGAACGGGATCTCTTCCCGAATCGTTTCGTGAGGGAACGGACTTCGATCATGCTGAACCACCTGTGTCGGATGACGGCACCTCGGGTTGGCCGTCGGGACGGAAATCCCGGCCCACGAACGGGCCGGTGGATTCCCGAAACGATAGGCGTGGGTAAACGGAAAGTCATGCCTAAGAATCGACTTGATCAGAAGGACGGTTAGTTCTGCGCGCCCGGGTAGACCGGACGGCGGTGGGCCGGTGCCGGCGCCGGTTCGTGCAGCCGCAGCGTCGCCCGGAGCGACCGCTGCCGGTACCCGCGGGGCCGAGTCGGCCTCGGCCACGCGGCGAAGCCTGCGTCGAGGTCGGTGACGGTGGCGATGTGACCGTCCACGTCGGTGGCGCCGGGATCGTCGACGACGAACAGCAATGCGCGCTCACGCACAGCCGGCCCGTGACGGTCGACCTGGCCGCCGTCCAGCACGACGATATCGGAAACCTCGGCAGCAGAAACGATGTCGTCACCCTCCTGCGCCCACCAGGCGACGGGGATCTTCTGCTGCGGCGGTGTGGGGACGTTGAGGGGGCCGGCGATGTCGAAGATGCCGTGGTGATCGGCGTAGACGATCCGGGCGGAATCGGCGAAGCGCACGTCGTCCGGGCGTCCACGGATCGTGTCGGCCGGCCAGCTCTCCCACAGTGTGCGGGAGGCGTGGATCGCATCGGTCGTGGCTGCGGGGCTCGGCCCGGCATCGATCCACACCCCCGCGGAGGCCAGGTTGCCCGGCGCCGATCGGTCTTCCACACCGGTGAGCCAGCCGACCCGGCCGCGGCTGGTGTGATCGAGCGATGCGAGCCGGCGAGCCAGGTTGTACGGGTGATCGAGGTGGGGAACCGCGGTGACGAAGACACCGACGTCGTCCGTGGCAGCGATCAGTGCTGCGGCGGACACGCTGGGCGACAGGGCCGCGGTGGGCCGGGGAGCAGTCCGCGACACACGTTCGACACCGAGCAGGACGAAGTCCGCCCCCGTTCGCTCGACGAACGCGGCGAGTTCGTCGACCCGTCCGCGACGGATGGCGTCGACGAGCACGTGCTCACCGAGTGCAAGCCCGTAGAAGGTCCTGCTGCGCTGGATCACGCTCATCGGAGTTCTCCCGTTCTCGGATCGAGGAGCAGCTGTCGTGTGGTCAAGGGGTGCCTCCTGAGAAGAGGGTGGAGATCGCGAGGGTGAGGGACGTGAGTCCCAGCGCGACCAGGAGCATCGATACGGATGCGCTGCGCCGGAGGACGCTGGTCCGGGGATTCCGCGGGTCGTACCACAGCCAGAGAACCTGTCCGACAACGAATTCGGTCCT
Source organism: Rhodococcus sp. WS4 (assembly GCA_006543605.1). GTDB lineage: Bacteria > Actinomycetota > Actinomycetes > Mycobacteriales > Mycobacteriaceae > Rhodococcus_F. Next base: position 7,352 of record RRBB01000111.1, read on the forward strand.
CTCCGTATCGTGCAGGGATGCGCCGGGATCGAATGTCCTTCGCCGGCCGACGAACTCGTCGGCTCCGACCCGGTACGAGTAGCTGACCGGGCGTTGCGCGTCGACGACCTCGCACTCGGCCTCGGTCCACGACCTGGATCTCCACAGCGCGAGAACGCCCGGAATCCCGCGGAGCAGGAGGAACGCGCCCGAGACGATCCAGACGGTGATCACACGAGCGACGCTACGACCGCGACGGTGACGCCGTACACCTTTCTCCGCAGCGTGAGCGGAATACATGGAGAGCCGGAACATCTCGGGCAGAACAGAATCGGACTGAGCGCAACGCTCGTCCCGTGAGCGATGCTCTGGGAGGGTAACGACTATCGCGGAAAGGGGAACCGTCATGAGCCGTCACACCGTCATCGGACTGCACGTCGACGCGACCGTCGTCACCCAGCTGCTCGACCCTCGGCAGCGGGCGCGGCGAGAAGAGTTCGGGCGCATCGTCGACGAGTCGGGAATCGATTTCCTCGTCCTCGGCGGCGACCGCCCGGACGAGAAGGAACCCGACCGTACGACGCTCGACGCGACCGTGGCCGCAACTGTTCTGGCTCGTCAGACGACGTCGGTGGGGCTGGTCGTGGCCGCCGCAGCCGTGCGTGATCATCCGTTCAATCTCGCGCGTCGGCTCGGCTCGCTCGACCACGGGTCCCGCGGCAGGGTCGGTTGGCTGGTCGGACGCGCCGATCATACGACCGGGCCATGGACGAACGCCGATCCGGTGGACGCGGCGGTCGATGCCGTGTCGGTGGTCCGGAAGTTGTGGGAGAGCTGGCCGGGCGACAGTATCGTCGACGACGCCGAGCGAGGCGTCTTCGCGGAATCCGAGCGGATCGTCTACATCGATCATGCGGGTACCTACTCGGTGTCGGGCCCGCTGAACGTTCCCGAGCCGTCGCAACGCAAGCCGCCCGTGTTCTGGCGTCCCGCGAACGAGGCCGAACTGGTGGCGGCGCGGCGCACGGCCGACGCCGTGATCCTTGCGGACGAGGATGCGGTGCGACGCTATCGGGCGCACTTCGACCCCGATGCCGCCCGCGACCAGGTGTTGCTGATCGACCGATCATGGGCGCCCGGCGGCGTTTCCCCTCTGACGACGGAGGCCGACGGCGTCGTCTTCCGAGGGGCCACCACGACCACCTTGCCCGCCCTGCTCGACGCGGTACGGGGGGAGCCGATCTTCCAGGACCCGCGGCGCACCCTGCGTGACCGTCTGGGCTTGCAGGCGGCGGAGACCGTACTGTCCGGCGGCCGCAGCGCGTTCCCGGTCAGTTGAGCATTCCACCGAAGACAGGAGATTCACCATGACAGCAGTAACCGAGGTCCCCGCGCCGGGAGTAGTGCACCCACCGGCGCGCGGCTCCGCCGGGTTGGCGGCCGTGATCGCCGAGATCGCCGAGGACGCCGCGCGGCGGCGTGCCCGTGGCGGGACCGAAGGGCCGCAGCGGGCCGTCGAGTTGATCCGCGAACACCGGCTCGGGGCCGTGCGTGTGCCGCGGGAACACGGCGGCGGTGGCTATTCCTTGCAGGATCTCTTCGATCTGGTGATCGACCTCGCCGAGGCCGATCCGGATGTGCCTCACATCGTCCGGGTTCACTACGCCTTCGTCGAGGAAGTGCTGCGGGCCCCGCGCACGGAGCGCAAGGACGCGTGGTTGCCGGAGATCCTGGCGGGCACACTGTTCGGTGGCGCGTCCTCCGAGCTGAGCACCCGCGCCGTGGGCTCCTACAGCTTCGAATCCACGCTGACACCGGGTCCCGGCGGGTACCGCCTCGACGGCGTCAAATTCTACAGCACCGGTTCGCTGTACTCCGATTACATCCGGGTCTCCGCGAACGTTCCGGACGGCAAGGCGCTGAGCGCCATCGTTCCCGCCGACCGTCCCGGCATCGTCCACAAGGACGACTGGGACGGAATCGGCCAGCGTCACACCGGCAGCGGCACGACGGTGTTCGAGAACGTCGCCGTCGACGAGTCCGAGACGCTGCCGTTCCGCGGTGGTGACGGCGAGACCCGGCCGCGGCAGGCACTTCCGCAGTTGTATCTGCACGCGATCGCGGCGGGCATCCTCCGCACCGTCACGACCGAGTCCGCCGAGCTGATTCGCGGCCGGGGACGCAGCTTCGTGTACGCCGTCGCCGAGGAACCGCGTCACGACCCGCAACTGCTCGAGATCGTCGGCACGCTGTCGGCGGCGGCGTTCGCAGCGGAAGCGGTTGTCCGCGCCGCTGCGGCCGCACAGGATGTGGCCGCCGACGTCGCGCGCACCTCCGGTGTCGACCCCCGGCTCGAACAGGAGGCCGCGGTACTGGCCGCCAAGGTGAAGATCTCCATCGAGGACGTCGCGCTCCGGGCAGCCACCCGGTTGTTCGAAGTGGGCGGGGCCTCGGCCACCCGGGAGTCGGCACACCTGGACAGGCACTGGCGCAATCTGCGAACCCTGTTCTCCCACAACCCGACGGTGTACAAGGCACGGGTGATCGGCGACCTCGTGGTCAACGAGACCCCGCTCCCCGACACCGGATACTTCTGATTCGGAGGAACCGCCGTGAGTAGATCCCGACGCCAACTGGTGCTCAACGTGAACGTGCTCGACGTGGGAATCGCGCCCGGAGCGTGGACGCTCGACGACGTCGATTCGCACTCGTTCGTCGATCTCGACCACTTCACCCGGGTCGCGCGGATCGCCGAGCGGGGCACTCTCGACGCCTTCTTCCTCGCCGACGGGCCGGGCTTCTGGGAGAACCCCAGGGTGAAGCCGACCCGGGCACTGGAACCGTCGGTGATCCTGGCGGCAGTGGCGGAGGCCACCGAGAACCTGGGCCTGATCGGGACCGCCTCCACCACGTTCAACGACCCGCTCGATCTCGCCACACGGTTCCTCACCCTCGACTACCTCAGCGGCGGGCGGGTGGCGTGGAACGTGGTCACCACGTATTCGCCCACCGCGGCAGCCAATTTCGGATTCGATGAGATCCCCGACCGCGATCACCGCTATCGCCGCGCGGAGGCGTTCGTCGAGGTGGTGACCGCGCTGTGGGAGAGCGCTCGGAGCGGGATCCCGGTGTCGCATCACAGCGAGTTCTTCGATCTCGACGGTGTGCTGCGGGTGCCGCCGTCGGAGCAGGGGCAGCCGCCCCTCGTCCAGGCAGGAGGGTCGCCCGCCGGGCGTGGCCTCGCAGGCCGGACCGCGCACGGCGTCTTCTCCGCAGAACTGACACTCGACGCCGGGCGCAGGCACTACAAGCACGTCAAGGATGTGGCGCGTGCCGCCGGCCGCAACCCCGAGGACGTGAAGATCCTGCCCGGGCTGATCACGGTCATCGGCTCGACCGAAGCGGAGGCCGTCGCTCGGCACGAGCAGCTCCGCGCCCACGTCCCCGCCCGGTTCGGCTGGGACCGGCTGAGTCTGACCCTCGGTGTGCCGCTCGAGGAACTCGACCTCGACCGTCCCGTCCCGCAGTCGCTGCTGGACGGACCGCCCGACCCGGCGACGTTCGCGGGTTCCCTCGGGTTCCGCGAATCAGTGGTCGGGCTGGCGCGTGAGCGGAATCTGACCGTGGCCCAGCTCCTGCGCGAGTTGGACGGCGGTGGCGGGCACCGCGCCGTGATCGGCACACCGGGACAGGTGGCCGACACCATCGAGGCGTGGTTCCGCGCCGAGGCTGCCGACGGATTCAACCTCATGCCCGACGCGTTCCCGTCCGGGCTCGAGACCTTCGTCGCCGAGGTGGTTCCCCTGCTCCGCAAGCGGGGGCTCTTCCGTCACGAATACGCGGAGAAGACCCTGCGTGAGCGTTTCGCGGTGCCGCTTCCCGAGTACGGCGCCGCGCGGTCGGCCTGAGTTCGTTTCAGACGGTAAGGAGGCCTCGTGAATTCACCGCGTTCGGGCTCGCAGGCGGTAGAACGGGCGATCGCGGTACTCGCCTGCTTCGAGGGGGCCACCGATCTGACCGTCAGCGCGCTCGCCGCCCGCACCGGGTTGGCCGTCAGCACCGCGTATCGGATCGTGCAGGCCCTCGTCCGCGGCGGATTGCTCGAGCGCGACGAGCGGACCGACTGCTATCGGGTGGGGCCGAGTCTGATCTCCCTCGCCGTGCCGTCGTTGGGGCGGCTCGACGCCGAATCGTTCGCCCCGCACCTGTATTCGCTCGCCGCGCATGTGAAGCTGACGGCCAGCCTCGGGGTCGCGAGGGACGATGTCGCGGTCACCGTCTTCTCGGCGCGCCCACCCGAACGGTTCTGCACGCATCAGCTGCCCGGTGCCCGCCAGCCACTGCGGAGCAGCGCGATGGGGATGGCCATTCTGGCGTTCGGCTCTGCGTCGTCGCGTCGCGGCGGTTCGGTGACGGCCCCCTCGGGGCTCGACCGGATCCGGCGGGTCGGTTACGCCGCGGCCTTCTCCTCGGAGAACCGGGACGTGCTCGCCGTTGCGGTTCCCGTTCTCGACCCCGAGGGACGGCCCCGCGGCGCGTTGGGGGTCCAAGCGCTGCGTCGGCGACTCACCGACGATCTGGTGCGGGAGATCGTGCCGCCGATGCGGGGCGTCGCTGCGCGGATCGGTGCGGGCGCCGGAACTGCATTTCCCGCATTCCGGTAGGGAAAAACTCAGGGTGAACCTTTTTCGCATTGTGAAAATACTGTTGTAGCACCGTGGTTCGGGAATCGATGATGATCGCGACGTATCGATTCAGCCCGAAATCAGGAGTACTCATGACACTCACCACCGCCGCGCCCGCCGACTCGGATCAGATCGCGGACGCCGCGCTCGAGGTTCGTCCCGTCGCCGGGCACATCGGCGCCGAGATCTCCGGAATCGACCTCCGGAAAGAACTGGCCGACAACGAGGTAGCGCAGGTCCGCGACGCCCTGCACCGCTACAAGGTCCTGTTCTTCCGCGACCAGGAGATCGGGCACGCCGAACAGATCGCGTTCTCCCGGAAGTTCGGTGACGTGACCCCGTCGCACCCGTACGACGACGAAGCACCCGAGGGTTTCCCGCAGATCCTCGCCGTCGACAGTCGCAAGTACGAGAAGCGCTTCGGGCGCAAGAAGTACAGCTACGACAACAAGTGGCACACCGATGTCACCGCGCTGATCAACCCGCCGGCCGGCACGATCCTCCGCGCGCACATCGTCCCGGAACAGGGTGGTGACACCCAGTGGACGAACCTCGTCGCCGCGTACGAGGGTCTGCCGGATTCGCTGAAGCGCCTCGTCGACGGCCTCCGCGCCGAGCACCGATTCGGCGGACGTCACCCGCTGTGGGCCGAGGACAGCAGCTACGCCCAGAAGACGCGGGAGAACCCGCTCGTCACCGAACACCCGGTGGTCCGCGTGCACCCGGTGACGGGGGAGCGCGCCCTGTTCGTGACGCCCGGATTCACCGCCCGGATTGTGGGAGTCTCTCCGTCCCAGAGCGACCGCCTGCTGGATCTGCTCTTCGCCGAGGTGACGAATCCCGCCTACACGGTGCGTTTCCGCTGGGCGCCGGGCAGCCTCGCGTTCTGGGACAACCGTGCCACAGCCCACCTCGCGCCCACCGACCTCGACCACCTCGACGTCACCCGCGTGCTGTACCGCACCACCCTCGAGGGCGACGTTCCCGTCGGCCTCGACGGCAAGGAGTCCACGTCCATCGCCGGTGCCGCCTTCCGCGGCGAGAAGTAGGCGGCTCCGCCGCCCGTGCGCCTTTCTGGTAGCCAGCGCTACCAGAAAGGCGCACAGAACTCGAGGAGACAGTAGAACATGACAGTTATCGACGACCGTCCCGGTGTCGCGACCGGGCTCGAGATCGCGCCCATCGCCGGCTACATCGGTGCCGAGATCAGCGGGGTGGATCTCGAGGGTGAACTGGACGAGGCCACCGCGACACGACTGCGGCAGGCGTTGCTCGACCACAAGGTGCTGTTCTTCCGCGACCAGCCCCTCGACCACGCCGCGCAGATCCGGTTCTCCCGTCACTTCGGGATGGTCACGCCCGCCCATCCGTACGACTACAACGCCCCCGAGGGCTACCCGGAAATCCTGGAGGTGGACAGTCGCAAGTACGCCGCCCGAGGCGGTGCCCGCAAGTACAGCTACGCGAACTTCTGGCACACCGACGTCTCGGCGCTGGTCAATCCACCGGCCGTCACGTTCTTGCGGTCGGAGCTGGTGCCGGACGTCGGGGGAGACACCACCTGGACCAATCTCGCTGCGGCGTACGCGAATCTGCCGGAATCGTTGAAGACGTTCGTGGACGGTTTGCGCGCCGAGCACCGCTTCGGGGGACGGCAGAAGCGCTGGGAGGCGGGCAGTGATGCCGAGCAGAACGTCACCACCAAGCCGATCGTGACGGAGCATCCGGTGGTCCGGGTGCATCCCGAGACCGGTGAGCGCGGGCTTTTCGTCACGCCGGGCTTCACGAGCCGCATCCTCGGGGTCTCTCCGGCGCAGAGCGACCGGATTCTCGACCTGCTGTTCGAGGAGGTCACGAACCCCGCCTACACCGTCCGGGTTCGCTGGCAGAACAACAGCATCGGGGTGTGGGACAACCGCATCACCGCACATCTCGCGCCGGCCGATCTCGACCACCTCGACGTCGTGCGGGTGCTGTACCGCACCACCGTCGAAGGCGATGTTCCGGTCGGTGTCGACGGTGAGCCGTCGCGGTCGGTGGTCGGCAGCGCGTTCCACGGCGCCGACTGAGCCCGGGGAGAGGACATGAGGGCTGGGGCACCGATCGGGTTGCGCCGCATCAGATCGATCATTGCGGCGGTTGTGGCCGCGGGCATGGCGCTGATGGTGACCGCGTGTGGTGGATCGTCGTCCGGCGGCGGCACCACGGCGGACGGCAAGACGGTGCTGCGGTACGAGGGCAGCCCGGCCAGTGTCACGTTCCCGGAGCTCGCGGAGGATCTGGGCTTCTTCGAGAAGGTGCAGCTGGAATGGCTGGGTGACACCACGAGTGGACCGCAGAGCATTCAGTCCGCTGCCACCGGCGACACCGATTTCGGGTCCGCGTTCAACGGCGCCATCGCGAAACTCGTCGACGCCGGGGCACCGTTGACCGGTGTCGTGTCGGTGTACGGCTCGGATGGCGACACGGAGGCCGACAGCTTCAACGGCTACTACGTGCTCGAGGGCAGCCCCATCCGGACTGCCCGCGACCTGATCGGCAAGAAGGTGGGGATCAATACCCTCGGCGTCTACCACGAGTACGTCATCAAGGAATGGCTGTTCCGCGCCGGACTGTCGAACGACGAGATCAACCAGGTCGAGCTGACGGTCGTGCCGCCGAACAACACGGAGCAGGCGCTGAGGTCGGGACAGATCGATGTGGGGAATCTCGGCGGGATCGTCAAGGATGCGGCACTCGGCCGGGGTGGGCTGACGCCGCTGTTCACGGACGTCGATCTCACCGGCCCGTTGGGCATCGGGGCGGTGGTGTTCCGGGACGACTTCATCGCGAAGAACGAGGACGCCGTCCGCGACTTCGTGCAGGGTGTCGCGCGTGCCGTGCGATGGACGCAGACGGTGCCGAAGGAGGAGGTGGTCGACAGATTCGTGAAGATCATCGAGGGTCGCGGGCGGAACGAATCCACGGAGTTCGTCCGGCAGTGGAAGAGTGCCGGCGTGCCCGCATCCGGGGGAGTGATCGATCCCGGGGAGTTCCAGATCTGGATCGACCAGGGCGTGCGGTTGGGGGTGCTGAAGCCGGGGGGAGCGACGGCGGAGGATCTCTTCACGAACGAGTACAACCCGTACGCGTAGGCGGCTCCGCCGCCCGTGCGTGGTTGACGAGTCTCGGGACTCGTCAACCACTCACGGGGCGCGGAGCGTCCGGCGTATCGCGTCGGCGAAGCGGGTGGGATCGTGGATCAGCCAACCGTGGCCGCCCGTGACGGTGACGACGGGCGGGTTGCGCAGCGCCTTCCGCAGCGACTCGAAGCTGGCGAGGGGAATCATCCGGTCGCCGCGACCCCACACCAGGGACACCGGGAGACCCCGATCGGCGAGGATGCCGAGTTCGTGGCGCAGGTCCGCGCGCCGGGCCAGGTGCGCGGTGCGCCAGACCGCACCCGGATCCCGCAACGTGTTGGGCAGGAAGCCGTTGACGAACGATGCCGTCGTGTGGGCGATGGTCCGGATCGACAGCGCCTCACCCAGGGCCGACGCGCCCCAGTCCCACAGTGGTCTCTCGCCGATGGGCCGGGTTCCCCAGCCGTCGGGCGACCACGCGCCGCCGCCGACGGAGTTGACGAGTACCAGGCGTGCGATCCGCTCAGGAAGGTCGTGGGCGGCCTGAATCGCGACGCCCCCGCCGAAGGAATGGCCGACGAGCGTGACCGGTTCGTCGATTCCCGCCGAGTCCAGGAAGCGTCCCAGCCAGGCCGCGTAGCCGGCGAAGCCGCGTTCCTCGGGTGGATGGTCGGGAGTTCCGCCGAACCCGGGGAGCGTCGGAGTGATGACGCGATGGCCCCGCTGGGCGAGCATCGACAGGCTGCGGCCGTACACCCGCGGGGTGAGCCCCCAGCCGTGGAGGAAGACGACAGGCGAACCTCGCCCCACGACGGTGAGGGTCGCGGCCTCCGCACCTGCGGGTTCCCCGAAGATCTCGGGTTCTGAGTTCTGGGTCAGTGACACGCTCAACAGCGTGGACGACGCGCATGCCGTCGGGAACGGGCCGAATTGCCTGAAGGCATACCTGTTTTTGGTGTTTCGTGACAGACTGGTCGGTACGAGACCTGATCGTTATATACCTGTATTGCGAAAACAGGTATGTGTATGGGCCATTCGGCCGTTGTCCCCCGACTCCGTGACCGGGATGTTATCTAACATCTCGTCCGAATGGCACGGATGCCGCCGGACACCGAATGAATCGAAGGACTCAGCTCAATGGCCAAGCATAGATTGCGTCGGGGCAATCGTCTGCAGTTTTCGACCGGCGGTCTTCTGATCGCCGCCGGTGTGGGAGTGGGAGCGTTCATGCTGCCCGCCGCTCCCGCTGCAGCGGAGCCGATCACCATCCCAGGGATTGGGACGTTCGAGGTACCGGGTGTTCCGCCACTGCCTCCGGCTCCGGCTCCGGCTCCTGCCCCGGGCCCCGGCCCTGCGCCACTTCCGGGGCCGCTGCCCGCGCCGCCGGCGATGCCGTCCACTCACGGTTCCCAAGCCCTCGCGGCCGCCGAGTCGAAGCTCGGCTCGCCCTACGTCTGGGGTGCGACCGGTCCGAATGCCTTCGACTGCTCGGGTCTCGTGCAGTGGGCGTACAAGCAGGCAGGCGTCTCGCTGCCCCGCACCACGTACGACCAGGTGAACGGCGGATCGCCGGTGGACAAGGGCAGCCTGCAGCCCGGCGACCTCGTCCTGTTCAACGGTGCGCAGCATGTCGGGCTCTACGCCGGAAACGGCACGGTCGTCCACGCGCCGACCGCCGGACAGCCGGTGAAGGAAGCGCCACTCGACTCGATGCCGTTCTACGCGGCGCGGCGGTACTGAGGCGGCTCCGCCGCCCGTGCGTGGTTAACGAGTCTCTGCACTCGCACACCACGCACGGGGCGCGCAGCGCCCTACGAGTTCCGGATCAGATCCGACGCCCGCTCACCGATGAGGACGCAGGGTGCGTGGGTGTGCCCGCGGATGATGGCGGGCATGATCGACGCGTCGGCGACGCGTAGTTTGTCGACGCCGCGTACCTTCAGGTCGGGTGTGACGACGCTGGCGTCGTCGGTGCCCATGCGGCACGTTCCGACCGGGTGGTACAGCGTGTGCGCGTTCTCCTCCAGCGCTCGTTCGAGGATCTCGTCGAGGGGAGTGCTCGGCTCGACCGCCGGTCGAATCAGAGTGCCGAGCTTCGACTTCAGTGCCGGCGCCGAGGCGAAGGCGTCGCACTGTCGCAGTCCTTCGATCATCGCCCGCCGGTCGACTCCGCCGCTGTCGCTGAGGTAGCGGGGATCGATGATCGGTTTGGCGAGGGGATCCGCCGACTGCAGCGAGATCTCGCCGCGGCTCTCGGGTTTGAGGAGGATGGTGCCGAGCACCGCGGCGTGACTGGTCGCCGCGATGAGACCTTCGTCGAAGAACGGTGCGGGTCCGAAGATCATCTCCAGGTCGGGCAGTGTCAGGCCGTCCCGGCTGTGTGTGAATCCGTACGCCTCACCGACATTCGAGGTCAGCATGCCTCGGCGTCGGGTCAGGTAGTTGAGCAGCTCCGGGATCTTCTCGGCCGCGTACAGCGAGTCCGAGTCGACGCGGTAGCCGAGGAACGACACCAGGTGATCGAGCAGGTTCTTCCCGACCTCCGGCCGGTGCTGCTGCACCGCGATGCCGTGCTCACGCAGTTGCTGCTCGTCGCCGATGCCCGACAGCATGAGGAGTTGCGGGGTGTTGATCGCCCCGCCGGAGAGGATCACTTCCTTCGCGGCGCGCACCGTGTGCCGGACGCCGTCCTTCTCGTATTCGACGCCGACCGCGGCGGTGCCTTCGAAGAGGACCCGGGTGGCCTGGGCGCCGGTGAGGACGGTCAGGTTCTTCCGCTTCAGGGCGGGCCTGAGGTAGGCGTCGGCCGTGCTCCAGCGGGCGCCCCGCTTCTGCGTCACCATGGTCTGCGAGAAGCCCTCGGGCCGGTTGGTGTTCGCCCGCTCGACGGGGTATCCGGTCTCCTGGGCCGCTTCGAGGAACGACCCGGTGAGCGCCCGCGGGCTCCGCTGGTGCGAGACGACGATAGGCCCGCCGGTTCCGCTGTCGGCGGCCGACGCGTCCTGCACGTTCTCGATGCGGCGGAAGTATTTGACCACTTCCTTGAACGACCAGGAGTCGTCGGTGAGTTCGGCCCACTCGTCGTAGTCGGCGGCGAATCCGCGCACCCACATCATGGCGTTCATCGACGACGAGCCGCCGAGCATTTTGCCGCGCGGCCAGTAGATCCTGCGCCCACCGAGTCCGGGTTGCGGTTCCGTCAGGTAGTCCCAATCCATCTCACTGCGAAACAGTTTCGAGAATGCGGCGGGAATGTGCGCGAACTTGTCCTTGTCCTCGCACCCCGCCTCGAGGACCACGACCTGGCTGCCGGAGTCGGCGCTGAGCCGATCCGCCAGCACCGCGCCTGCCGAACCCGACCCCACGATCACGTAGTCGGCCACTGACAGTTCCTGATTCATCGGTCATCTCCACTTCGGCGGGGGGTGAGGGATCGAGGACACGCTGCCCTCATCCGCGCAGCGCGGACGCGAAGATCGCGGGGAGCCGGGTCCACGAGGGTGCACCGGCAAATCCTGTCAGCAATCGACCCGTCGTGGCAGCGGTTCGGTTGTTGACGAACCACGGGGGCTTGGGGGAGATGGACATCTCGCGGTTCAGGATCGACCGCGGCGACGGGCGGAACGGGCCGCGGACGACGGTGCGCTCGGGACGGTCGATGAGCAGTGCGTTGTGGACGACGCCGATGCCGCTCTGGACGTCGTTCAGGGTGTGGCCGGGGAAGGCGCCCCACGTCGCGGTGGCGGTGAGGTACCCGACGCCGGTCCACGCGTTGACCGCGATGGTCCCGTACTGCAGGCTCTCGAGCAGCGAGTCGAACTCCGAGCCCATCGCGTGGATGGTCTTCGGTGCGGCGACGATGTTGACTCCGAGGGTGCCGATGAAGTCCTCGTTTACGAGGTCGGCGGCGTGTGCCGCGAACTCGGAGCCGCCGTGCGGGAGGTCGATCACGCCGAGTACTGGTGCGAAGTATTCGGTCTGCAGGAGTGGCGCGTAGTCGCCGGGTTCGAGATCGGTGACCAGGACGCGGCCGCCGCTCTTGCCCAGGTGCGCCGCGGTGGGGAACGAGGCGGTGGCGCCCGCGACCCGGGAGTCGCTGCCGGGGTAGTACGCCGCGCGTTCCGGCGCCCGGTCGAGGGCGTCCCGTAACGCCGCGACGAATTCGTCGCGCTGCTTCCACTCGGACGACACGACGACGGCCTGCGCGGCGACACAGTTGTAGCCGCCGTTGTGGAGTCGTTGCGTCGCAATGTGTTCGGCCTGGAATTTGATGTCGGCACTGCTCCATTCGCCGGGGAGGACGATGGTGGGGGAGACGCCGCCGAGTTCGCTGGAGATGGCCTTGCCGAGAATGGGCTCGTTCGCTGCCTTGCGGCGCGCTCCCTCCTCGCCGGTGCCGAACACGATCGCGTCGTGCGTGAGCGCGCTGCCGGTCATGTGCACGTGGTCGACGAGGTCGTGGTGCACCAGGTACGTCCCGACCTCGGCGCCGCCGGTGAGCAACCGGACCGCGCCGATGGAGACGAGCGGTTCCAGGACCCGCGTCAGGACGGGCAGCAGTCGGTCGGTGATGGGGTTGAGCTTGAGCGCGACGACGCGGTTGTGCGCGAACAGTTCGTAGAGGGTGTCGAGCGGGGCGATCGAGGTGATGTTGCCGGCGCCCAGCACGACGCCGATGCCCTGGGTCCGCGACGGGTCGCGCTGAGCGAGACCGGCGTCGCGCTGTGCCGTCGCACGATCGATTCCCGGTTGCAGCCACACGTCCGCACTGAATCCGCTGAGCAGCAGCTTGTCGAAGATGTTCAGGGGCAGCACCTTGACGGTGGTGCGACCTCCGGGTGCGGTGCCGAACGCGGCGCCGTCGAGGGGGCTGGTTCCCGATTCGAGCTTCGCGAGGCTGGCGGACAGCGCCGCGGTGCCGGTGGCCAGGGGGTACGGTCCGGACATCCATTCCTCGCCGACCAGCGGCGACTTCGGGTCCAGCCCCTTGATCGCGACCGCGGCGTCCACCCAGTCGGCGGCGTGCTGCACGGTGAGGTCGTGCACCTTGTCGAGCAGTTCCCGGCGCTCTGCGAGGGAGAGGCCGGCCCACGTCTTCTCACCCTCGGCGAGGGCGACGAGGGCGGCGTCGACGTCCGGGTACAGCGAGGTGGCGTCGGGGGTGTTGGAGGTGGCCTCGGGTTCTGTGGTGCTCACTGTGGACAGCTCCGCTCGGGTCGGGTTGCATGGTGGACCGCGCCACAGAACGAGAAGAACACTGTGGCGTAGAACACTGATTCTCGTCCTGTTCCGGCTCCCCGCGCCATAGGCGGCGGCTGACAATGTTGTCGTGGGCGCTATGCCGTCGCACAAAGGGGTATGGCGTGGACCACGGCAGGTGGATAGTCTTGCCGGATGACCGTCAGCCCGGATGTCGCGCCGTCGCCCACCGATCTCCTGGGATCGATGCTCGATTCCGTCGATCAGTTGTCCGAGGAACTCGTGTCGCGCATCCTGTCGGCCGAGCACGGCTACGTGGAGGCGACGCTCCTGACTCCCGAGCAGTTGTACGGGGCGTGCGTCGACAATCTGACGGCGATGCTCGGCAACCTGTCGGGCAGCGCCCCGATCCGGCTGGAGGCGGCGCGGGCAGCGGGGCAACTAAAGGCCGAACAGGGCGTGCCGCTGGCGGCGCTGTTGCACGCGTTCCGGCTCGGCGGCCGCCTGATCTGGGACGAACTGATGAACCGTTCGGAGGGCCGCGCCACCAACGCCCTGCTCGACATGGCCGCCCAGGTGTGGGCGCTCGTGGACGTCTACTCGGACAGTGCGGCGGAGGCGTATCGGGAGACCGCCGATATGCGCGCACGCGAGGACGCGGAGTCGCGGGGCCGGCTGATCAGGACCCTGTTCGGTGACCACGCCGCCAACCCGGCCGGTGCCGCCGACGCGCTCCGCACGTTCCGGATCCCGGAGAGCAGCACGTTCGTCGTCGTGTCCGTGGAGGCGGCGGCCTCCCCGTCCGCCGCGGACGTCGTGCAGTCGGACCTTCGCGGCGCGGGTGTCGATTCGGTGTGGGACACGGAGGTCGACGGTCGGGTCGGACTGCTGTGGGCCGCCGGCGGCGAGGTGGTGGAGTCCGCGCTCGACGTTCTCGTCCGCACCGGTGACGGCCGGATCGGGGTCAGCTCGGTATTCGGCCGCCCCGGCGGAACCAGTCAGGCCGTGGAGCAGGCGCGGATCGCCCGCCGCTGCGCGGGACACTCCGGCAGCCCGATCACCCGCTACGAGTCGGTGCCGGTGTCGCTACTGCTGGTCAGTGTCCCCGACGCCGGGAAGCTCGCGTCGACCCAGATCCTCGGACCGGTGCTGGCCCTGCCCGCCGAGGAGCAGGAAAGCCTGCTCGCCACCCTCGACGCCTGGTTCTCCTGCCGCGGCTCCACCACCGCGGCAGCCACCCAACTGCACTACCACCGCAACACCGTCCTGTACCGGCTGCGGAGAATCCACACCCTCACCGGACGCGACTTCTCCGACCCGATCGACGCCGCCGAGCTGTACGTCGGACTGCGGGCGCATCAGCTGCTCGGACGGTGACCGCGCCGATCGCGCGACCCCGGGTGTATCAGAACTGCCGATTGGCGAGGACCGGCAACGTCTTTCGCACCTGCGCGACGACGGCCGTGTCGATGTCCACCGTGAGCATCCCCGGGCCCGAGTCGAGTTGGCCCAGAACAGCTCCCGTGGGTGATACGACGATGCTGTGTCCGACGCCGAGCGGCGTCGTGCCGTGGACTTCCTCGCCGGATGCTGCCGGGTCGGCCTGATCGCAGGCGGCGATGAACGTCGTGGAGTCGAGGGCGCGTGCCCGGGCGAGGAGTGTCCACTGGTCGACCTTGCCGGGGCCGCTGCCCCAGGACGCGGCGACCACGGTCAGGTCCGCACCGCGATCGGCGAGCGTCTGGAAGAGCCCGGGAAAGCGGATGTCGTAACAGGTGGCGATGCCGACTCCGACGCCGTCGACGGTGACGACGAGCGGCTCGGTTCCCGGTGCGACCGTGTCGGATTCTGCGAAGCCGAAGGCGTCGTAAAGATGAATCTTGTCGTAGTCCGTGTCGACGCCGCCGCCGGTGACGAGCAGCGTGTTGCGCACTCTGCCGTCGTCGGAGGGGGTGAACATCCCGGCGACCACCGTGATGCCGGCTCGGTCGGCGCACTCGCGGACGGCGTCGGCCCACGGCCCGTCGAGCGGTTGCGCGACGTGGGTGAGCGGTCCGCCGAACCGTTGCATGGTGGCCTCGGGAAACACCACCAGCCGCGATCCCGCGTCCACGGCGGCCGCCACCTGCTTGTCGATCGCTGCCAGGTTGGCCTCGGGGTCGGTCGAACTGGTGATCTGGGCGAGGCTGATGCGTAGCGTCACTATATTGCTCCTAGCTGCTGGTGATGTGGTGTATACATGTTGTATGCAAGAAATAGGTGGGACCGAGGGTCCAGCTGTCGAGTTGTCGGGTCGAGAGAAGGCCTATCTGTACGTCAGGGATCAGGTGCTGACGTCGCCGGCGGCCACCGGGTCCTTTCTCAACGAGCAGGAACTCGCGACGCGGGTCGGCGTGTCCCGCACTCCCATTCGTGAGGCACTGCTCATGCTGCAGGCGGAGGGCCTCGTCGAAATGGTGCCCAAGCGCGGGGCGCACGTCCCCGCGATGTCGGGCCGGCAGATCGCGGAACTGATGGAGTTGCGCGGTGTCCTCGAACGTCACGCCGCCAGCCGCGCCCTCGAGGCGGGTCGGGTGCCCATCGACGCGATGCGTTCGGCGCTGGCGGAGCAGGAAGCTTTCGCGACCGATCCGAGCGCGGAAGCGGCCCGTGCCTTCATCGACTGGGATGGCCGTTTCCATCAGTGCCTCATCGATTCGGCCGGGAGCGAGTTGCTCTCGCGCACCTACTCCGGACTCCGGGCGCGCCAGCTCCGTGTCGGTCTGACGGCGCTCTTCAGTGCGTCCGATCGGCAACATCGGGTGTGCGCCGAGCACCAGGCAATCATCGACGCGCTCGAAGCCGGCGACGAGAGCCTGGTGCACGAGAAGATCAACACTCATCTCGAGGTTACGCTTCAGATTCTCTTGCGTGCCTAGCGTTCTCGCTGGCGAGCAGTGCGTAGTGCTCGTCCTCGGTGGGGTCGGGGTTGCGCCCCAGTGCGAGACCGATCAGGGTCAGCACTCCGACGATCAGCACGTAGCCGGCGATCGGCACCCAGCTTTCGGTCCTGCTCAGCAGGTAGGTGAAGATCAGCGGTGCCATCGCGCCGCCGAACACGCCGGCGATCGTGTAGGCGAGTGAACTACCGGTCGAGCGCAACGCGACCGTGAACTGTTCGGTGACGAACGCCGCCTGGGGTCCGTACATGAACGAGTGGAACCCCAGCCCGACGACCACCCCGACGATGAGCAGCGGGAACGATCCGCCACCGATGACCAGGAAGAAGAGGGCGCTCCAGACGACACCGCCGACGGCCGCGACGGCGTAGACCAGGCGGCGGTTGATGCGATCCGACAGTGCCCCGGCGAAAGGGATCAGGCCCAGCTGGAATGCCGAGCCGATCAGGATTGCGGTGAGCACTTCGCCGCGCTCGAAGCCGAGTTCGCGGGTGCCGTACGTGATCGCGAAGACCGTGAACAGCGCGTAGATCACGTCCGGGGCGATCCGCGACAGGATCGCGGCGACCAGTGGCCGGGTCTGCTTGGTGAGCACGTCGCGGATGGGGGCTTCGGCGCGGTCGCCGGACTCCTGCAGGGCCTTGAAGACGGGGGTGTCTTCGAGCTTCAGGCGAATCCACAGGCCGAAGCCGACGAGCAGCGCGGACAGGAGGAAGGCGAGACGCCATCCCCAGGACTCGAATTGGGCCTCGGTCATGGAGATGGTGAGGAGGGCGAGCGCTCCGTTGGCCATCAGATTGCCTGCGGGAGGTCCTATTTGAGCTGCGGATGACCAGAAGCCGCGTTGGCGTGGGTTGCCGTATTCGCTCGACAGGAGGACGGCGCCGCCCCACTCTCCGCCGACCGCCACGCCCTGCGCGAACCGCAGGATCACGAGAATGGCGGGTGCCGCGATACCGATCCGGTCGTAGCCGGGAAGCAGGCCGATCGCGAAGGTCGTCACACCGATCAGGAGCAGGGTGATCACCAGCAGCTGCTTGCGTCCGATGACGTCGCCGAGGCGTCCGAAGACGAACCCTCCGATCGGCCGCGCCACGTAGCCGACGGCGTAAGTGGAGAACGCGAGCAAGGTTCCCGTCAGGGGGTCGCTGCCGGGGAAGAAGATCTGCGGAAAGATCAGTGCGGCCGCCGCCGAGTAGACCGCGAAGTCGTACCACTCCAATGCGGTACCCGTGAGGCTGGCGGCGAAAGCTTTCGCCAGTCCCTTCCTGTCTACGGGTGCCGACCTGCCGGCATCGACGGAGGTGGACTCTCCGATCATGACAACTCCTTGTGGGTTGAATTCTGGTCCCGCACGGCCCGGTTTTTCTGTGTTTCAGCTCACCGCCGCCGTTGTACTAGACATATACTTGCTGTATACAAGACGTATGCGCAAGCCCTCGGCGCAGAAAAAACAAGAAAGTAACAAAACGCCCTGATCTCGAGAGGGACCGGGGCCAGAACTTCAGGAGATCTCCCCATGTCGCAACTCACGTTCACCCTGCCGGACGGCACCGTCGACACCGTTGAGGTCACCACCCTCCTCAACGCCGGTTATGCCGGACGCAACCAGGAAGAGGTCGCGTCGCACATCGCCGAACTCGCAGAACTGGGTGTACCGGCGCCCACGACCATCCCGGCGATGTACCCCATCTCGCCCTACCTCGCGCAGCAGACCACCGAGGTCTTCGTCCAGCACGAGCGGACCTCCGGAGAGGCCGAGTGGGCCCTGGTGATCACCGACGACGACGTACTGCTGACCGTCGCCTGCGACCATACCGACCGCGACCTCGAGGTACACAGCGTGGCGTGGAGCAAGAACGCCGCACCCGACGTCCTCGGGTCCCGCGCCTGGCGGTTGTCCGACATCGCCGACCGCCTCGACGACATCACCCTGTCGGCATGGGTCGGCGAAGGCGACGGCGAACCGTCCACCCTGATCCAGACCGGGACACAGGCCGACCTGCTTGCGCCGAAGTACTGGCTCGACGTCCTTCGCGAGAAGGGACTGCACACGCCGGGGACCGTCCTCGTGTCGGGGACGATCTCGATGCGGCACGGCGTGAACCAGTTCGCCGACTCCTGGAAGGTCGCACTGCGTGATCCGTCCACCGGTGACGAAATCAGCTGCAGCTACCGAACCGTCCGGATGCCTCAGCCGATCGGCTGATCGAGGGGCGAGTTCGCCGAGACTCGGCGCGCATCGTCGATCCGGGGCGAAATCGTGACGTTGTGCCCCCCGGTGTGCGCGCCGAGTTCAGGATTACGAGCGCGAAGGCTACGCGGATTCGAAGACGGCCGCGATGCCCTGCCCGCCGCCGATGCACATCGTTTCCAGTCCGTAGCGTCCACCGCGACGCTTCAGTTCGTGGAGAAGCGTCGTCATGATCCGGGAACCGGTGGCGCCGACGGGGTGGCCGAGGGAGATTCCGGAGCCGTTGACGTTGACCTTCGACTGGTCCTCGTGCCCGAAGCCCTGCAGCACGGCGAGGACCTGAACTGCGAAGGCCTCGTTGACTTCGATGAGGTCCATGTCGTCGAATCCCAGTCCGAGTGTGCGGAACAGCTTCCGCACCGCCGGGACCGGGCCGATCCCCATTTCGGCGGGTTCGCATCCGACGGCCGCCCACCCGTGCAGGAAGCCGAGAGGTTCGAGATCGAGCCGGCCCAGCTGATCCTCGGCGACCACGAGACACGCCGCGGCGGCGTCGTTCTGCTGGCAGGCGTTGCCCGCCGTGACGGTGCCGTTCGGCACGACGGTGCGCAGCGCCGCGAGTTTCTCGACACTCGAATCGGCCCGGATTCCCTCGTCGCGGTCGAAGATCACGGGCTCGGCTCTGCGCTGTGGAACCTTGATCGGCACGACCTCGTCCGTGAAGCGTCCCTCGTTCCACGCCGCGGCGGCACGGTGATGACTCTGGGCGGCGAAGGCGTCGGCGGACTCGCGCGAGATGCCGTATCCGGTCGCGAGGTTCTCCGCGGTCTCGATCATCCCGGAGATGTAGCCGAAGCGTTCGACGGGCTGGGACCGTTCCCGGCCGCGGTCGAGGCGGTCGTGCAGCTCCACCGTTCCCTGACGGGAACCCCAGCGCATGCCGGTGGTGTAGAACTCGACGTTGCTCATGCTTTCGACGCCGCCGGCCATCACCACGTCAGCGGCGCCGCTCTGCACCATCATGGCCGCGGTGGCGATCGACTGCAGGCCGCCGCCACACCGGCGGTCCAGCTGCATTCCGGCGACGTCGACGGGGAAGCCCGCCTGTAGCGCGATCCAGCGTCCGACGCACGGTGTCTCACTGTTCGCGTACGACTGCGCGAACACCATGTCCTCGATCAGTGCGGGGTCGATGCCGCTGCGCTCGACCACTGCTGTGGCGACGGCCGCGCCGAGATCCTCGACGGTGACGTTCTTCAGGGCACCTCCGAAGGCGCCGATGGCGGTCCGGGACGGGGCGACGATCGCGGCTCTTCTCATGAGTGCTCCTGAAGTCGAAAATCGGGGGTCGTCTTGGCGAAGAAGGCGCGCACCCCTTCGCGGCATTCGGGGGAACTGAACGCACGGTCGCTAGCGGTCAGGGATTTCTGCACGAGCTGATCCTCGTCCAGGTCGTCGGCCGCGTTGATCACCGATTTGCACAGCTCCAGGGCGAAAGCGGGTCGACGGGTGAGGATCCCGGCCCAGCGACGCGCCTCGGCGAGTGCGGTGCCCCGGGGAACCACGGCGTCGATCAGACCCCAGTCGAGTGCGGTCGGGGCATCGATCGGGTCACCGAAGAACATCATCCGCTTGGCACGGCCGATCCCGATCCGCCGTGTGGTGCGGAACGTTCCGCCGCTGCTGGGGAAGACCCCGAGTTTGATCTCCGGTAGCGCCAGCGAGACGTGTTCCTCGGCGATCAACAGGTCGCAGCAGCAGGCGATTTCGAGTCCACCGCCGAGGGTGAGACCGCCCAGGGCGGCGACCGTGGGCTTCGGGAAGTGCGCGAGGAACTGGAAGATCTCGTTCTGCCGTCGCAGCTTCTTCTCCACCACCTGGCCCGGTTTCATCATCTCGTGGAACTCGGAGATGTCGGATCCGGCGCAGAACGCCCGGCTTCCGGCACCGGTCACGACGACGGCACGCACCGTGTCGTCGATCGCGAGGGCGTCGAGGCGGTCGCCGAGCTGCCGTGTCAATTCCAGGGTCACGACGTTGAGTGGCGGATTGTCGAGTGTCAGTATCGCGACACCGTTCTCGATCGTGAGATGCACGTGCACGTCAGGCATGGCGGACTCCATTCCGATCCGGAGTCAACTCGACCCGGGTGATCTTGCCCATGATGAACAGGAAGCTGCAGACCGCCAGTGCCGCACTGACACCGACGAAGATCAGCGCTCCGTCGTACGATCCGGTGGCGTCGACGATGTACCCGATGGCGATCGGGGTGGTGATACCCGCGGCATTCGCGAACGTGTTGAACAGGCCGCCCGACAGTCCGGCCGCCTCCTGGGGGGAGGTGTCCGAGACGATGGTCCAGCCGAGGCTGCCGAGTCCCTTGCCGAAGAACGCCAGCACCATGAAGAGGATGACGACGGTCTGCGAGGTGGTGAAGTTGCACAGGACGATGACGGTCGACAGCGTGAGCCCGGTGATGATCGGAATCTTGCGGGCCCAGGTGAGGGACACACCCCGGGTGAGCAGGCGGTCCGATACGACTCCGCCGAGGATTCCACCCAGGAAGCCGAAGATCGCGGGGATGGATGCGGCGAGTCCGGCGTCGAGCAGGGGCATGCCGAGTTCCTCGATGAGGTAGATCGGGAACCAGGTGAGAAAGAAGTACACGATGGTGGTGATGAAGAACTGGCCGGCGTACAGCCCGAGCATCATCCGGCTGCCGAGGAGCTGACGAATCGCTTTCCAGGTGTTGATCTTCGGGGCGTCCGGCGCCGAACTCGCCTCCTCGATGTCGACCAGCGCACCGCCTTGGGCGATGTACTCGATTTCGGCGTCGTTGGCCATTCTGTGCTTGCGCGGCTGGTCGTAGAACTTCAGCCACAGCGCGCTCAGTGCCATGCCGATGACGCCCATGACGAGGTACGCGGAGTGCCATCCGTGGGAGTGCGTGAGCCACGCCATGAACGGGGTGAACACCACCGCCGCCGCGTACTGGGACGAATTGAAGATGGCGGAGGCGGTGGCCCGTTCGGACGACGGGAACCAGGTGGCCACCACCCGGCCGTTCGACGGGTAGGCGGGGCCCTCCGCGATCCCGACACCGATGCGCAGGGCGAACAGTGCGGCGACCGCGGCGCCGAGCCCCATGAGCGGGACGAAGCCCTGCAGCAGGGTGAAGCTAGACCAGACGAAAATGCTGATGGCATACATCCGCTTGGCGCCGAAGCGGTCGACGAGCCGTCCGCCGGGGATCTGCGCCAGCATGTACGCCCACGCGAACGCGGAGAACAGATAGCCGAGGGTGATGGCGCTGATACCGAGATCGGCCTTGATCTCGGTGCCGGTGATGGACAGGATCGCACGGTCGGCGTTGTTGAGCGTCGACACGATGAACAGCAGTGCGACGATCAGGAAGCGGATCCTGGTGCGGCGGGGCGGGGGTGCGTCGGTGTGGCGCGTACGGCTCGACGAGCTGGGGTGGGTCTCCGAGAGGGGCATGGTGCTCTCCTGCATTCGTTGTCGGGGGTGATGCCTGTGATCACGGGGTGGTCCGCACCGTGATCAATGCGTCGAGGGCGAGCGCGCCGCGGCCCTCCTCGAGAACCAGCACCGGGTTGAGGTCGAGGGAGTCGAGTTGGTCGACGTGGGTGACGGCGAACCTCGACACGGCGACCAGGAGGTCCGCGAGCGCGTCGACATCCGCGGGGGCAGCACCGCGAAACCCCGTGAGTAGGCGATAACCCTTGATCTCCCGGATCAGATTCACGGCTTCGGCGTGGTCGAGTTCACCGACGCGGAACGCGACGTCGCGGAACAATTCGGCGTGCACGCCACCCAGCCCGAACATGACGGTGGGGCCGAAGGCGGGATCGTTGGTCACGCCCACGATGGTTTCGACACCCTTCGGGCACATCACGCCGAGGAGCACACCCTCGATGCGGGCACCGGGCGCCGCTGCGTTTGCGCGTTCGAGGAGCGTCCGATACGCCGCGCTCGCCCGGGCCTCGTCCTCGACGTCGAGAATGACCCCGCCGATCTCCGTCTTGTGCGCGATGTCGGGTGAGACGATCTTCATGACCAGGGGGAAACCGAGATCGGCGGCTGCCTTCGCGACGTCGTCGGGGTGGGTGACCACGGTCGAGGCGGGGAAGGGGATGCCGGCGTCGGCGAGGATCTGCTGGGCGGCGTGTTCCGACAAGGGTTCTCCGCCGAAATCGACTCGCGTGGTGCGCTGTCGGTGGCTGGCTATCGGGGTGTCGAAATGCTCGGCGAAGTACGTGAGGGCGGCGAGCGCGGTGACGGCACGCTCGGAGTCGTCGAAGACGAGGAAGCCGTCGCTCTCGTATGCCCGGACCACCTCGGGGCGCGCCTCCATGCACAGTGCCGTCGGACGGTCGAGGAATTCCCTCGTTCCGGCGCCGATGGCCGTGCGGATCTCCGCGCCGTAGGTGGGGGAGTCGGGCAGCATGGTGAACGATCCGACGATGCTGTCGTAGCCGCCGTCGGAGTACATGACGTCGAACGTCTTGGTGATCAGGCTCATGTCGTTGAGCCAGCCGGCGGTGGTGTCGCAGGGATTGTCGTCGCTGCCCATCGGATT
Source organism: Rhodococcus sp. WS4 (assembly GCA_006543605.1). Classification (GTDB taxonomy): domain Bacteria; phylum Actinomycetota; class Actinomycetes; order Mycobacteriales; family Mycobacteriaceae; genus Rhodococcus_F. Next base: position 30,070 of record RRBB01000111.1, read on the forward strand.
GAGCGCGCGGAGTTTCGCCCGCCCGGATTCGGCGAGGGGCGTGACGTCGAGGCCGCCGCGTTCGGCGGCGTCGCACAGCTGCACACCGAAGCCGCCCGAGACGGTGATGATTCCGAGGCTGCGGCCGGACGGGAAGCGTCCGCGGACGGCGGCGTAGGCGACATCCACCTGTTCCTGCGTGGTCTGCGCGCGGTAGACACCATATTGTGCGCAGAGCCCGTCGAAGACCGCGTCGGCGCCCGCGAGACTCGCCGTGTGGGACTGGGCGGCGGTCGCGCCCGCCGCGGACTGCCCGACCTTCATGAACACGACAGGCTTGCGGTGATCGTGCGCGGCGCGCAATGCGGCCCGGAACGACTCGCCGTCACGGATTCCTTCGGCATAGGCTAGGATCACGCTCACGTCGTCCTGGAGGGCGAGCCAGTGGATGCAGTCCGCGACGTCGGTGCCCGCCTCGTTGCCGGTGGACACCCAGTAGCCGACACCGATTCCACGCTTCTCGCACAGATACGCGAGATGCCCACCGTAGGCACCGCTTTGGCTGACGATGGCTGCGCCACCCGGAGTCGGCAGGGCTTTGTCGAACGCGCTGCTGAACGTGCCCGTGAATCCGCTGTCGGTGTGGAGCAACCCGAGGCAATTGGGGCCGAACAGGCGGATGTTGCCCGCCGCTGCGATGGCGGCGAGCCGGTCCTGCAGCGCACCGCCGCCCGACCCGGTCTCGGCGAAGCCCGCCGCGTAGACGACCGCCGCGCCGACGCCGTGCTCGACGCAGTCGGTGAGGGCGTCCTCGAGCAGTCGCGACGGAAGGGCGATCAACGCGATGTCGGGAGTCCGCGGGACGTCGGCGAGGGTGGGGAAGGCTCGGAGCCCCTGGACCGTGTCGCGGCGGTGGTTGACCGGGTAGATCTCCCCCCGATAGCCGGCGCGGATCAGGTAGTGCAGGGCACGCCCGGAGATGCGCGTCGCGTCGTCGGACGCGCCGATGACCGCGACGGATCGGGGGCGGAACGCCTTCTCGAAATTGTCGAGTGCGGGAACGGGGTTCGCAGGTGTCATAGAGGGGCCTCCGCGGTGATGTGGGGGACGAATGCTCGAAGACTGTTGTCTGAGTCACAGTGCCGACGGGGGTGTGTTCAATACAAGGGAAGCGCATTGATCGGCATCACTTGATTCGGATGGGATATCACCATGGACCTACGTCAACTGCAGCAATTCGTCGCTGTCGCCGACACCCTGAACTTCCGCGCGGCAGCGGAACGCCTGCATATGACGCAGCCGCCGCTGTCCGTGTCGATCCGCAAACTCGAAGAGGAGATCGGCGCGGAACTGTTCGTCCGGTCCACCCACCGGGTGCGGTTGACCACGGCGGGCGAGGCGGCGCTCACCGATGCCCGGGCCGCGCTCTTCCACGCCGAGGAAGTGGCCAGGGTGGCGCGATCCACCGCGCACGGATTCAGTGGCGGACTGCGCGTGGGTTTCGTCGGGTCCGCCAAGAACATCCTGCTCCCGCGGTTGCTGCCGGCCTTCCAGAAGCAGTACCCCGACATCGTGCTGAAGTTCTCGGAACTCACCAACGCCGAACTGATCGACTCCCTCGAGCAGAATCACCTCGACGTCGGGATCGTGCGGGTACCGCTGTCCCGGCGCAGCGACATCCGCTACATCACCGTGGAGCGTGATCACTTCGTCGTTGCGCTTCCCGTGCGGCACCGGTTGGCGGCGAAGGAGGGGGTCTCGCTCGATGACCTGCGCGACGAGCCGTTCATCGACTACACGACGTCGGGACTGCCCGGGCTGCATGCGCTGACCTCGATTCTGTTCGAGGAGGCGAAGTTCTCGCCGCGAGTCACCCAGGAGGCGGTACAGGTGCAGACGGTGCTGTTTCTGGTGGAGAGTGGCTTCGGCTGGGCGCTCGTTCCGTCGAGTTCGTCGAAGCGGGCCGGCGCCGGTGTGCGGTTCCGGCCGCTCGTTCCCCCAGCGCTGCGCCCGGCGATCGGTTTGGCGGTGGCGTACAACCCGACGTTCGCCGGGGTCACGGTGCAACGCTTCTGCGAACTGGCGGAATCGCTCGCGCAGTGATCCGCGCCCACCTTCGGTGAATCGGCACCCCGCGCCCGCCCGAGGACCGACAATATGGTGAGTCGACCAGTGGGGCAGGGCAATGGGATTCGTCATCGGATTTGCACCGTGGATCGTCTATTGGATCCTGGTGGGCAACACCGGATTCGTCGCTGCCGTCGCGATCGCGTTCGGCATCGCGCTGGCAGGTCAGGTGCTGCAGCGGATGCGGCACCAGCCGTGGCGCACCCTCGAGGTCGGCACCGTCGCCGTTTTCGGGCTGCTGCTGATCGCGGCGCTCACCGTGGACGACGCCGTCCTCGAGCGGTGGCTGCAGCCGCTCAGCAACTTCGGGTTGTTCGCGATCGCGGCCGTCGGCGTCCTGGTCGGGCGGCCCTTCGTGCGCGAGTACGCGGAGGCGGGTGTGGACGCGCAGACCGCGGCGAGCGGCGGATTCCGGTACGTCACGACGGCGATGACGTGGATGTGGGTGGCCGCGTTCGGACTGATGACCGTGTTCTCGCTGATCCCGCCGATCGTCGACGGCGACGCCACCATGCGCGACGCCGGCGACACCCTGTCGGTCGCCTGCTACTGGGTGCTGCCGTTCACCCTGATGGGTGTCGCGGGCCTGGTGTCGGCGGTGTTCCCCGGCTGGTTCGAGAAGCGGTCGCAGTTGCTCGAGTCGCAGTCTTCGACGGAGCCCGAGGTGACGCCGCAACCGGCGCCGGCCGCGGATGTGTCGACCGGTTCCCTCGCCCTCGACGTTCCGGCGGATTCACGCCACGACGAGGCGTTCTCGCTCGTCGTGCGCGGCGCCACGCCCGGCGCGCCGGTGACAATCCGCACCACCGGCGCCGACCTGTTCGGTGCGCAGTGGCGGTCGGAGGCCAGTTTCACCGTCCCGGCCGAGGGGATCGTCGACGTCTCCGCGCAGGTTCCGGACCGCGGCGACTGGGCGGTGGCGGACGCCGACGCGCCGCTGTGGGCCATGCGTTTCGTGTCGGAGGGCCGGGTGCCCGACCTGTTCGTGCCCCCGCCCGACGCCTGGCTGGTCACGGTCGAGGCGACCTCTCCGGACGGAATCGCACGGCGGACGGTGACGCGTCGCGTGAGCGCCCCTGGGGTGTCCGTTCGTCCGCTGGACGTGGGCGGGCGGCCGGCGCTGCTGGCGTTGCCCGCCGGGGACGCGCCGCCCGGCGGCTGGCCGGCCGTCGCCTGCTTCGGCGGATCGGAGGGCGGCGTCGACTCCCAACGCTTTACGATCGGGGTGCTGGCGTCCAACGGTTATGCCGCACTGGCCTATTCATGGGTGGACGAGTCGAGTACCGAGGCGACGCTGGTGAACATTCCGCTCGAGCGGTTCGCCTCGGCAGTCCGGGCGTTGGGTGCGCAGCAGTCGGTGGACGCGAACCGGCTCACCGCGATGGCGATCTCGCGCGGCGCGGAGGGTGTGCTCGCCGCGGCCTGCGCAGGAAATCTTCCCGTCGCCGGCCTGATCCTGGTGAGCCCGAGTTCGGTGTCGTGGCAGGCGATCGGACCCGACGGGGAGGTCGCCGACACCCCGTCGTGGACGTCGAACGGCCGGCCCGTGCCGTGGGCGCCGCTGCCGGGAGGCGAGCTGATGCCCCAACTGATCCGCAGCGCGTGGCGGGCGCACCACGACATCGCCGCCCACCGGCCGAGCCTGCTGCGACTGGGCGCCGCGTACCGGTCCGGTCTCGCCGCCGCACCCCCTGAGGCCGCGCTGCGGTCCGACGAGGCGACGCCGCCGCTGCTGTGCCTGACCGGCGCGGACGACCAGTTGTGGCCGTCGACCGAAATGGCAACGGAACTGCTCGATCGTCGATCCGCCGCCCACGACGCACACCGGACCTTCGACGGCGCCGGCCACCTCATCCGTCTCGGAA
>RRBB01001117.1:0-382 GCA_006543605.1 Rhodococcus sp. WS4
GTGCAACGCGATCTTCGCCGCCACCGGCAAGCGCATCCGCGAGTTGCCGATCCGCAATCAGTTGCAGGGGTGGCGGAAGGCCTAGGTCCTTCGTCCTGGTCGTCGCCTGCGTGAGTTCGCGCGAGCGCAGGCGATGGATCAGGTTCTACGCGGAAGTCGTTGTCGAAGAAGAGTTTTCCGTGCCGCCGTCCTTCCCCAGAGAGGCGTGTCGGCGGATAACGCGCGCGGCCTCGTTCGCCCTGCGCAGCGAAGGCGGCAAGCGGACGCCGGGGCGGGCAGCGCGCAGCGTCATGCGCCGCCTTTTCGTCTCAACTTAAAGTGAATTCTAGGTTTTTATTTTTCATATTGATCAATGAGATATTTTTGTTATTAAAAGTATTTT
>RRBB01001118.1:0-381 GCA_006543605.1 Rhodococcus sp. WS4
GGATAAATAAGGGTAAGATTCCGCGTAAGTATCGCGGGGGCGTAAGTCTGGTTATAAGGCGTTATTGTTGCAGGCAGTTTGGTCACGGCCAGCGCGCAGCAACCGGAGCGTACAAAAGTACGTGAGGATGGCGAGCACTGCCCGGGGCCAAAATGGCAAATAAAATAGCCTAATAATCCAGACGATTACCCGTAATATGTTTAATCAGGGCTATACTTAGCACACTTCCACTGTGTGTGACTGTCTGGTCTGACTGAGACAAGTTTTCAAGGATTCGTAACGTGATTAGCGATATCAGAAAAGATGCTGAAGTACGCATGGACAAATGCGTAGAAGCGTTCAAAACCCAAATCAGCAAAATACGCACGGGTCGTGCTTCTC
>RRBB01001119.1:0-380 GCA_006543605.1 Rhodococcus sp. WS4
GCCAGTACTGGAGTTGCGCCGCCGGATGGGCTATGCCATTCAATCTATTGGCCTGTTCCCCCACTGGAGCGTGGCGCAAAACATCGCTACCGTGCCGCAATTACAAAAATGGTCGCGGGCGCGGATTGACGATCGTATCGACGAATTAATGGCGCTACTGGGGCTGGAGTCAAATTTGCGTGAGCGTTATCCGCATCAGCTTTCCGGTGGTCAGCAGCAACGTGTGGGAGTGGCGCGTGCACTGGCTGCCGATCCGCAAGTCTTACTAATGGATGAACCTTTTGGCGCACTGGACCCGGTAACGCGCGGCGCGTTGCAACAAGAGATGACGCGCATTCACCGTTTGCTGGGGCGTACCATTGTGCTGGTCACTCATGATA
>RRBB01001120.1:0-379 GCA_006543605.1 Rhodococcus sp. WS4
AGGCGCAGGATTTCCAGGCGGCCCTCGGCGCCGGCCAGCAGATACGGGCTGTCGAGCCGGCTGTTCTGCCGGTTGACGTCGGCGCCGGCCTCGATCAACTGGCGCGCCACCGCCAGGTGGTCGTTGGCGGTGGCCAGCAGCAGCGGGGTGCTACCGTCGGCGCTGGGCGCGTCGACCTCGACCTTGCGTTCGAGCAGGCTGGCGACCTGCGCGGTATCGCCGCGACGCGCGGCTTCGAGCAATGCTCCGGCGTCGCTCGCGCCGGCGCCTCCGCTGAATGCTGCGCAGACCAGCATGGCTCCGCTCCTGCATAGATTGGCCAGGGACATGTCGATGGGCTCCGATAGGCGTTGGCGAAAAGTATGGCGTCGATGTCATG
>RRBB01001121.1:0-379 GCA_006543605.1 Rhodococcus sp. WS4
GGCTGCTGTCGCTGCTGCGCAGCAGGCCGGCGCCCATCGAACAGGCCGCTACGGCCGGGGAGTGAGCGAGATGCGCAAACCTGCATTCGGCGTATCGGCGTTGCTGATCGCCCTGACCCTCGGCGCCTGCTCCATGGCGCCGACCTACGAACGTCCCGCCGCGCCGGTGGCCGACAGCTGGAGCGGCGCCGCCGCCCAGCGCCAGGGCGCGGCGATCGACACGCTGGACTGGAAGAGTTTCATCGTCGATGCCGAACTACGCCGCCTGGTGGGCGTGGCCCTGGATAACAACCGCTCGCTGCGCCAGACCCTCCTGGATATCGAGGCGGCCCGCGCGCAGTACCGCATCCAGCGCGCCGACCGGGTTCCGGGCCTGAAT
>RRBB01001122.1:0-378 GCA_006543605.1 Rhodococcus sp. WS4
GGGTGGTCGGGCTCGACGCCGGGATCACGAGCCTCTACACGCTCTCGACGGGGGAGAAGATCACCAACCCGCGCCACGAGGGCAGGGACCGTGCGCGGCTGGCGAAGGCGCAGCGGGTGCTGGCCAGGAAGGAGAAGGGATCCCGTAACCGGGCCAAGGCCCGACTGAAGGTCGCGAAGATTCATGGCCGGATCGCCGATCGGCGGCGCGATTATCTGCACACACTCTCCACTCGGCTGGTGCGCGAAAACCAAGTGATCGCCATCGAGGATCTGAGTGTGCGGAACATGGTCAGGAATCGGTCGTTGTCTCGGGCGATCTCGGATGCGAGTTGGTCCGAGTTCCGGTCGATGCTCGAGTACAAGGCCGACTGGTACG
>RRBB01001123.1:0-377 GCA_006543605.1 Rhodococcus sp. WS4
GGGATGGTCGCGGTCAGCCGGACACTGCGCCACTGCGCCCGCCCCGCCGGGGCGGGGCAGGTGGGCAGCTTCACCGTCAACACCAGCTCGTGACCGGTGACGGCAAGCTGTGCGAGTTGTCGATCCGCTGCGGAAAGCCGGGCCATCGCGGAGGTCCGGGGTGGTGCTTGCACGTCGGTGATCCGCAGCCGCGCGTCTGCCGCACCGGCGGCGCGGTGTGAGCGCGCTGTGAGCTGCCGCACCACGCCCCGGGCGAATCCGGGCGGGACGTACTCCGCCGCCGTGGTGGGTGCGGCGATGCGGCCGGTGGCCGGGTCGAACCGGGCCGACAGTGTGGTGATCGCGGTGTCTCGGTGTGCCAGCGCCCGCAAAGTGCC
>RRBB01001124.1:0-371 GCA_006543605.1 Rhodococcus sp. WS4
CCACCGCAAGGCCCCACCCACACTCGTCGAAGGCGCCAAGGTCCAGGGCTGGACCGCCGCCCTCGGCGCCCTCGTCCTCGCCTACCCAGACCGGCTGGCCGGTCACGTCAAATAGTCCGAAACGCAATGACTTACACAGAAGTCTTGACAGGCTCACGACGGGCTCGCGGTGGCCACCCCGACCGCCGGAGCGCTGGCCCAGGCCCGACGCCGGATCGGCCCGGCACCGTTGCGTGCCCTGTTCGACCTGCTCCGTGGCCCGGCCGCCGGCCTGGCCACGAAGGGCGTGTACTGGCGGGGGCTACTGGTCACGGCCATCGACGGCACCATGATGTGCTGCCCGGACACCGTGGCGAATTTGCAGGTCTACC
>RRBB01001125.1:0-370 GCA_006543605.1 Rhodococcus sp. WS4
AATCCACGTAGTGCTCGCCGGGCAGCAGATCGCGGGCCTCGAGCGCCTGGTGGATCGGTGCGGTCATCGCCACGTCCGGCACGGCGGCGTGGGTGACCGCCACGTTCGTGATGATGTTGGGCACCTCGCCGTCCTCGCCACCGGGTGCGCAGCGCTCGGGCGGTGTGCCGCAGGTCTCGGAGTAGTGCACCTTGTAGCCACACCAGAACAGGTCCTCGCCCTTGACGGCCCAGCGGGCGTCGAGTGGGGTTCCCCCCGAATAGTGGACACCGAGATAGCGGGACCAGAGGTCTCGCTGGAAGGATGTTCACCATGTCCCGTTCCCGCCGGTCGTATACGACCGAGTACAAGGTCGAGGCGGCCCATCGAG
>RRBB01001126.1:0-369 GCA_006543605.1 Rhodococcus sp. WS4
GCTACTTCGGCCAGCCCACCCACTCGTACACCGTCCGCGAACCGGTCGGCGTGATCGGCGCGATCGTCCCGTGGAACACCCCGCTGATGATCTCGGCATGGAAGATCGCCCCCGCGCTCGCCGCCGGGAACACCCTGGTGGTGAAGCCGCCGGAGGACGCACCGCTGTCGATCCTTCACCTCGCGAGTCTCCTGGTGGAGGCCGGACTGCCCGCAGGCACCGTCAACATCGTGCCCGGACTGGGCGAGGTCGCCGGCGACGCGCTCGCGGCCCACCCCGGTATCGACAAGATCAGCTTCACCGGCAGCCCCCGCGTCGGCCGGATCATCGCCAAGCGCGCCGCCGACACGTTCAAGCGGACCACCCTCG